>NZ_KV810519.1:38572-203356 GCF_001812805.1 Corynebacterium sp. HMSC078H07 | reverse complement strand
TCTCGGCTCTCCGCCCAACTTTGCAACAGCACCTATCATATATAGTACATGCCAGCTAAAGGCTTTCATCTTTACACAGCGTTGGATTTGTACTCGCGCAAGGTTGTGGGATGGACTGTCCAACACCGACAGGAAAAGACCATCGCTACACGCCTGATTGAACAAGTCATTGCTGACCAGGAGCTCAACGGTCACAGCGTTGAAGTCGTACACACCGACAACGGCAAAGTCATGACCTCACACATGATGAAGGACATGCTGGATGAACACGGCGTGCAGCTGTCATTAATTCGGCCGAATGTTTCGAATGACAACCCATTTGAAGAGTCATCACATCGCACAATCAAGCATCACCGCTATGCGTTAGAAACCTATGATGATATCCAGCATGCGCAGAAAGTCATCGGCAGGATTATCGACGAATACAATAACCGTGACCGCCACAGCGGGCTGAATGGATACACACCTAGTGAAGTGTATTCAGGCACGTGGCGTGACATCCTTGAACATCGCCGAGCAAAGGAAACCGTCTACTACGCGACGCACCCGCACCGCAGACCCAGACCCCGGAAATCCGTCTACAAGCCACCACCTAAAACGGTAGAAATCAACAACGGCAAACCCCTAGCGCCCGAGACATCGAGCGCGTAAAGTAACAATCACGTCAAACAGGGGGATGTTCACAACTCAAAGGCAGGCGCCGATCGAGGGCAAAGGGACCAAAGTAAGAGGACCAAACTAGAAGGACCACCAAGCGAGCCTTTCCACATCCCCGGCCGGCTGGTTACTTATAGGCCGAGAAGCCCGTAATCTTCTTGCCCATGATGAGGGACTGCACAGTGTCGGTGCCCTCGTAGGTGTGCATGGCCTCAATGTCCGCGAAGTGGCGAGCGATATCGTTTTCCAGCAGGATGCCGACTCCACCGAGCATGTCGCGGGCGTCAGCGGCGATGCGCCGCGCGGCACGCGTGTTGTGGAGTTTGGCCGCCGAGGCTTGCTCCGGGGCCAAGGTGCCAGCTTCCTCGCGCTGGGAGACCTCGCGGCAGGTGAGCATCATTTGGCTGAGATCCAAGACCATGTTGGCAAGGCGCTGCTGGATGATTTGGGCTTTGGCCAGTTCACGGCCGAATTGAACGCGTTCGAGCACATAGGAGCGGGCAATCTCGTAGCAAGCCACCGCAGAGCCGAGCGCCATCCAGGACACACCAATGCGTGTCGCGGTGAGCACGCGGGAAACGTCCTTGAAGCTGCGGCAGCCCGGAAGTTGGTTGGCGGCGGGGATGCGGCAATCGGTCAACGTGATGTGCGCCTGGTGGATAGCCCGCAGGGAGAGCTTGCCCTCAATCACGGTGGCGGAATAGCCGGGGGTTTCCTGCGGGACGATGAAACCGCTGACGTTACCGTCTTCCATACGGGCATAGATGATGGTGATGCCGCCGGAAGCACCATTGCCAATCCACTTCTTTTCGCCGTTAAGAACCCATTCGTCGCCATCGCGAACCGCGGTAGTTTCCAAAGCGATGGAGTCCGAGCCGTGGTCCGGTTCGGTCAACCCAAAAGCACCGAGCAGAGAACACGAGGCCATCTGCGGCAAGTACGAAGCCTTCTGTTCCGCCGAACCCAGCATCGCAATCGAGCGCATGGCCAATCCTGCCTGAACTGCGATGACCGTACCCATCGAAGCATCCGCACGCGTGATTTCCATGAGCGCCAAACCAGCACCGAGCGTGGACATCTGCTCGTGGCCTTCCACAGCCAGCCCGTCCGTCATCACATCCAAGGAACCCAAACGCTCCACCAAGTCCAGCGGGTACTCGGAAGCTTGCCAATGCTTGTTGATCACCGGGTCGGAGTATTCGCGAAACTGAGCGGCACGTTTCCAGCCAGCAGCATCGGCCTCAGAGAGGCCGTCGAAGACGCCGAGGAAGTCAGTGGTGCGCTCGAAGAGGTTGTGGGACATGGTTGCTTCTCCAGGTAATACGAATGACGATTAGCCATAATTGTGACGTGAATCTCGGCACCTGTCAAGCAGTTGCCCTGTACACTAACCACCATTAGCTAGAACAGGAGGACGCCCCACCGTGGCCAACCAGAAACGTCGCGACCAAATCGCCGCCGCCGCGCTCGACCTCTTCGACCAGCGCGGCTACCACGCCACGGGCATGGAGGACATCGCCAAGGCCGTCGGCATGCGCGCCTCCAGCCTCTACAATCACTTCTCCTCCAAGCAAGAACTCCTCGCCGAGGTCACCATTACCGCCATGGAGGACCTCCTCCGCGCTAACGCTGCCGGACTCGCGGGCTTGAAAGACCCACGCGAGAAGCTCGTCGCCACCATGAAAGCCCACGTCATCTACCACGCCACTCATGCCCGGCGGGTCCGCGTGGTCAACAACGAGCTCACCAACCTCGAAGAACCCCACAAGTCAGTCGTCCTGCAGCTACGCCGCGACTATGTCGCGCGCTGGATGGCCATCGTCAACGAAGGCGACTTCCGCGCCGAAAACTTGAAAATCGCCTGCTGGTCGCTCATCGACATGGGAATCGGTGTGGCCCAATGGTTTAGCCCCGACGGTGAATTCACCGCCGAGGCTTTAGGGGATATGTACGGCCAGTTCGCCTTGCGCCAACTTACTTAGGGAGCGCAGCCAATCGGCTGTTCCTCCTCACGGCCATCGGGGTACTGCACACGGACGCGGGAGTACACCTCAGCGTGGTAGCCACACGCCTCGCGCTTATCGACGACCACCTTGACCCTCTCCTCATTGAACTTACCCTCCGCACAGTTGGGGTCACAGTCATTCTCGATGGCCACGCCGTCCGCCTCCGCGGAATCGGCTCCCCAGTTTTTCCATTCCAGCTGGTTGACCAGGTAATTATTGTCAGCGCACGCCAGCGAAATGCGGTCCGGGCCCTCCAAGCCTGTGACGGAGACGCAGTCAAGAATGGCCGTGGCATCCACGGTGGTTTCCACGTCTGGGCCTACCAGCCCCACCACGCGCACCAGCTGGCCGCTGGCAGGGAGGACGGAGAAGGAGACCTTATCAGCATCGCGAATCACGGTGACTAGCTCGTCGTCGCCTTCGCCTTCGACGCTGCCCACATCGTTGCCGTCGGTATCCGCCAGAATGTCATAGGTGATCTTTTGCTGTTCACTGCTCAGTCCAGGCTGGAGCAGCAATTCCAGTGCGCCGAGAGCGCGGTTGGGGAAGGTATCCGCAAGCTTCTCCAGCTGCGCACGGTCGGTCGCGATGACGAGGTCCTCTGGATTCACCGAAGGCTGCGGGTCAAAGCCCGGGACCTCTCCCTGCGAGGAGACCTCCACGGCTCCACTCGCATCCACCGCATATTCGGTAATCGCGGTGGCATCGCCGAGGGTATCGACGCGCTTCATGTACTCCTTGGCGGTCACGCCTTTATCCACGGCATCAGGCTGCGCACCGGCAGCTTCGCCGGCCTGGGTCAAGATTTCCGAAGCCGAGGCCACCGGCTCCGAGTTATTAAGCAGTGGAAACGCACCGCCGACCAACGCGAGGACCGCCACACCGGCCGCAGCATAGGTCCACGTCGGGCGCCCCTTGGTAATGCGGGCGAGGGTGGCTTCGGAGTGCTTGAGGGAATCGTCGGAAAGCGCGGCGTCTGGAACGGGGTTTGCCTGACGTAGCTGGTCGAGAGAGTTAGGCATCGGTTTCTCCTGTGAGTTCGGATAGATGAGTACGGGCGCGGTGCAGACGCACGCGGACGTTGTTGCGGGAAATGCCCAGGACCTCGGCGATTTCCGGGTGGTCGAGCCCCTCCCAGGCATGGAGGGTCAGTATTTCCTGGTCGGCAGAGGGAAGACGCAGGAAAGCTTCGCTGATATCGAGGCTCAAGTCGACGGCATCGTAGCCGGCATAGGATTCCAGCTCATGATCGTCGAGGTTCTCCGTTTCCTTACGGGTGCGGTAGAACTCGCGCATGACATTGCGGGCGATGCCATACAACCAGGGCAGTGGCGTGCCACGCATCGAGTCGAAGCCGGCCCAGGCGCGCTCGAAGACGTCAGCAGCCAGCTCTTCGGCATGGCTTGGTGGGACACGGCGGCGCAGATATGCCAACACCGCCGGGTAATGCTCGCGGAAGAGACGGGAAAACTCCCGCTTCCGCGAACCAGGCAAAGTTAAGACAGACACTAAAAATCTCCAGATTACTGATGGGCTCACTAGGTATGTGGCAACTGATAGCCCAGCGTTACACAGAACTTCTCTAATGGTTTACTAGAAGGGCTATGGAACCACTCGAGCTCTCTGCCCTCACGGGAAATCAGTCGCGGACGTACGGCACCCGCAAGATCACCAAAGACATGGTCTCGGCCCCGGTGCACGTGGCGATCGCCCTGTGGGATGAGCGCTGGGATTCCGCGGAAGGCGGGACTATTGACGGCTGGGTCATCGCCGTCAACACCAAGAACACCCGCTTCGTACGCAAGGGCCACATCCGCGCAGGCGATATCGTCGAGGTGGCCGTCCGCGAGTTTGTGAAGGCCACGAAGAACGTGAAGGGCCGCAAGTGGATCGTCACGGGCCGCCGCCAAACCGCCCTGCGTGCAGCTCTGGAGGAGCGCGGCTATACCGTGACGGGAAGCTTTGCGGAGGAGAATAGGGCATCACGAAGCGCGAGCTCCGTGCGGCGCAAAGAGGCCGGTATAACCGCGCGCCGCGCCAAAAAAGAAGGCGAGGCTCCTCGCAAGAAACAGGCCGTGAAGGTAGAAACCCCCAAAGCGCACTGGTGGCCGAACTTCTCCACGGCCTCATCCTGGTCGAAGGGCACCACGGTACGCATCGCGACCGATGCCTCCTCGGATACCGTATTCAAAGGCTCGATGTGCTTCGTGGCAGGAAATGGCGACTACCGCCTGCGCACCCGCGAGACCTCCGCGAGTACCGATGAGTTGGAGCTCGAATCTCTTACCTTGGCGCTGAAATACCTGCTCAAGGTTGGCGCCACGAAAGCGATCATTGAGTCCGATTCCGTCGCCGCATTGGACGCGGTGCAGCAGATCCGGACGAAAGGTTCGAAGGCCGTGCGCTCGCGGGGTATATGGCGCGGTCTGTCGTCGGGGTCGCGTTCGCGCTTCCAGCAGGCCTGGAACGACATTGACGGCATCTGCGATGTCACGATTCGCCGCGTCATGGGCCATGCGGGGGACCCGCTCAACCGAGCTGCCGACCAGATTGCATACATGGGTCTGCGCGCCATTGCGCATCCGCGCAAGCAATCGCAGCCTACGCTCATGGAAGGAATCAGCAAGGCGCTGTCCAAGCTCTGATTCGGGGCTGCGACTACCTGTGGCCTAGGGTTATTCATATGACCAATCCCTTTGACTCAAACCCCTTCGAGGAGTCGGCCGAACCTTTCCGTGGCCGCGGGGCTAATCCTTTCGCGGAGCCCACACGGCAGAACTATGCCGAGCCTTCTGCGACCCCTTCTGTAGATCCTTTCGCCGAGCCTCAGCGTTCCAATGCCCCGGCCCCATTGCCGAGCTATGCCCCGGTTCATTCTCCCGAGCACGAACAGCAGTCAGCGGGCAGCAGGATTCACCGCTTCTCCATCTTCAAGGGCGTGCTGAGTCTGTTCTCGTTCTTGATAGGCTTTGCCGCCCTGACCAGTGGCGACGTACTATTCGGTGTCGGCTTTGGCCTGCCCGGAACGTGGTACTTCATCAAGGCGCTGGAACAGAAGACCAACCCAACTACCCCACAAAAGCGCCACTGGTTTGTCATCTGGTTCATTGCGATTCTGCTGGTAATCATCGGCACCTAGCCTTTTGCCCCCCAGCTCTGTCTGTGCCTCAGCTTTTTGAGCTTCTGCACAGATGGTCCCTGTAGTCCGGTCCCTTTACGCTGTAAAGGGACCACTTGGGGTCAGTTTAAAGGCCACACATGGTCCCTTTGCAGGCTAAAGAAACCAGAGTTGAGGGACCATCTACACGGAGCGGCTATCTGCGCAGAGCCGAATTAGCCCTCCAAGCAACCACCCGCCGCCACACGATGCGCAGCAGCGAATGGGGTGTGGCCACGACCTCGCGAAGATAATTCCAGGCGCGATCCTTTGTCGGGGTACGAACGCCATGCACGTGAACCCGAATCCCCAGATGCCATGCCCACATCCGCGTGCGCAGAACGTGAAAATCATTCGTCACGACGCGAAAATAGGTGTAGCCAGGACACAAGGCATGGGCACGCTCAAGGTTTTCATTCGTGCTGGTCGCTACCGGCTCTACGACGATTCGCCCCGAGTTCACTCCCCGCTCAATGAGGTAGCGCGCCATGGCGTCCGCTTCCCCGAAGCCGGAGACGATGACCGGTTCCTCCGGCATCACGCGGGCAGCCACCACCGCGCGGTCAAGGCGGCTGCGCAGCAGCGATCCCGGCTGGCCATCCACCACGCGCGCGCCCAACACTAGAACCGGAAACTGCATGCCATTTAGCTTAACGTGCATACTGGTCTGCATGAGCATGTGCGTAGTCGGGTCCATCAACGCTGACCTCGTGGTCCACACCGCACGGCATCCGAAGCCGGGCGAAACATTGTTGGGCCACGGCGGTGAGATTACTGCGGGTGGCAAAGGAGCTAACCAGGCGGTGGCGGCCGCACTGCTGGGCGCGCCGGTCACCTTTGTGGGCGCGGTGGGCAGCGACGCTTATGCGGCGCCCGCCATGCGCTACCTTGAGGCCAGCGGCGTGAACCTTGAACATGTTGCCCGCACCGACGAGGTCACGGGCCTCGCCGTCATCACTGTGGATGGGCAGGGCGAAAACACCATCATCGTGGTGCCGGGAGCCAATGCGCTTGTCGACGCCCCCTTCGTCACCGCCCACTCCTCCCCCATCACCGAATCGGAGCTGGTTCTCCTCCAGGGAGAAATTCCCGCTGATGGCTTTGCCAAGGCCGTCGAGCTCGCGACGAGCCGGGTGGTGATCAACTTGGCGCCCGTTGTGAAGGTGGACAGGGATGCACTGCTGAAGGCAGATCCGCTGCTGGCCAATGAACACGAGGCCGGTCTCATCTTGGAACAGCTGGGGTTGAGCGGTGAAGGCGCGCCAGCACAGTTGGCGCAGCGTTTAAGGGAGGCTGGCTTTGCCTCGGTGGTTCTCACGCTGGGCGCGAAGGGGGCGCTCGTCGCCGAGGGGACTTCCCTCGTGGCAGTCCCCTCCCCGCAGGTCACTGCGGTGGATACCACGGGCGCGGGCGATGCCTTCGCCGGCGCGCTGTGCGCGCGACTTCTGAAGGGCGATTCGCTGGTGGAGGCGGCGCGCTATGCTGCCCGGGTCGGGGCTTTCGCCGTGACCGGCGCGGGCGCGCAGGCCTCCTACCCCGACCGGGACACCGAGCTACCTAGCTAACTACTCCCCCAGAAGCTGGGAACGCAGGTTCGCGTCCTTCTTCTCCACCTCAGCGGCCATGTTTTCCTGGTACTCAGCCATCTTCTCCACCAACGCGGGATCACCGGCGGAAAGGATACGCACGGCAAGCAGGCCGGCGTTTTTCGCGCCGCCGATGGACACCGTAGCTACCGGCACTCCGCCCGGCATCTGCACGATGGAGAGTAGAGAATCAAGACCATCGAGATCCTTGAGTGCGCGCGGAATACCGATGACCGGAAGCGGCGTAGCCGCGGCCACCATTCCCGGCAGGTGTGCGGCACCACCAGCGCAGGCGATGATGGCCTTCAGCCCGCGTTCATGCGCGGACTTGGCATAGGCCAGCATCTTCTCCGGGGTGCGGTGAGCGCTGACCACACCGACCTCGAACGGCACACCGAATTCGGCGAGCACCTCGGCGGCCGGCTTGACGGTAGGCCAATCCGAATCAGACCCCATGATCAGGCCAACAAGCGGTTCCATGACATCTCTCCTTTAAGCGTTGGAATCCTCCGCCCACTGAGCGTGGACGAGGTAATGGGCAGCATCGGCGGCAATGCGGCGCGTGTCAGCGACATCCTCGCCGATGACATTAACGTGACCAATCTTGCGGCCGGTCTGGTGGTCCTTGCCGTAGAGGTGGACCTTGGCCTCTGGGTAGCGCTCCATGACTTCGCGGACGCGGTCGGGCATCGGCATGGCTGGATCCTTTTCTGCGCCGAGGACGTTGGCCATGACTGTCACCGGAGCCAGCGGCTCAGTGGAGCCCAGCGGCAGGTCCAGCACGGCCCGTAGGTGCTGCTCAAACTGCGAGGTCACGCAACCATCCTGGGTCCAGTGTCCGGTGTTGTGCGGGCGCATGGCCAGCTCGTTGACGGCAATATCCTCATGGATGTGCGGCCCCGGAGCGCCGGAGGCAGAAGCGATGATGGAACCGGCGTCTTGCTCGGCAGCGAAGGCAAAGAGCTCGACGGCCAACACACCGGTCACGCCGAGTTCAGTAGCTACCTTGATACCCACCTGCATGGCGTGCTCAGCAAGCTCAGGAGAGAGGTCCGGAGCGGGCGCGAAGGCCTCGGCGCAGATGCCATCGCGCTGCACGGACTCGGTGACCGGCCAGGCTTTGACCTCACCGGAGGGGCGGCGAGCCACAAGAACGGACAGCTCGCGAGTCAGATCAACTTTCTCTTCCGCCATGAGCGGAGTATCCGCGACGAGAAGCTCCTCTACTAGCGGTTCTAGCTCCTCCGCAGAGGGGAACCATACGCCGTGGCCGTCGTAACCGCCGCGGCGGGCTTTGAGGCACACGTGCCCGTCGACAAGCGCGGCGAACTCTCGCGCATCCTCCACCGACTCGATAGCGGCAAAGCGCGGCACCGGGGCGCCCAATTCAGAAAGCTTCTGACGCATGAGCAGCTTGTCCTGCGCGTAGAGGAGTGCGGAAGGCTGGGGCTGGACGTTGTAGGAGGCGTCGATAAGCGCGCGCACATGCTCCGTCGGTACATGCTCGTGTTCAAAGGTCACCGCGTCTGCGCCCTCTGCGGCCTTAACCAGAACGTCATAGTCGTGGTAATCACCAAGAACGACGTCGGGAATGACCTGCGCGGCGGACTTGCCCGGCTCGGATGCCAGGAGGCGCAGATGGATGTCGAGCTCAGCCGCGGCCGGCTGCATCATGCGCGCAAGCTGGCCATCTCCAAAAACAGTAACGGTTGGTTTGTGTTGTTCACTCACTCCTTCAATACTAGCCTTGGGGCCATGATTGTCCGGCATACCATCTTCCAAAACTCGCTCATGACCGCCCTGTTGGACGGTATTTACGACGGCGAAATGACCATTGGTGAGCTTTTGGGTAAGGGCAATTTCGGCATCGGCACCTTCGATGCGCTGGACGGGGAGATGATCATCCTCGACGGCATCTGCTACCAGCTGCGCGGTGATGGCACCGCAACCGTCGCCGACCTTGACCAGGGCACCCCTTTCGCCGTCGCCACCAATTTCGTACCCCGCATTAAGGTGGCCGCGCCCAAGGGTCTCAAGCGCGAGGAGCTGTCCTCCTTCATTGATGATCTGGAGCCCTCGGCCAATTACATGTATGCGGTTCGCATCACCGGCCGTTTCAGCTCCGTGGTGACCCGCACGGTGGTCAAGCAATCCAAGCCCTATCCGCCTCTGACCCAGGCGGTCGGCGGCGATAAGGAGCTCCGTTTTAGCGACGTCGATGGCATCATCGGCGGCTTCCGTACCCCGGTCTTTGAGAAGGGCATTTCGGTACCAGGCTGCCACGTTCACTTCATTGACGCTGAGCGTACGTCCGGCGGCCATGTGCTGGACTACACCGTGGATGAAGCCACGATTGAGCTGTGCCCGGGAACCGATTTGGAGCTGCGCCTGCCGCTGACCCACGAGTTCCGCTCAGCGAACCTGGCACCGGAAGATCTCGATTCCCAGCTACACACGACTGAGATTAAGAACTAGCCCCAGACCGGCTGTTCGTTGAGGATATCCTCAACGCGCTTGGCCTTGGGGATGGCCGGAAAGTACATCGGCCGCTCATAGCCATGCAGCGCGAGTGAAATGCCGCCGCGGCGTCGGCGAGCCCCGCGAATATCGCTTAGCGGAATCGAGTCGACGCGCTTGCCCTCGCGGGCGATGACGCGCAGGTTGGTCACGATGAAGCGCTTGCGGCGCGCTTTGATGAGAGGAACGATAAAGCGCCACACCGCCAGCAGCGCCCACAGGGCAACAAGGCCATTGCGAAGTGCCAAGTCAATGCCGTTGTAATCGCACCAGCCGATGGCAATCCAGCACACGCCGGTGACCACGACGAGCTCGAGAAACGGGAAGAGCAGCGTGCGAAACGGCGCTGTCATATCCGCGCGGGCCACTTCGCCGCGTCCCATCTCCATGAGGTTCATGGGGCACATGATACCCACCTGCTCACGCAACCCGACTAAGCGGCACTCAGTTCATGGTGGTGCAGAGAGCGCCTTCTAAACGGCATCTTCTAGACGGCATCAGTCAACGGGCATCTTTGCCTCTAAAAACGCCTTGCGGGGTCTCCATATGGCGTTTTCAGGGATGAAAACGCCCTTTGAGATATGCCTTTTAGCGGATGCCTGATAGAGAGGGGCGCGTGCTTAACGACGCTCCCCCTCCCGACAAAAGCTCAAAAGCTACTGTGCAGCGGGCCGCAGGTGGATGACATCGCCGGCGGAATAGTATTCGCCACCAACATTGATGCGGCCATCATCAGCCACGCCTTCAACAGTGCCGGTAACATCACCGGTCGGGGCTTCGAGGCGCACTTCTTGGCCAATCGAAGAGCAGACCTTGCGGTAATCTGCCATGAGCTGCGGATCCTGTTGTTCCCACTGGTTGATGCGGCAGCGCAGGTTCTTCAGCACGGTGATGGCGAGTTCGGTGCGGTCAGTATCCCGCCCCTCAAGCGCCAAAGAGGTCGCGGCCTCAATAGGCAGCTCTTCGCGAGTCAAGGTGACGTTGATGCCCATCCCCACGACGACGCGCGCGGACGGCGGGTTCGCCGCTTGGGTCTTCGGCGCTACCTCGGTCTTGTTGATTTCCGCCTTATTCACTTCCGCCTTGGAGACCTCAGCCTTAGCCACCTCTGCCTTAGAGACCTCCGTCTTCGGCGCGGACTTGAAAGCCTCGCCCACTGGGCCGGCCTCGGCGAGGATGCCGCACAGCTTCTTGCCGTCAATGTGGACATCATTGGGCCACTTGAGTACCGCTCCTTCGACGGAATCGGTCACAGCCAGGCCCGCGGCCAGCGGCAGGGTTCCTAAATGATCCAGCGAATCCGGGAGGATAAGCACGGAGAAAATAAGCTGCGAGCCGGCCGGGCTGACCCAGTGACGGCCCAAACGGCCCTTGCCGGCGAGTTGCTCATTGGCTAGCAGGACAGTGCCATCAGCCACCTTGTCTGCCTGCATGAGGTCGGTATTGGTCGAGCCAGTGGACTCGGTGTACTCAATGACGGCGAAGTCATCCGCCACGGCTTCACGGATACGGTCCAGATCAAGAGCAGTCATGGTGACCGATCCTACTCGCTGCTGTCGAGCACCTCACTGCAGCTGAGTGTCAGTAACGAGTGTTAGGGTTACTGCATGGCAAAGGTCACATTTGAGAACGTCGGCATCACCTATCCCCGTGCCGAGAACCCCACGGTCAAGGACCTCAATCTCGAGATTGCAGATGGCGAGTTCCTAGTCCTCGTCGGCCCCTCCGGTTGCGGTAAGTCCACCACCCTGCGCGCACTGGCTGGTTTGGAGCCGATCTCCAGCGGTCGCATTCTTATCGACGACACAGACGTCACCGGCCTCGAGCCGGGCGAGCGCGACATCGCGATGGTCTTCCAGAACTACGCGCTCTACCCACACCTCACTGTAGCAGAGAACATGGGCTTCGCCCTCAAGTTGGCCAAGCGCCCGAAGGCAGAAATCAAGGCCAAGGTGGAAGAAGCCGCCAAGACCTTGGGGCTGACCGACTATCTCAAGCGCAAGCCCAAAGACCTTTCCGGCGGTCAGCGCCAGCGCGTGGCCATGGGCCGTGCCATCGTGCGCGAGCCGAAGGCATTCCTCATGGATGAGCCGCTGTCCAACCTCGACGCCAAGCTGCGCGTGCAGACCCGCGCGGAGCTGGCAAGCCTCCAGCAGCGCCTAGGCACCACCACCATCTACGTCACCCATGACCAGGTGGAAGCTATGACGATGGGAGATCGCGTTGCCGTACTCAAGGATGGCGTGCTCCAGCAGGTAGCCCCTCCACGCGAGCTGTACGACGCACCGGCGAACGAGTTCGTCGCGGGTTTCATCGGTTCCCCGGCCATGAATATCTTCGACTACAACGGCGGCCGCATCGGCGTGCGCCCGGAGAAGATGTTCATCAACAAGGGCCCGCTGGGCTTCCAGGGTGTCGTGGACTTCGTGGAAGAGCTCGGCGCCGAGTCCTTCGTGTATGTCACCGTGGGCGAACAGCGCTTCGTAGCCCGGGCGCAGGGCGAGGCGCCCCAGCGCGGCGACGACGTCGTGCTGACCTTCAATCCCCGCGAGGCGCACCGCTTCGATCCGGAGACCGGTGAGCGCATTAACGACTAACGAGCGCACCCACGGCTAATAGGGGGTAGTTTCACCCCCGTTTCTAGTGAGATTAACGCCAAAACCACATGCACTGTGGACCTGATCCCTTATTTTGAAGTCACCAGAAGTTTTCCGAAAGGTGAATATTCCATGAAGAAGCCGTTTCTTCCCAGCTCCCTGTGTACGGTTCGTCGCGGTGTCATTGCCACCACAGCTGCACTCGCGCTGACCTTGGCCGGATGCTCGTCCAGCGATGATTCCTCCTCCGACGCTGGATCGGACGCCTCCACCAAGGACACTGACGGTCGCGGCCCCATCACCTTTGCCATGGGTAAGAACGATACCGACAAGATCACCCCCATCATCGAAGCGTGGAACGCCGAGCACCCGGACGAGAAGGTCGAGCTCAAGGAGCTCGCTGGCGAGGCCGACGCTCAGCGTGAGACCCTGGTGCAGTCCCTGCAGGCAGGCAACTCTGACTACGATGTCATGGCGCTCGACGTCGTCTGGACCGCTGACTTCGCTGCTAACCAGTGGCTGGCGCCGCTGACCGGTGACCTCGAGGTGGACACCTCCGACCTGCTGGAGCCCACCGTAGAGTCCGCCACCTACAACGGCACCCTCTACGCGCTGCCGCAGAACACCAACGGCCAGCTGCTCTTCCGCAACACCGACCTCGTCGATAAGGCTCCGGAAAAGTTCGAGGACATCGCTTCCGCATGTGAGGCCATTAAGGACGACACCTCCTGCCTGACCACGCAGCTCAAGCAGTACGAAGGCCTGACTGTGAACACCGCGGGCTTCATTGAGGGCTGGGGCGGCTCCGTCTTGGATGACCAGGGCAATGTCACCGTTGACTCGGACGAGGCCAAGGAGGGCCTGCAGGCGCTTGTCGACGCCTACGAGGACGGCACCATCTCCAAGGACTCCACCGCCGCAACGGAGGAGGAGACGAACCTCGCCTTCACCGAGGGCAAGACCGCCTTCGCCATTAACTGGCCGTACATGTACACCAACGCTGAGGACAAGGGCATCAAGTTCGAGGTTCAGCCGCTGGTGGGCAAGGACGGCGTCGGTGTGTCGACCTTGGGTGGCTACAACAACGGCATCAACATCAACTCGGAAAACAAGGCCACTGCCTTGGACTTCATCAAGTTCATCATCAACGAAGAGAACCAGAAGTCCTTCGCTGAGGCGTCCTTCCCGCCGGTCTTGGCTTCCATCTACGACGATGAGTCCCTAGTTGAGGAGTTCCCGTACCTCCCGGCTCTGAAGGAGTCCCTGGAGAACGCCGCACCGCGTCCGGTTTCCCCGTTCTACACCGCCATCTCCAAGGCCGTGCAGGATAACGCCTACGCAGCGCTGACCGCTGGCAAGTCCGTCGATGACGCTACGAAGGACATGAAGGCGGCCATCGAGGCAGCGTCGCAGGGTTAATCCTCCCCGCGAGTATGGGGCGCGAGTAAGTCCACTGAGACTTGCCCGCGCCCCCTTCGTTGATCTTGGCCAACCCGAGCTACAAAGCAGCGGGTACTGCGTGCATAACACCGATGTCCGGAGCACCCGCTATGATTTTCACAACTGTCCCCTAATATCCTGACAACTTTCACCCCCCTACAACTTTCACACTGTAGAAAGGCAGGCACCGCATGGCTGGTAGAACGCGTACTGCGGATTCGCGCAAGCAGTATCTGCAGGCAGCCGGCCTCATCGCGCCCGCGCTCATTGCGCTGGCCGTGGTGATTGGCTATCCCATCGTGCGAGCTGTCATGTTGTCCTTCCAAGGCAATAAGCGGCTCAACCCCACCACGGGTGTATTCGAGGAAGGCTCTTTTGCGGGCCTAGAGAACTACCTTTACTGGATTACCAACAGGTGCATGTCCGCTACGGGCCAGGCCGCCACGTGTCCCGATGGCGTTATTGCGACGGACTTTTGGCCGGCGGTGAAGATTACGCTTTTCTTCACCGTCGTGACCGTGGCTCTGGAAACCATCCTCGGCATGTTCATGGCGCTGGTCATGAACGGCGAGTATCGCGGCCGTGGCCTCGTTCGTGCTGCGGTGCTCATTCCGTGGGCTATTCCGACGGCGGTTACGGCAAAGCTGTGGCAGTTTATGTTCGCTCCGGATGGCATTATCAATTCGCTCATCGGTGAGCGCATCGCGTGGACCACGGACCCGTTTTATGCGCGCCTTGCGGTCATCATCGCAGACGTGTGGAAGACCGCACCATTTATGGCCCTGCTTATCTTGGCCGGTCTGCAGATGATTCCACGCGATGTGTACGACGCCGCCCGCGTCGACGGTGCCTCCCGTATCCAAACCTTCTTCACCATCACCCTGCCACTCGTGAAGCCGGCGCTCATGGTGGCTATTCTCTTCCGCACGCTCGATGCACTGCGCATGTACGACCTGCCGGTCATCATGATCTCGGCGTCCTCCAACTCGCCCACCGCCACGATTTCCCAGCTGGTGGTGGAAGATATGCGCCAAGGAAACTTCAACTCCGCCTCCGCATTGTCCACGCTGATCTTCCTGCTCATCTTTACCGTGGCCTTCATCCTCGTGCGCTTTTTGGGCGCGGACGTCGGCGGTGTGGCACGTGATAAACGCACTAAGAAGGACAAGGAGCCTGCAGCATGAAAAAGTTCGGCCACTACCTCGGCATCCTCTTCATCATGTTCTGGGGCCTAGCCCCCTTCTACTGGATGGTTGTCACAGCGCTTCGCGATAAAGCCCATACCTTTGACACCACCCCGTGGCCTACGCACGTGACTTTGGACAACTTCCGCGACGCTCTGGCCACGGATAAGGGCAACGACTTCCTCAATGCGTTGGGCAACTCCCTGATCATCTCCTTGGCCACGACCGCAGTGGCCGTACTCATCGGCGTGTTTACCGCTTATGCGCTGGCCCGCTATGACTTCCCTGGCAAGGGAATCGTCACGGGCATCATCCTGGCGGCCTCGATGTTCCCCGCCATCGCGCTCGTTACCCCGCTTTTCCAGCTCTTTGGCAACCTTGAGTGGATTGGCACCTACCGCGCGATGATCATTCCGAACATCTCCTTTGCGCTGCCGCTCACCGTCTACACCTTGCTGAGTTTCTTCCGCCAGCTGCCGTGGGAGTTGGAGGAAGCGGCGAGAGTCGATGGGGCGTCGCGAAGCCAGGCCTTCCGCCTCGTGCTCCTCCCCTTGGCCGCACCGGCACTGTTTACCACCGCCATCATCGCGTTCATCACGACGTGGAATGAGTTCATGTTGGCCAAGCAGCTGTCCACCACCGGTACCGAGCCGGTGACCGTGGCCATCGCGCGCTTCTCCGGCCCCTCGGCCTTCGAGTACCCCTACGCCGCCACGATGGCAGCCGGCGCGCTGGTGACGATTCCGCTCATCATCATGGTTCTCATTTTCCAGCACCGTATCGTTGCCGGCCTCACCGCCGGAGGTGTCAAGGCCTAATGCGGCGCGCACTGCTGTGGGATACTGCGCTAGGCTTCGTCGGTTTCTTCGCCGCCCTAGCGTTCCTGCAGGCGGTTCTTAATCTTTTTCAGCCCTCCCCCGCCCTCTGGCCAGGGCTCCTTGCCGGCGCGCTCATGCTGGCGGAGTACCTGCTCTGGCGGGCTAAACGGAAGGATCTTCAATGAGCTGGCACGATAATGCTATTTTCTACCAGGCCCTCGTGGGGTCCTTTAAAGACACTCGTGGGGAGGGCGTCGGCACGTTGCGCGGCGTCATTGAGAAGCTCGATTACCTCAAATGGCTAGGCGTCGATTGTCTCTGGCTCTCGCCGTTCTATGCCTCCCCATTGCGCGATGATGGCTATGACATCGCCGATTACTACGCCATCCACCCGGATTACGGCACGATGGAGGATTTCGACGAGCTCGTGGATGAGCTGCATGCGCGCGGCATGCGCCTCATGACGGACCTGGCTTTCAACCACACGTCCACCGACCACCCGTGGTTCCAGGCTTCCCGTACCGATCCGGAAGGCCCCTATGGCGACTACTACGTGTGGGGCGATGATCCGCTGCGCTACCCGGAGATCCGCATCATCTTTACCGATACGGAAACCTCGAACTGGGCATGGGACCCGGAGCGCAAGCAGTATTATTTCCACCGCTTTTATTCGCACCAGCCAGACCTGAACTACGACAACCCAAAGGTGCACGAGGAAATCTTTAAGATCCTCTCCTTCTGGCTGGACAAAGGCGTGGATGCTTTCCGGCTCGATGCGATTGCATATCTCTATGAACGCGATGGCCTCGGCGGCGAGTCCCTCCCGGAGACCGTGGACTTCGTGGAGAAGATCCGTACTTTCCTGGAAGAGAACTACCCAGAGGCTGTTATCCTCGCCGAGGCGAATCAGCCCCCAGAAGACACCATGGAGTTCTACGGCACGGGCAATCGCTTCCATATGGTGTTCAACTTCCCGGTCATGCCGCGGTTGTATCAGGCGCTCGCGCTGGGCGATGCCACGCCGGTCTACGACATCATGGCCGAGCTGCCCGAGCTTCCCCAGGGCTGCCAGTGGGGAACCTTCCTGCGCAACCATGATGAGCTGACGCTGGAGATGGTCGATGAGGACCAGCGCGCCCTCATGTACGAGCACTACCTGCCCGATGATCAGATGCGTGCCCACGTGGGCATCGCGCGACGCTTGGCACCCCTGTTGGGCAATGATTACCGCAGGATTGAGCTCTTCTACTCCCTGCTCATGACGCTGCCCGGTGCGCCTTTCCTGTATTACGGCGATGAGATTGGCATGAACGATGCCCCGGAGCTTCCGGACCGTGACGCCGTGCGTACTCCAATGCAGTGGGAACCTGGCGACGGCGCTGGTTTTACGTCCTCCTCCCGTCCACGCCGTCCGATTGTGGGCGGAGTAGGCGTGTCCGTGGCGGAACAGCTTGAGGATGAGGGCTCACTTCTCCACCGCCTGCGCGGACTCATCCAGCAGCGCAAGGCGCACCCAGAGTTGGGCACCGCACCTTTCGAGGCCGTGGAGACTGGTCACAAGGGCGTGCTGGGGTTCCAACGCGGGGGCTTGCTCTGCCTGCATAACTTCACCGACGAAGCAGTGGACCTGGGCCCCGTAGAGCTGGGCCCCTATGGCTATGCCTGGCTTCCGGTCGAGGTCTAAAACGAGAACTGTGCCCTACCTCACCCCGCACGTCAGGTTACCCAAAAGTTAACTCAGGGTGAACAAAATGCGGACTTTTCCCCTCTATAGCTATATAGTTGGTTCAACCCAATGATGTGGACAGTCACATCATCACTACAAGAGAATAGAGAGGTGGGAAAATGAATACCCTGAATGGATTCCTTTCCGCCATTACCAGTTCAGTCAAAAACGCCACCGGAATCAACCTTGACACTGTGCAGCCAGCACCCCTGGTGACGCACATCGCCGAGGACCTGCTCAAGCACGACCTCATCCCAGCCACCCGCACCGACATCGAAGAGTCTTATGCCGTCCTCACAGGCAACTTCCCCACGGAAGGCGACCTTGCCGAGGTGGAACTCTTCCTCCACAGCTTCGGCTGGCTTGCCTAGATCCCTACACCCAACCCCGCCCAGCCATAGGCGGGGTTTTCTTATGCGACCACCCTACGCAGCGTGCATTTCGCGCCCACTAGACTGTGAAGGCATGTCCCCAACACGCCAATCACGAGGATTTCCTCATATTTTTCACCATGGCTTACCTGCACAAACGTGAATTGTGAGGGAAATCACCCGCGTGCCGATATACATTCCTATCCAAAACCTCTCTACACTGCCGAACATGACTATTTCCTCACATTTGTCAGAGCTGGACTCCCTCAGCGCCGACACCACCGCAGGCAAGATTGCTGAATTGAAGAGGCGTCGTGAAGCAGCGGCCCAACCCATGGGCGAGAAAGCCCATGAGAAGGTCCATGCACAGGGCCGCCTCACCGCCCGCGAACGATTGGACTACCTCCTCGATGAAGGTTCCTTCGTGGAGACAGACATGCTCGCTGTGCACCGCACCACGGATTTCGCCATGGGTAAGAAGCGCCCGCTTACCGATGGCATTGTTACCGGCTGGGGGACCATCGACGGCCGCGAGGTCTGCATCTTCTCCCAAGACGGAACCGTCTTCGGCGGCGCGCTCGGCGAGGTCTATGGCGAGAAGATGATCAAGATCATGGAGCTGTCCATCACCACCGGCCGCCCGCTTATCGGCCTCTACGAGGGCGCCGGCGCTCGCATCCAGGATGGTGCCGTCTCTCTGGACTGGATTGCCAAGACCTTCTACCAAAACGTCATGGCCTCCGGCGTCGTCCCGCAGATCTCCGTCATCATGGGCGCTTGCGCCGGCGGCAATGCCTACTCCCCTGCCCTCACGGACTTCGTGGTCATGGTGGACAAGAAGTCCAAGATGTTCGTCACCGGCCCCGATGTCATCAAGACCGTCACTGGCGAGGAAGTCAGTCAGGAAGAACTCGGCGGCGCGGGCGTCCACATGCACAAGTCCGGCACCTCGCACTACACCGCGGCCAGCGATGAAGAAGCCTTGGACTGGGTCCACGATCTACTGACCTACCTGCCTTCCAATAACCGGCAGCTGACCCCGGCAGAACCCTACGAAGAGCTGGGCGAAGAAACCGTCGATGACCTCGTGCTGGATAGCATCATCCCGGATTCCCCCAACCAGCCTTACAACGTCAAGGAGGTCATCGAGGCTCTCACCGATGACGGCGATTTCCTGGAGATCCAGGCCGATCGCGCAGATAACGTGGTCACCGCCTTCGGCCGCATCGAGGGCCGCACTGTTGGTTTCGTTGCCAACCAGCCCCAGGTCTTCGCCGGCTGCCTCGACATCGATTCTTCCGAGAAGGCCGCGCGTTTCGTGCGTACCTGCGATGCCTTCAACATCCCCATCATCATGCTCGTCGACGTCCCCGGCTTCCTCCCCGGCGCCGACCAGGAACACGATGGCATCCTGCGCCGCGGCGCCAAGCTGCTCTACGCCTACGCCGAGGCCACCGTTCCCAAGATCACCGTCACCCTGCGCAAGGCCTACGGCGGCGCCTACTGCGTGATGGGTTCCAAGGGCCTTGGCGCTGACGTGAACCTGGCTTGGCCCACCGCCCAGATTGCGGTCATGGGGGCCGCTGGCGCCGTCGGCTTCATTTACCGCAAGGAAATCAAGGCGGCCCACGAGAAGGGCCTCGACGTCGCTGAGCTCACCAAGTCTTTCGAGCGCGAATACGAAGACCACATGCTCAATCCGTATAAGGCAGCGGAGCGTGGGCTTATCGACGCCGTCATTCTCCCCTCCGAAACCCGCAGTACCATCGCCAAGAATCTGCGCTTCTTCGCCGATAAGAATGTCCCGCGCCCATCCCGCAAGCATGGCAACATTCCGCTGTAAACAGCACGCCTTAAAGCGCACGGCTGCGCTGTATTACACTAGTGTTTCATGACTGACTTGAAGACGACCGCTGGCAAGATCGAGGACTTGGGCGCCAAGCTCACCGAGTCCCGCGCGCCGCAGGGAGAGGTTCCCGCTGCCCGCAGCGCCATCGAAGCGCTCTTTGACGCCGGCTCCTTCGTGGAGACTGACGCGCTGGCACGCCACCGCTCCACCGACTTCGGCCGCGAGCACAACCGCCCCTACACCGACGGTGTCATCACTGGTTTCGGCACCGTTGATGGGCGCAAGGTCTGCGCTTATGCTCAGGACGCCTCGCTTTTCGACGGCACCATGGGCGAGGTCTACGGCGAAAAGGTCACCAAACTCTACGACCTGGCCATTAAGACCGGCGTACCGATCGTCGCACTGGTCGCCGGTGATAAGCCGCGTGCCCAGGAAGGCATTATTTCTTCCGCCATGCAGGCGCGCATCCTCGCCCGCGCCACCACCGCGTCCGGCCTCATCCCGCAGGTCACCGCGGTCTACGCGGACTCGAAGGATGCCTCGCTTATCGCTGCACTCTCCGATGTCGTCATTGCTCCCGACGGTGATCTGCAGGCGGAGGGCGAGCATGAGGTGGACGTCGCCAAGCGCGTGCTCTCCTACCTGCCCTCCAACAACCGTGCTGCTGCTCCCCGCGCCGAGGCCACCATCGTCTCCGGTTCGGTCGAGGCCAACATCAGCGATGCTGACCGCGAGCTCGATAGCCTCGTGGCTGACGATGGCACCGTGGACCTTGCCGACGTGGTCACCGCTACTTGCGAGGATGTCTTCGAACTCACCCCTCAGGTGAGCGGCGTCTTCACCGGTTTCGGTCGCATTGAGGGCCGCACGGTGGGCATCATTGCCAACCGCGACACCCTCGATGCCGCAGCCGCCGCCAAGGCAGCACGTTTTATCCGCCTGTGTGATGCCTTTAATACTCCCCTCATCGAATTCGTCGATTCCCCGGCGCTCGAGGTGGAGAAGGCCGCCCTGGCCAAGCTCGTGCATGCCTACTCCGCCGCCAGCGTGGGCAAGATTAGCGTCATCGTGCGCCGCGCCCACGGCACCGGCTACATCGCATTCGGTTCCAAGGACCTTGGCGCCGACCTGTCCTATGCGTGGCCAACAGCAGAGATTTCCGTAGCCGACGGCCCCGCGCTGGCCGCTGAGCTGGAGCTGAGTGAAGACGACGCCGCCGACTACCTGACTCCCTACCAGGCAGCTGAGCGCGGCCTCGTCGATTCCGTTATTACCCCAGCAGTCACCCGCGGTTCCCTCATTGAGGGCCTGCGCCTGCTGGACCGCAAGATTGTCCCGACTTTGCCGAAGAAGCACGGCAATATCGTTTTGTAGAGGTATCCATGTCTGATTCCCTGTTTACCGTCCTGCGCGGCAACCCTACTGACGCCGAGGTCGCGGCACTGTCCACGGTGCTCACCCAGCTCGATTCTGAGGCGCGCGCCAAGGCCGCCGATACCCGCTCCGAGCGCAACCTGTGGGGCCAGCCGGGCGACGTGTTCAACCCGTCAGCCTTCCGCAACGTCCGCTACTACTAAACACATGCGCCTCGTCCTCGCCTCCCAGTCGCCGTCCCGCCTGTCCATCCTGCGCAGCGCCGGTGTGGAGCCCGTCATCGCCCCGGCCGACGTGGACGAGCGGGCCATCGAGGAGCGCCTTGCGGGTGCTGATCCCGTAGAGATCGTCTGCGCCCTCGCCACGGCCAAGGCGGAGGCCATCGCTCCCGACTATCCCGAGGACGTCGTGGTGGGCGGGGATTCCATGCTGCTTCTCGACGGCTCCCTCCAAGGCAAACCCCACACCCCCGAGGCCACCGTAGAGCGCTGGCACGCGCAGGCCGGGCGTACCGCGGAGCTCATCACCGGGCACTGCGTGCTGCGCGGCGACGAGCGCTTCGTCGAGGCCTCGCGCACGACGGTCCACTTTGCCCAGGCCACGGACACCGATATTGAGACCTATGCCCGCACCGGCGAGCCACTCGAATGCGCCGGCGCCTTTACCCTTGAAGCCCTCGGCGGCTGGTTCATCGACCGCATTGAGGGCGATCCCTCCTCCGTCATCGGCCTTTCGCTGCCAGTGCTGCGGCGCGCGCTGTATTCCTTCGGGCTTAACGTTTCTGACTTCTGGGTTTAGCCCCGGTTTCAGTCGAATCCTTCTAGTTTCGCCCCCCTGTGGTGGTCCTGGCGCCACAGGGCTACAGTGGGGCGGCATGGAAATGAAAGACATGCTCGCACCAAAACCCATCAAGCTGCCTGCCGATCCGGGTGCTGACAGCACTTCCGATCTCACCGCGGGAATTGTCGCCCACCCAAACTCTCCACTGCTGTGGGCACTGCTGGCGGAGCAGGAACTAGACAAGCACAAGGGCGCTGAGCCCACCGCTTTCATCACCGCCTACGCCTATGCGCGTACCGGCTACCACCGCAGCCTCGACCGCCTGCGCGGCAATGGTTGGAAGGGCTGGGGACCAGTCCCCTTCTCCCACGAGCCCAACCAAGGCGTGCTGCGTGCCATCGCTGCTCTTGGCCACGCCGCGAAGGCTATCGGCGAAGATGCAGAGTATGACCGCATCCGCCAGATGCTCTCCGATGCCGACCCCGAGTGCGTCGCAACCTTGCTGGACTAATTACCTTTCCCACCCAGCGGCGCTTTCACTCCCTCAGCACCGTTTCCCCCGCCCTACACATGGTTCTACTCAAACGGCTCGACTCAGAAAGTTTACTTGGGGGCAAGTAAACCTTCTAGAAGACCGCAGATGGTTTATTTGCCCCCAAGCTAACCATCTCACCTAAACCTTCTGACTGAAACCTTTTATGGCGACTGCGGTTCACCCTCGGCACGCACACTGTTAGCAAAAAATCCCCGCGGCCCTCACACATTCGAGGTCGCGGGGATTGCTGTTATCGGAGTCAGTACCGTGCGAAGGATTTACTCCTTGTCATCGTTTTCTGCCTTGGCTACAAGCTCACTGGTGTTCTGCGCGGTACGGATGTTGGCCGCGAAGAACTCCAAGACCAAGCGGATTTGAATGATGTAAAGGAGGAAGGCGATACCACCGACGATGACGGCTCCCAACAGCGCAGCGAAACCACTTCCAAAGCCGTTAGAGAATGAAATGAGAGCGCCGATTAGAGCGATTGCCCATAGGAAGGCACCAAAAGCCACGGCGAGAATGTAAATGACAGAAGCGAACTTCAGGGTGATGAAGTCCTTGAAGGAGAAATCAAACAGCGCGCTGAAGAAGCCAGAGCCCTTGCTAGAGGAACCGGCGGACTGATTGTTCTGCTGCGGTGCCGGGGCGGCGAATGGCGAGTTCTGGTCGCCGAAGCCCTGGTTCTGTGACTGCTCACCGAATCCATTGTTCTGTACGGCAAAGCCCTGGTTCTGGTCCTGCTGGCCAAAGCCAGAGTTCTGGTCACCAAAGCCTTGGTTCTGCGGCTGCTCACCGAATCCGTTGTTCTGCGCGTCACCAAAGCCGTTGTTCTGTGCGGCAAAGCCCTGCTGCTGGGAAAAGCCGCCGAAACCTGCGTTCTGGTTGGCTTGCTCGCCCTGTGCGGACTCAAACGACTGGGCTGCCTGGAAATCCTGAGAGGCTTGAGCACCGAAGCTCTCCGTCTGCTGCTGGCCGCCGAAGCCATAGCCCTGACCGGAGGCCGAAGAGCTGCCGAAGCTTGCGTTCTGAGCGCCAAAGCTCTGGTTGGACGAGCCATAGTCAGCGGAACGTGCAGAGTAGTCAGCGTTCGAGGAGTTGGCGGCACCTTCGGCATTGCTGGAGGAAGACTCCGCACCGAAGCCCTGGGAAGAGTCGTAGGAAGCGCCCTGAGCCGAACCATAAGACTCGGAAGCTGGTACAGCAGAACCGGAATCACCAAAAGACGCTCCTGCGTCGGAAGAAGCCGAGTCACGTGCTGCAGT
The DNA here is from genome assembly GCF_001812805.1 of Corynebacterium sp. HMSC078H07. Classification (GTDB taxonomy): domain Bacteria; phylum Actinomycetota; class Actinomycetes; order Mycobacteriales; family Mycobacteriaceae; genus Corynebacterium. The sequence continues at coordinate 179,494 of NZ_KV810519.1, read as the reverse complement.
CTCTGAGGCGAACGCAGAATCAGACGAGGCGGACACCGAAGAGGAGGAAGACGCAGAGAACGAGGAGTCAGAATCCGCAGATGCAGCGGAATCAGCAGGCTCATTGGTCTGTGCAGGCTCAGACGGAGTCTGGGAGTAATCGCCGTACCCAGCCTGTCCGCCCCAACCAAAGCCAGAGTTGGAGTTGGACTGAGCACCCGGGTAGCCCCAACCAGCAGCAGCATTGTCATTGCCGTAGCCACTGCCAAAGCCTTCACCGAAACCCTGCTGGGAATTGTCGGTGGCGGAACCGTTCTCTGCTGCGGCGGAGCCCTCAGCGGAATGCTCCGGCGCCGGATTGTTCGGGTTGAAATCAGAGCCAAAGCCGCTGCCGAAGCCGCCGCCAAAACCCTGGTTAGAAGGATCGTTGTTGTCGCCGTTTTCGCCGAACTGGTTGGGGTTAGTCATCGCTCGGTTGTCCTTTCACAGAGAAAATCGCAGAGCAGTACACAAACGTGTAATTTTTACTTCTCCGAAGGTACCTGAGATCCGGCTCACTGGCAGCGCTCATTGGGGAACGCGCCCCACAACGCTGAAAACCACTCTTGGCCCTAAAACAGGAAAATCCCCCGCCGAAGGCGAGGGATTCATGGATGAACGCTTAGGCGTGCTTGGCCTCAACGCGCTTGATGGCTTCAGCGGCCACCTTCTCCTGGATGCCCATGTCGAGCTCCGAGGTAAAGCCCACGCAGGAGCAGTTGATTTCACCAAGGACGTAGGTGTCCTCGCCGTTCTCGCCGTCTGCCAGCATGAAGTCCGCGGTCCAAATCAGCGGGATGTTGTCGCCACCGAGCTTCTCAGCGATGACTGGGCGGACCTCAGCGAACATGTCGACGAGCTCCTGCCACTCCTCCGGCTTCTGGTAGGTGTACTTAGCACCGGAGAACAGGGTGGCGGAGAAAGCGTCGCCGCCCTCAGCCGGCTTCTTGTGCACCACGAAGACTGGGTCCGGGCCAACGAGGAGGATGCGGATCTCGCCTTCAACGATGCGTGGCATGAAGCGCATATCCACGAGCATGCCGTTGTCACCGATGATGTACTGGTCGCAGAAGTCCATAAATTCGCCGAGTTCGCGCTCCTCGGTGTGGTTGTCCACAGCCTCGGTGCACTTGATCTTGGTGTCGAGCGGCAGTGCGGTGCCCGGCTCGACGGACTCAACCAGCTTCTCGTCGGCCAAGCGCACACGCCAAATGCCGGAGCCAGTGGAACCACGGTTCTGCTTGAGCACGCGCTCGCCGTAGGACAGGGAGGTCGGGAAGGTGTTGTGGAAGGACTCGACGTCGTAGTAGGCAGCGGTGTCGGACGGCACGAGATCGGTGTCGTTGAGCTTGACCAAGGCATCCTTGGCGCCGTAAGCCATCATCTCGTACGGGGTGGACATGCCCACCAGGCCGGCCTCAGACAGCTTGGTGAGCAGGTCGAAGTAACCCTTCTCACCGCCCGGAATGCTGCCCGGGTTGACGCGGGAAATGTAGGCATCGAAATTCTCAGAGACGTACTCGAAGAGCTGCTCAGACCACTCGGGGCGGTAGAAAACTACCTCTGCGTGCCAGCCAGCATCCTTGATGCTGTCGACGATGGGCATGGTGTCCTTGCGGTGGCCGTTGATCTGTTTGTCGGATCCGCCCTCGACCTCGAAGACGACGATTGCCTTATGCACAGCGATTCCCTTTCGTTGGGTATTTATGTGGGGGTCACCTCTTAAAATAACCCAGGTTTGCGTCGCGCGCTGAACAAGCATTTTTCACCAAAAGGCGTGCTCATCCGCCCCGCAAAGCCCCTGACCAGCACTCTTGTTATAACCAGTGCCTGTGCCGTGGAAAATACCACTAGATAAATGTATCCAACACCACAAAAGTTTCTCTTGAGTGACCACTTATGTGCGAAGCGCGCTAAGGTTGAGTCGACCGTCCCCCTCGCAACGAGAAAGGTAGGTGGACCGTGGCCGAGTTCGACCCGAATCCCCCTTTCCAGGAGTACGCGCACCCCGAGCGTCTCGTTTCCGCCCCGTGGCTATCCGCGCGTCTGGGCGTCAATGGCCTACGCGTCGTCGAAGTCGATGAGGATTCTCTCCTCTACGACATTGGCCACATCCCAACCGCCATCCGTATTAATTTCCAGACGGAACTGCTCGATAGCACCACGCGAGACATCATCGATGAAGAAGCTTTCGCCGAGCTTCTTCGCTCCAAGGGCATCGAGCGCGACGACACCGTCGTCCTGTACGGCGATAAGTCCAACTGGTGGGCCGCCTTCGCCCTGTGGGTCTTCGAACTATACGGCCACCCGGACGTCCGGCTACTGGACGGCGGACGTGACGCCTGGATGTCTGAAGAACGCGATACCTCTTTCATGGTGCCCGAGCCCACCACCTCCTCCTACCCCGAGGTCACCCGCGACGATTCCGCACGCGTCTTCGTTGACGAACTGCGCTCCTCAGAAGCCACGTTGGTAGATACCCGCAGCCCAGAGGAATTCTGCGGCGAAGCCACCCGCGAATCCGGCAATGGCGCATCACCCTACGGCACCACGATGACCTACGGCCACATCCCTGGTGCAGCAAACCTCGAATGGGACCGTGCGGTCTACCCCAACGGTTGCTTCCGCGCGCTCAGCGAGCTCAAGGTCAACTACGGCGAGCTCGAGCCAGCGACCGAGACCATCCTCTACTCCCACGTTGGCGCCCAGGCGGCCCACACGTGGTTTGTCCTTAAATACCTGCTTGGCTTCGACAACCCGCGCGTCTACGACGGTTCCTGGGCCGAGTGGGGCAACATGGTGCGTATGCCGGTTGAGCGCTAACAACACGCCGAAATGAACCCGCATCTTTACCGGTGCGGGTTTATTTTTTGACACGAAACCAAGATGTGACGGTATCCTCATGTTTTGGTGTGCAAGAATAGTACGCAGTCCTATCAGAAATCATGGAGGAGGGTTCCTGCCGTGGCAGTTGAAACCAAGAACATCACCAAGGTCCTCGTGGCCAACCGCGGTGAGATTGCGGTCCGCATTATCCGTGCGGCCCGCGACGCGGGCATTGCATCCGTAGCCGTCTACGCAGAGCCTGACGCCGATGCCCCATTCGTCACGCTTGCCGACGAAGCCTTTGCCCTCGGCGGCCAGAACTCCGCAGAGTCGTACCTCGACTTCACCAAGCTTCTCGACGCCGCCTCCAAGTCCGGCGCCGACGCCATCCACCCCGGCTATGGCTTCCTCTCTGAGAACGCCGACTTTGCCCAAGCGGTCATCGATGCCGGCCTGATCTGGATTGGCCCGTCGCCGAAATCCATTGCGGAGTTGGGTGACAAGGTCACCGCCCGCCACATCGCCGAGCGTGCCGATGCCCCTATGGCCCCGGGCACCAAGGATCCCGTTGCCAGCGCGGAGGAGGTCGAGGCCTTCGCTGATGAGCACGGCCTCCCCGTTGCCATCAAGGCCGCTTTCGGCGGCGGTGGCCGCGGCATGAAGGTGGCCCACACCCGCGAGGAGATCAAGGACCTCTACGAGTCCGCCACACGTGAAGCCGTCACCGCTTTCGGCCGCGGCGAGTGCTTTGTGGAGCGCTACCTGGATAAGGCCCGCCACGTTGAGGCACAGGTCTTGGCTGACCAGCACGGCAACGTCGTTGTTATGGGAACCCGCGACTGCTCCCTACAGCGCCGCTTCCAGAAGCTCGTCGAAGAAGCCCCTGCCCCCTTCCTCACCGATGAGCAACGCGCCTCCATCCACGAGTCAGCAAAGCGCATCTGCCGCGAGGCCGGCTACTACGGCGCGGGCACCGTGGAGTACCTCGTCGGTTCTGACGGTCTCATCTCCTTCCTTGAGGTCAATACGCGCCTCCAGGTAGAGCATCCCGTTACCGAGGAAACCACCGGCTTCGATCTGGTTCGCGAGCAGTTCCGCATCGCCGAAGGCCGCGAGCTTTCCGTTTCCGAGGACCCGGCACCGCACGGCCACGCCATCGAATTCCGCATTAACGGCGAAGACGCCGCCGCGGGCTTCATGCCGGCCCCCGGAACCATCGTCTCCTACTCCGAGCCTTCTGGCCCCGGTGTTCGTATGGACTCCGGTGTGCGTGAAGGTTCCGTCATTGGCGGCCAGTTCGATTCCATGCTGGCCAAGCTCATAGTCTGGGGCCCGGACCGCGCCACCGCCATTGAGCGTGCCCGCCGCGCCCTAGCCGAGTACCGTATCGAGGGCCTGCCCACGGTTATCCCCTTCCACCAGGCAATCCTTACCGATCCTGCCTTCACCGCCGAGGACGGCAACTTCACGGTCTACACCAAGTGGATCGAGGAAGAGTGGGTCAACGAGCTGCCTGAGTACACCGACACCGCCGACGTTCCCGAAGACGACGAACAGGATGCCTCCCAGAAGTTCGTCGTCGAGGTCGGCGGCCGCCGCATCGAGGTGGCACTGCCGGGTAACCTGCTCTTGGGTGGGGGCAACAAGCGCAAGAAGTCGAAGAAGCGTCGCGGGAAGGGCGCGGCGGCAAACGTGTCCGGCGACGCCGTAACCGCACCGATGCAAGGCAGCGTCATCAAGGTCGCCGTCGAAGAGGGCCAGGAAGTCGAGGAGGGTGAGGTCGTCGTGGTGCTCGAGGCCATGAAGATGGAGAACCCTGTCAAGGCCCACAAGTCCGGCACCGTGACTGAACTCAAGGTATCCACCGGCACGCAGATCAACAAGGGCGAGCCGATTCTGGAGATCAAGTAATTTGCCGATGTTTCCTTGCGGCCAGGGAGCACTGCAATAACCTTGCTTCAGTCGGCAACGTTACGTACTCTTTGTACGTGATACCCCGGTGGAGCGCTGCTCCGGGTTACTGACCCGCTGAGTACTACTTACCGGGGTGCTGATTTTTTCACTCCGGGGGGGATGCAGAAATGGCGCGTAAGGATAGCCAGTGGAATGTGCCACCACCACTCGAACCGCTCAGTGAGTTCCTAAATTCCGAGATCAAGTAGCCTCGGAAGGCATGAGCGTTAACGATTCCGAGTTCGGCGTACGGTTGGCCAAGGAGCACGACCGTACCTACCTCTCCCGTCTCCTCTTCCTCGCCGATGTCCTCGGTGACGAGGACGCCCATATCGGGGATTTCCACACACCTGACGTGGGAATGTACGTCGATGAATGGTCTCCCCATGTCGACGGCGGCGTCATCGCAGTCTCCAGCCACCGCGTGCCCGTAGGCGGTGCGTGGCTGCGCTATTACACCACCGAGGCTAAGGGTGCTGCCTACACAGGCAATCCCGACGCCGATCCTTTTGATGAATCCCAGTGGGCCACCGACCTGGATCCGGAGGAAATCCCCGAGCTCTTTCTTGCCGTGGAGTCCCGTTACAGGGGCCTAGGCGCTGGGCGACGCCTCCTGCGCAACACCTGCGACCTCGCCGAGGCGCAGGAGGCTCCTGCTGTATCGCTGTGGATTGAGCCGGAGAACACCAGCGCTCGCAAGCTGTATGAATCCGAAGGTTTCGTCGACATCGACGTCCCCGGCCGCTCGGATGCCCACGTGATGCTCAAGCGCTTCTAGTACCGCAAGCCGACAAAAGGTGTCGACTATACTCGACACTTCCTCGGCTTCTTCTAAAAGTGTCGACTATACTCGACACTATGGCTGACCTCATTCCTCGCCCAAACTATCTTGCAAAATTGCACGCGATCGAGGATCGCGACCTTGTCCGTATAGTCACGGGCGTACGTCGCTGCGGAAAGTCCGCACTGCTTTCCTTATATCGACAGGATCTCCTCAACTCGGGAGTGCCTGCTGAGGACATTCTCGTCATCAATTTTGAGGACGCGCGTAATGATCGGCTCCGTGAGCCGCATGCCTTTCACACTTTCGTCGAAGAAGCCCTAGACAAAGGGCTTCGCTATCTCCATGTCGACGAAGTACAAGAGCTCGAAGACTGGGCACGAATCATTAACTCGCTAAGACTCAATGATGAGCTCGAAATCACTCTCACTGGTTCGAATGCCTCAATGTTTGCTGGCGAATCCCTTACATATCTTGCCGGCCGCTACATAGAGCTTCGAATGCTCCCCTTGTCATTGAGCGAGTTCGCTGCCTTCGTCCATCGTGAAAAGTCACCGCCAACGATTCCGACTGCCGAAGACTTTTCGGCGTGGATGCGAATCGGTGGGTTCCCTGCAAGTGTGCTGGCAAACGATGTCGGAGTTGCCTCAGATTTCAATCGCGCACTTTTCGATTCAATTTTTACCCGAGACATCGCTCTTCGTGGCCAAATCCGTGATACATCAACGTTCCTACGGCTTGCTCAATTCATCTTCGATAATTCTGGTTCAGAACTATCCACCCGCCGAATCCGGGGAGTCCTTAAGGCAGATGGATACGCTAGCTCCTCTGAAACCATCGACCGCTACCTCGAGTTGATGGAGGACGCCCACCTGCTATACCGCTGTCGTAGCCGTGATACGAAGGGAAAACAATGGCTGCGAAGCAACGGTAAGTACTACTTCGTGGATCCAGGATTACGTAATGCCGTACTTGGTTCCCGTGATTTCAACCTAGGCCACGACCTTGAGAATATGGTGTTTCTCGAGCTTCTTCGCAGAGACTATGAGGTGTCCACGGGCTCAGTCCCAGACGGGGAAATAGATTTCATCGCAACTCGTGGGGATGACACCTTTTACGTGCAGGTGGCTTACGCCACCTCAGAACCATCTACTCTGGAACGCGAATTAGCCCCTTTCGCGCATACTCCTGCTGGCTCACGCTGCATACTCATCACACTAGACCGATTTCCACCGCCGACAGGCCACGTCCAGTGGGTCGATGGCCTTGCGTTCCTAGCCGGACAAGACCTCGCCCCTTAAATACAGAAAGTAAACCCTCCTGCTTAGATAAAACATCTAAGCAGGAGGGTTTGGCGGCTGTTCTAGCTGATAACGGCGATGAGGTCGCCGCCCTCAACCTTGGTGGCGGCGCCAATGGCGACGCGCTCGATGGTGCCATCCTTGGTGGCGGAGATGGAGGCTTCCATCTTCATGGCCTCGATGACGGCGATTTGGTCGCCGGCCTTGACCTCGTCGCCCGGCTTGGCGGTCGGGTTGACCACGCCAGCGAACGGTGCGGCCACGTGGCCATCGTTGGACGGGTCAGCCTTCTCCACGGTGGCAACGGTGGACTCGACGTTGTTGTCGCGTACCTTGAGCGGGCGGATCTGGCCGTTGACGTTGAGCACCACGTTGCGGATGCCCTTCTCGTCTGGCTCGCCCATCGCGTCAAGACGCAAGGTGATGGGCTTAAGATCCGCGCGGTCGGTGGAGCCCTCCGGGAAGTAGTGAACGATGTAGTCTTTTCCTTCTTCCAGACCGTAGAAGAAGACAGTATCCGTCAGCGCCTCGGTATTGCCAAAGGTGCGGCGGAACTCGTTGAACTCCTCGAACTGCTTCGGGAAAAGAAGGCGGTTAAGGGAAGCGCGGCGCTCGGTGGAATCATCCGAGGCTAGATGAGCCTTCTCTTCTTCCGGAACTGGCTTCACGGTGACGTCGCCAGGCGCGCGGCCCTCGAGGACCTTGTCGCGCAGCGGCGGCCAGCCACCCGGAGGCGTACCAAGCTCACCGCGCAGGAAGGCGATGACGGAATCCGGGATGTCGTACTTGGTGGGGTTGGCCTCAAAGTCAGCCGGATCCACACCGGCACCCACGAGGTGCAGGGCGAGATCACCGACCACTTTGGAAGACGGGGTCACCTTGGTCGGGCGGCCGAGCATCTCGTTCACCGCTGCGTAGGTGTCCTCGATGATCTCGAAGCGGTCCTCCAAGCCCAGCGCGGTAGCCTGCGCACGCAGGTTGGACAGCTGGCCGCCCGGAATCTCGTGGCGGTAGACGCGGCCGGTCGGTCCCGGAATACCCTTCTCGAACGGGTGGTAGAGCTGGCGCACGGCCTCCCAGTAGGGCTCCAAGTCGGAGACTGCCTTGAGGGAGATGCCAGTATCACGCGAGGAGTTGGAGAACGCCGCGATGATGGCGGACAGCGAAGGCTGGGAGGTGGTGCCCGCCAGCGGTGCGGAAGCACCGTCGACGATGTCGGCACCAGAAAGCGCTGCCGCGTAATAGGTAGCCAACTGGCCACCGGCAGTGTCGTGCGTGTGCACGTGAACCGGCAGGTCGAACTCCTTGCGCAGAGCCATAACCAGCTTGGATGCAGACTCCGGGCGCAGCAGGCCCGCCATGTCCTTGATGGCCAGGACGTGGGCGCCGGTGTTCACGATCTCCTCGGCCAGCTTGAGGTAGTAGTCCAGCGTGTAGAGCTTCTCATCCGGGGAGCACATGTCGCCGGAGTAGGCCATGGCAACCTCAGCCACGGTGGTGTTGGTCTCCAGGACGGCGTCGATTGCCGGGCGCATCTGGGTGACGTCGTTCAGCGCGTCGAAGATGCGGAAGACGTCCACGCCGGACTTGGCGGCCTCCTGCACGAAACCGGTGCACACATCGTTGGAGTACGGCGAGTAACCCACGGTGTTACGGCCGCGCAGCAGCATCTGGATGTTCTGGTTCGGCATAGCCTCACGCAGCAGGTCCAAGCGGACCCACGGGTCCTCCTTGAGGAAGCGCATGGCAACGTCGTAGGTGGCACCGCCCCATGCCTCCACGGAGTACAGCTCCGGGGTCATGCGGGCGACGGCCTCTGCGGCCGTGACCAACGCGGTGCCGCGCACGCGGGTAGCCAGCAGGGACTGGTGGGCGTCACGGAAGGTGGTATCGGTGACGGCCAAGGCGTCCTGCTTGCGGATTTTTTCTGCCCACTTCTTCGGGCCGAGCTCCAGCAGATCATCGCGGGAACCGCGCGGCAGCTCAGAGTTAAAGTCCAGATCCGGCAGCTTATCGAAGGGACGCAGGGTGGTCGGGCGCTCGCCGTTCGGCTTGTTAACGGTCACATCCGCGATGTAGTCGATGATGCGACCAGACTCGTCCACGGCCGGCGGGGCCTTGAGCAGATCCGGGTGCTCCGGAATGAAGCTGGTGTCCACGCGGGTGTTGACGAAGTCCGGCTCGCGCAGCAGTGCGCGCAGGAAGCCGATGTTGGTGGCCACGCCGGCCACGGTGAACTCGTTGAGCGCACGCTGGGCGCGGGATACCGCCTGCTCGAAGGTGGCACCACGGCAGGTCATCTTCACCAGCAGGGAGTCGAAGTTCGGGGAAATCTCCGCGCCGACGGCCGTTGCACCGTCGAGACGCACGCCCGCACCACCCGGCGAACGGTATTGGGTCAGCGTACCGGTATCCGGACGGAAACCGTTGGAAGGATCCTCAGTAGTGATACGGCACTGCAGGGCCGCGCCGTTGATGTGGATGTCTTCCTGCTTGAGACCCAGCTCGTCTAGGGAAAAGCCCGCGGCAATCTGCATCTGGGACTTCACGATGTCCACGCCCGTGACCTCTTCAGTTACGGTGTGCTCCACCTGCACGCGCGGGTTCATCTCGATGAAGACGTGATTGCCCTTTTCATCGACGAGGAACTCAACGGTACCGGCGCCTTCGTAGTTGATGTGCTCACAGAACTTCACGGCGTCCGCACAGATGCGGTCACGCAGCTCCGGGTCCAGCGTCGGGGCCGGGGCAATCTCCACGACCTTCTGGTGGCGACGCTGCACGGAGCAGTCACGCTCATACAGGTGCATGACGTTGCCCTGGGAGTCAGCCAGAATCTGCACCTCAATGTGCTGCGGGCGAATCACCGCGGTCTCGAGGTAGACGTTGCCATCACCGAAAGCGGCCTCCGCCTCGCGGGAAGCCTCCGCACACTTGGTCTTCAGCTCCGCCTCGTTCTCAATGAAGCGCATACCGCGGCCGCCACCGCCAGCAACTGCCTTTACGAAGACGGGGAACTCGAAGTCCTTGGAGTATTCCGCCAGCTTGTCGACGTCCGTCGAGGGCTTCGAGTCCTTCAGAGTCGGCAGACCCGCCTCCTCGGCCGCAGCCACAGCGGCAGCCTTGTCACCGGTCAGGTCCAGGGTCTCAGCGGTGGGGCCGATGAACTTAATGCCGTTGTCACGGCATGCGCGCGCCAGATCCGCACGCTCAGAGAGGAAGCCATAGCCTGGGTAAATGGCATCCGCACCGGACTTCTTAGCGGCGCGAATCACCTCATTGATGTCCAGGTAAGCCTTGACCGGCTGGCCTTCGGTACCAATGCGCACTGCCTCGTTAGCGAACGCGCGGTGGAAGGAGTTGCGGTCTTCCTTGGGGTAAATGGCGACCGTCTTGGCACCAACCTCGAAGGCCGCACGGAAAGCACGCACGGCAATTTCGCCGCGGTTTGCCACCAAGACCTTGGAGAAGGATTTGTGGGCGGTATCAGACACTGGGAGTAATCCTTTCAGATAAGCACGATACAGATCTCAGAGTAGTGCCCTTCGGGTTCACGTGAGGCGGAATTCGACATATAGGTCAACAGAAATCCGCAACCTGTACATAAACTGGGAAAATAGAAGCGAAAAGACCAGCGCACTGCATGAGCACGCTGGTCTAATTCTTCCTTCGCTAGATTTCCTTCGGCGGCACGGAGCGCTGCTCCTCGCCGTTGTAGGCAGACAGCGGGCGGATGAGGGAGTTGTTCTCGTTCTGCTCCACGATGTGTGCGGTCCAGCCGGTGATGCGGGCCATCACGAAGATCGGGGTGAAGAACTCGATGTCGAAGCCCAGGATGTGGTACGCAGGGCCAGCCGGGAAGTCCAGGTTCGGCTGGATCTTGATGGAGGTGTTCTCGTACATGGTCTTGGCCATGATTTCGTACATCTCCACCCACTGCTCCTGGCCGTGGTCCTTGGCCAGCTCGCGGAAGGCTGCCTCCATGGTCGGAACACGGGAGTCACCGTTCTTGTACACGCGGTGACCGAAGCCCATGACAAGCTCCTTGTTCTTGAGCTTGTTGAGCGTCCACTCCTCTACCTTGGCAGGGTCACCAATCTCGAGGAAGTTCTTCATCACGGCTTCGTTGGCACCTCCATGCAGCGGGCCCTTCAGAGCGCCGATGGCGGCGGTAACGGCGGAGTAGGTGTCCGACATCGTCGAGGTCACCACGCGGCCGGCGAAGGTGGAGGCGTTGAAGGAGTGCTCAGCGTAGAGGATGAGGGACTTATCGAAGGCCTCAATATCGGAGCGCGACAGTGCCGGGGAACCTTCCTCCTCACCAAAGACCATCCACAGGAAGTTTTCCGCAAAGCCCTTCTTGCGGGAAGGCTCGATGTAGCCCTCACCGCGACGGCGGCGGATATCGAGTGCGACGATGGTCGGCAGCTTCGCCATGAGCTCCAGCGCGGTGCGGCGGATGTGCTCAGAGTCCTTGGTGTACTCCTCCGGGTCCTGGGAACCAATGAAGGAGACTGCGGTGCGCAGAACGTCCATCGGGTGGCAGGACTTCGGCATGGAGGTGATGAGGTCGATGAGGTGGCGGTCCAGGTGGCGCAGTGCCTTCTCACGAGCGGAGAAACGCACGAGCTCACCTTGGTTCGGCAGCTCGCCGTTCCACAGCAGGTACGCCACTTCCTCGAACGAGCAGTAGCGGGCGAGCTCCTGGACCGGGTAGCCGCGGTAGGTCAGGGAGTTGGTCTCCGGGACAACCTTGGAAATGGCGGTCTCATCAACGACAACGCCGTACAGGCCCTTGCGGATCTCTGGGGTCTCAGACATGGTATTTCTCCTTTGCAGTTATGGGGTATTAATCAAAAGTGGGCTTGTAGGTGTCCTTCGAGTACGTGAACACGCTCTGGTCAAAGGCGTTGTACTCGTCGTAGCGCACCAGCTCATAAAGGCGGGAGCGGTGCTGCATACGATCGAGCCACTCCTCGGATTGCAGTCCGGTTTCCTGCATGTCGCGCAGGAACTCTTCGGTAGCGCCCATGGCCACGCGCAAGGTGGACACCGGCCAGATGACGGCGTTGTAGCCCAAGCCTTCGATGCGCTTAGCCGACAGCAGCTCGGTCTTGCCAAACTCCGTCATGTTGGCCAGCAGTGGGGTATCCACGGCGGCGCGGAACTTCTCAAAGTCCTCAGGCGAGTACAGGGCCTCGGTGAAGATGAGGTCCGCACCAGCGCCGGCGTAGGCCTTGGCGCGTTCGATAGCGTCATCAATGCCGTGGATACCGGCGGCATCCGTGCGGGCACAGATGATGAAGTTCTCATCGCGGCGCTCGTTGACGGCGGCGGTAATGCGACGAACCATGAGATCCGTCGGCACCACTTCCTTGCCATCGAGGTGGCCGCAGCGCTTCGGATTGACCTGGTCTTCTAGGTGGCAGCCGGCCAGGCCAGCGTCCTCCAGCGCGGCAACCGTGCGGGCGGCGGACATGGGTTCGCCGAAGCCAGTGTCGGCGTCGACAAGCACCGGCAAGTCCGTGGCACGAGCGATGTGCCCGGCGCGCTGCGCCACCTCGGTGAGAGTGGTCAGGCCGATATCCGGCAGGCCCAAGTCATTGGCCAACACCGCGCCGGAGACGTACACGCCGCCGAAGCCACCAAGGTCCTGGATAAGGCGCGCGGTGAGCGGGTTAAACGCTCCCGGCAGGGTGGTGATTCCCGGCGCGTTCAGCGCCTCGCGGAAATTCTTGCGCTTTTCTGCGTTGCTGATGGTGGAACCAAACAGACCAGCCATTTAGAACAGTCCCTTCGGGGTTTCTGGTGCGGTGGCGAGTGCTTCGTCGGTGAGGCGAACGTTGAGCTCGTTGAGGTCGGTGAGATTCTCCAGGTCCTGTACCGCGGCAAGGAAGCGCTCCTGCTCTTCCTCCGAGACCTTGCCGGCGGCGAGCTTCTTGAACTTGTTGATGTACTCCTCGCGGCCGAAGGGGCGGGCGCCGAGCGGGTGGGCGTCGGCCACTGCACGCTCATCCTCAATCACGGTGCCGTCCTTGAAGGTGATGACAGCCTTGCCGCCGAATGCCTTCTCCTCCAAGTCGTTGGAGTGGTAGCGGCGGGTCCACTCCGGGTCCTCGACGGTGGAAATCTTGTGCCACAAATCGATGGTGTCCTGGCGGTGCTTGCGCTCGTCCGAGTAGGAGGTCTCGTAATCCCACTCGCCATCCTGCAGGGCCACGGCGAAGATGTACATGATGGAGTGGTCCAGGGTCTCGCGGGAGGCGTTCGGATCCATCTTCTGCGGGTCATTGGCGCCGGTGCCGATGACGTAGTGCGTGTGGTGCGAAGTGTGGAGGACGATGGACTCGATGTCCTCGGTCTTCAGGCCCTTCTCAGCCAGGGTCTTCTTGAGGGCAAAGGCCATGTCGATAGGCGCCTGTGCCTGGTACTCCGCGGAGTGCTCCTTGGTGTAGGTGTCCAGGATGGCGCGCTTTTCTTCACCTTCAGCCGGCAGTGGGACGGTGTAGGTGCGCTCCGGGGAGTGGAGCATCCAGGCGATGAAGCCGTCTTCGCCTTCCCAAATCGGGGCCGGGGCACCTTCGCCGCGCATGGAGCGGTCTACTGCCTCGATGGCCATCTTGCCCGCGAAGGCTGGGGCGTAGGCCTTCCAGGAGGAAATCAGGCCCTTGCGGGACTGGCGGGTGGCGGTGGTGGTGTGCAGTGCCTGGCCGATGGCCTGGTAGATGGTGTCGACGTCGAGGTTCAGCATGGTGCCGATACCCGCGGCGACGGACGGACCAAGGTGTGCCACGTGGTCAATCTTCCACTCGTGCAGGCAGATACCCTTGACCAGGTTGACCTGGATTTCGTAGCCGGTGGCCAAGCCGCGGATGAGGTCCTTGCCGGCCAGGCCCTTGTGCTGAGCCACGGCGAGAATCGGCGGGATGTTATCGCCCGGGTGGGAGTAATCCGCAGCAAGGAAGGTGTCGTGGTAGTCCAGCTCGCGCACGGCAGTGCCGTTGGCCAGCGCTGCCCACTCGGCGGAGTAGGTACCGTCAACACCGAAGATGGTGGCGCCGCTTTCCGACGTCTCATGGGCCTGCGCAATCACTCGCGCCGAGGTCACAGGACGGCGCGTAGCAGAGGCTACAGCAACAGAGGCGTTGTCGATGATGCGGTTGATGATCATCTCGGTGGTCTCAGCCGGGACCTCGACCGGATCAGTGGCGACCTTGGCAATCTTGTGTGCGAGGTGCTCCTCGATGGGGAAATCCTCAGCGGACTTGTGGGTCCGTACTTCGTGGTTAATCAACGTGTTCTCCTCCTAGGCAATAACTGCGACTGCGATAGCCCTCACACTATTTATCCGAACGTGCGGCCCGCCACATGTGTAAACTGTGGAAATCTGTTGCAAGTCTTTGCGTTATTCGCGAACATTGTGGACATCCCAGTTCATGTAGCATTTTTGGAGGATTCGAGCGATGACGAAGCACTACGCGGGGGCGAGAATCCACGCGCTACGCAAGGAACGCGGGCTCACTCAAGCGGCCATGGCCAAGCAACTTGGCCTGTCCACGAGCTATCTCAATCAACTGGAAAACGATCAGCGCCCTCTCACCGTCACTGTTCTCATGCAGCTCACGCAGCGCTTCGACATTGACTCCACCTATTTCGCCGGCGACCGCGACTTGCGCGCCCTCGCCGAACTACGTCAGCTCTTCCCCGAAGCACCCGAGGCAACGCTTACCGACCTCAGCGGACGTTTCCCCGAACTGCTGCCCCGGCTTGTCGACGCCGCCGCGCACACCCCCGCGGAAACCGGCCCCTTCGAGGCAGTCCGTGACTTCTTCTACGACGCCCACAACTACGTTCATAGTCTCGACGTCGCCGCCGAGGAACTATCGGAACTCCTCGGCGACCGCGTCCTGCGCCGTGGCCGCCTCGCCTCCCTTCTGCAGGAGGAGTTCGGTGTCAGCACACGATTCTCCTCCCCGTCCCCACGCCGCCGCACATTCCGTAACCGCGAGCTACACCTGCGGGCGGGTCTTTCCGAAGCCCAGCTTGTCTTTGAAATGGCGCTCCAATACTGCTTGTTGGCCTACCCCGAGCATTGCGCCGAACTCGTTGCCGAGCTCCCCGGTGAGGAAGCCCAAGCCATCGGCACACTCGGCCTTGCCCAATACTTCGCCGCCGCCGTGACCATGCCCTATACCCAGTTCCTCGCCACCGCGGAAGAGACGCGCTACGACATTGATGTCATCGCCAACGCCTTCGGCACCGGTTTCGAGACCACCGCGCAGCGCTTATCGACGCTACAGCGCCCCGGCCACCGCGGTGTCCCCTTCTCCTTCATCCGCACCGACCGCGCGGGCAACATCTCCAAGCGCCAATCCTCCACCGCCTTCCACTTTGCCCGCAGCGGTGGATCCTGCCCCCTGTGGGTTGTGCACCGCGCTTTCGAAACCCCTAACCGCATCACACGCCAAGTGGCCTCCATGCCAGACGACCACACCTACCTCTGGATCGCGCGCTTCGTTCAAGGCCAAGCACAAGCGTGGGGTACCCCGCGCAAAGAATTCGTTGTGGGCCTCGGCTGCGATATCTCTCAAGCCGATCGCGTCGTCTATGCCGACGCCCTGAACCACTCCCCGTCCGAGGCCACTCCCATCGGCCCCGGCTGCGCCGCATGCCCACGCCCTGCCTGCCCGCAGCGCGCTTTCCCGCAGGCAGGCAGACCTGTCAGCCTCGACCTCAACGTCTCTCCCGATTCTGCCTACGCCACCTCCTAGTACGCCTTTTCGCCTAGGCTTTCGAATTTCCTGCGGCCATGTCCAGAGGGCTTGCCAAGATAGGACTCGTTCGGCACCGCACCGAGCCTCTGTCTCTCTAACGCAGGAGGTTTTCTCTCATGTCCAACCCTTATGCAGCTCCGCAGTTCCCTTCGGAACCAACTCCAGAGCAGCCAGCACCGACGCAGCCAGCGCCGAAGAAAAAGAAGAAGGGCGGCTGCCTCAAATGGGGTGCGGGTGCACTCGCAGTATTCGTACTTGGCAGCGCCGCTCTCAACGCAGGTTCTGATGGCGATTCCTCAAACACCGCCGCACCGGAACCACGCTCCAGCATCACGGCTACCGAATCGCTGGACGCTGAACTCAGCACCCCGACGGTTGATATCACTAACGCCGCAGCTGAACTGGACTCAACTTCGGGCAATGATGCCGGCGCTGGCAACAATGACGAAGCCGTGCCACAGGATTACACGAATGCGCTACGCGCAGCGAAGCGCTATCTGGATTTTTCAGCCTTTTCCGAAGCTAAGTTGTATAACCAGCTCACGAGCGACTACGGCTCGCAATTCTCCCCCGAGGCGGCACAGTACTCGATCGATCAGCTCGACGTGGACTGGAATGCTGAAGCTCTCGAGTCCGCAGAAAACTATCTCGACTTCGCCGCCTTTTCTAAAGCCAAGCTATATGACCAGCTCACCTCTGAGTATGGCGACAGCTTTACTCCAGAGCAGGCTCAGTACGCCGTTGACACAGTAAACGGTGACTGGATGGCCGAGGCCGTTGAAGCAGCGAACAGCTACCAAGAGATGATGCCGATGTCGGGCCCAGCACTGCTCGAGCAACTCACCAGCGAGTACGGCGAGAAGTTCACTATGGAAGAAGCCCAGCATGCGGTAAGCACACTGGGCTTCTAAACCGAGAAGTAGGAGGTTCTACTCTAGGTCGTCGTGGGCAACCAGGCGGCGAGCTGCCTCAGTGATAGTGCCGGACAGGGACGGATAAACCGCGAAGGAATCCGCCAGCTGGTTCACGGTGAGCTGGTTGGTCACGGCGACAGCGACGGGCAGGATGAGCTCGGAGGCAGTCGGAGCAACAATCACGCCGCCGATGACGCGGCCGGAGGTTGCACGGCAGAAGAGCTTGACAAAGCCATGCTGCAGAGAACGCATCTTGGCGCGCGGGTTGGTGTTCAGCGGCATCATGACGGTGCGGGCAGCCACCTCGCCGGCCTCAATCTCAGCCTGGGTAAAGCCCACAGCGGCAATCTCCGGGCGGGTAAACACGGCGGTGGCGACGGTCTTCAGACGCAGCGGGGACACGCCCTCACCCAGGGAGTGGTACATCGCGATACGGCCCTGCATTGCAGCAACGGAAGCCAGCGGGAAGAGGTCGGAGCAGTCACCAGCGGCGTAAATACCGGCAACGTTGGTGCGGGAGACGCGGTCCACCTCAATGTGGCCGGACTTCGTGGTGGCCACGCCGACGTGCTCAAGGCCTAGGTCCTTGGTATTCGGGATGGAACCGATGGACATAATGACGTGGGAGCCGTGGATCTCGCGGCCGTCCTGGGTCTTGACCACAACGTTGCCGTCTTCAGTACGGGAGACGGTCTCCACGCGGCAGTTCTTCTCCAGTTCCACGCCACGCTCGGCCAGGACGGTCTCGAGGACGTCGGCAGCATCGGCGTCATCGTGCGGCAGAATGCGGTCGCGGGACGCCACCATGGTCACGCGCACGCCCATCTCCGCGAAGGCAGAGACGAACTCCGCACCGGTCACACCAGAACCGACCACGATGAGGTGCTCTGGTTCCTCCTTGAGGTCGTAGACCTGCTGCCAGGTCAGGATGCGCTCGCCATCCGGCTGCGCGCCCGGCAGAATGCGTGGGGTGGCACCGGTGGCAACGAGGACTAAGTCCGCCTCAAGGGTTTCGGTGGTGCCATCCTTATGGGTGACATCGACCTTGTGGGCGGCACCCTTCACTCCGTGCTGGTCCTCGGAGAAGGCCGCACGGCCATCGATAACCGTGACACCAATCTTTTCCAAGCCCGCGCGCACGTCGCGGGACTGATTAGCCGCCAGCGCCTGCACACGGCCGTTGAGCGCCTGCAGGTTCAGCTTCAGGGAGCTGAGCTGGTTGTCAAGGCCCATGTCATCAGCGCGGCGGAAGTCGGTGCGGATGTTGGCACCTGCAATAAAGGACTTCGAGGGAACGCAGTCCAAAAGAACGGAGGAGCCACCAGGGCCCTGTTCCTCAACCAACGTAATATGTGCGCCGTACTTGGCGCCGGCAGTCGCGGCCTCGTAGCCAGCGGGGCCTCCACCAATGATTACGATGCGGGGGGCTTCCTGTGACAATGTCGCTCCTTAAATTAAATTCTGGGAAATCCGTGTCACAGTGTAATGCTTAAAGCCCTAATCCTCCACGTTGGCGAACTGTTCCGCCACCGACCCAAAGAGCTTGACACCCACGCCGATTGCCCGCTCATCTGGAGCCAAATCGCCCATGTGGAGATCGTGCTGCTCACCTTCGCCAGACCAGCAGCCCAGACGGGCCATGGAGCCGGGAACCTTTTCGAGGTACCAGGAGAAATCCTCACCGCCTGAGGACTGCGGCGCTTGGACCACGGCTTGTGGGTCGATGGCTTGGGCGGCACTGGCGAGGAGGGCGGTTGAGACGTCGTCGTTCAGCACCGGCGGAACCCCTCGGCGGTAGACCAACTCGTGCTCAACGCCCAACGGCGCCAGAACCTGCTCCACGAGCTCAGAGAACAGAGTCTGCATCTCACGCCAGATGCCAATGTCCGCTGTGCGCATCGTGCCAGACACAGTGCCGGTCTCCGGAATGGCATTCGGCGCATATCCTGAATTGACCTGGCCAAAGACCAGGACCGTACCGGTACGGGGGTCAACGCGGCGCGACAACAGTCCCGGCAAATCAGTCAGGAGTTTGCCCAACGCATAGACGACGTCCGCCGACAAATGTGGGCGCGAGGTGTGGCCACCAGGACCGGTCACGTTGATTTCAACCACATCGGTAGCCGAGGTGATAGCGCCCGCCCGAACGCCAATGCGTCCGACGCGAAGCTTAGGCTCAACATGGACGGCGAAAATCGAATTCACACCTTCGAGCGCGCCCCATTCAATGACATCAGTGGCACCGCCGACCCACACTTCCTCGGCGGGCTGGAAAATCACGCGGATGCCAAAGTCAAGGGGGTGCTCGCGATGGAAATCGGCCAGTGCACAGGCAGTGGCTAGCGCAATGGTGGTGTGGATGTCATGGCCGCACGCATGCATAACGCCGGGTACTTCAGAGGTGTACTCGAGCCCGGTGACCTCGGTGACCGGAAGGGCATCAAGATCCGCACGGAACGCCAAACGGCCAAGCTCCGTGTCAGGGCCGATGTCCACCATGAGTCCGGTCTCAGGGAAAAGCTGCGGCTCCAGGCCATACTCACGCAAGGTGTGGGCGAGGAAGCGAGTGGTTTCTATCTCATTATTGGAGGTTTCCGGGTGGCGGTGAATATGACGACGCCACGCGATGACCTCTGCGCGGTGGTTGGTGAACCACTCACTCACATAATCCGAGATCACTGCTTCCTCCTCCGTGGTTTTCTATGGGGAAGAGTCTACAACTAGACCATGCGGTTCAGTTAGTCGGGCAGGTCAGACAGTAGATATACTGAGTGGTCTGCGGTTTCCCAGGGCGCCTTTTAAAGATCGATATTGCGCGGACCGTACAGGCGGTCGCCAGCGTCGCCCAAACCTGGAACGATGTAGGCATCGTCGTTGAGCTCGGGGTCGATAGCCGCAGTCACGAGGCGAACCGGCAGGCCAGAGTTGGCGAGGGCATCAACGCCCGGCTGCGCGGAGACCATACAAATGGCGGTGATATCCGTGGCACCGCGATCTGCCAACAGCTTGAGGGAATGCAGTAGGGAGCCACCCGTGGCGAGCATAGGGTCGACAACGAAAACACTGCGACCGCTGAGATCCTCCGGCAAGGCTTCAAGGTACGGGACCGGCTGGTGCGTCGTCTCATCACGCGCCATGCCAATGAATCCCACCTGGGCATCAGGAATCATCGACAGAGCCGGGTCGACCATGCCCAGGCCAGCGCGAATGATGGGGACGACAATCGGCGGATCCTGCAGGCGCGTGCCGTCCGCAGTGGCGACAGGAGTCGCACAGTCGAAATGCTCAACGGGGAGGTCGCGGGCCGCCTCGTAAACGAGCATGGCGCCGAGGTCACGCAGTGCAGCGCGGAAAGCGGCGTTGTCGCTGCGGGCATCGCGCATAAGGGTGAGACGGGATGTGGCGAGGGGGTGGTCTACAACGTGGATATCCATGTCCACCACTCTATAAGAGTTGGGCGGGAACCGATTGGCAGGTTGGGCAGTCTAATAGGACATGACTGACTTCGATACCTTTGCCATTGATACCGAATACGCGCGCCGTTTGGCGTACGAGCTTGCTGAGGCCGCCCAGGGCTCCCCTACCCCTCCTCCTGAGCTGCCGAATGACCCTGTCTTGCAGGGGTTTACGAGTGCACTCGACGCTGCCTTAGAAAACCTATCTGCTCGCCTTACCCAGGTCAGAGCCGATGCCGCTGCGGTGGCGGAGTCTAGTTTCCGCATGGCGCGTGAGGCTGAGGATGCCGACAATGCGCTCGCCAGTGCGTGTGGGGGTCTGTGATGTTGGAATCAGCTATTGCCCAGATCGCCCGGATGCAGCCAGCACAACTGCCTAATGTGGGATTGCCCACCGTACCGGACCTCACTGCTGCGGGCCCCTTGGCGGAGATTGCGCATGGAGATCCGCAGGCGCTTTTCGACGTCTCCCGGCAGGCCACCGAGGACATCTCCACCGTGCATTCGGCACTGGGCTCTGCGCGGAGTTTGATTTCGGCAACAATTCGGGATCTCGTGGGGCTTGGATTCGAGCTGTTACAGCGCGGCCTTCCGCTCACCCTTGGATTACTTATCCCGAACCCAGCAGCGCAGGCCGCTGCACGTTCCGCACTGCAAGCTCTGGCCATGGAGTACATAGGCAAAGCCATGATGCGCATTAAACGCCTTGCTGGGGAACTACTCCAGGCAGCCGCTCCCCTAGTGCCGATCGGCCAGCGTGCCGTACGGCCCGCAGTCCGCGGCCGCCAGGACAGCACTGATGTCACCGTGGCGCGCCATGCGCTTAGGGAACCTGCAGTCGAAGGCGGTTCCGAGCAGGGACAGGCCGCAGCACAGGCAGCCCTATCGCAGGTGGGAACTCCTTATGGATGGGGAGGAACGGGCAACGGGAGCTTCGATTGTTCGGGGCTGACGCAGTGGGCGTGGCGGCAGGCCGGAGTAGAGCTGCCCCGAACCGCGGAAAGCCAAACAGTGGGCCGGCAAGTCAGCGCCGAAGAGCTACAGCCAGGTGACCTCGTGGTGTGGGACGGGCACGTCGCCATGTACTCCGGCGACGGACAAATCGTTGAAGCGGGAAGCCCGGTACAGACTGGGCCATTGCGCACCAACAACATGGGGATGGCTTTCAAAGGCTTCTGGAGGCCCACAGGGTAGACTGTTTCCCCATGAACACACGCGCGATTGTCCCCGTCCAGCTCTCTTTGTCTGAGGGCGATTTCTATACCCTATGGGCGCCGAAGTGGCGTCAGAATGGTTCCGAATGGCAGGCCTTCCTTGGCGATGATGAGTCTGTCTTGTTGTTCCACACCGAAGCCGACATGCTGTGCTTCCTCGAATCAGACAAGAAGCATGACCTGCTTGACCACCCCAAGTGGGAAGTCTTTAACTCCCAGGCTGCGGACCGAGTCGTGCCGGACAAGAAGCACGTCTATGACCTCGTCGGAATGCCGAAGTACCTGGCTGGCCGCCCCAGCCACGAGAACGTATCCTCGGTAGCTCGCTGTTTGGAGATTGCCCATGCTCTCGCTGAGGTCTCCGCCGCAGAGCACACGGTTATTTTCTTTGCCTCGCACTCTATCCTGCGCAACCCTGCGCGCGGAGCGGATCATTACGCCGGCGATGCAGGTATGAACGAGTGGTCTGGCGTGGGCAGCGTCGTTCTCGCGAACTGGCGCGAGGTTATTGAGGACCTCGACAAGGTAGTCAAGGTCGTGCCCTCCGCAGACTTTGCTGACGATGCCACGGCAAACGCGGCTACCCGCATCTCCGCGGCCACGGAAGCTGCTGCCGAGGCCCGCAAGAAGGCCGAAGAAGAGCGAAAGGCCGCCGCTGAGGCAGCTGACCCGTACGACAGCTCCCCGTGGGCTGCTGCCGGTATTGACCCGGTCAAGATCACCGCTAACCAGAAGTCGGTCTACACCTTGCGCACCTACCTGGATGGCAAGCCGGTCTTCTTGGGTAAGTGGGGCGAAATCTTCACCTTCCCTACCTCCAAGGTACTCACCCGCTGGATCATGGAAAACGATGACCACGACCTAGCGAAGGTCTCCACCTGGGAAGAAGTCGTTGCTGCAGCCAATGCGGGCGAGCTCGAGGTCACCGTTCACCCGGATAACCAGTACACCTTCAATGGCATCGTCCGTGACATTGAGAAGGGTCCCGAGTCTGTTGATAGCGACCAGATGGGCCGCTGCTATGAAATCTGCGCCGATGCCGCCGACTGGGCTGGCGATGATTCCATCAACTCCTACATGCTGCAGAACCCGCGCTTCCAGGACTACCTGGGCTACATGCTGGGTTCCACCGAGCATGCGGGTTATGTTCCGTCCAAGCCCTACACCGAGCACGCGGAATCCTGGAAGGGCTTGGAAGAGATGCTGACCAAGCGCTTCTCGCGCTTCTAATGAGCGCCTCGTTAATCAGCGCCTAGTCAGCGGCGGAGAGGTCTTCTTCGTCGTCTGCAACGTCAGCGTCTTCAGCAAACTCCGGGTCCGCGAGGTCTTCATATGCGGGCAGGATTTCCTCTTCGATGAGGCGCTGACGGTCCTCCTCACTAGCGAAGGAGTTCTCGATGGCCTTGATGGTCAGGTCGAAGAACTCCTCCAGGCCGTAACCAAAGGTCTCACTGAGCGCCACGAAGACATCGCTGAGCTTGTCGCCCGCGACGGTGCAGGTGAAGCCGAGCTGCTGCAAAAGCGGCAGGGGGTGGTCGGCGAGCTCCTCGGCCGGAAGCTCCTCAAGGGGCGCGAAAGTCAGAGCAATGCGGCGATCACGTACCCATGCCGACGCCTTACCCGGGCGAACACCATCAAGGTCAGCGCTGAAATCATCAATGAGATCCGTCGCGTGAACAAGGCGGGTGGCACCCGCACGCACGGCAGCCACCGCGTCGTCATAAGACGCAGCATCGAACTCCCACGGAATGAACTCCTCGCGCAGCGCCGGGGCCTTCGTGAAATCGCTTAGGACTACACCCGCCGCATGCTCGGAGGATTCTCCGTGCACAACCAATCGCGCATCGATCCCCGGCACCTCAAGACCTTGAGCGGCTGCCGCCAGGGCCTCATCGCGTGAGAAGGGGAACGAGTCGGCGGGGAGGCGGAGTTCGGCGTAGACCACGTGGTCGTCGACAAGCGCCTGCACCACGGAACGAGTGGCCGCGCGCAGCTCCTCCGGGGTGGAAGCATCCGCCGGCAGCTGTACGAACAGCGTGACCTTGGGCAGGGAGGCGAAAATTTCGGCTCCAGAGTCCTTGTTTTCGGGGCTAATCAAAGGTGCGTCATGCATGGGGTTCATCCTAGGACGGGGTCTAGGATTAAGCACGTTATGAAACATGTCTTCGCGCTTATCGCTACCCTCACGCTGCTCATCACCCCACCGGCGTACGCGGAGGAATCCGACGAGACATCATCGTCCCTGCCCACCCGTACCACAGCACCCGATACTGATTCCTGCCCGCACTCGCTCGTCCCGGCCGAACCGAGCACGACCTCTGAGGAGCTCGCCCCCGGCCAGGCCACGCCTACTCCCCTGCCGCCAGTGGACGGCGCCGCCTGCGGGGTCACGGCGCCGCGTGGTTTTAAGGTCAACAAAGACGTTGTGGCCTCAGCCTGGATGGTCAGTGACCTTGACTCGGGTGAGATCATCGCGATGAAGGACCCCAATGGGCGCTACCGCCCAGCCTCAATCATCAAAGCCCTGCTGGCGCTCGTGGTGATTGAGGAGCTCCCGTTAGACCAGCGCATTACCGCCACGATGGAAGACGCTTCTGTCGAAGGTTCCGCCGTTGGCATTGGGCCGGAGGGCACCTACACGGTGGAGCAACTGTTGCAGGGCCTGCTCATGGCCTCAGGCAACGATGCCGCCCATGCCCTCGCAACCGCGCTGGGTGGCGACGAGGACGCCCTCCGTAAGGTGAATGAGAAGGCTCGCGAGATTGGCACGCGCTCCACCGTCGCGGCGAGTTACTCGGGGCTCGATGCCGCGGGAATGTCGACGTCTGCCGCGGATATCTCGCTCATCTATCGCGAGGCTTTTGCCAATGACACCTTTGCGCGCATCGTCGACACCGAACACGTGGATTTTCCCGGCTGGGGCGAGATGCCCGGTTACGAACTCTGGAATGACAACGGGCTCTACCTCAATGATCCCGATGGCATCGGCGGCAAGACCGGCTATACCGAGGACGCACAGCACACCTTCGTCGGTGCCATTGATCGCGACGGGCGCCGCCTCCAGGCCGTCATCCTGGACACCACCGTCGATCACGGCTTTAGGGCGTGGGAGCAGGCGCAGATGCTTCTCGACGAATCCTACACCGTCACCCCCGGCCATGGCGTAGGCCAGCTGGAGGATTTCTCAGCGCAGGCGGCTGAGGAAACGACAGTCGTTCCGACACCCACTCCGCCTACCTCTACCGAGGCCCCAGCAACGACTCAGCCCCGCTCATCCTCATCGTTCGAGGACTCGCAGGGCTGGATCGGTTGGATGGTGGCGGGGCTCGTCGCCTTGCTCGTGGTGGTCGTGGCTACTTTTTCACTACTTCGGCGTTAGCCATGATGTCGTGCTGGCCGCGCAGCGCGTTCTTAGGGCCAATGGTGGTGACCACGTAAAGCGCGCCAACCAAAGCCACAAGTGGTCCAATGAGCGGCACGAGGGAGGCCACACGCCACCAGTTGCGCTTAATGCTCTGTTGCCAGGTGAGATTCTTGTGTGTTGTCACATCACGGACGGTATAACCAGCGATCAGCTTTGCGGGCGTGGCACCGAGGTAGACCTCGGAGACAAGGTAGTAGGCCACGGTAAACAGGCTGGACGCGCCCATCACGAGGGCGGCGTGCGCATTGGGATCAGAGAGGCCGAAGCTCACGACGGCTGAGACGACGACGGCTGCAATGATGTAATCGAGAATCGCCATAAGCACGCGGTTGCCGGGGGTAGCGCGCTGGGAGTCCTGAGACGGAGCCGGGCTGGGGTCGACAGAAACAGGCTGAGATTCGGGGCTAAAGCTCTCTGCGCTGGAAGCTTCTGTACTCGAAGCGTCTGTACTCGAAGCTTCAGTGCGCCAGCGCCCCGTTTCCGCGAACTCTTCCAGTTGGCGCCACGTTGGCTGGCGCCCGCTCTCAAGGCCCTGATCGTAGGTGGCGCGGGACGACGGCTCGCACAGAATGCGGGCGGCCACCGCTATCTCTTGGCGCTCGACATCCTCGGGGATGTAGCCGATGTCTTCTAGGTTGGCGTCGGCAGCCGCGAGCTGCACGCCAAGGTCGTTCGACGTCGCCTGCGGGTCCAGGGTGAAGTGGGTATACAGGTTCGGTGCAGGGGTTTCGGGAAGCACAAGCCTACTTTCGACGCAGCAGGGCCACAGCGCTGGCAGCAACCGCACCCAGGGCAGCACCTGCGCCCAGGGTTACGCCCGTGTTCGGGCCCTTCTTGATTTCGTTGCGTACGCGGATGACTGCCTGGGCTGGGACTGGCGGCTCGAGCAGCTCAAGGGATTCCTCGGTGGTGGCGGTCCAGGCAGATACGTAGAGCACGACGCGCCACACCAGGTACATGACAACCATGAGGACGATGACCGGTCCAAAGACTGCGCCCGCCGGGTTGCCAGTCGCCGAAGACATGATGACGGTGGACAGCTGCTTCAGGACCTCAAAGATCACAGCGCCGATAAGCGCACCGATAAGACCAGACTTGGTGGGCACCTTGGTGCGTGGCAGGAAGGCCACCATCCACCAGAAGACGAAGAAGTTCGCGATGAGGCCAATGACAATACCGGCCACAACAAGCACTGCATCCATGCCTGGGAAGGCATCAATACCTACCCATTCAAAGACCTTCTGGGTCAAACCAGAAGAACCAGCCGCGGTAACGCCGAATGCAATCACCAAGGCGACAAGCAGACCGATAAGACCCAGCAGGTCGCTGAGCTTCTTGGTCACAAAGTTGCCAGGAGCGTCAGTAGGATCCTGCATCCACATTGCAGAAATACCGATGCGCAGGTTGTTCATCCAGCCCAATCCGGACCACAGGGTGGTCAGACCACCGATGCCGTACATGGCACCGCGCTTATCAATGGCCGTCTTCAGCAGCTCAGTTATGGAATCACCGAGATCACCCGAAACAGAGTTGGCAATCTGTTCTTCCAGCTGCTGCATCAAGTCTGGGCGGTTGGCCAGCACCGTAGCCGCACCGGCGACAACGAGCATGAAAATCGGGAAGATAGCCAGAACCGAGAAGTAGGTGATACCCGCGGCAAACTGATTGCCGCCTTGGCTGCCGTAGCGGTCCAGCATCTTCATAATGTGGTCGATGAAGCCAGACTTCTCACGGGCCTTGTCTACCGCACCCGGTTCATCAGCGTGCGCGCGCTCGATACCGTATTCATCGGTCTTCTTCTCATCAGTGCGTGTCGTTGGTGCCACGGGCACACCCCTTTTATGTTGTCTATTAAACGTCCCTCACATGCTAACCAACTCAGGCGCGACGTGCGGGGAGGAAGCCCACTGCCTCGTAGACCTTGTCCACGAGCGGGGAAGCAATCTCCGTCGCGCGCGCAGCGCCCGCGGCCAAGATTCGCTCGAGTTCGCCGCGGTCCTCCATGAGCTCGTCGTAGCGAGCCTTGAGCGGAGTGGTAAACGCTTCAAGGGCTTCGGCCGTATCGACCTTGAGGTGGCCATAACCTTGGCCTGCGTACTTCTCCACGAGGGCATCGATGCTCTCGCCCGTCAGCGCCGACTGAATAGCCAGCAGGTTGGACACGCCCGGCTGCTTCTCGCGGTCAAAGGCCACCACACCAAGGTCATCGGTCACGGCGGACTTGATGCGCTTGGCGGAGGTCTTGGGGGCGTCGAGAAGATTGACAATGCCCTTCGGGTTCGCGCCCGACTTCGACATCTTGGAGGTCGGCTCCTGCAGGTCATAAATCTTGGCCGAGCCTTCCGGAATGAAAGGCTCCGGAACGCGGAAGACCTCGCCGTACTTGTTGTTGAAGCGCTCCGCCAGGTTGCGGGTGAGCTCGAGGTGCTGGCGCTGGTCCTCCCCCACCGGCACATAGTGCGGGGAGTAGAGCAGAATATCGGCGGCCATGAGCATGGGGTAGGTAAACAGGCCCACCGTGGTGCGGTCTTGGCCCTGCTTGGAGGACTTGTCCTTGAACTGGGTCATGCGGGAGGCTTCACCGAAACCGGTCAGGCATTGCAGAACCCAGGTCAGCTCCGCATGCGCGGGCACGTGGGACTGCACAAAGAGGGTAGATTTCGCCGGGTCAATGCCCAAGGCGATGAGCTGGGCGGCACCCGCGATAGTGCGGTGACGCAGTTCCTCCGGGTTCTGCTCCACCGTGATGGCGTGCAGGTCCGGGATAAAGTAAAAAGCCTCGTAGCTCTCCTGCAGGTCAATCCACTGCTTGAGAGCTCCGAGGTAGTTGCCCAAGTGGTAGGAATCCGCCGTGGGCTGGATTCCCGAGAGGACTCGGGATGCGGAGGACGATGCAGAAGTGGAGTCAGTCATGGTTGACTACTCTACTCTGCCGCCGCCTCCGCGCGGCGTTGTGGGCCTTAAATCTTGCGGGAGGTCGGGCTAATAACGTCCATCATGACCGCGAAACCGGCCACCATGAATGCACCACCGACGCCCTGGAGGACAATCGGTCCAAGGAAGGCGAAGGACGGGCCAACAATGGTCCACCACCAGATACCCAGGGCGAGCAGAATTGCGCCGAGGACAAAAAAGATGAGTGCGCGGGTCATGAGCATCTCCTGCGATATAGAAAGGACGTTAATTCGGACTTATCGTACCACTACTTGTATTCGGCTACTTATACTCGACGAGAAGCGGAGAGTGGTCAGACCAGCGCTGCTCCACCGTCGGTGCCTTCTCCACCCAGGTGCGCTGTGCGCGCTCCAGCATGGCCTTCGTGGCGGCCTGATAGTCAATGCGCCACCCGGCGTCGTTGTTGAAGGCCTGGCCGCGGTAGGTCCACCACGTGTAGGGCCCGTCCGCCTCCGGGTGCAGGCGCCTGGCGACGTCAAACCACTGCGGGTCCGCAGTCGCCTCCCACGTGGTCTTCGCGTCATAGTCCACCACGCCGAGCCAGTCCCCGAGCCCCTTCTTAGCCTGGGGTTCAGCATCTGGGAAGGAGCCAAAGACGCGGTCCATGAAGGCGCGCTCCTCCGGCAGGTGGCCGGACTTCTTCTCGTTGGCCTTGTTGTTCTTCAAGTCCTGGGCACGGTGGCAGATGTTCCAGTCGCCACCGATGACGGCCTCCGGGTAGGCCTCAGCCATGTCATCCAAAACCTCAGAGAACTCATCCAAGAAGAGGTACTTTTCATCCTGCTTCGGGGAATCCACATCACCGGAAGGCAGGTACAAAGAAGCCACGCGGACACCTTCCACGGTGGCGGCGATGAAACGGCCGGATTCGGCGAAGGAGCCGAAGCCCACGGAGACGTCGCCAAGCGCATGCTTCGATAGGATGCCCACGCCCGCACGACCCTTCGCGGCGGATTCGGCCTGAACCAGGTTCCATCCAGCCTCCAGGGCTGGGGCCAGGGCCTTCTGGGTCTGCTCGGGGTTGGCGCGCACCTCCTGCATAAGGACGACGTCGGCAGGCGTGGTCTCCAGCCACGCATTCATACCGGGGTTGTCGTCATTGCGCTGTTTGCAGGCCGCGCGGATGCCATTGACGTTGATTGAGGCGATGGTGAAACTCATGCCGGTCAGTCTAACGGTGTTCGATGATCTTTACGGAAGGGCCCAGGCGGCGCTTGTCCCACATGGTGACAAACCAGGTAAGAATGCCGGACACTGCCAGAGCAGCGCCCGCCAGCGCGGTGGAGTTATAGGAGTAGCCCGCGCCCACGACCACTCCAGCAATGGCAGCGCCGGCCGCATTCGCGATGTTGAGGGCAGACTGGTTCAACGCCGCCGCGAGGGTCTGCGCATCCCCCGCCACGTTAACCAGACGCAGCTGCAGCGACGGCACGAGGATGGAACCAAAGAAGGCCAAGACGCCGAAGACAATTGTGCCCGCCCACGCGTTGTGCGCCACGAAGTAGAAGGTCACGGACACACCAACCATGCAGATAAGCGCAAAAATGATGCCGAATTCCAGGTTGCGGTCCGCCAACCAACCGCCGGCGACGTTACCGGTGGTCATGCCGATGCCATACGCCATGAGCACAAGCCACGTGTGGCTCGGGTCCATGCCGGCGACCTCCGTCATGGTCCACGTGATGTAGGTATAGACAGCAAACATACCGCCGAAACCCACGGTGCCAAGGAATACGGTGAGCAGGACCTGGCTGTTTTTCAGCGCGCCAAGCTCAGTAAACATATCCGTTTGCGGCATACGCGTCATGTGCGGGAAGAGGAAAAAGAGCAGCACCATCGTCATCCCCGCGATGGCCACGACTAGGAAGTACGCCGCATGCCAGCCCAACTCTTGGCCCAACGCCTGGGCTGCTGGCACACCAATCACGGTGGCAACGGACAGGCCCATGCCGACCATCGACATGGCAAACCCCTGACGGCCCGGTGGAGCCATCGAAACCGCCGCCAGGTTAGCTACGGAGAAGTACGCGCCGTGCGGTAGACCGGCGATGAAACGAGCCGCGAGGAGGACTCCATAATTGGGCGCCACGGCCGTGAGCAGATTGCCTACGAGCAGAAAGCCAATGAGCAGGATAATCAGGCGGCGGCGCGGGAGCTTGCCCGTGAGTGCCGCGATGACCGGCGCGCCCACGACGACACCAAGCGCGTAGACGGAGATGACTACCGACGCCGTATCTTCCGTAATACCGAAATCATCCGCGATGAGCGGGAGCAAACCCATCGACGTAAATTCCGTCGTGCCGATGGCGAAGGCACCCAACGCCATGGCGATCATGACGATGGTGCGGCGCGACGCGGAAATTTCCGTCTGGCGCGGGACGGGACGGCGTTTGATGCGAGTGGCTGGCTTCATCGGGTTCACGTGGGCAGACCTTAATACTTCTCCTACGGGGCTCGTAAGCTCAGACGGACAGGTTGTGCCAAGTCAACACACCTCCCCCACAGGTGGTACGTGTCACACGGGGGCCGCCACGCGGCGATAACAAGACAGGTATCCTGTGAGGTTGAACAGTTTTCAACTAATCGAGGAGAACCATGGCTAAGATTATCTGGACCCGCACCGACGAGGCGCCGCTGCTGGCGACCTACTCTTTCAAGCCGGTTGTGGAGGCCTTCGCCTCCACCGCAGGTATTGAGGTAGAGACCCGCGACATTTCCCTGGCCGGCCGCATCCTGGCCCAGTTCCCGGAGCGCCTTGGTGATAAGAAGGTTTCCGATGCCCTCGCTGAGCTCGGCGATCTGGCCAAGACCCCGGAAGCTAACATCATCAAGCTGCCGAACATCTCCGCATCCCTCGTGCAGCTGAAGAAGGCCATTGCTGAGCTGCAGGCCGCCGGCTTCGACCTTCCGGAGTACGAAGAGGCACAGGAGAAGTACGACGCGGTTAAGGGTTCCGCTGTGAACCCGGTTCTGCGTGAGGGCAACTCCGACCGCCGCGCCCCGATTGCGGTCAAGAACTTCGCTAAGAAGAACCCGCACAAGATGGGCGCGTGGTCCGCTGATTCCAAGACCAACGTGGCCACCATGGACGCTAACGACTTCCGCCACAACGAGAAGTCCGTCATCATGCCGGAGGAGGATACCCTCTCCATCGTTCTGAAGACCGCCGAGGGCGAGCAGACTCTGCTGGAGAAGCTGCCGGTGCTCAAGGGCGAGGTTATCGACGGCACCTTCATGTCCGCCAAGGCACTCGATGAGTTCCTCAAGGCACAGGTTGCCCGCGCCAAGGAAGAGGGCGTTCTCTTCTCCGCTCACCTCAAGGCCACCATGATGAAGGTCTCTGACCCCATCATCTTCGGTCACGTCGTGCGCGCTTTCTTCGCTGACGTCTTTGAGAAGTACGGCGAGGAGCTCGAGGCCGCTGGCCTCAACGGCGAGAACGGCCTGGGCGCTATCTACGAGGGCCTGGACAAGCTGGAGAATGGCGCTGAGATCAAGGCTGCCTTCGACGCCGCGCTTGTCGACGGCCCTGACCTCGCCATGGTCAACTCCCACAAGGGTATTACCAACCTGCACGTTCCGTCTGACGTCATCATCGACGCCTCCATGCCGGCCATGATCCGCACCTCCGGCCACATGTGGAACAAGAACGACGAGGAGCAGGACACCCTCGCCGTCATCCCGGATTCCTCCTACGCCGGTGTCTACCAGGCCGTGATCGAGGACTGCAAGGCCAACGGCGCCTACGACCCGACCACCATGGGTACCGTCCCGAACGTCGGCCTCATGGCGCAGAAGGCTGAGGAGTACGGTTCCCACAACAAGACCTTCAAAATCCCGGCAGCCGGCACCGTTGAGGTTCGCAACTCCCAGGGCGAGGCTCTCATCTCCCACGACGTGGAAGCTGGCGACATCTGGCGCGCCTGCCAGACCAAGGACGCCCCGATCCAGGACTGGGTCAAGCTGGCCGTCAACCGTGCCCGCCTGTCCGGCATGAAGACCATCTTCTGGCTCGATCCGGAGCGCGGCCACGACGCCAACCTCATTGAGCTGGTCAAGAAGTACCTTGAGGATCACGACACCGAGGGCCTAGACATCTCCATCGAGGACCCGGTCACCGCGACCAAGATCTCCGTCGAGCGCATCCGCAAGGGTGAGGACACCATCTCCGTGACCGGCAACGTCCTGCGTGACTACAACACGGACCTCTTCCCCATCCTCGAGCTGGGCACCTCCGCCAAGATGCTGTCCGTAGTTCCGCTCATGGCTGGCGGCGGCCTGTTCGAGACCGGTGCCGGCGGCTCCGCCCCGAAGCACGTCCAGCAGGTCCAGGAGGAGAACCACCTGCGCTGGGATTCCCTCGGTGAGTTCCTGGCCCTGGCTGAGTCCTTCCGCCACGAGCACAACACCAACGGCAACGCCAAGGCAGGCGTCCTGGCCGCAGCACTGGACAAGGCCACCGAAACCCTGCTGGATGAGGGCAAGTCCCCGTCCCGCAAGGTCGGCGAAAACGACAACCGCGGCTCCCACTTCTTCCTGACCCTCAACTGGGCCAAGGAGCTGGCTGCACAGACTGACGACGCCGAGCTGGCTGAGGCCTTCAAGCCAGTTGCTGAGGCCCTCGAGGCCAAGGCTGGCGAGATTGAGCAGGCGCTTCTCGACGTCCAGGGTTCCCCCGTCGACCTCGGCGGCTACTACGCCCCGAACGAGGAGAAGCTCAACCAAACCATGCGCCCAGTCGCTGCCTTCAACGACATCATCGATGGCCTGAAGAAGTAATTCTGCGCTAGGCGCTTAACAAAAGACCGCTTCGTCTCCTCCCTGGAGTTCGAGGCGGTCTTTTCTTGCTTCATTAACCACAAACAGGCCTAAAACAGCACTCCGCGACGCCATTTTTACCCGTTGAGCTGCGAAGACTTTTTCTTGACTGTTTCTTGCTTCTCACGCCTTATCTCGCGGGGTTTCACCCTTTTGAGACCGAAGATCTCAGTTAGTTAAAAAGTTTTTCAATTTTCGGGAACCGAGAAACCATCGCCTCCGACTACTAGTGCAGTTGATATCAGCACCTGTCCATCGCCCCTCCTGAACGCCCCGCGAGCGTTCAGCAGGGGCCCTAATCGATAGACCCCGAAAGAGCACTACATATGAGTCGGACGGCTCTGCGATCCTTCATTCAACGCATCCACTTCTACGGCGGCATGTTCGTCGGCCCCTTCATCCTCATCGCGGCCCTGACCGGCTGTCTTTATGCCGTGGCGCCTTCCCTGGAGAAGGTGGTGTACCGCGACGTCATGACCGTTCCGGCGGTCGAGCACCCAGTGAGCTTGGAGGAACAAATCCAGGCCGCACAGAACGAGCACCCAGACATGCCGGTCACACAGGTGTGGCCAGCCACGACACCGACGGATTCCACACGCGTGCTTGTCTCCGATGACAGCATCGATGAGAGCCTCCAGCGCACCGTCTTCATCGACCCCGCCACCGCCAAGGTCATCGGGGACTACCCCACCTACTCCGGCCTAGGTGAGATGCCGCTGCGCCGCTGGATTTCCTCCCTGCACGAAAGCTTCCACCTGGGCAAGGTCGGCGAGCTTTACTCGGAGCTGGCCGCCTCGTGGTTGTGGGTCATGGCCTGCGGCGGTCTTTATATGTGGTGGATTCGCCGCCGCCCGAAGAACAAGGCAACCGCAAACGCCGCCCAGCAGCAGCCCAAGCGCTCCGCCCGCTGGAAAGCCACCCGCCTGCATTCCACCATCGGCGCCTGGATCTTCATCGGCCTGCTTGGCCTGTCTGCCACCGGCATCACCTGGTCGGGTCTGGCCGGCGACAACGTCGATTCCCTCGTCGAGCGCATGCATTGGAAGGCCACCCCCATCGAAACTGCCCTCCCCGGCACCACCGCTGAAACGCATGAGCACACCGGGCATGAAGGACATGAAGGGCATGGGGCCGGAGGGGCGTCGTCAAGCGCGAGCGTGGCAGCTGAGGCCGAGCGCGTCCTCGCCACCGGCCGCGCCGAAGGACTCACCGGACCGCTACGCCTATACCCGCCAGAGGACGCCCACTCCGCCTGGCAAGTCAGCGAACGCTGGGTGGAATGGCGCACCACCTCCGACGCGGTCTCCGTAGACGGCGCTACCGGAGAGGTCATCGACCGCCAGCCTTTCTCCAGCCTGCCGCTGTTTAGCAAGCTCAGCAGCTGGGGCATCTACCTCCACATGGGAATCATGTTCGGGCTGCCACTGCAGATCGCGCTGCTCGCCCTGGGCCTCGCCACCGCCGCCCTCGTGGTGCTGGGCTACTACATGTGGTACAAGCGCCGCCCCCGCTTCCTCCCGACGACTCACTTCTCATGGGCCACCACAGGGTTGGGCGCATTATTCGCCGCCACCGTCGGCGTCTTCCTGCCGCTTTTGGGAATTACGCTCGCGGCGTTTCTGGTTCTCGACGTCATCCTCATTCACCGCAGCCGCAAGCCACAACAGAAGAAACTAGTGAAAGCCATCACATAGAACACTCTGCATAGGTACGGTAGTTTCTTATGACTAACCCACTACTCACCCCGTCCACGCTGCCGTACCAGCTGCCGCCGTTTGCGGACATCAAGGTAGAGCACTACCTCCCCGCCTTCGACGAAGCACTTGCGCTTCACGACGCCGAAATCGCCTCCATCACCGACAATCCCGCCGATCCCACGTGGGAAAACACTGTGGAGGCGCTCGAGCGCTCCGGCCAGGACCTCGACCGCGTCATGGCGGTCTTCGGCAACCTCTCCGGCACGGATGTCACTGATGAGATGGAGGAGATCGCCGCCGACATCTACCCACGCCTATCCGCGCACTATGACGCGATGTACCAAAACGAGGTGCTCTACGCGCGGCTTAAGGAGGCCACGCCGCCTGCCGACGACCCCGAGGGCCAGCGCCTCCACGATCACCTCCTGCGTACCTTTGCCCGCAAAGGCGCCGACCTCGACGCGGCCGGCAAGGCCCGTCTCTCCGAAATCAACCAGCGCCTGTCTACGCTCTCCGAAGAATTCGGCCGCAATCTCATGGCGTCTACCCGCGAGCGCGCGGTTTCCTTCACCGAAGAGGAACTCGAGGGCCTACCCGCAGAGCGCATCGCTTCCGCAAAGGCCGATGCCGAAGCATTGGGCCGCGAGGGCTTCGTCATTCCGCTGGAGCTGCCGACCGTGCAGTCGGAGCTGAGCCGCTTGGCGCGGGAGGATGCGAGGGGGAGGCTGTATGGGGCGTCGGCAAGCAGGGGCTCCGAGAACAACATCCCGGGGCTCATCGAAGCCGTCCAACTGCGCGCCGAGCGCGCCGAGCTGCTGGGCTACGCCACGCATGCGGACTACGTCATCGCCGAAGAAACCGCCACGACTGCCGACGCCGCCCGCTCCATGCTCTTTGACCTCGCCCCCGCCGCCGCAGCCAACGCCGCCGGCGAGCAGAAACTCCTCGCCGAAGAAGCTGAACTCAACGGCCAAGGATTCTCCGCCGCGGACTGGCCTTACTGGGAATCCAAGGTCCGTGCCCGCGACTTCTCCCTCGACGAGGCCGAGCTGCGCAAATACTTCCCGCTAGACCAGGTCCTGGAGCAGGGCGTCTTCGCCGCCGCCGAGCGCCTCTACGGCATCACCGTTAACCCGCGCGATGACCTCGAAGGGTACGCAGAGGGGGTACGCGTCTGGGAAGTGATTGACGGCAATCACGAGGATAGCGGGATCGGTCTTCTCCTTACCGACTACTTCGGACGTCCCACCAAGCGCGGCGGCGCGTGGATGAGCGAGTTCGTGGGCCAGTCCCGCCTGCTGGAGCGCAAGCCGGTCATCGTCAACGTCATGGGAATTACTAAGCCCGCCGACGGCTCGCAGCCGCTGCTCAGCATGGACGAGGTCCGCACCGTCTTCCACGAATTTGGCCACGCCCTGCACGGCCTGCTTTCCGACGTCCGCTACCCCACCTTCGCCGGCACCAACGTCCCGCGCGACTGGGTAGAATTCCCCTCGCAGATCAACGAGAACTGGGCGCTCGATAGGTCTCTGGTCAAGGAGTACGCGCGCCACGTCGAGACCGGCGAGCCCATCCCGGACGAGCTCCTCGATGCCATCACCGTCGCCTCCGAATTCGGCCAAGGTTTCGCTACCTCGGAGTACTTGGGAGCATCCATCATCGACTTGGCCTGGCATTCGCTCAGCGCTGCCGACGCCGCCAAGCTGGAGGCCACCCCGGAAGCAGTCGCCGAATTCGAGGCCGAAGCCCTGCGCGCTGCTGGTTTGGATAACCCGCTCATCGCGCCGCGCTACCGCTCGACGTACTTTAATCACATCTTCGCCGGTGGCTACTCCGCGGGCTACTACTCTTATCTGTGGGCGGAGGCCCTCGATGCCGATGGCTTCGAGTGGTTCAAAGATCAGTCCGACCTGCGCGCCGCCGGTGAGAGGTTCCGCGAGGTCATCCTGTCCAAGGGGGCTTCCCGCGACTTCACGGAGGCCTACCGCGAATTCCGCGGCCGCGACAAGGACGTCGCCCCGCTACTTAAACGCCGCGGTCTCGCTGGTGCCTGAGTCAGGGCTAGTTATCCACAGTTTTCGCGGCCGGCGGTAGGCGGCCCTTGTC
Source organism: Corynebacterium sp. HMSC078H07 (assembly GCF_001812805.1). Taxonomy (GTDB): domain Bacteria; phylum Actinomycetota; class Actinomycetes; order Mycobacteriales; family Mycobacteriaceae; genus Corynebacterium. The sequence goes on along the minus strand of NZ_KV810519.1, from coordinate 143,258 downwards.
CGTCGGATGAGGCGCTTTTAGGCTGCGGGGTATGAGATTACAGACATTCTTCGCCGCACTCGGCCGGGCCATTGACCTGGTGGCCGAGTGCGCGGGCCTGTCTGAATCCGACCTCGTGTCCTTCGGCGCCACGCCTGCCGACGCCTCCCTCCTCCTCTCCCTCCACCACACCTACTTCGGGCACACGACCTCCACCCGGAAGCAGCGCACCGCTGCCGAATCCGCCCGCCGTCGTGGCCACGGATTGGTTACGTTGCAGCTCATCGAAAGTTTCGTCGCCAAAGTCCAGGACCACAATAAAGCCTGGGATTTGCGGGTAGAGCTGTGCCAGACCAGCGCGGAACTGGTGGAGAACGTCGCCCGCAAGCACCTGCGTGAGATGCGCAAGCCTCGCACCTATGCCGAGCGCGCCAAGCTTACTCAGCACGACAACGGCCTAGCCACGCTCACGGTGACGGCGGATTCGCTGGAGCTTAGTGACGTCTTCAAGGCCATCGATCAAGACCGCCCCGGCGCAAGCTTCCTGGAAAACCTCTCGGGCGGCGGTGTCAAGACTCAGGTGACTGCCATGGCGGTCCTGCAGCTCGATGACTATGCCGAGCTGCTCAAGGGCAACACGGAGAAGGACGGCGAAGAGTTCATTGTCCGGACCACCGATGGTGCGACGATGACCGGCTCGCAGCTGGTGGAACGCGCGATGCTGGATAAAGGCATCATCGTGGCGGTCAGCCGCGAGCATGGCCCGCTCGATGTTTTCCGCTTCCAGCGCTTCGCCACCGCCAAACAGCGCCTCGCCTTGGCTGCAGAGAATCCCTGCTGCGCCTGGGAGGGCTGCAAAGTACCCTTTGAAAAGTGCCAGATTCACCACATCAAGGCTTGGGCCCGCGGCGGGCCGACCAACATCCTCAATTTGGTGCCGCTGTGCCCGTACCATAACGGCGTCAACGACGATGACCCCGATGCCCCGCCCTCGCGCGGCCGCATGGATCGCATCGGCGGGCGAGTGGCATGGATTCCGCCTTACGACGCCTCCCCGGTCTTCACCAGCCCCTTCAACTAGCCACCGCCCCCACCTTGGCAGCGCATGATTGTCCCGAATCCCCGCAGGAAATCACCTCCTCGCGGGGCATTCGGCGTGCCAGTGTGGCCAGCCGCGGGATTTAGCCGGCGATTTAGCTAGCGTTTTAGCCGGCGATTGAGCTGGCGATTGAGCTGGCGTTTTAGCCTGCGCATTAGCCGGCGTTACGCAGCGCTGTGGCGAGGCCGTTCATCGTGACCTGGATGGTCTTGGACACGAGGAACTGGTCATCGCCTTGACGGTAGCGGCGCAGCAGCTCGAGCTGAACAGCGTTGAGCGGGAGCAAGTACGGGTAGCGGCGCTTGAGCGAGCGCGCCTGGCGCTGATTCTCGCTGACCAGATCCGCGTTGCCTGTGACCTTGAGGTAGACCTCGCGGGTTCGCTCAAACTCCTCCGAGATGAGAGCAAAGATGCGCTCGGCGGTGGTCTTATCATCAACCAGGTTGGCGTAGAGGCGCGCTAGCTGCATCTCCGCCTTAGCCATGACCTGGGCCATGTTGGAAAACACCGAGCGGAAGAATGGCCAGGTGCGATAGAGCTCACGCAACTCCTCCCAGCGCTCCTCCTCACCTGCCGTGACCTCGCCGCTCTTGACCTCGCTGCTCTTAACCTCTCCGCCGGGTGACGTGTCGTCACTACTTCCGGCGGTGCCAGCACCTTGGGCTACCCACGACGTCACTGCGCTTCCCACACCGAACCAGCCAGGAATGTTTGTGCGGGATTGCGACCACGACAGCACCCACGGAATCGCGCGCAGGTCCGAAATCGCGGTGGTCTGCTTGCGTGAGGTCGGGCGCGAACCCAGGTTAAGCTCGCCAATCTCGTGTAAAGGCGTGGACTGGGTGAAGTAGGCGATGAAGCCGGGGTCGTCGACAAGCTGGCGGTACGCCGCGCCGCTCAAGGACGCCAGCTCGCGCATGATCTCGTAGGCGCGCTCCGGGTCCGCAATCGGCTCAGTATCGAGCAACGACGCCTCCAGCGCACCAGAGACGAAAGCCTCTAAATGGCGGCGCGCAGTTTCCGGCGCACCGTACTTTGCGGAGATGACCTCTCCTTGCTCGGTAATACGCACCGAACCGGCCACCGCTCCCTTCGGCTGCGCCAAAATCGCATCATAGGTCGGGCCGCCACCGCGACCAACCGCCCCACCGCGGCCATGCGCGAGGCGCAGTCCAATACCGAAGCGTTGACACAGCTCCACTAAGTCAAGCTCGGCGTCATACAGTGCCCAGTTGGCCTGCAGGTAGCCGCCATCCTTGTTGGAATCGGAGTAGCCCAGCATGACCTCTTGGATGTCACCACGCGAGCGCAGATGCTCGCGATACACCGGCACCGCCCACAGCTTCTCCAGAATCCCGGCGCCGGCCTTCAAATCCTCGATGGTTTCAAACAGCGGCACCACGTCCACCTGTTTCAGCCCCACTTCCTTGAGCAGCACCATCGGCTCCAAAATATCGGAGACCGTGCCCGTCATGGAGATGATGCAGTGCGACACCGACTCCGGCCCCAGATCCCGCACCGCCCGCGCAGCCGCCCGGAAGATGCCAAGCTCCTTGGCGGTGTCCTCGCTGAATTCCGCATTGGGGAACAGCAGCGGGCGGTTGGTCTGCAGTTCTTTCACCAGCAGCTCAATCTTGTCCTCCTCGCTCAGCGCGCGATACTCCTCGACGATGCTCGCTTCCGCGAAAATCTCCGTGAGCACGTTCTCGAAGGACTCCGAATTCTGGCGCATATCCAGCGAATAGAGGTGAAAGCCAAAAGTCGTCACAGCGGAGCGCAAACGCGCCAAGCGGTCATCGGCGATGATGTCGTCATTGAACTGGCGCAGCGAACGGTCGATCACGTCCAAGTCACGCTTGAGTTCTTCCGGCGAGGCATACGCGCTTGCCGACGTCCCCCTCTTCTCACCCTTCACCTCCTGCAGCGTTGCCTTCACACGGTGCCGGATACCGTAAATGGCGCGGCGGTATGGTTCGTCGACGCGGGATTCTTCGGTGTTATGTGCGGCGTCGGCAAGCGCGCCCAGCTCCTTGGAGCTGGAGGAGTAGCGGTCGGAAAGGGAGAGCTCACGCTCCAACTCGGCTAGTTGCTCCTCGTAGTAGCGCAGAACCGTTTTTGCGGCCTTGCGGGTGGCGTAGGTGAGGGTGTGTTCAGTGACATAGGGGTTGCCGTCATGGTCGCCGCCGATCCAAGAGCCTGGGCGCACGACCGGGGAATCCGGCAGCTGCTGGCCAAAGGTCTCGCGCATGGCATGGCGGATGGCTCGGTTGAGGGCGGGGACCTGGTCGAGCAGGGATAGCTTGTAGTAGCGCAAGCCAACGTCCACCTCGTCCTCCAAGGTGGGGCGAGCGATGCGGATAAGCGCGGTCTGCCACAGTAGCGTCATGCGCAGGTACATCTCTTTTTCAATCGCCGCAATGTCGCCGCCGCGGTGCGATTCCTTGAGCAGGTCTTTGATGCGCGTCTGGGTGTCGAAGACGGTACGGCGGCGGGTTTCGGTGGGATGTGCGGTGAGCACAGGAGCGACGTGCGCGCCACGGATGATGGAGGCGGCGTCGGCAGGCGCGACGCCCTCGGCTTTGAGCTTGGCGAAGGTCTTGCGCAGTGATACAGGCGCATCAACAGACTCGTCTTCTAGGTCCTCTGCAAGGTTGGCAATGAGCGCGAAGTAGCTAAAGGCGCGGGCGACGAGGTTGACCTTGGTGATGTCGAGATCGCGGAAGATGGCTACGAGGTCTTCCGGCTTGGCATCGCCGTGGGCGACGTCGAAGGCCATGCGGCGGGTAGATTCGACGAGGTCGAAGACGTCCTCGCCCTCTTGTTGAGCGATGACCCTGCCCAGCACTCGGCCAAGAAGGCGGATATCTTCGCGGACTTGTTCTGGGGCGGGTGTGCTCACAGCGGGCCTTTCTGGACGTGATCTGTTCAGCGTTCAGACTTCAATGTAGCCCACATCACTATCGCGCGATAGTTAAACAGCTAAATTAGCTGCCTCCGCCTAGAGTGACGCCAACCACGCGGCATGGAGGCGGGAATCCTCGTTTTCTTCCGGGTGAAAGCTCAGCGCCGTAACGTTGCCCTGCCGCACGCCAACGATTGCGTCGCCACCCGCATCCAGTGAGGATTTCTGTCCATCCACGTCACGGTCCGTGCCTTCTCCCACGGGAGCCAAGAACGGCACGGTCGCGATGACCTCCACCCCTTCGCCCACGCGGGTAACGATGGGAGCCCGGATAAAGCTCGCCTCGATATCCAACACCTCATCCCCCGCCTCATTGCGGCCACCGACGGTGGGCATGACGACTGGGACGATGCGCTCCTCGGAGAAGCGCTGGTTGCCGAAGGCGTTGCGGCGAACGGAGACGTCGATAAGCGCGAGCGTCTGCTGGCCCGGCGCGGGGTTGTCGAGCTCGCGGGCACTGTAGATGAGTCCTGCGCATGTCGCGAGGACCGGCAGCCCATTTTCGACGGCGCGGCGCAGCGGCTCAGCGACGCCACAGGAGCGTGCCAGCTTGTCAATCGCGCTCGACTCGCCGCCGGGCAGAATGATGCCGTCGAGCCCGTCGAGGTCTTGGGGAAGACGTACCCGGCGCGTAGCCACGCCGAGACCTTCCAGCACAGCGATGTGCTCTTCCACGCCGCCCTGCAGCGCGAGGACCCCGACGGTGGTTACCATCCGCGTTCAGCCAGGCGATGCGGCGCGGGGACGTCGTTAACGTTGATGCCCACCATGGCCTCGCCCAGGCCGCGGGAAATCTTGGCCAGCTCGGCAGGCTGGTCGTAGAGGGTCGCCGCCTTGACGATGGCCTCCGCACGCTTGGCAGGCTCACCCGACTTGAAGATGCCGGAGCCGACGAAGACACCTTCGGCGCCCATCTGGCGGACGAGGGCGGCGTCGGCAGGCGTGGCCACGCCACCGGCAACGAACAGCACGACCGGCAGCTTGCCGGTCTCTGCAACCTCAGCGACCAGGTCGTACGGCGCCTGCAGTTCCTTGGCCGCCACGTAGAGCTCATCGCGGTCTAGGTTCTGGAGGCGCGCGATTTCGCCCTTGATGGTGCGCAGGTGCTTGACAGCCTCGGAGACGTCGCCAGTACCGGCCTCGCCCTTGGAACGGATCATCGCCGCACCCTCGGTGATGCGGCGCAGGGCCTCGCCCAGGTTCGTCGCACCGCACACGAACGGCACGTCAAAGCCCCACTTGTTGATGTGGTTGACGTAATCGGCCGGGCTGAGCACCTCGGACTCATCGATGAAGTCCACACCCAGCTCGCCCAGAATCTGCGCCTCGACGAAGTGGCCGATGCGGGCCTTCGCCATCACCGGGATGTCGACGGCATTGACGATGCCCTCAATGAGGTCCGGATCCGACATGCGGGCCACGCCACCTTGGGCACGGATATCAGCCGGCACGCGCTCGAGCGCCATGACGGCGGAAGCACCCGCGTCTTCAGCAATTCGTGCCTGCTCCGGGGTTACGACATCCATGATGACGCCGCCCTTGAGCATGTCAGCCAGTCCACGCTTGACGCGCGTGGTGGCGCGTCCCTGTTCATTCTTCTGTTCAGTCATAGGTCACATCATGGCCCCGAAAAGTGGTCCAAGACAAGAGCCATTTTCCGGGTGTTGGATTAGACCACTTATGATGGGGCCATGCCTCTCCGCCTCGACCCATCTGATACGCGCTCCCTGCCGGTGCAGATTGCCGAAGCCCTCCGCACCCAGGTTGCCACCGGAATTCTTTTACCCGGCGAGCAGGTTCCCTCCACGCGCGCGCTGGCGAGTCAGCTCGGCATTTCCCGAGGCAGCGTGGTCACCGCCTACGAACAGCTCACCGCCGAGGGCTATCTCACCGCGGAAGTTGGTTCGGGTACCGTCATCAATCCGCACTTGCCGCACGGGCGCGCTCCGCAGCCTGCTCCTGCGCCGCGGTCCACCCCCACCCCGCCGCGCGTGGAGTTGACTCCCGGTTTGCCCGATACGGCCGGAATCATCACCCCCGAATGGAGGGCGGCGTGGCGCAAGGCCGCCGTAGACCCATCCGGCGATCTCCCCCGCGAGGTGGCCACTCACCTTCGCCACATGCGTGGGCTGACGGTCGACCCCGCCTATGTTGTCATCACCGCCGGCGCCCGCGACGGGCTGTCGGTGCTGCTGCGCGCGCTGGGCGGCCAGCTTCGCGTGGGCGTGGAATCGCCGGGCTATCCCAGTTTGCGCCGCGTTCCCCAGGCTTTGGGCCACGTGCTTATCGACGTCCCCACCGACACCGAAGGCGTCACCGTCCCCACCGTTGACCTCGACGTTCTCATCGTCACGCCGTCCCATCAGCACCCTTACGGCGGTTCCCTGCCGGCTGCCCGGCGCGCGGAGCTCGTCGAGTGGGCGCGAGACAATAACGTGCTCATCATCGAGGATGACTTCGATTCCGAGTTGCGCTACGTCGGCCAACCGCTTCCAGCGCTGGCGGCGCTCGCCCCGGAGCACACGGTGTTGCTGGGTACTTTTTCCTCGGTGATTTCGCCGTCGATTGCGTGTGGCTACCTCGTGGTGCCGCCGGGCTTGCGCTCGGCGGTGGATCAGGTGCGGGAGGTCTTTGGCCAGCCGGTGGGAGCTATCCCCCAAGCAGCCTTGGCAAACTATCTGGCCAGCGGCGCGCTGCGGCGTCATACCGGCCGAATGCGCCGCGCCTACAAGCGCCGCCGCGACCTCGTCCGCGCCGCGCTGGAGGATACCCCCGCCACCCTCCTGCCCATCCATGGTGGGCTCCATGCGGTGTTGTTGTGTGAGGAGGGCGTCGTCAAGCGCGCGGCCGACTTGGGCCTCACCCTCACCCCACTGCGGGATTACTGGGGTGGTGCGGCCGCCGAGGAAGGTGTGGTGTTGGGTTTTGGGCACCTAAGCGACGTCGAGCTCGCCGCCGCCCTCGAGCTCGTCAAGCAGGCGCTTGCGAACTGAGGCCTAGCCGGCGCTGGCCAAGGTCACGGTGGCGAGGGTACGGCCCGTCGGCTGCGCGCTGCCGCCTACAGGTTCCTCGGTGACCATGACCTTGACCGCCGCGCCGTCGAAAGGCATCCACACCCCATCGTGCGGATCCTGGCCGATGACCCCCGCCGAGGCCATATCACCGTCAGCACTGACTGCCCACACCTGGGCGCCCATGCCGTCGGCGAGCTGCGGCTGGCCATCCACCATCGCGCCGGATTTCGCCATCGACGCCGAAGAAACGATATCCAACTGCGCTCCCGACGCATCGGCGTTGCCCTGCATGAGGTCGTCGGCCCCCATAATGGCGTGCATCGACTTTTCGCCGGGCGATTCGGCCTCTACCTGCGCACTGTCCGCTGCATCGGGTTGCCCCAACTGCAGCAGTTGCGGCGCAGCCACCACGCCCACCACAAGCACCGCCGCGGCAGCTGGCACCGCCACGAAGGCTCGCCAGCGGCGGCGTGGAAGCTCCACAACCTCAGCATCACCAGTGGCGTCGATGTTCTCAAAGACGGCATCTTTCATCCGCGCCGGCGGTTCGACCTCGGGGAGGGAATCGAGGAAGTCATCGAAAGTCTCATCAGAAAACTCATGCGTGTTGCTCATCATCCCTCCTTTCCGAGAATCGCTTTTAACTTCTTGACGCCGTCGCGCACGCGCGTCTTCGCTGTACCCAGCGGTACCCCCGTTGATTCTGCCAGTTCGGCATGCGTCAAGCCATCGAAGAACGCGAGGGCCACCGCGGTGGAATGCGGTTCCCCAATCTCGTCGACTGCTCGGCGCAGGAGGTGAGCCTCCACATTGTTCAGGGCTTCGTCTTCGATCGGCTCAGCAAAGGTGGCGTGCTCAAGCTTCGAGTCGCGGTCATCGCGTTGTACTGCAGCAACGTGGCTACGCAGCTTATCGACGGCCCTCCCATGCGCCAACCTGCCCACCCACGACCGCGCGTTTCCCCGCTGCGGGTCGAACTTCACCGCGGAGGTCCAGACTTCAACGAAGACGTCTTGGGCGACTTCCTCTGCCAAGGCGGGATTGCGAAGAACGCTCAGGCACACGCTGTAGACGGTGGGCGCGAGGGCGTCGTATAGCGCGCTGAAGGCATGCTTGTCTGCGGCAGCGGTCTGACCTAAAAGATGGTTCAGCCGTGCATGTTCATCAGGTGACATCGCAGGCACAGGTGTAGAGCTTACCTCCAGCAGCGGGGCGGGCATGGCAGTTTTACTTGCTCATTTCTTCGCTCTTCATCTCCTCAGTCATCATGGAATCCGACATCGTGGCGTCCGAGCTGGGGGCCATCATCTCGGAGCTGGGCATCATGTCCACCTCTTCCTTCGTGTCGTTGCAGGCAACCAGCCCACTGGCGGCAATGGCAAGTGCAGCGGCGGTAGTAACAAGCTTCTTCATTTCGGTGCTCCTTTTCAAGCGTTCGGGCCCAGCCTTTCCGGGCCCTGTAACTCACCATTCGGAGCCACCCGGGGTTGCGGATTGGACAGATTTAAAAAGAGTTTGTGGCAATCCGTTTATTGCTTGCGCTCCGAACTGGTTGCATACCCACACCGCACTCACAGCGAAGGAGTACAGCATGTTATCAACGCTCTTCATCGGGTTTTCCGGTGGTCTGATTACCGGCATCTCGCCCTGCACCCTGCCCGTCTTACCCTTGGTCCTCGCAGTCAGCGGCGGCTCACGGTGGCGGCCATGGCAAGTCGTGGGCGGGTTGGTGACGAGCTTTAGCCTCGTCACGCTGTTTGCCACAACATTGCTCAACGCGCTTGGCCTGCCCGCCGATATTGTGTGGAAAGTAGGAATCGCGCTGCTGGTTCTCGTGGGCCTAGGAATGGTGTTTCCCCGCGTACAGGACATCCTGGAGTGGCCTTTTCAGAAACTCCCGAAAGCCGGCAGCTTACAGGCCAAAGCCCGCGACAAGGGAGGCTTTGTCGTCGGGCTAGCTATGGGCGTTGTCTTCGTTCCCTGCGCGGGCCCCGTACTCGCCGCCATCTCCGTCGCGGGTGCCACTGGGACTGTCGACGCCCACATCCTCGTCCTCTGCCTCTCCTTCGCCCTCGGCGTGGCCATCCCGCTACTCGCGTTCGCCCTCGGCGGCAACGAAGTGGGCAAACGCGTCGATGCTTTCCGCTCCCACCAACGCGGGGTACGCATCACCGCGGGAATTGTGGTGATCGCCATGGCTGGCGCGATTTCACTCGGCGCACCGGCGTGGCTGCAACAGAAACTCCCCAGCATCAACGTCGACGCCGCCCCAGTTGAGCAAGCCGCCCTCACTACGGAAGGAACCCCTGTTCCCGAATTTGCGGGGTTAACCGGCTGGTTCAACACGGATGCCCCCATCGATCCGCGCACCTCCGGCAAAGTCACGCTCATCGATTTTTGGGCCTACGCCTGCATCAACTGCCAGCGCAACAACACACATCTCACCAAGCTGTATGCGCACTACAAGGACTACGGCTTCGACATTATCGGCATCCACGCACCGGAGTACGCCTTCGAGCACGAGGCCGACAACGTGCGCCGAGCGGCCCGCGAACAGGGCATTGAGTATCCGGTGGCCCAGGACAACGACTTCGCCACGTGGAAGAATTTTGGGAATCGGTACTGGCCGGCGCACTATGTCGTCGATAAGCACGGCATGCTGCGCCACTCCCACCATGGCGAAGGTGACTACGCCGAGACCGAGCGCCTCATTCGTGAGCTTCTCATCGAGCGCGACCCTTCCGTCGAGTTGCCCGCACCGATTGAGGCCGCCGCAGATGCTCACAGCGCGCCGCGCTCGCCGGAGACCTACCTCGGCACCGCTCGCGCGCAATTTTTCGCCCATGCCGATTATCGCAACGGAACCCACCAGTTCGCCCTGGGCAATCCTCTGCTGGAACAGTATTCGCTGGGTGGCACGTGGACGCTGGCTGACCAACCTATTACTGCCGGCCCCAACGCACGCCTGCGCCTCAACTACCACGCCGCATGGGTACAGCTGGTCACGTCCGGGCGCGGGACAATCCGCCTGCATCGCGCCGATGGTTCGGTTCGCACCTTCGACATCACCGAGGACGGCACGGTGGATCTCGTCCGCGACCCCGAAAACCACACCGAAACCATCGAGCTGGAAGTCAGCGAAGGGCTCTCGCTGTATTCCTTTACTTTTGGCTAGCGTGGGGCTCATGAAGATTTCGCTGCATGGACAATCCACAGTGGCCGTCGAGGCGCCCCAGGGACGCATCGTCATCGACCCCGGCCCCTTCTCCGACTTGAGCTGTCTCGAGGACGCCAAAGCGGTGCTGCTCACGCACGCGCATGGAGACCACCTCGACGTCGATGCCGTGCGCGCTAGCGACCTGCCGGTGTGGGGAACGCAGGAGGCTATCGACGCCCTCGGCTCCGGCACCGTCGTGCATGCGGGTGAGGCGTTTACGGTTCTGGGCCTTGAGATTCAGGCTCTGGGCGGCCTCCACGAGGAAATCCACCCGAACATCCCGCGCCCAGAAAACCTAGGTTATTTCTTTGGCGGTGTCCTCCACCCGGGTGATCAGTGGTGTGTCCCCGAGGGGCGCACGGTTGAGGTTCTGCTGCTCCCCATCGCGGGGCCGTGGGTGCGCGGGGCGGACGCCGCGGATTACGCCATACGCATCGGCGCGCGCCTTACGGTCCCCATCCATGACGCTGTGCTTTCCGACGTCGGCAAGCACATCACCGACGGCATGCTCCAGCGCGCCGGTGTGACCGGCTATCAGCGCCCCGCGCTCGGCGAGCCCATTCCGGTGTAGCCAAGTTTAGGCTCGCCGGCGGCTGGCAAGCCCGCCGAGAAGGGTACCGGCCAAAGTGCCTGGCAGGTAAATGGCGAACCAATAAAGAACAAAGGCCACCGCGTCCAATCCGGTCCCATCGCCTTTGTCAGCCAGCGAATAAATGACGAGCCCTACTACAACCACTGCCGAAACCGCGCAAGTTTCGACCAAAGAATGCGCCAAAGAAGGACGACGTATTGCACCCACCAAAGCCGCAATCACCACAAGGAAAAGCGGCACTAGGTATTCCCACCAAGAGCCACTCACGGATTCGGGAGCAAATACAATCCACAAGGCAATCCCTAGCCCTGCTAAGGCTCCAATCCAGGGGACTCGGAGCACAAACTCCTTTGAATTAGCCACAACGAACCATGTCAGCCCGAGTACAGCGCATAGTGGCAAAACTCCGAAAAGCAGACCTAGCATTGTCACCCTCCTTTGTAATTACTTACTCATTAACTGACATGCACAGTATCTGTGGCGCCATTAACTCCCTGCAAGAGTTTTCGTCCTTTCACCGACGAAAGTAGGCAATTCGGCAGAAGGTCTTGCTTACCTCAGCCGGAGGAAGAAAAATAGGAAAAGGCCCTAAATCAGAACAAGGGTCCCACCCACTGCCGCTTCGGGACCAAGAATCCCCAACCCTCAGCGCAAAAGACCAAGAGGGACACCCTGGAGACGGGCAATAAGTTTCGTTCTCGAGGTCACACCAAAGTGATCGAACAGCAAGCGTACCTTTTGTTTAATCGTTGATTCCGCGTAGTGGAGCTGTTGAGCAATTTCGGAGTTTGAGTGCCCCTCTACTAGCAGCCGTAGAACCCTCTGATCCTCTGGTTTTAATCGTCGAACCATTTTTTGAGTAGTTTGCACTCTCGGTGAGCCAACACTGTTCGCAAGAATCCGCTGTGCAACCTCGTTTTCGATGGTCTTCTTCCCCACAGCCGCATTGACAACGCTAGAAACGAAAGCTTCGGGGCCAGCCGTCTTGGGAACATATCCCATTGCCCCAAGTGAATAGCTCTCAAGCAGCGCTTCATCGGTGTCAAAGGAGGTCATTACGACGAACGGAGGCGCCTTCTCGCTCCCGTCTTGAGAGCACATCAATTCAAAGCCATCAGCCCCTGGAAGGCGAAAATCTGTAAGCACAACGTCGTAGGTTGACTCCCTCAGCTTTTCGGCGGCAGTCTCAGCATCATGGACTGTCTCTACATGTGAAATATCGGGGTGGTTCCAAAAAATCGACTGGAGAAGCGCAGCGAACTTCTTTTCATCTTCCACGATAAGCAGTGATATTCCCATACCCGATTTCACCGCTTTCTTCATGTTCAAGCCGGATCTCACTGACCCATTGATGTGCTTCCCTCTTCACTACCATTGTTCCGCCGTGCGCGCGTACAACCTTCTCGAGATTGTCTAAGCCAATTCCCATCCCACTGACACCCGCAGGGTGCCCCAATGATGAAAGCTCGTTAGAGACAGTTAAAGCATGGGTCGACCGATTCGATTCAAGCCTGAGTGAAACTACGGCTCCCTTTTCGGAATTCCTTATCACGTTAGAGCACAGCTCATCCATTGCTCTGAGAAGAACTGCTTTGTGCACTTCAGAAATTCCCGCGCTACTCTCCAACGACACTGACGGGGACAATCCACATGCTTGCATCTTGTCAGCCCATTCCATCGCCGCGCCTCGAACAGTGCGTCTACGGCCTTTCCCCGCTTGGCTTGCGACATGTGATAATGCCTCAGCAGCCCGTTGAACTTCCTGCATAACAAGATTTAACTGCCCCGAATCACCATGCTGAGCTGCCGCCAATTGCGCACCCAACGTGGCAATGCTTAATGGATTACCCACATTGTCATGCAAGTACTCCCGCAGTGATTCCTCTTGTTCACGCCGGACATCGGTGCTTCGTTTCACCGTTGCCTGCAAGCCAAATCCTAGTACCCATAAGAGCCCAGCAATTCCCATCACTGCTGTTGACGCCACAAAAGGGGACGTAAAAAATGGTTCTCCTGGATCTGTCCACGCAGGAACAAGAACAAACACCAGCGGAACATATCCAACGAGAAAGATTCCTACAAGCCCTGTTCGCACAAAACCGAGAACAGCTAAGCAACAAATGAACAATGCACTGACCGCGTTCAACGCGTATCCATTGAGCCCTTGAGCGTTAAGGATAAGAAACAGAGCAAAAACAATCGCTATGGAAGCACGTGGACGAATACTAGAGATAGCCACCCCCAAGCCCAGCAGCAACCAGAGAAGACTCATTGCACTCCACGCGGCAAGTGCCGCTCCGCAGGACACTATGACTGCCAAGCCGACCACGAACCTATGTATCAGCAACACTCCGCGATCAACAGTAGACACCATAAAGACGCTCCTCCGGTTTTCTAGATTTTATCGCCTACGTGCTTATCCGACCACGAAACTGGAAAAGATCTATCAACTCCGTTGGGGAGCTTCGAACACGATGAGACGATCATCAACCAACCGCTCGGTCTATTTTTATTCTTACGCCCGCCTGCGGTTTTTGACGAGGCACTTACAGTTATGAACCGCTTGGTCTACCGTTGCCACACATGAGCACCAAATACGATAATTCCGCAGTGGGCGAATGGTCTTTTGCCACCCGCGCCCTTCACGCCGGCCAGAACCTGGACGGCTCCACCAACGCACGCAACGTGGCGATTTACCAGACCACGTCTTATGTCTTCAACGACGCCGAACATGCCGCTAATCGCTTTAACCTCTCGGATGCAGGCCCGATTTATACCCGCCTGACCAACCCCACGCAGGATGCGTTGGAGGCCCGGTTGGCGTCGCTCGAAGGCGGCGTCGCCGCCGTGGCTTTCGCCTCCGGCCAGGCCGCCGAGACCGCGGCCATCCTGAACCTCGCCTCCGCCGGCGACCACATCATCACCTCCCCGCGCCTCTACGGCGGCACCTCCACGCTGTTTACCGTGACGTTGAAGCGCCTGGGCATCGGCGTCACCCTCGTCGAGAACCCCGACGACCCGGCCTCCTGGCAGGACGCCGTCCAGCCGAACACGAAGGCCTTGTACGGCGAGACCTTCGGCAATCCGGTCACCGATGTCCTCGACATCCCCGCCATCGCCGAGGTAGCGCACAAGAACCAGGTCCCGCTCATCGTGGACAACACCATCGCTACCGGCGCACTGGCCCGCCCGCTGGAGTTGGGCGCGGACATCGTCGTGGTTTCCACCACGAAGTTCTACACCGGCAACGGTTCCGCCATCGGCGGTGCCATCATCGACGGCGGCTCCTTCGACTGGACAGTCGAGCGCGACGGCGACCCCGTCTTCCCTTACTTCGTCACCCCGGACGAGGCTTACCACGGCCTCAAGTACGCTGACCTGGGCGCTCCCGCCTTCGCTATCAAGGCGCGCGCGGGCCTGCTGCGCGATACGGGTGCCGCCATTTCGCCCTTCAATGCGTGGCTGACGCTGAATGGTATTGAGACGTTGCAGTTGCGCGTCGATAAGCACAATGCCAACGCCCAGGCCGTGGCCGAGTACCTGGAGTCCCACGCCAAGGTCACGAAGGTCAACTACGCCGGCCTGGAATCCTCGCCGTACAAGGCCACCAAGGAGAAGCTGGGGTACGCCTACACCGGCTCCGTGCTCTCCTTCGACATCGACGGCGGCCGCGAGGAGGCATGGGCGTTCATCGATGCACTGAAGCTGCACTCCAACCTGGCCAACATCGGCGATACCCGCTCACTGGTCGTGCACCCGGCGACCACCACGCACTCCCAGTCCGACGAAGCCGCGCTCCAGGCCGCGGGTATTACGCAGGCCACGGTGCGCCTGTCGGTGGGCATCGAGGATGTCAACGACATCATCACCGACCTCGAGCGTGGGTTCGCGGCCATTGGTTAGCGCCATCCCGGAGCTCGCGCCCGAAGGCGAGCTCGCCCACGTCCCCATCGGCGACTTCACCACCGAAGCAGGCGCCATGCTTGCCGACGCCTCCCTGGCCTACCAACGCTGGGGTGCCTTCGCCGGCGACCCGGACGGGGTTAACAACGTCCTGCTCGTCGAGCACGCATTGACCGGAGACTCCAACGTGGCGGACTGGTGGTCCGACTTGGTGGGCCCCGGCAAGGCCCTGGACACCACGCGCTGGTGCGTCATCGCGACCAATGCGCTGGGCGGCTGCAACGGCTCCACCGGGCCGAGCAGCCTGCACCCGGATGGCCAGCCGTGGGGAGGGCGCTTCCCGGCGCTGTCCATTCGGGACTTGGTGGAGGCCGAGTACGCGTGCCTGCAGGAGCTCGGCATTTCCCGCGTCCATGCGGTCATCGGCGGCTCGATGGGAGGAGCGCGCACGCTGGAGTGGAGCCTCATGCACCCAGACAGTGTGTCCGCGGTGTGCGTGATTGCGGTATCGGCCCGGGCATCCGGCTGGCAGATTGGCATCCAATCGGCGCAGATTTCCGCCATCGAGCGCGACCCCTTCTGGCATGGTGGCAATTACTACCTCACGGACAAGACTCCTCGCGATGGTTTGGCGGCCGCGCGCCGCATCGCGCATCTGACCTATCGCGGCGAGCAGGAAATCGATGAGCGCTTTGGTGCCTCCGCGCAGCAGGGCGAAAACCCTTTGGGCCCGCACCGCCAGCTCAATCAGCGTTTTGCGGTGAACTCCTACCTGGATTACCAGGGAAGAAAGCTCACGGAACGGTTTGATGCTGGTTCCTATGTCACGCTGACGGAGGCGCTCAACCGCCATGACGTCGGCCGCGGGCGCGGCGGGCTCATCAAGGCCTTGGCCGCCTCCCAGGTGCCGACGATGGTCGTGGGCGTCGACACGGACATCCTTTATCCCTATCACCAGCAGGAGCACATCTCCCGCAACGTCAACCAGCTGCTGGCCATGGCCAAAATTGTCTCCCCCGTGGGCCACGATGCCTTCCTCACCGAAACCCGGCAGATGAACCGCATCCTGCGCAACTTCCTGTTGCTGTCAGCTCCGAATGGCCTTGATGTGGGACCGGCCTACGTGGGCGACGAGTATTTCATTTAAGAAGCCGTGTGGTTCTTTCCAGGAGCCAAACGCGTCACGATCCAAGCGCGTCGATGGAAAAAGCCATGAACACCATCGCCGCGCCGAGGATGCCGGTAAAACAGGCGTCGAAGCGCCGCGAGCGCACCGCGAGCACGCCAACGCGTGAGGAATCACAGGTCAGACGCACCACGGTGAGCCACAGGAGTGCCCCTCCCAGCAACATCGTGGCACGCCGCCAGTGCTCGGACACCGCGTAGATTCCCGATACCGCCACCGCAGCCACGAACAACCCGATGGCGACCCACTGCACCGCCGGGGGCAACGGCGAAGGCTTCAGGTGCGCGTCGTGTGGGTTCGACAACGACACCGGCGGCGCTTCTCGACGCCCCTCCCCTGGACCCTGCGTAGTCATAGACCTTGAGTGCTCAGTCTTACTGCGCAGCCAGCTTCTCAGCGCGCTCGACGATGTTGCTCACCAGGAACGCACGCGTCAGCGGGCCCACGCCACCCGGGTTCGGGGAGACGAAACCGGCCTTGTCCCACACGTCCTCGGCGACGTCGCCGGCGAGTTGTCCGTCGACGCGGGAGACGCCGACGTCGAGAACCGCGGCACCTTCCTTGACCATATCGGCGGTGAGCATGTGTGCCTTGCCGGCCGCAGCAATGATGACATCGGCCGCACGGGTCTCCGCGGCAAGATCCTTGGTGCCAGTGTGGCACAGCGTGACCGTGGAATTCTCGCTACGGCGGGTAAGCATCAGACCAATCGGGCGGCCCACGGTCACGCCGCGGCCGATGACGACCACCTTTGCACCGTTAAGCTCCACACCGAAGCGGCGCAGCAGGTGGATGCAGCCATTCGGCGTGCATGGCAGCGGGACGTCCTCGTTGAGTACCAGCTTGCCCAGGTTAATCGGGTGCAAACCATCGGCGTCCTTGGCCGGGTCGATGAGCTCGAGCACGCGGTTTTCATCCAAGTGCTTCGGCAATGGCAGTTGCACGATGTAGCCGGTGCAGGCATTGTCATGGTTGAGCTCTTCGATGACGCGCTCGAGTTCTTCCTGGGTAACGTCGCCAGGCAAGTCCTTGCGAATCGAATTAATACCGAGTTTCTCGCAATCGCGGTGCTTCATCTTCACATAGGAATGCGACCCTGGGTCATCGCCCACCAGGACCGTGGCCAGCCCCGGGGTAATCCCCTTCTCCTTAAGAGCGGCCACGCGCTGGGCCAAGTCCTCAAAAATCTCGTCGCGGTACAGGTTGCCATCTAGTTTGGTAGCGCTCATGCCCACCATCCTAGACTGATGCCTATGAGCCGCCTGCACATCGTCTTCGACAACCCCGTGATCCCCACCAATACCGGCAACGCCATCCGCACCGCCGCCGTCACGGGCGCAAGTCTGCACCTCATTGAGCCACTCGGCTTCAACTTCGAGGACAAGCACCTCAAGCGCGCAGGTTTGGACTACCATGACCTGGCGGACCTGACAATCCACAAAGATTTCGATGCTTGCATGGACGCTCTTCCCGGCGCGCGGGTCTTCGCCTTTACTACCCACACGGATAAGTGGTTTACCGACGTGGAATACCAGGAGGGCGATGTCCTCCTCTTCGGCACCGAGCCCACTGGCCTGCCGGACGAGCACGCCTTCCACCCGCGCGTCACCGAACGCGTGCGCATTCCCATGATGCCGGCGCGGCGCTCGATGAATCTGTCTAACGCGGCGTCGACAGCCGTGTATGAGGCTTGGCGCCAGCTCGGCTTCCGTGGCGCGGTCTAGGAAGTCGCGGCACAATGTGGGTGACAGCCACGACGAAGGAGCACCATGTCGAACTTGCGCCCACTTCTTGATTCCCTCACCCTGCGTGTTGAGAACGCCGCGAACGAGTACGCCGAGCAGATTGCTCAGGTCGCGCCCACGCACCGTCCCGGCGCGGTCAACCTGGTGCGCTACATGGCGCTGCGCTCCCAGGACGCGGTGGAGCTGCAAGAAGGCCTCAGTGCGTTGGGCGCGACAAGCTTGAGCCACCCGGAGCCGGCGGTGCTGGAGCGCCTCCATGCGGCGCGCAACGTGCTTGATGCTTTCGACGGTAAAGCCCCCACCTACCCGATGCAGGCCATCGCCTCGGCGTATGCCGATGCCGATGACATCCTCGACGCCAACACGCAGGCACTTCTCGGCCCCACACAGGACGGCACGCATGCCCGCATCATGGTGACCCTTCCTTCTGAGGCGGCGGAGGACTATGACCTCGTGTTGGACTTTGCCCGCGCCGGTATGGAGCTGGCCCGCATCAATTGCGCCCACGATGGCGAAGCTGCGTGGGAAAAGATGGTTGAGAACGTCCACCGCGCCGCCGAGGAGGTGGGGCGCGAGATTCTCATTTCCTGCGATATTGCAGGCCCCAAGGTGCGCACCGGTGCCATTGAGCCGGGGCCGCAGGTTGTCCGTGTGCGCGGCGAGCGCACCGCTGCGGGCGAGCCTCTGACCTACCCGACGCTGGTGCTTTCCGACGTCTCCCGGGCCGAGGAGGCCCAGGAGGTGGCGAGAAGGGCGTCGGCAAGCGCGGCGCGACCGGCCGTAGCACTCGAAGTAGACACCGAGTGGGTAGCTGCGCTGAAACCGGGCGATGAGGTGCGGTTTGCTGAGGCCCGCGGCCGTTCGCGAACCTTCTCCGTGGAGTCTGTCGAGGACGGAGTTGCCGTGCTGCGCGGCGAGCGCAATTGCTATCTGGCGGAAGGCACGGTCTTTAGCCATGAAGCGGCGACGACGCAGGTGCGCGGGGTTCCGGCCCTTGAGCAGAAGATTCGCCTGCATCGCGGAGACGAGCTGGTCTTGAGCACCTCGCAGGAGCCTGCGCGGATTGTGGAGGGCGAGGCGACGACGATTGGTTGTACTCTCCCGGAGGTAGTCACCGCGCTTGAGGTGGGGCACGCCGTAATTTTCGATGACGGCGCCATCTCCGGCCGCGTTACCGAGGTTCGGGACAACGGGGCCGAGCGCGAAGCTGTCATCACTATCGACCATGCCGGGCCCACCGGCACGAACCTGGCGGCGTATAAGGGCATCAATCTGCCCGATACCGATGTTCCGCTGCCCAGCCTTACTGAGGACGACGTTGCGGCGTTGCGTTTTGTGGCCACGCACTGCGACATCGCGGCTGTATCTTTTATCCGCACGCCAGGTGACGTGGCTTTTCTCTTCGATACCCTCGAGGAGATCGCTGCTGAGCAGGAGTCGGAGGAGCTGGCGCAGCGCGTGCGTGAGTTGGGAATTGTGCTCAAGATCGAAACGGTCCCGGCGTACCAGCAGCTGGGCGCCGTACTGTTGGAGGGCATGCGCCACGAGA
The DNA here is from genome assembly GCF_001812805.1 of Corynebacterium sp. HMSC078H07. Lineage (GTDB taxonomy): Bacteria > Actinomycetota > Actinomycetes > Mycobacteriales > Mycobacteriaceae > Corynebacterium. Next base: position 124,012 of record NZ_KV810519.1, on the reverse strand, counting down.
AATTCGGCATCATGATTGCTCGCGGTGACCTCGCCGTGGAGCTGGGCTTTGAGCGCATGGTGCAGGTTCCGGGGCGCATCATGAAGCTCGCGGAGGCAGCGCACATCCCCGTCATCATGGCCACACAGGTGCTGGAGACCTTGGCGAAGACCGGCCTTCCCTCGCGTGCCGAAATCACCGATGCCGGCTATGCGCTGCGTGCGGAATGCGTCATGCTCAACAAGGGCCCGCACATTACGGAGGCCATCCGCATCTTGGACCGAATGTCGCGCAAGCTCGGCCGCTCGCGCTTGAAGAATCGCCAGATGCTGCGTCAGGTGACCAGCTGGACTAACTAGTTCAACACCACGCGCCGCGTGGTGAAGATCACCTAAGATTCTCACCCCAAAGACTAGACCTGCCTATCTTTGCTTAGGGTAACCTATATGGGAAAGCTAGATAGGAAGAGAGCCGACCGATATGTTGTCTGGGTGCCCACGGCAGACTGCCGACGCCATCCCCATGGGATGCACCGTAACCTTGGGTAGCGAATGTATTTCCTGCACGTGCGACGCTGCTTTGGCAGTACGTCTCGGTGAGCTGGGAATCCGTCCCGGCGCTACGTTGACCATGGGTCCGCGCGTAGCCGGCGGCGCACGTGTTGTGTCGGTGGGCAGCTGCCGCTATGCCATCGATAAGGCAACGCTCAAAGCTATCGAGGTCTAGCCATGGCCTCTTCCCCGAGCTGCCACGGCGATCCGGGCGGCGCGCTTGCCCCTGCCGGCGCGCCTATCCTCGCTCTCGTCGGCTCCCCTAACTCCGGAAAGTCCACGCTCTTTAATGCACTGACCGGCGCGAAGGCGCAAACCGGCAACTGGCCGGGCACCACGGTTGAGGTCAGCCGCGGCGCGTGGAAACTGGGCGATCGCACCGCCGATCTCATCGATTTCCCCGGCACCTATTCGCTCGATCCGCTCAGCCCGGATGAGGCACTGACCCGCGCTATGCTCATCGAGTGCGCGGAGGATGAGCGCCCCGACGCCGTCGTTGTGGTCGTCGACGCCACCGCCGTGGCCCGCGGTCTCAACGTGGCGCTCCAGCTAGCGGAACAGCCCTACCGCCTCATCATCGCGTTGACGAAGACGGATGTAGCGCTCAACCAGGGGCAGGTCGTCGACGCTTCTGCGTTGGCCGAGGCCACCTCGATCCCGGTGGTGGTTGTGGATGGGCGTAAGCGGGAGGGCGTCGAGAAGCTGCGCGAGGTCGTGCTCGAGTCTTTGGCGTCTGCGCCCATGCAGTTGCGCGAGGACACTGGCCTGGAGGGGCGCTTTGCGGAGCTGGATGCGGCGGCGAAGGCCTCAGTAAGCGAGGTCGAGCATGCCACACCCCTGTCCCACCGCCTCGATGCGGTGGCCCTCCACCCGGTGGTGGGGCCACTGCTGTTTCTGGCCGTGATGTGGCTGGTCTTCCAGATCACGACGACGGTGGCAGCTCCCCTCCAGGACGGCTTGGAGGCGATGGTGTCTGGCCCCTTGAGCGACTGGGCGCGGGCGGGGCTCGGGGCTATCGGTCTGGGTCACCCGCTCATTACGGGCTTGCTTGTCGACGGCCTCATTGGCGGCGTCGGCATGGTCCTCACCTTTGCCCCGCTCATGGCGCTGATGTTCTTGTGCTTGGCGGTGCTGGAAGATTCCGGTTATATGGCGCGTGCGGCGGTGGTGACCGACCGCCTCATGCGGGCCATCGGACTGCCGGGCAAGGCTTTTATCCCGATTGTCGTGGGCTTTGGCTGCAACGTGCCGGCGATTTCCGCCACCCGCGTGCTGGGCAGCCCACGGCACCGCATCATGACTGCGCTGCTCATCCCGTTTACGTCGTGTTCGGCGCGCTTGGTAGTCTTCGTCATGCTCTCGGCCACGTTCTTCCCGGAACATGCTGGCAGCGTGGTGTTTGTTATGTACCTTATCTCCATCGCGCTACTCGTGCTCGTGGGTTTGGCGCTGCGCAAGACTCTGTGGCGCGCAGTACCCGAGGAGGCGCTGGTTATTGACCTGCCAACGTATCAGCTGCCCACAGTGCGCCTAGCACTAAGCGTGATGTGGACGCGTTTGAAGGGCTTCCTGCAGACGGCCGGCGGCATCATCGTGACCACCGTGGTCGTGGTGTGGCTGCTCATGGCCATTCCGGTCGGCGCGGCCGCCCACGACACCACCTTGGGCGAGCCCCCGTCCCCGGAGGATTCCGCCTATGGCGCGGTTGCGCATGCCATCGCCCCGGCCTTTGCCCCGGCTGGTTTCGATTCCTGGTCCCTGGCCGGCCCGTTGGTGACGGGTTTCGTGGCCAAGGAGGCGTTGATTTCGACGTGGGCGCAAACCTACGCCGTCGACGACGTCACCGACGCCTCCGCCGAAGAGCAATCCCATAGCGCGCTCAGCGACCACGTGCGTGCAGATTTCGAGCAAGCTTCCGGCGGGCATACTCTGGCGGCAGTGTGGGCCTACATGCTTTTCCTGCTGGCCTACACTCCCTGCGTGGCCACGATTGCCGCGCAGCGCCGCGAGATTGGCTGGCGCTGGACGCTCTTTGGCTTCGGTGTTCAGCTGGCCACCGCATGGCTACTGGCAGTGGGCGCCTTCCAGATTCTGAAGGTGTTTATCTAATGCCCACCTCCCCCATCCAGGCCGTGCAGGAAGCCATCGAATCTGGCGTGCGCTCGCGGGCAGCCATCGCCACGGAGACGGGGCTGGAACCTGGCACGGTGGACCTCATCCTGGACCATCTCACCGCCAGCGGGGTGCTGGACATGGAGCCGCTGGGCTCGTGCCCAGCGGGCGGCTGCGGGTCCTGCTCGGCGGCGTCTGCATGCGCGGGCCCCAGCAGCTCCCGCGGTCCGGTGTTGCTTAAGCTTCGCCGCCCAGCGTGCCGTTAAGCGGGCCTTCCAGAACCGGAAGGCGGCGGGTGCGCAGGCGGGTGAGAAGCTCGGAGGCGTCGGCAGGCGTGAGGTCCTGACCCGCCATCCTGACTGGCCCCGCCACGAGGTCGAAGCGCACGGTACGCACGCCCGCAAGATGGCTCAGCGGCCCCACCTTGAGCGTGAGCTCCTGAATGTGCGGGGTGCCAATCACCATGACGCGGCGGTTGATGCGGCCTCGATGCACGATGGTGACAGGCTCAGGCGAATCCACCAGCGTTACCGACTGCTGCTTGCGGTCGATGGGGCTAACCCACCGCGCCCGGCGCGGCGAGGTATACGTGGGCTGCGTGTGGCCCTCGGGCCGGGCATAGTCCTCAATCTGAGCGCGATCCAGGTCCGAGATGAGCGCCAGCAAGTCCAGTGCCTGCTCACGGGTACCCACCGGAAGGATGCGTGTGGAGCCGGACTGTTTGCCGCCGCCCTTGGTGCCATAGCCGGCAACGGACACGTGCACCTCATACCAGCCGAGGCGCCGCCACAGGAAAGGCTGACTTACCCGCACGCCATGGATGCGGCTTATGCGGATGGTCTGGCGGCGACGGTCGGCGAGGCCGTAGGAGATGTTGAGGGCGTTGGAGGGGGCGTCGTGAAGCGCGGTGAACGTCCACGATGAGTCCACCAGGCTCCACACACGGCCCACAAAGCCCACGATGATGGGCAACAGTGCGGTCCACATGCCAGGGATGAAGAGCAAGCCGCCGATGATGAGCGCGGTAATCAGCGTCGGCAGACGCAGTGCTTCCGCAGCGATGGTGCGCAGGATAGGAATCTCCGGAATAAGAGCCGGTTCTGATTCCTCTTCCACTGCCTGTTCTGGCTGCTCAACCTGTCCACCGTTCGTGCGGCGCAGCAACTCAGCGCGCAACTCCTCCGCCTTCGCCTTGGGGAGGTACTCAATCTTGATTACAGAGGCGTTTCCGCCCGCGGTTTCCACCCTGACCGTGGCCAGCCCCAACAGGCGGGCGATGATGGATTCAACGACATCCACCGCCTGGATGCGCTCATAGCGCGCAGAGCGAAAAGACGTTGAAATCACGCCGTGGCGCAGCGCGACTTCATCATCGGTGAGTTTGTACCCCAACTTGCGCCACCACACTCCGGACACCAGCCAGATCACGGCACACACCAGCACAAAGCCGCCGATTGCCAGCAGAGTGCCGCGGCCCACCTCGCCCAGATGTCCGCCCTGCAGGTAGGACACAACGTCCTCGATCATCGAGGCGTTGATATTGAGAACAAAGATGGCGAGCAGCGCCAGAATCAGCGACCAAAAGCGCAGCAGGGGGGTGAGGCGGTGGACGCGGGTATAGCCGTCGGCGTCGATAAGCGCGCGATCCTTCACAGTCCACTCATCCTCTCGCGGGCCTTGATGGCGAGGCGTTCGCGCAGGGCATCGGCGTCCGCGGCAACCAGGCCGGGGATGGTGGCGTCGCTGCTGGGCGACGCCGTGTGCAGCTTCACCTTCTTCAGCCCCATCGCCCGCTCCACGGGGCCGGCCGTGACGTCGACAAACTGGATACGGCCATAAGGAACGACGGTGAAGGTGTGCCAGATTTTGCCGCGGGTGACGAGGAGTTCGTCGGCGGTTTCCTGCCAGCCTAAGTTCTTGACCTGTGCGGGGATGAGCCACAGTTCATAGAGCGCCCACACAACGAGCGCGCCGGCAACCCAATAGAGCCAGTCCCACCAGAAATACGCTGCCGCGGCAGCAAGGGCGGCGAGGATAATGTCCCAGCTTAAATTCGTAATGTAGCGGGCTTTCGTGAGTGACGGGGATACGGGATTCATGCCAACACCCTAACACGAAATCTTGACAAGTTGTTGGGTTTATACAACACTGTGATGTATGTCCCCCAAAAAGAAACCTACCCGCCCACTCTTTAACCGGGTCCGCGTGCTCCGCGTTGAACGGGACATGACGCGCGCACAGCTTGCCGACGCCATCGGGGTCAACCCCCAAACCATCGGCGCACTCGAGCGCGGCGACCACTCCCCCAGCTTGGACCTCGCCTTCAACATCTGCGAAGTCTTCAATCTGCCCGTGGAAGCCGTGTTCTCCCGGACCGAATTCACCCCCATGTCCTCCGAAATCTACCGAAAAGGTTAAGCCCCGCATGTCCACCCCTATCCCCACTTCCGTCACCACCCGCAAGCGCTACATCACCCTGACCGACCTGTCCACCGCCCTTATCATTGCGTCCATCCCCCTGCAGTTCTGGAGCCCTTTCACCTCGCTCATGGTGGCCTGCCTCGGCACGTTGCTGTGTGCACTGTTGACTGCACGTTTGCGCACCACCATCAACGCGGCAGACCTGCCCAGGACAGAACTTGATGAGTACGAGATGCAGCAGCACCTCGAAGCCCGCGACGACGGCCTCAAATTCTCCCTCGCTGCACTCGTTATCTTGCTGCCAGTCACAGGCCTTATCGCCTGGGGCGCGCGGACCATGCCCATGATGGACGGCGTGTTTGTATCCCAGCTCTACCTCAAGATCATCCTGCTGCTCATGGTATGGGTGCCCTTCTCCGTGGCGCGTTCCTTGGCGGGAAAGATGAACCGCGACGAGCTCATCTCGAAAGAATAAACCTCTTAGCGGAAATCCCGCGAGCCGCGCGAGAGGGCCTCGCCGAAGGCCAGCGGCTCAAGTTGGTCCGCGGCAACGGTGACCGCGCCGGAGGCGTTCTGCACGATGCCGCGCACGATGAGCGCAGGAGCCGTCCGAGCGGTGACCTTATCCCGAGCCCACAGGCCGGGCGAGACCATCACGTTCATCAGTCCGGTCTCATCCTCTAGGCCGAAGAAGACCACGCCGGCCGCGGTCTGGGGGCGCTGGCGGTGCGTGACCACCCCGGCGATACGCACGCGGGTACCGTCCTCCACGGCCGGCAGATCCGCCGCCGACAAGACACCGCGAGCACGCAGTGCCCCGCGGACCTGCTCCATGGGCTGCTGGTTGTGGGTCACGCCGGTGCTCGCCACATCCGCCGCCATAAGTTCGAAAGCACTCATTCCTGGCAAGGACGGCGCCTCGATGGCAGAAAGCCCTGGCAGCATCCCTACCTGCTCCGTCGCGGCAACACCTGCCTGCCACAGCGCTTGGCGACGATCCGCCCCAAAGACATCCAAGGCCCCCGCCACCGCGAGGGCCTCCACGTGATCGACGGTGAGATCGGCGCGGCGGGAGAGATCGGGGACGTCGGCAAACGGCGCGGCCGCCTCAATGCGGTCGGCAGCCTTATCCCCCAAGCCTTTGATGAGGTTGAGCCCTAGTCGGATGCGAACCTCGCCGTCCTTGCCCACCACAGCGCGGGCCTCGCGGCCTGAATCGTTGACGGTGGCCGGCAGCACCTCCACGCCGTGCCGTCGCGCATCCTGGATGAGGGACTGCGGCGAATAGAAACCCATCGGCTGCGCGCACAACAGACCCACGCAAAACTGCGCCGGGTAATAGCGCTTAAACCACGCCGAAAAATACACCAAGGAGGCAAAAGACTGCGAGTGCGACTCCGGGAAACCATAGGCGGCGAAGGCGACAATCTTGGCCCACAACTTGTCCGCGACCTCCCCGGTAATCCCGTTGGTTTCCTGCAATCCGTCATAGAAACGTTGCTTGAGTGCTGCCATCCTTTCGGGCGAACGCTTCGAGCCCATCGCGCGCCGCAAATCGTCCGCCTCCGCACCGCTGAAACCAGCGGCATCGACAGCAATCTGCATGAGTTGCTCCTGAAAGAGTGGGATGCCCAGCGTCTTGCCTAAGGACTTTTCCAACACCGGATGGTCATACTCCACCGCTTCTTTGCCATCCCGGCGGCGCAGGTAAGGATGCACCGACCCGCCCTGAATAGGTCCGGGGCGAATGAGCGCTACTTCCACGACGAGGTCGAAAAAGACCCGCGGCTTGAGTCTTGGCAGCGTATTGAGCTGCGCGCGCGATTCCACCTGGAACACCCCCACCGCATCCGCGCGGCACAGCATGTCATAGACTTCTGGGTCCGCCAGGTCCAGCTCCCACAGGTTGACTACCCTGCCGGTGGTCTCCTCCACCAAGTCCATCATGTGGTGCAGGGCCTCGAGCATGCCCAAACCCAGCATGTCGAACTTCACCAGCCCGGCTGCGGCGCAATCGTCCTTATCCCACTGCAGCACCGACCGGTTCTCCATGCGCGCCCATTCCACAGGTACGACATCCGCAATCGGCCGGTCACACAGCACCATGCCACCGGAGTGAATGCCCAGGTGGCGCGGCTGACCGAGGAACTGCTCAGCTAAGGATTCGACGTCGCTAGGCGCAGGCGCCACACCTTTCGACCACGCATCGGCCGAGCCTTGCGGATAGCCCAACGCCCGCGCAGCATCCCGCAGTGCACCTTTGCGGCGATACGTAATCACGTTAGCCACCTGCGCGGCACGCTCGCGGCCATGCTTGGCATAGACGTACTGAATGACCTCCTCACGGCGGCCTGATTCAATATCGATGTCGATATCCGGCGGGCCATCACGGTCCGGGGACAAGAAGCGCTCAAAGAGCAGGCCCGCGGAAATCGGCTCCGCGTTCGTAATCCCCAGCGCGAAACACACCGCGGAGTTTGCCGCCGAGCCGCGCCCCTGGCACAGGATGTTCTCCCGCCGGCAAAAATCCACGAAGTCGCACACGATAAGGAAGTAGCCCGGAAAACCGAGCTGCTCGATAACATCCAGCTCGTATCTCATCTGCTCCCATGCCCGAGCCCGAATCTCCTTAGGCCGCGAGGCATAGCGCGCCTCCGCGCGCTCGAAGGTGAGGTGTTCTAGCCAGGACATCTCAGTGTGCACCTCCGGCACGTCGAAATCCGGCAGGTTGGGGGCCAAGGCTTCCCAGGTGAAGCTGCACTCCTCCAGTACCCGGACGGTTTCCGCGATAAGTTCTGGGCGGTCCGGAAACAGTTGCGCCATCTGCTCCCCCGAGCGCAGCCAGGGCGAGCCCATGGGGTGGGTGTTAGGGGAGGCGTCGACAAGCGCGAGGCGCCGGGACAAGGCCTGTTTGGCTCCGGCCAGCCTGGCACGGTCCCGCGTTGCCGCAGCAGGGCGGGCCGTAGCGATAGCGCGCGGAACCGGGCAGGAATCCAGCAGCGCATGGTGGTCAGCGTCCTCCGGGAGTTGGGTACAGGCATACTCCAAAACCATGCTGTCTATTTTAATTCTTTCGAGCAGATAATCGAATTTCCCTGCCCATTCCCAGCCCACAAGGAAGAGGCAATGCTCCTGCAACTCCGCAGCGATGTCCGCCAACGGCGGATAAACCACCGCATCTTTCTCCCCCGCCTCCATGCGCGCGCGGGAGATGAGCCGCGACAAACGACGGTACCCCTCCGGAGTGCGCGCCAACACGGTCAGTGGTGCCGGTTCAAGACTAAGCTCCGCACCAAAAACAGCGGGCAGGCCAACCTTGGCGGCAGCCTCCGCAAACTTCATGAGCCCATAGAAGCCATCCTTATCTACCAGCGCCATTCCCTTTAAACCTAGTTCGACCGCCCGCGCCACAAGCTCCTCCGGCTCGGAGGCTCCCTGCAGGAAGCTATACGAACTCACCGCATGCAACTCCGCAAAGGGCACCGCGGAGCGCCCCACCTTCGGAGCGTCCGCGGAGTCCGGCAGATGATCCACCGATACCGGAATGGGCCCCGGCCGGCCAGATAAAATCCGCTCAACGCGGGACCACGGTAGCGCTACACCCCCGTTGAACCTCATAGCCCCACACCCTATAATCGAACAATAGTTCCCGTCAAGGTTTTGTTAGGCAACTAGTGGAATAGACAAAGCGGTTCAATCGTTGCTAGTTTTTCGAGCAGTGTAATCACCTGCGGTGCCCCACCACGTGCCGCACGACCAAGAAGAAGGGACACTAAGACCCATCATGAGCATCCGTCGCGTACTTGCTGCCACCTCGGCAGCCGTCATCGCCGCTACCGGCCTGGTCGCCTGCTCCTCCGACTCCTCGGACTCTGAAGCACAGGGCTCCGGCGAAGAAATCACCAAGGACTCCACCATCACCATCGGCACTACCGATGCCAACATGGAAGAGTGGGCTGTCTTCCAGGACCTGGCCAAGGAGGCCGGCTACGACGTGAAGCTGGAGAACTTCGCGGACTACAACACCCCGAACCAGGCTCTGGATCAGGGCCAGCTGACCGCCAACAAGTTCCAGCACCTGCAGTTCCTGGCCAAGTACAACCAGGGCAACGGCACCGACCTCGTTCCGCTCGCTTCCACCGAGATCTACCCGCTGGCCATCTACTGGAAGGACCACAAGGACCTTTCCGACATTGAGGGCCAGGAAGTGGCCATCCCGAATGACTCCACGAACCAGGGCCGCGCCATTGGCCTGCTGGCTCAGGAGGGCCTGGTCACCCTCAAGGAGGACAGCCCGCTGATTCCGACTCCGCTCGACATCGACGAGAAGAAGTCCAAGGTCACCGTCACCCCGGTGGATGCCGCACAGACCCCGGCCGCCTACGGCGAGGGCAAGCCGGCCGTCATCAACAACTCCTTCCTGGAGCGCGCGGGCATCGATCCGAAGTCCGCTGTGGCACAGGATGACCCGAACTCCACCGAGGCAGAACCCTACATCAACGTCTGGGCCGTACGTGCCGAGGATGCTGACAACGAGACCCTCCACGAGCTGGCCAAGCTGTGGAAGGATCCGAAGGTCACCGAGGCCGTCCTGAAATCTTCCGGCGACACTGCTGTGGCTGTGGACCGCCCACAGGAAGAGCTGCAAGAGATTCTGGACCGCCTCGAAGAGGAAGCCTAAGCTCTCGCCGCCCTGATACGCCATATGTGCCCCCGCGTTCACGCGTCAGTGCGTGGCCGGGGGATTTGGCCGTTACACATGATTCATATAACCCCACAAGGACACCTCACGTGATTGACCACACTGGCGCCCCTCGCGGCACCCGGATTGAGTTCCTCAACATCACCAAAGTCTTCAAGAATAAAAAGACCACTACGAAAGCACTCGACAATGTTTCCCTGACCGTCGAGTCCGGCGAGATCGTCGGCATCATCGGTTTCTCCGGTGCCGGCAAGTCCACGCTGGTGCGCATGATCAACGGCCTGGACACCCCGACGTCGGGTCAGCTGTTTCTCGACGGCACCGATGTCGTCGGCATGCCCGAAAAGCAGCTGCGCGGCATCCGCCGTAACATCGGCATGATTTTCCAGCAGTTCAACCTCATGTCCTCGCGCACCGCGGCGGGCAATATTGAGTACCCGCTGAAACTGCAGGGCGTCGAGAAGCAGGAGCGTAAGAAGCGCGTCCAGGAGCTTTTGGAGTTCGTCGGCCTGGCGGACAAGGGCGATAACTACCCGGAGCAGCTCTCCGGTGGCCAGAAACAGCGCGTGGGCATCGCCCGCGCTTTGGCTAACAACCCTTCCCTGCTGCTGGCGGATGAGGCCACTTCGGCCCTCGACCCGACTACCACGCACGAGGTCCTCGACCTACTGCGCAAGGTCAACCGCGACCTCGGCATCACCATCGTGGTCATTACCCACGAGATGGACGTCGTGCGGTCCATCGCCGACAAGGTCGCCGTTATGGAAAATGGCCGCGTCATTGAGGACGGCAGCGTCTACGAGGTCTTCTCCAATCCGCAGACCAGCGTGGCGGAGAAGTTCGTGGCTACCTCGCTGCGCAATACCCCGGACGTGGTCGAGGCCGATGACCTGCTTGCCCACGAGGGACGCCTGTTCACCATCAACCTAACCGAAAGTTCTGGCTTCTTCGGCGCCGCCGGCAAGCTTGCGGACGCGGGCGTGTCCATCGCCGTGGTCCACGGCGGTATTACGACGTTGCAGAAGCATTCCTTTGGCAAGATCACCGTGCGCCTCAACGGCCCGGATGCTGCTATCGAAGAGTTCTACGCGCACATGCAACGCACCACCGAGATTGAGGAGATTCAACGATGAACGTCACCTACCTCGCAGAAGCCAATTGGGACCGGCTGGGCGGCACGCTTGTCGACGCCATCAAAGACACCCTCATCATGGTCGCTACCACCATGGTGCTTGCAGGCATCATCGGCTTGGTTCTCGGCATTCTGCTCTACACCACCCGCCCGGGCGGAATCCTGCAGAACAAAGTCATCTACTTCATCATCAACATCCTGGTGAACTTCGTTCGCCCGATTCCGTTCATCATTTTGCTGGCCTTCGTCCAGCCGCTCACGGTGGCGGTCTTGGGAAGTTCTATCGGCCGCGAACCCGCCACGTTCGTCATGGTTATTGCGGCGACCTTCGCGGTGGCTCGCATCGTGGAGCAGAACCTCGTGGCGCTCGACCCGGGCGTGATTGAAGCGGCCCGTTCGATGGGTGCTTCGCCGTGGAAGATCATCACCACGGTCATCATTCCGGAAGCGCTGGGCCCGCTGGTGCTGGGCTACACCTTCCTGTTTATCGGCATCGTCGACATGTCCGCCATGGCCGGCTACGTCGGCGGCGGTGGCTTGGGTGACTTCGCCATTGTTTACGGCTACCGCGCCTTCGAGTGGGAAGTCACCGTGGTGGCTACCCTCATCATCATCGTGCTGGTCCAGGCAGCCCAGTTCTTTGGCAACTGGCTCTCGGCGAAGATTATGCGCCGCTAACCGCGCCGCGTCCGTCCCCTACGCGTCGCGTCGCAAGACGCGACGCGCGGCAAAGTAGGAAGAGGTCTTTGGCTCGTCTCCGCAGGAGGAGACGACGCCGGAGGCCTCTTTTTCTTCGAGCTCCACTACCCACGCGCGGCCATCGCGATGGCGCACGGTGACGCTATCCTCCGCGGCAGTTGCCTCCGCCGCGGGCTCATCCGCCGCGGCGACGTGGAGGTCGCCGTAGTGGAGGTTCTCGGAGGCGTCGAGAAGCTCGCGCGCCACGGCGAGTTCTGCCACCTGGTCCTTCGGCGTATTCAACCCCGAGCCGCGGTTGGCCGGGTAGAAATACTCACCGCGCAAAGCCTTGCCCACAAGCTCGCGGCCGGCCTCTACGTTGAGGCGGCCGAAAGAGTAGCCCCACGGCATGAGCAACACCGAAGGCGCGAAACGGTGGCCCTTGGTGTGCGAGGTCTCCCACACGGTCTCCTCGTATTCACAGGCGAGCGAGGCAGCCAGTGGACGCCCCTTCACCGCACAGCAGGCATCGCGCTTGGCGTGAGTACACACCAATACCAACGGCAAGCACGTGCCGCGCGGATTCTCCAAGTCAAGGTCCAGAATGTCCTCTGGGCCGTTGAGAATGTAGTCCTGCACAAGGCCCTCGCGGGCCCAGACCACGAAGCAGCGGAAATGCCCCGTATCGCGCTCGCGACCAGCGCGGCCTGGGCGGCGGATGAGCTGCAAGCCGGCTACGCCCTTGAGCTTGGCCTTAAGCTTCTCCGTAAGGCCGGGGCCGAAAGTGTGGCCGTCGAGCACATCCCGGGACCACGCCGCGGGCCACTCGAAGAGGACGTAGACGGATTCTTGCTTAGCGGTACCAGCCAGGGGTTCTACCTGGATATCGGAGCAGAAGGTCATGGCGCCAGTTTAACTGTCATCACTTCTTTCACAACAATGTGGTTACGATGTTCACTTCGGTTCCAGGAATTCCGCCTTGGGCAGCTACGCTCGAAGTTATGCCGAAACACACTCTCTCGCGCGCAGCCACCTCCGTGGCGGCACTCGTCGCCTCGAGTGCGCTCGTGCTACAGGGCTGCTCCGCGTCCTCCGACGACATCTCCGCGCCGACCGCTACCGTCGACGCCACCTTGTCCGGCGCGTCCACCTCGACTGCCCAGAACGCCACGGCGCCCGCCGGGCTGACCCCACTAGGCGATGCCAACCTGGAGATGAAAACCCTCCGCCCACCAGTGCCGTCCGAGCTGGTGGTCACGGATGTGCGCGTGGGCAAACACGACGGTTTTGACCGCGTCGTCTTCGAGTTCACCGGCAATGGCTCACCGGGCTGGTTTATTGACTACACCGACTCCCCCGCCCAGCAGGGCTCGGGCAACCCGATTTCTTATGAGGGAGCCACGGCGCTGAACGTCAGCATTGATGGCACGGCATATCCTTTCCAGCTCGATATGGAAGACCCGAACATCGGCACGGTCAAGGGCGCTGGCGGCATGGTGACCCAGGTGGTCAACGGCGGCACCTTTGAGGCCCGTTCGCAGTTCGTCATCGGCCTTGCCGGGCGCCACCCCTACTCCGTCCAGGTACTTAAGGCACCGACGCGTCTGGTTATCGATATCCAGAACTAGGTATACGTCGCCTCCACCGACCAGCGCCCGCCTGCCCACACGAGGAGCCAGGCGCGCTGGCCGTTGTCGTTTTCTCCCACGACTTGCAGGCGCGCGCAGCGCTGCGCCTCGTTCGGATCCCACCAGCCGGTATCCACTGGCCAGGGTCCGGCCCACCCGGTCACGCGGTAGCGGTGGCGCCCCCACCCTAGGCCCGCAGGTTCACCGGAGAGGAGGGCTTCGGCGGTGACGATGATGTCGGCTGCAGAGCCGTCGATAAGCCGGATGCGCGCGGCGGGGTGCGCCAGGCTTGCTGGCAGCGGCGTGGGGATGCGCCCGGGCCACGTGCCCTCCGGGGCAGGGTCGCGCTGCTCGCCGTAGGGAATCAGCTCGATACGCTCGGCTACCCCGCGGCCCGCCGCCGGGCGCGGCTGCAACACGCGGTCCACGCCGAGCTGCGACTGCACGCGCGCGATGACCCGCTTGGCCTGCTCCGTTGACTCACCCGCGCCCCACAGCACACTATCCCCAGGTGGGGCGACTTCCACCGGTTCCAGCACAAGCTTCTCGACGCCCCCACCCTCGCCCGCCCGCGCACTACTCAGCCACCCATCGAGCTGCCAGCGCACGCGGTCTGCCGTGGCGGCCTCGCTCAGCGCTTCCTGCGTGCGCCAGATGCGCTCGAGACGCGTGCCGCCCTCGAATTCGGCGATGACGCGCAGGCGCATGCAGATAAGGCCCGCGTGATCGAGCACCGCGTGTAGGCGTGCCGCCAGCTGGCGGGCGGCGAACGCCGCCGCGTCCACGCGCTCGAGTGGTTCCTCAAAGGCCTGCTCCACGCCTAGGTCGGGGCGAAGTAGTTCCGGCGCCACGCGCCGATCGGGCGCTGCCGAGGCCACCGCGTGACAACGCCGCCCTGCTTCCCCGAAGCGCGTGGTGACCTGGCGCAGCGGCAAGCCGGCGAGCTCTCCCAATGTGCGCACACCGAGGCGCTGCACGGTATGGACTACATCAGGCGGACAGCCCAACGCTACCTCCGCGGCGAGTACTCCCACTGGTTGATTCGCCAGGAACTCCCGCGACCCGCCTTTCGGAACCACCGCGCCGAGGTTGTCGTGGCGCGCGGCAATGAGCGCGGTAGCAATCTCGTCGGCAACGCCGACGGTGGCGTCGAGGTGGGCTCTCGAGGAGGCGTCGACAAGCATCTCCACTGCCCTATCCTCACTTCCGTGGAAACGCCCCGCAGCACCCGCATCCGCAATGACTAGGCCCGGGCGCAGGACCTCCACCGAGGACGCCACCGCATCAAGCCCCGCGGCAATCTCGGCGAAAACCGCACCATCGCGATCCGGGTTGGCCTCCTCCACTCGCACATCCGGCAGCACTGCTTGGGCTTGGCGCACGCGCATCCCGCGGCGCACTCCGGCCCGGCGCGCCGCCGCGTTGCACACCGCCACGTGGTGCTGGGAGGCAATCACACACGCTGCCCTATCAGCGTCCTGCAGCGCCTGGATAGGCCAATCCGGGAACCACAGGGCCGCGACTCTCATACCACCTCCAGGCGTGGGCGCTCAGCCCTCTCGCCGCAGGTGAGCACTCCTCGGCGTGGGCGTGCGCTTTTCGACGCCACCCGCACCTCAATGTCCACTCCCCTGATACGCCCGCTGCCACGGCCTACGCCGCGCACCGCCACGACGTCTGCGCCAATCTCCGTGACCGTACCCGGTAGCCGCGCGCCGACGGTCAGCAGTGCCGCTTGTCCGCCGCGCACCTTGGCCAGAACTGGCCGCGCCCGCGTGGGACTGAGCTCACCTAAGCCTTTGTGCACGACAAGATCCAGCCCCTCACACAGCACTCCGGTGACTGCCCACGGCTCGGCTCCCGGATCGGGCACAACGATGACCCGGGAGACATCTCCTTCCTCGGCCACCTGTGCGAGCGAGAGGTCTGGCCAACCTACGATGCCCACGTGTCCGCCCGCCGCGCTAACATGGCTCACGAGTTCCACCACCAAAGCCGCACACTCCGCACACACGGTGGCCTGCTTTCGGGGCAAACCACCGCCCGGAAGCAGCTCAGATAGCAATTCAGGCACGGTGAGGATGTCCACATCTGGCTGGATATCTGCCGCCACGTCTGGTGTTTCCAGACGCTGAATCTGGGCGCGTAAAGCCGCGATCTGGTCGGCCCGTGAGCCACCCGCGACACGAACACCTGTTTGATTCATAGCTCCTATTATGAACCTCTCGCCGGACACGCGCAATTGCACTGGTAGCGTTAGGCGCCATGAACCCCCTCCACGCGCACACCACCCCCATCCCCACTCCGCTGTGGGTACGCCTCGGCGCCTCGCTGCTGGCCGGTGCCGCCGTGGCGGTGGGCACGAGCCGTATCCACTTCGGCCTAGCGCTCGGGCTCAGTCTGGTTTTTATCCTTGCGGCCTGCACGCTGGTATTCTTGCACCCCTACCGCCAGCGTATGCGCGAGTTCGCCGAGGATCACAACGTCTCCCTGCTGCCCTCCGTGGCACAGCTGCTACCGCTCATGGTGCTGTGGCTCGCCATCATGATTGCCCCGCTTATCGCCCTTCCGGCCTGGGGCAGCGCCCTGGTGTGGGCACTAGTCTTCGTGGCCGCGTTCCTGCTGTTCCCACATGTGGACGGCTCCCGCAAACTCGCCTACGCCTAGCGCGACTTAAGCCAAATCGCGCGAGGTAGCCCAGCGGGTGAGCTGGTGGCGGTTGGACTGCTGGGTCTTGCGCAAAATGTTGGAGGCATGCGTCTCCACGGTCTTAACCGAAATAAACAACTGCTTGCCAATCTCGCGGTACGTATAGCCGCGCGCAAGCAGCCTTAAGACCTCCAGCTCACGCCTTGTGAGCGCATCCACAACTGGATCTTGGCCCTCCTCCGGCTCCGGGGCGGGCGCGCCGGAGGCAAAAGCATCGAGGACAAAACCTGCTAGGCGCGGCGAGAAATACGCATCCCCACTGTTGACCTGCGCTATCGCTTGGGCGAGGTCGGGGCCGGAAATATTCTTGGTGACATAGCCGCGCGCACCCGCCCGAATTAGCGCAATGACATCTTCTGCCGCATCCGACACGCTCAGCGCCAGAAACACCGGCCGCGATGGCTGGTGCGCCGTCGCGTTCATCACGGCGAGGCCGCCGCCGTCGGGCATGTGAACGTCGAGAAGCACCACGTCCGGTGAGGTACGCGCAATGCCCTCCAGCGCCTCCGACACAGTCCCCGCGTCCCCGACGATCTCGATCTCCTCCGACACCGCCAACTCAGTGCGCACGCCAGCGCGGAAGACGGAGTGATCATCAACCAGAAAGACCTTCACCATGTTCACAACGCTACCGTGAGCTCCACTTCCGTGCCTTCCCCCGGGGTCGAGGTAATTCTCACACGCCCACCAGCACCTTCTACGCGCGCGCGAATACTCTCACGAATGCCGTGCCTATCAGCGGGAATGTCCTCCACCTCGAAACCCACTCCACGGTCACGGACAAAAATGCTCAACTCGCCGGCCAACAGCTCCGCATACACATCCACCATGTCCACGCCCGCATGTTTGCCAGCATTCACCATGGCCTCGCGCGCTGCCTGGATAGCAAGCTTGGCGGACTCCGTCAGTTCCGCGTCCTCGCCCACCGTCACCGGGGAGACCCGCAGGTCGAAAAGGTCCTCCACCTCCCCACATGCCGCATCGAGAGCGCCGAAACAGGTGGTGGGGGCCGACGAGGGGGCGTCGAAAAGCCAGGCCCGCAGCTCACGTTCTTGGGCACGCGCCAAGCGCGTCACCTCGCGCGGGTCCTCCGCGCGCTTCTGGATGAGCGCCAGCGTCTGCAGCACCGAATCGTGCAGGCGGGCGGCAATCTCCGTGCGTTCCTCCGACACCGCCTTCGCCGCCTGCTCCTGCGACAGGGAACGCCACAGCTTGAGCACCAGCGGCACCACCAGCGCACCAAAACCCACCAGCGTCAGCGCCGTAGCCACAATCGCCGAACCGGATCCGCTCTCCCACGTCACCGCCGCCACCACAACGCCCACGATGACCAACGCGGCACCAGCCACGACGCTCACCATGCCCACCGGCGTATTCAAGCCGCGGTCGTAGGCTAGCCACGCCAGGACCGCACCGACACCCACAGCAGCCAACGGCACCAACGCGCTTGGCGACGCCCCCGATACCCCCAACACCCCAATTACCCCTCCCACCAGCGCTAAGAACACCAGCAGGAGGGAGAAGGGGCTGCGGGAGGAGGGGCCGTCGTCAAGCGCAGGCGTGGACATCCACAGCCCGGCGTACACCATCGCTCCCACCCCGCCCATCACCGTCAGCACGGTAAGCGCAATGCGGACGTAGAGCACCGGAATCTGCAGATGCTGCGCGAGCCCCGCAGCCACGCCGGCCACCACGCGACCAGACTGGGGGCGCGACATCAACGGATACGGTGCCGCGTTCTCTGCAGGCACATAGGGCGAAGTCATAGTAGTAATAGTCGCACGGTGACCCCCGCACGCACATCAGGGACAACCCTGAGGTGGAAAAATCAGGGCGATTACCGATACCGCCACAAGGCCCCGCGCGGCACGATAAAAGCATGACGAAGAACAATACACTCAACCAGATGTGGTCGACCCGACCTGTCCGTATTCCCAAAAAGCAAGGCGGCGACGCCCACATCGCCGGTGTCTGCGAAGGCATCGCGGTGCGCTACCAGATTGATCCGACGATCGTGCGCGTGGCCTTTGTGGTCGCCACACTTGCTTTCGGCGGTGGCATCGCCGCCTACCTCACCGCGTGGGCGCTGATGCCGCGCTATGGCTCGCCTTACTGCCCGCTCGATGCGGCCTTGGGCAAAGATGGCGCTAAGGAAGAGCAGGAGCTCGGCTGGATGCTGATTGTCGGCGTCCTTCTTACCTTAAGCTCTGGCCCGTTATTCTTGAGCGGACAATTCCTCACCGGTCTTCCCCCTGCCGTGCTGACCTTTGGGCTGATGGCGCTGGCGTGGTACGCCCTGCATAGCCGTGAGCCGCTGCCGCCCGGCGGGCTGTTGGCGGCCGAACAGCCGGTGCGCGAAGAGCCGGTTGACCTTAACGCCTATAGCCCGGCGGAGGGCTTCCCCTTCCCGCCTGGGCGTAGGACTCCGCCGTCGTGGGATCCTCTCGGCGTCGTGCCCGATGCCTGGGATCTGCCGGAGCCGGGCCCGCGGGAAGAGCCGAAAAAGAAGCGCGGTGCGCAGTGGGCTGAGGGAGCAATTGCTCTCGGTGCCGTGGGCGCCGCCCTGACGATTGCCTTCCTTGGGGTCTCCTTCGTCTCCGAGGCCGACGAATCCGGCTTCAGTGCCCGCTTTAACGTCGGTTCTCAGCACATCGCCCCCACCAGTGCGGACGAGCTCGAAGAGCACTATGACCTGGGTATCGGTACCTCAACGGTAGACTTCAGCCAGCTCCACGACCTGAAAGACAAACACGACGTCACCATCGATATCGGCATCGGCACCGTGGAGGTCATCCTCCCGAAGGACGTCCCGGTATCACTCACGTGTGACGGTGGCTTGGGGGAAAGCAACTGTACGGACCGCCATGACGATAATGCGCTGCTGGATATTCACATCGACGAGGGCATCGGCGAGCTCACCGTCACCGGCTAAACTTGCCCGCATGATTCACTTCGGCAACGACTACCACCGTTTAGCCCACCCCCGCGTTCTGGAAGCCATCGCGGAGGCGGACGGCGTGCATTCTGGCTATGGCGCCGATGAGCTGTGCGCCGCGGCGGCCGATACCCTGCGCGCCGCCTGCCAGGCGCCGGATGCCGAGGTGCACTTCATGGTCGGCGGCACCCAGGCCAACGCCACGATTATCGCCTACCATCTGCGCCCCTGGGAGGCTGTCATCTCGGCCGATAGCGGGCACATCGCCACGCACGAGACGGGCGCCATCGAACACTCCGGCCACAAGGTCATAACCCTGCCGAATCAGCTGGGGAAAATCACCGCCGCACAGGTCCGCGCGTGCGTGGAGGAGTACCGCGCTTCTGGGATTGAGGAGCATATGCCCGAACCCGCGCTGGTCTACATCACGCAGCCCACCGAATACGGCACCACCTACTCCCGCACGGAGCTCATGGACTTACGCAACGTCTGCAATGAGTACGAGTTGCGCCTGTTTGTCGACGGCGCCCGCCTCGGCTACGGCCTTTCTGCCGCGGACATCACCCTGCCGGATCTCGCCGCGCTTGTCGACGTCTTCACCATCGGCGGCACCAAATGCGGTGCCCTCTTCGGCGAGGCCATCGTCTTCCCCACAGGTGCACCGCGCTTCCGCCACGCCATGAAACAACACGGCGGCCTCCTAGCCAAGGGCTGGCTGCTCGGCGCGCAGTTCTCCGCCCTCTTCAGCACGCCTTCTCCTGCATCTGATCGTGCATGTGCTCATGCGCTCACTGAGGCTGAGGCTGCAGCTCCGGCAACGCTCTACGAGCAGATCTGCGCCCGCGCCAACGCCCAGGCCCAGCGCATCGCTAAAGCTTTCCACGCCGTCGGCATCGAGATGCTCTTTGACTCCCCCACCAACCAGCAGTTTGCGCTTCTTACCCGCGAGCAGGAAGACCAGCTCAAGAAAGACTTCGTGTGCGAATTCTTCGGCGAGCATGAGGATAAGCGCGTGGTGCGTTTCTGTACGGCGTGGTCGACGGAGGAGGGGGACGTCGACAAGCTATGTACTGCGATTTCTTCACTCAAGTAGCGCGATCGCACGACCTGGTTTAGGCTGTGGCCTATGCAACTGGGGGGTTACATTCAGGCACTAGCGCATGGGCTCGACGTGGTCGAGCAGTGCGCCGGTGTTACGCGCGCACAACTGGTTCAGATGGGCGCGCAGCCAGACTTCGCGGCGAAGCTTCTCAACCTGCACGAGGTGTACTTCGGCGACACCATGTTCCGCTCCCGGCAGCGCAAAGCGCGCCGCACGCGCCACGATGTGTTCACGCTCCTTGACATCGAGCGTTACTGTTCTCGGCTCAAGGCACGCAAGGCCTGGGAGCTGCGCCAGCTGCTGGCCGCTACCCCGCGGGAGAAGATCGCCATAGTGGCGAAGGCGAAGCTCAAGGAGTGGCGCCCGCCCAAGGACCCCGCCCCGGGCGTGCGCGTGACGCGCCGGGAAGGCCGCAATCACACGCTGAGCATCACGGATAGCTCGCTGAACATCTCGAAGCTGCTGGCCGTGCTCAAGACGACCGATAAGGACTTGCTCACCGCGGCACATACCGTGTTCCGCGGCGGGGGCGGCTCGGGTCAGAAGCTTCAATCCAACGTCATCGTGCGCCTCGATGAGATGGACCGCATCATTGACGGCGATGGTGAGGAGATTGAGCTGCAGCTGACCAACGGTGCCACGATGAGCGGTGCGGAGTTTGTGCGCGAAAAGCTTGCCGACGTCGGCCTCATCACCCTTATCCATCCCCACCACGGCCCCGTCAACCTCTACATGGCTAGCCGCTTTGCCAGCCCGAAGCAGCGTCTTGCGCTGTCGGCAGAGCATCCCACGTGTGCGTGGCCTGGTTGCAATGCGCCTGCTGAGGATTCGCAGATTCATCACCTCATCCGCTTCCAAGATGGTGGGCCGACCAACATGGCCAACATGGTGCCGCTGTGCGCGTATCACAATGCGGTCAACGACGATGACCCACGGCACCCAACTGGCCGCGGCCGCTTGGACCGCATCGACGGCCGCGTGCATTACCTGCCGCCGTGGGCGGGCCCGCCCGTTCCAATTCCCAGCCCCGCGCACCCGCCGCGCTCGTCCTCACCGCCCGGTGGTTCGGCTAGCACTGGCCCGCCCGATCCGCCGCCGGGTTAATCCTCGTTCCCCGCGCCGAATCACCGGCGCACCGCGCGTCCAAGCCTCCGACCAGCCGCCCACTGAGGAATAGTCCTCGGTGCGCGGCTACACGTGCGCGCCCACTCTAAAAGCCCCGTTCAGGGGGCTATTTTTTCACCTTCACCGAGCTAGAAGCAGTGCGTTTTGGGGGCGCTGGGGAATCATCCCCTTCCTCCTGAAAGCGGCCTGTTGCTAGCGTTCGGGTCATGAAATATTCCCTGATTCTTCCCTACATCCTCGGCTGCGCGGCACTCGCCGCCTGCTCCCCTGCCACCGAAACCACGACCACTGACCACAGCACGCCGAATGCTGCCGCTAACGCACCACTCGCTGCCGAAGCCTCCATTGGCGACGACTCTGTGCCCCGTACGTCAACGGGTGCCGCCGCCGTTGCCTTCAACCCCGGCGAAGCACATGCCGGCACGACAGACACCTGCGCCACCGAAAACGCTTACTTCCACACGCGCTATGGCCTCGGCGCTGAGGGAGCCACCGCTTTGCGCAGCGACGTCGTGCCCCGACTCTATTTCACCGTGACCGATGGCGGCTACAACCCCTGCGCACCTATCAGCTACTCCGTGCTGAGCGGTACCTACGGCAACCTCAACGGGCCAGGAGGGCTCGGTTCGTCGATTGCCCAAGGCCTCATCGTCTGGTCGGGTTCGACCCCATTGGCCAACACCGGCGTAACGGCAGCCAGCATCGAAAATGTGCAGGTGCTAAGCGACGACACCCTCCAAGCCACCTTCGGCCGCCGCGGCGGCACCACGGCAGAAGGCATCACGGAGCGCGCTACCGTTCAGCTCCAGATCCAAGGCGACCAGCTCGTGCCGATTAGCGGTGACATTGCGCTCTACAACGACATGATCAGCGGCCCGCCCACCATCATTCCCTAAACCGCCCAGCAACAACCGCAGGGCACAATGCACAGCGCGGCCGCGCCCTTGAGTCATTAGGGCACGGCCGCGCTACTGTGCGAAGGATTTTCATCCCACGCGTTTACTCCCACTCGATGGTTCCCGGCGGCTTCGACGTCACGTCGAGCACGACTCGGTTAACATCCTTGACCTCGTTGGTAATGCGGGTGGAGATCTTCTCCAACACGTCGTACGGCAGGCGGGTCCAGTCCGCAGTCATGGCGTCTTCGGAGGATACCGGGCGCAGGACGATCGGGTGTCCGTAGGTGCGGCCATCGCCTTGGACGCCGACCGAGCGGACGTCGGCAAGCAGCACCACCGGGCACTGCCAAATCTCGCCATCCAGGCCAGCGTTGGTCAGCTCAGTACGCGCGATGAGGTCTGCCTGGCGCAGGGTCTCCAGGCGCTCCTCGGTGACCTCACCAATAATGCGGATGCCCAGGCCCGGGCCCGGGAACGGCTGGCGTGCCACGATTTCTTCCGGCAGGCCCAGTTCGCGGCCAACCGCACGGACCTCGTCCTTGAAGAGCAGGCGCAGCGGCTCGACGAGCTCGAACTCGACGTCGTCAGGCAGGCCGCCCACGTTGTGGTGGGACTTAATGTTCGCGGTACCATCACCGCCGCCGGACTCCACCACGTCCGGGTAAAGCGTGCCCTGCACCAGGAACGCGGCATCCTGGCCGTCCAGGGCTTGGTCGACGACGCGCTCAAAGGAGCGGATGAACTCCGCACCGATGGCCTTACGCTTAGCCTCCGGCTCAGTCACACCAGCCAGCTTGGAAAGGAAAGCCTCGCGCTCATCAGCGGTAATGAGCTTCGCGCCAGTCGACGCCACGAAGTCCTTCTCCACCTGCTCACGCTCGCCCGCGCGCAGCAGGCCGTGGTCGACGAAGACACAGGTCAAACGGTCACCAATAGCGCGCTGCACCAAGGCCGCGGCCACGGCGGAGTCCACGCCACCAGACAGGGCGCAAATGGCATGGCCGTCCTCACCAATCTGCTCGCGCACATCCTCAATGAGGCGCTCCGCAATGTTCTCAGCAGTCCAGTTCTGCTCCAGACCAGCCACCTCAGTAAGGAAGCGCGTGAGCACCTCCTGGCCGTGCGGCGAGTGCAGGACCTCTGGGTGGTACTGCACACCAGCCATCTTCTTGGACAAGCACTCCATAGCAGCCACGGGCGCACCATCGGAAGAGGCAGTCACCTCGAAGCCCTCCGGGGCTTCAGAGACCGAATCGCCGTGGGACATCCATACCTTGTGGGTGTCCTCCAGGCCCTTATGCAGCACGCCGCCGGACACGGTCATGTCCGTGCGGCCATACTCGCGAGCACCAGTGGCGGCCACGGTGCCGCCGAGGACGCGAGTCATGGACTGGAAGCCGTAGCAGATACCAAAGACCGGGATGCCGAGCTCGAGCAGCTCCGGCTTGAGCTCAGGGGCGCCGTCGGCATACACCGAAGACGGCCCGCCGGAAAGAATCAGCGCAGCCGGGTTTTTGGCTTTAATGTCTTCTACCGACGCAGAGTTGGGGACAACCTCGGAGTAGATGTTGGCCTCACGCACGCGGCGGGCGATGAGCTGCGCGTACTGGGCGCCAAAGTCCACCACGAGGACAGGACGCGGGGTTGTATTTGGGGTAGTCACGGCCACCAGTTTAACGCAGTGCTCCTTTCGCAGTGAATGTCGAGGGAATGTAGGACAATAGTCCGCATGACCAACCCGCTCGCTATCCTGTGCGTCATTGGCTCGTGCATCTCGCTACAGCTCGGAGCGAGCCTGGCCATCCAGCTCTTTCCTCATGCGGGCACGTGGGGAACGGCGTCGATGCGTTTGCTGATGGCCTCGGCAATCCTGTTGCTCATCGCGCGCCCCAAGGTGCAAACGTGGAACCGGGAAAAGTGGATTTCGGCTGCGCTGTTTGGTGTGTCGTTGGGGTTGATGAATGGCTTCTTCTACGCGGGCATCGAGGTGGTTCCGCTAGGCCCCGCGGTGACCATTGAGTTCGTGGGCCCGTTGCTGTTGGCGGCGGTTTTGTCGCGGTCGCTTCGCGACGCCACCTGCGTCACCCTCGCCCTCATCGGTATGGCCCTACTGGGCGTGGACTCGTTGACCGGAGAGCCGCTGAGCCCGCGCGGCGTGGTGTTCTTGGTGTTGGCCGGCGCTTGTTGGGCTGCCTACATCCTGGCAAGTAAGAAGGCTGGAGCGCTCTTTAGCTGCCAAGATGGTCTAGCAGTGGCCCTCTTTATCGGCGGGCTGACGCTGCTGCCGCTGGGAGGACGCGGCGCGCTCGTTCTGGTCAGCGATCCGTGGTTGCTGTTCGTGGCGTTGGGAACGGGCGTGCTGGCATCACTTATCCCCTACTCACTCGAGTTCATCGCTCTCAAGCGTCTTGCTCCCAATGTCTTTTCCATTCTCATCGCCCTCGAGCCGGTGTTCGCCGCCTTCTTCGGCTGGCTGCTCCTCTCCCAGGGCGTGACCGCGCTCAAGCTCACGGCCATTGCCTTGGTGGTGTTGGCATCGGTTGTCCAAACGATGGTGCCGGCGCGCGGGCGCATCATTTTCCGCACAATTGCGCTGCGCCCACGCGCCCCGTGGCGCTTCCGCCGCCCGCAGAATTAACGGACGGCCAGGCCCACCTTCTGGAAGGACTTCAGGTCGGTGTAGCCGCACTTCGCCATCGCGCGCTTGAGCCCACCAACCAGGTTGAGCTCACCCAGCGGCTCGTTGGATGGGCCATGCACGACGACCTCGAGGGACGGCGATCCCGCGGGGACATCCTCGTCGTCGGCGCCGAGGAGGGTGCCAGCCACGCCAACCGGCTCGATGACGCCGCGCGGGAAACGCGGGTGGCCGGCCGTCGACGGCCAGTACCAGCCCTTACCGCCGGCCTCCGCCGCACGCGCGAGGACCGGCCCCAGCACGACGCCATCGGCGCCACAAGCAATGGCCTTGGCGATGTCCGCGGAGGTGTGGATGTCGCCGTCGGCAAGCACATGCACGTAGCGGCCCCCGGTTTCATCCAGGTAGTCGCGGCGAGCGGCCGCAACGTCCGCGATGGTGGTCGCCATCGGGATATCAATGCCGAGAGTCTCCGGGTTAGTGTTCACGCCGGAGCCGACGATGATGCCGGCTGCGCCCGCGCGCATGAGATGCAGGGCCGTGGTGTAATCCGCCACGCCGCCAGCAATCACCGGGGTATCCAGCGAACCGATGAATTCCTTGAGGTTGAGCGGCTCGCCGCCGGTCTGCACGTGCTCAGCCGAAATCAGGGTGCCATGGATAAACAGCAGCTCCGCGCCAGCCTTAATAACTACGGGCGCCAACTCGCGGGCACGCTGCGGGGACACGCGCACGGCCACGGTCACGCCGGAATCGCGCACCTGCGCGATGCGCTCGGCCAGCAACTCTTCATTGAGGGGCGCGGCATGCAGCTCCTGCAGCGTAGACAGGTCGCCGAAGTTCTCCGTCACGCGGGCAATCGCGCCCTCCAAGTCCTCGTGGCGGCCCCACAGGCCCTCTGCGTTGATGACACCAAGACCGCCCTGCTTGCCCATCTCAATGACGAACTCGGGGGTGGCAAGAGCATCGGTCGGCGCCGAGACGAACGGAACGTCGAAGGTGTAGGCGTCAATGTTCCAGGAGGTGTCCACGTCCTTGGAGGAACGCGTACGACGGGTAGGCACCAGGGACACCTGGCTGAGGTCATAGGTGCGGCGTGCCTCGCGGCCGACGCCAATTTCTACGTAATCGCGCATGATAAGTCCTTAACGGTAGTTCGGAGCTTCGACGATCTGCTGAAGGTGGTGCGGGTGAGACTCCTTAAGGCCCGCAGCGGTGATTTGGACAAACTGCTTGGTCTTCAGCTCGGCCAAGGTTGCGGAACCGGTGTAGCCCATGGAGGCACGCAGGCCGCCGACAATCTGGTGAACAATGGCATCAATGTCACCGCGGAACGGCACGCGGCCCTCCACGCCTTCTGGCACCAGCTTATCCTCGCTACGCACATCCGCCTGGAAGTAACGGTCCTTAGAGTAGGACCGCTTCTCACCCGTAAGCCCGCGACCCTGCATCGCGCCCATGGAGCCCATGCCACGGTAGCGCTTGTACTGCTTGCCCTGGACCACGACGATATCGCCCGGGGACTCGGTAGTGCCCGCCAGCATGGAGCCCAGCATGACGGCATCCGCACCGGCGGCCAGCGCCTTGGCAATATCACCGGAGTACTGCATACCGCCGTCCGCAATGACCGGCACACCCGCCGGACCAGCTTCGGCGGCGGCTTCCATAATGGCGGTAATCTGCGGCGCGCCCACGCCCGCGACCACGCGGGTAGTACAGATGGAGCCGGGGCCAATACCGACCTTGATGGCATCCGCGCCGGCCTCAATCATGTCGCGGGCAGCAGCACGGGTGGCCAGGTTGCCGCCGATGACGTCGACGCGGTCACCGAAGTCCTTCTGCACGCGGGAAACCATCTCAAGCACGCGGTTGTTGTGGGCATGGGCGGAGTCGACGACGAGGACGTCCACGTCGGCGTCGACAAGCTGGCCCGCGCGCTGGTAGGACTCCTCACCGGTACCGATACCCGCCGCCACGAGCAGGCGCCCAGAGCTGTCCTTGGAGGCATTCGGGAACTGCTCAGTCTTGACAAAGTCCTTAACGGTGATGAGGCCGACGAGCTTGTTGTCATCATCGACGATGGGCAGCTTCTCCACCTTATTAGCGGACAGCAGCGCCAGCGCCTCTTCCTTGCTGACACCTTCCTTGGCCACAACCAGCGGCATCGGCGTCATAATCTCGGAGACGGTGCGGGAGAAATCCGGCTCGAAGCGCATGTCACGGTTGGTGCAGATACCCACGAGGACGCCCTGCTTATCGACGACCGGCAGGCCCGAAATCCGGTACCGCGCGCACAGCGTATCGATTTCGTCGATAGTCATGTCCGGGGTGGCCGTCACAGGATTGGTGACCATGCCAGATTCGGAACGCTTCACAATCTCAACCTGTTGCGCCTGGTCCTCCGCGGACAGGTTGCGGTGCAGGACACCAATGCCACCCTGGCGGGCCATGCCGATGGCCATGCGGGCCTCGGTCACCGTATCCATCGCGGCGGAAGCCAGCGGCACGCCGAGGCGAATGTTGCGGGTGAACTGCGCCGAGGTATCCACCTCGGAGGGAACGACGTTGGATTCTGCCGGAAGCAGCAAAACGTCATCGAAGGTGAGGCCGTAGAGTGCAATCTTGTCGGGGTTGTCTCCGCCGGTGTGGACGTGGCTCATGAGGGTAAAGCTCTCCTAAACTGACCGAATAGTTGTATGCGGTGATCCTCACTGTAGTGCGTGTGCAGCCCATAGTGGTAGCCGTACCCGCGCAAGAGAATTGCTATGAGGGCGCCAAGTCAATAGGCTCGCAGACGTGAACTTTTTCGCCAACATGCCCCGCGATCCTTTCGCGGACGATCCGAACGACCCGGCTTCTTTCCTCGAGGAAGAGGACCACGTCGAACCGCTGTCCGAGGAGGACCGCCTCGGCGTCATTCATGATCTCGCCATGGTCCAGGAATTTGCGCGTGTCTTAAGCCCGCGCGGCATCGACGGCATTTTCTTCTTCTGCGAAGACTGCGAGGAAAACCACTTCTACGAGTGGCACATCTTGGCCGCCAATATGCAGGCCACCCTCCAGGGCCAGCTGGCGCCGGTCCATGAGCCAGGCGCGGAGCCGGACCCTGCTCGCTATGTGCCCTGGGATTATGCGGTGGGCTATCTCGACGGTATGGATTCGCGCTACTAGCGCGCGGTTGAAGCGCGGTCGAAATACCGCGCGTTGATACGGAAAGAACCTCTCCCCCCTGATGCTGCTCGGGGGAAGAGGTTCTTTTGTGGTTTTACTGCTGGAACTGCGCCGGCGGGAGGCCGTTGTCCCCCGGCGCATCTTCGGGTGCCGTATCTGGTGCCGGCTGCTGCGGGGCTTGCTCGCCACCGCCCGGTTCAACGGGCTCCGGGTAGTTCTGCGCCGGCGGGCTCAGCGGGTTGCCTGCTGAAACCGTGCTCGTGACCACAACAGTGGAGACCGCAGTCTGGGTCTGGGTTACGGTCACCGGCTCCTGCGGCGGCTGCTCCTCTTCCACCGGGGCGGGCTTCTCCACGGTCTGCGTTGCCGTCACCGTGGCGCGTGGCTGTGGCTTAGCCGGGCGCTCAGGCTGCTCTGCGCGTTCCTGCTTGGCTTGGTCCACCATCTTGCGGGCTTCTTCCAGCAGCTGACGGGTACCATCCATGTCACCTTGCGCCGAGCGCTTCTCCATCTCATCGAGCGTGCCGGCCAGCTCCACGACGGAGACATCCTGATTCTCCGCACCGAAGAGAGACTGGTTAACACCATAAAGCGGGGAACCTGGGCCAGCGTTAACAATCACCGCGCCAGAGCCGGCGATGAGCAGCGTTGCCGCGGCTGCGCCAATGAGACCGTGCATAAGCGGCTTGCTGCGACGGCGGCGGCGCGCAGAGGCCAGAGAGATTACGGCAGGTTCCTCGTCCGCGCCTTCGATGAGCGGAGCCGGAGGCATCTGCTTTTCGACGTCCCCACGCAGCTCCAACAGAAGCCCCGCTAGCTCATCATCGCCGTCGGTGGGGTCGATGCCTTCGGAGAGACTGGTGAGGAATGCATCATCGTCAACCAAGGGTTGCAGCTGCTCAGCGACGCCCAGCTGAGCCTGCTCCTTCTTTGCCATGATGTCCTCCCTTCCTTGATAGAGAATGATTTTAAATTGTCCGTGCCAAGTGCCGTATATCTCAGTCCGCGCTCGAATCGAGAGACTTTCGCAATTGCGCCAGCGCACGATGCTGTGCCACGCGGACTGCGCCAGGGGTTGATTCCACAATCTCAGCGGTTTCCTCTGCCGACAGTCCGACGAACACTCGCAAGATGATGATGTCCCGGGCCTTGTCACTTAACGTATCGAGCAACGCACGCACTCTGTTACTACCATCCATGACCAGCGCGGATTCTTCCGGAGTGGCGTCGTCAGCCGCGTCTTCGGGAACCTCGTCGGTGGGGTTGGTCTGGTCGCGGCTGAGCGCGCGGTGGGCGTCGGTGACTTTGTGGGATGCGATGCCGTACACATAAGCCATAAAGGGGCGGCCTTTGTCCTTGTACGTGCTAATCGACGTCGCCACGGCCAAACAGATCTCCTGCGCCACATCTTCCGCAGTGGGTTGGCGGTGGCCGCCGATGCGCGCGCGGCAATAGCGCAGGACCTGCGGGTGGATGATGCGCATGATGTCTTGCAGTGCGCGGCGGCTACCGTCGACAGCCAGCGGAACGAGGTCCGCCAATTCCTTTTCGCTGTCGCGCTTCGATGCCGTTGCCGCATCGCTCGCGCCTGTAGCTTTGGTAGCCACTGCCATCCTTGCTTGTTCTTCTTGCCGTATTATTTCGCTTTATTTCTTCGCGTTGTGCACGAATATCATGTCACACCCGTGAGCTGAATCCCGAAACGACGGGCATATTCCCCATTCTTAGCCCACCATAAAAAAGTTCATATACCGTTCACCTTGCGCATATACGCAGGTCAATCTGCACAAAACCGGACACCTTGTCAGGGTTATACCTGAATGTCAACAAGGTGTAACGTGTCGTTCACCCAAGGCAGTCACACTTCATTCTCGTCTCACCCCGGCACTCACGGAGTCATGTTTTCGGTGGCAGTCGTGTCCTCGTGTCCGGGCGCTCTATCTTCAACGAAGGAGAATCGAACGTGTCTCAGTCATTCCTGCTCCCCGGGCCGAATGCGGACTTTTGGGATTGGCAGCTCCAGGGCGCATGCCGTGGAGAAAACTCTGACGTGTTCTACCACCCGGACGGCGAGCGCGGTCGCGCCCGCGCTCAGCGCGAGAACCGCGCCAAGGCCATCTGCCACACTTGCCCGGTCATCGAGCTGTGCCGCGAGCATGCTCTGGCTTCCGGCGAGCCTTACGGCGTCTGGGGCGGAATGAGCGAATCTGAGCGCGTGGTGGCCCTGCGCTCGCGCCGCACCCACGCCACCGTGAGCGCCTAGCCTGCTGCGCCCAACCGAGTGCCCCTAGCCTGCGGCGCCTTTTCGCGCGAGCCTCGCAGTGTGCGCCTAGCCGTGTGTGCCAGTTCTTGCGCGCCTGTTCGTGTGTGCTTGGCTTCCTCGGAGCACCTGCTTCGAGTGAAGTTTCTTTAAGTAGCATCACGCGGCTACACCACCTGGGCCAGATAACGGGCGGTCACCGTGCCCGTCTCTAGGAATTCCCACGGCGAACACGCAGCGACAATCTCGCCGCCCGCGGACCCTGCGCCGGGCCCGAGGTCGATGATGTGATCCGCATGCGCCACAACGGCACGGTGGTGCTCGACGCAGATGAGGGTGAGGGAGGAGTCCACGAGGTCGTCGAAAAGCGCCAGCAGCGTATTGACGTCCTCGCGGTGCAGGCGTACCGTGGGCTCGTCGAGGACAATGATGTCGGCCGTAGCCTTGCGGTCACACAGGCGCACCGCCAGCTTCAAGCGCTGGCGCTCGCCGCCAGACAACGTGGAAAGCGGTTGGCCCAGCGTGAGGTACCCCAGCCCCACGGCCACGAGCTGCTCGCACACGCGCTTAGCCGCCGGAACCTTGGCCACCGTGCAGTACTCGACGGCCTCTACCGCAGGCAGGGCTAATACGTCGGCGATATTCTTGCCTGCCAGCTCGTAGTCCAGAACGTCGGCGGCAAAGCGGCGGCCCTCGCATACCTCGCAGGGCACGTCGGCGCTATCCATTGCGCCGAACTCGACAGTCACCACGCCGGCACCGGAGCAGGCCGGGCACGCGCCGTCAGAATTGAAAGAAAACATACCGGGCGTCGCACCCTCGTTGGCTTTGGCGAAGGCCTTGCGCAGCGCATCCATCGCACCGGTGTAGGTAGCCGGGTTGGAGCGCCGCGAGCCAGTCAGCGGAGACTGGTCGACGATAAGAACGCGATCGCTGTCCGGCACACAGTTCATCAGCGAGGACTTACCCGACCCCGCCACGCCGGTAATCACGGTGAGCACACCAAGCGGGATGTCCACGTCGATGTTCTTCAGGTTATTGCGGCTCGCCCCGCGGATCTCCAGCACCCCGGTGGGCGTGCGCACCTCCTCCTTGAGCTGGACCTTTCCACTCATGGTCGGCGCGTCGCCAACGGAAACAATCTCACCGCCTGCCGCACCTGCGCCTGGACCGAGTTGAACCACGCAATCCGCAATGGCCATCGTCTCCGGATTGTGCTCCACCACGAGCACCGTATTGCCCTTATCGCGCAGTTGCAGCAGCAGCTCGTTCATGCGCGTGACGTCGTGTGGATGCAGACCGGCGGTGGGCTCGTCGAAGACGTAGGTGACGTCTGTCAGCGCGGAACCGATGTGGCGCACCATGCGCGTGCGTTGCGCCTCGCCACCACTAAGGGTGCCGGTTGGGCGCGCCAGCGTGAGGTAGCCCAGGCCCAAGTCCAGGGCGGCCTCCAATCCTCGCAGTGGGGCTGCAGCAAGGGGTGAGGTGAGGGTGCGGAGCCAGGAGGAGGCGTCGGCAAGCTCCATGGCGCACACGTCCGCGATGGAGACGCCATTGATGTAGGACTCCCGCGCGTGCTGCGCAAGGCGCGTGCCCTGGCATTCCGGGCAGGCAACAAAGACCACTGCGCGTTCCACAAACGCACGCATGTGCTTCTGCAGGGACTCCACAGGTTTGCTTAGAACGTTGGTCTTAAGTCGCGTGACCAGGCCCATGTAGCTCATGTTGATGCCGCCGACCTTGACTTTGGTCTCGGTCTCATAGAGGTCGCGCTTTTGCTCCTCGGTGAAATCCTTGACGGGCACGTCGGCAGGGTAGAGCCCGGATTCGGCGTAGGCGCGCCACATCCACGAATCCACCTTCATGCCGGGGTAAATGATGGCACCGTCGTTGAGGGAGAGGGACTCATCGACGAGCTGGCGCTTATCGACGTCCCCCACTTCTCCCCTTCCCTCACACCTCGGGCACATGCCGCCGGTGCGCTCGAAGCGGCGGACCTCCTTCTCACCATTGACCTCGATGGCGCCCTGGCCGGAGGCGGAGGGCACGTTAAAGGAGTAGGCCGCGGGCCCGCCGGCGCGAGGTTCGGCGAGGCGGGAGAAGAGCACGCGGAGATGTCCGGTGATGTCGGTGGAGGTGCCGAAGGTGGAGCGCGCGGAGGCTGCCATGGGTTCTTGGCCTACGACGATGGCGGCGGTCAGCCCTTCGAGTTGGTCCACGTCGGGCCGCGGTGGCGCTTGCATGAAGCCTTGGACGAAGCCGGGGTAGGTTTCGTTGATGAGCCGCTGGGATTCGGTGGCGATGGTGTCGAAGACTAGGGAGGTCTTGCCAGAACCGGACACGCCGGTGAAGACAGTGAGTGCTCGTTTGGGGATGCGAGCGTTGACGTTCTTGAGGTTGTTTTCGCGAGCGCCAGTGACCGTGATGAATTCTTGTTCCACGGCTCCACAGTCTAGTAACGAGGGCGAAGCTTCCCATCCCATGGCGAAGGCCCGCCGTGCCCCACAGGTTGTGCGGGCGGCGGGCCTTCCTTGCGGCAATGTGGGAAGCTCCTGCTTCCCACGCACACGTTTTAGTGCGCGTGCGCGTGGCCGGACTGTGCCGGTTCTTCTTCGGCAGGCTTTTCCACAACGGAAGCCTCGGTGGTGAGAACCATGCGGGCCACGGAGGCGGCGTTCACGACGGCGGAGTGGGTTACCTTCACCGGGTCGATGATGCCCTGCTCCAGCAGGTTGCCGTACTCCAGGGTGGCGGCGTTGAAGCCCTCACCGTTGGGCAGCTCGGCAACGCGGGCCACCACGACGGAGCCATCCAGGCCGGCGTTCTCAGCAATCCAGTAGGCCGGGCGGGTCAGCGCGCGGGATACTGCCAGCACACCAATCTTGGCCTCGCCCTCGAAGCCCTCAGCGAAGGACTCGAGCTCCTTGGAGATCTGGACCAGTGCGGAACCGCCGCCGGCGATAACACCTTCCTCAACGGCCGCGCGGGCGGCGTTGATGGCGTCCTCGACGCGCAGCTTGCGCTCGTTGACCTCGGTCTCGGTAGCGGCGCCAACGCGGATGACGGCAACGCCACCGGACAGCTTGGCCAGACGCTCCTCGAGCTTTTCCTTATCCCAGGTGGAGTCGGTGCGCTCGATTTCGCGGCGCAGCTGCTCGCGGCGCTCCTCGACGGCCTCTGCCGTACCAGCACCGTCCACAATCACGGTGTCTTCCTTGGACACGGTGACGCGGCGGGCGGAACCGAGCACCTCAGGACCGACCTCCTTGAGGTTGATGCCCACCTCTGGGTCGACAACGGTAGCGCCGGTGACAACAGCCAGGTCATCCATGAAGCCCTTGCGGCGCTCGCCGAAGTACGGGGACTTCACGGCGGCGACCTTGAGGACCTTGCGGATGGAGTTCACCACGAGCGCCTGCAGCGGCTCGCCCTCGATGTCCTCAGCAATGATGAGAGTCGGGCGCGAGGACTCCGCAATCTTCTCCAGCAGCGGCAGGAAGTCCGGCAGGGAGGAGATCTTGTTGCGGACGAGGAGAATTGCGGCGTCGTCCAGCACGGCGTTGTAGGTCTCCTCCTCCGTTGCGAAGTACGGGGAGAGGTAGCCCTTGTCGAAGGAAATACCCTCGGTCACGTCCACAGCGGACTCGATGGTCTGGGACTCTTCGACGGTGACAACACCGTCCTTGCCCACCTTGTCCATCGCACCGGCGACCATCTCGCCGACCTCCGCATCGCGGGAGGAGACGGTGGCAACCTGAGAGATCTCCGCAGAGGAGTTCACCGGGGTGGCGCGCTTCTTGAGCTCCTCGACGACCTTTTCAGCGGCCGCCTCGATGCCCTTGTTGAGCTCCACCGGGTTAGCGCCGGCAGCAACGTTGCGCAGGCCCTCAAAGACGAGCGCCTGGGCCAGCAAAGTGGCGGTGGTGGTGCCGTCACCGGCGATGTCGTTGGTCTTAACAGCCACGGACTTCACCAGCTGGGCGCCGAGGTTCTCAAACGGGTCGTCGAGGTCAATGTCGCGGGCGATGGTGACGCCGTCGTTGGTGACGGTCGGGCCACCGAAGGCCTTGGACAGTACGACGTTGCGGCCGCGCGGGCCGAGGGTGACCTTGACGGCGTCGGCAAGCGTGTCTACACCGTGCTGGATGCCCTCGCGGGCCTCCTGGTCAAATGCAATCAGCTTTGGCATAGGGTTAATCGCCTACTTCTCGATGACAGCGAGCAGGTCGCGAGCGGACAGCAGGAGGTACTCCTGGCCGTCGTACTTCAGCTCGGTGCCGCCGTACTTGGAGAAGATGACGGTGTCGCCCTCGTTAACGCCAACCGGAACAACCTCGCCCTTGTCGTTGGTGCGGCCCGGGCCGACAGCCACGACGGTAGCCTCCTGCGGCTTCTCCTTTGCGGAGTCCGGGATGACGAGGCCGGATGCAGTGGTGGTCTCAGCTTCAACGATCTGGACGAGGACCTTGTCCTCCAGCGGCTTGATGTTTGCCATGATGATTTCCTCCAAAGTGTTCTCAATGCGCGCCCACGTGGACGCGCGTGTGCCGGTTGTGGGTAGCCCAGCACAGCCGTCGTCGCGGGTGAACAACTGTGGGTCAAAACAACCTGACTAGCACTCTACCCGCGCGACTGCTAGCCCTCAACGTTGTGGGGCGCTAACTCGTTCGCCCTGCGCGAACGGCAGCTCTCGCGCGCGCGAGAGTTATCACGATTCGCCTCACGACCTCGATAAATGCGAAATCAGAAACGCAAACGTGTGAAAACAAAAGAGACGCGCGGGCCCTGTGGGGGCCGTTGCGTCGTGGGAAGGGGCGTTAGCGCTGTTTAAACCTGCTTATCCGAGTTGATAACGGCGGCGCGCCACAGCTGGTACTCCTCCGGGTTGTCCTCGTGGTAGGTCTTCACGGCGCGGATGCCGTACTCGACGGCTTCCTTGACCTCGTCGATGTTCTTGTCATCGCCATCAGCGGCGACGAAAATAACCGGGCCACAGATGGAGCGGATCGGGTCCTGGAGGAAGGCAGAGTTGCCGGTATCAGCGGCGTTGCGGGCCAGGGACGCCACCGGGTTCGGGTCGGCGCCTTCGGCCTTGGCGTTCGGGTTAAACAGCGCAGCGTAGGTCTGGCCATCATCCTGGAAGGCAACAGAAACGCGGTCCTCGGTGGTACCGCCGAGGAACTGGTTGGCGTGCTCGAGTTCGAACTCGATGGTGCGGCGGGACAGGTCCGGGTTGACGAGGAAACCAGTGGTCATAACGACAGCTCCTTGATTGGCGGGTGAGAAAGAGTCGCCTGCCAGACTACCGGTGCGCTGGGCTTCCCGCATCCGCTAGCGCGCAGCGGCGACGAGCGGAATTTCCACCTCTAGTTGGGTATCGGTCCCGCAGTCCAGCCCGGAAGGCTCTGCGCCTTCATGGATGAGTTGGGCGGCGATAGCGGCAATCATGAGGCCGTTGTCGGTGCAGAGGGAAAAGCGCGGCACGCGCAGCTCAATACCGGCGGACTCGCAGCGCTTCGCCGCCAGCGCGCGCAGCCGGGAGTTGGCCGCCACGCCGCCACCGAGCAGCAGCACCTTGGCGCCGGTGTCCTGGCAGGCGCGCACCGCTTTGGCGGTGAGCACATCGGCCACCGCCTCTTGGAAGGATGCACACAGGTCCTCCACCTGGATTGTCGAGCCTTCGCGCTCGGCTTTTTCCACGTGGCGCGCCACCGCGGTCTTGAGGCCGGAAAAGGAGAAGTTGTGGCGGTTGGGCCCGCGCAGGTCCTCGGCCTTGGACAGGCCGCGCGGCAGGTCGATGGTGGGCTTGCCTTGGGCGGCGAGCTTATCGATGACCGGCCCTCCCGGATACCCCAAGCCCAGGAGGCGGGAGACTTTGTCGTAGGCTTCGCCGGCGGCGTCGTCAAGCGTGGTGCCCAGTTCCTTCATGGGCTTGCCCACGGCTTCGACTTCGAGGAGCTGCGTGTGGCCGCCGGAGACGAGCAGGGCCACCGAGTGCGGCAGCTCCTCGCCTTCGAGGTTGGCCACCGCGACGTGTCCGCCGAGGTGGTTGACGCCGTAGAAAGGCACGCCCCACGCGGAGGCGAAGGCCTTGGCTGCCGACGCCCCGACGAGGAGTGCACCGGCCAAGCCCGGTCCCACGGTGGCGGCCACCGCATCAGGCTTGTCGACGCCCGCCTCTTTCAGCGCCGCCGTCATCACCTGCGGCATGGCCTCAAGGTGGGCACGGGAGGCGATCTCCGGAACCACGCCGCCGAAGCGGGCGTGCTGCTCCATGGAGGAGGCAACGACGTTGGCGCGAATCTCCATGTGGCCGTCATCCGATAGCTCGATGATGCCCACTCCGGTTTCGTCGCAGGAGGACTCGATGCCGAGGATTATCATCTCTCACTCTTTCGTGGTCGGTACATGGTGTGGGCGTCCGCGCCGGAAGGCTGGTAGTAGTTGCGGCGCAGGCCGTTGATGACAAAATCATAGGCCTCGTAGAGGCGGATGGCGGGATCGTTACCCACGCGGACTTCGAGGAAGATAGGTGCGTCGTGGCTGTCAGCGAGTTCGACGATGGCATCCATCATCATCCGCGCGATGCCGCGGCGCTGCGCTTCAGGTGCAACGCCGATGGTGCGGATTTCATACTCGGGCCACGCGGCGGGGCCCATGCGGCCGACGCCGGCATAGCCTACAACCCCGTGGGCGACGTCGTGGTCGGCGTGGTTGTCATTATGGCCCACGCGGTTGACGTCGTGGTCTACGCGGTTGTCATTATGGCCAACGTGGTTGACGCTTGCGTCAACCACCCAGTAGGTGGTGTGCCCCGCGGCGATTTCCTGCTCGAAGGCGCGGGCAGGCCAGGGGCTTTCGCCGGGGAAGAGGACTTTTTCCAGCTCGGCGCAGCGGGGGACATCGCTAAGCGTAAGCGGTCGCAGTCTCATGATGCAGAAGGTTCAGTGCCGCCGATAAGCGCCGTTGAGCGAGGCGTGGCTTGCGGGACTTTCGCATCGGGGCGGCGCAGGTAGAGCGGTACGAGCGGGGCCGGTTCGGAATCGAGGTCGGCGCACGCGACGAGGCCCGCAGCGCGCGGGGTATCCCATTCGCGGGGAAGGCCGGCGAGGGCCTCGGGAAGGCGCGGGGCAATGGCCTCTGGGAAGATCAGGCGCGGGGAAAAGCCTGCAGGCACCGTGAGATCTTCCGGCCGGGTGACCTCCGGTCCGCTGATGCGGCGTCCCTCGGAGTAGGTGGCCCAATAAACCTCCTTGCGGCGGGCATCGATGGCCACGAGCCACTCCCCTTCGCGGCCCTGCGCGATGGCATCGAGCGTGCACACGCCATACACGGGCAGCCCTAACGCCACGCCCAGAGCGGAGGCCGTCGCCATGCCGACGCGCAAGCCGGTGAAGGGGCCCGGACCGGTGCCGACGACGATGGCGGAGAGGTCGGGGTAGGTCAGGGAGGCGTCGTTAAGCAGCTGCTCAATGGTGGGAATGAGCTGCTCGTTGTGTGCACGCGTTTCGCTGACAACGCGGTCGACGCTTTCCCCCGTGGTGGTATCGACGATGCCCGTGACGAGGTCAGTCGTGGCGGTGTCGAGTGCGAGAACCTTCATTAGCCCGCGAAGTGCCAGCGAGTGGAGTCGTCATCCTTCTCAGCGCGCAGGAACTGCATCGGCTGCTGCGGCTGCACCGGGTACACTGCGGCGATGTCCTGGCCCTGAGCCTTCGCCGCCTCAACCTGCGTGAGCACATCACGGCACAGGTCAACGTTGGAGCGCTGCAGCTTCTCCGCCGAGTACTCCTGCTCAGTCGACATGGTGACGAAGTAGTTCACGTCATCAGCCACCTTGCCGTCCTCGAAGTCGATGCCGGCCTCGGCCGCAGGAATATCAGAAAGCTGCTCCTCCGTGGTACCCGGGCACACGATGAGGCCCGCAACCTCCTCAGGGCCGTAAACATCCGGCACAATGAGCGCAGCGAAGTCGAGCTTCTTCGGGTACTTCTCCAGGGTTTCCGCCAGAGTCGAGGACGAGTCTTCCTCCGTGTGGGTCATCGACAGGGCGATGAGTGCTGCGAGGAAGACGGCGAAGCCGCCGATGACGACAGTGGTAATGAATTGGCCAAGCTTGTTCATAAAGATTAAATCGCTCCTAAAAAAGGGAGGTGCAGTACGTGCTCATCCTACGTGACTGCCCTCCCCCGTCCCTGCACGACCCAGCGCAGGAACTCCTTAGACGATGATCAATGCCAGCATCTGACACATAAGAATCTTGCCAATAATGGTGGTCGGATACACCGTGGCATAGCCGCGTTCCGCCAGCTGAGTACCGGTCTGCGAGTTCAGGTAGGCCATCACCGCAGGGTTGGTGGTCATGCCAGCAGCCACGCCCATGGACTCATCGAACTTGAGGCGCAGAACCAAGGTGCACACGATACCCAAGCCGATGGCAGCAACGAGGGACAGAACAAGGCCTACGCCCATGTACTTCAGCGACACCGGATCAGAGAGAGCATCACGGAACTGACCACCGGCAGAAGTACCCACGCCCGCCAGGAAGAGTGTGAGTCCCAGGGTAGAAATCGTCTGCTTCGCGTGGAATGGCATCTGCCAGTGGATGCGGCCGGTACGGCCCAGGGCACCAAGAATGAGGCCCACCACGATGGGGCCGCCACCGAAACCGAAGGACAGCGTCGTGCCGCCGGGCAGCGGAATCGGGATAGCACCGAAGAGCAGACCAATGAGCAGGCCGAGGGTAAAGGGGAGCAAGTCCACGTTGCCGAGCTTGGATTCGGAGTCACCGAGGAAGTTTCGGACGTCGTCCAGCCGGCCCGGAGCAGTGACCACACGGACACGGTCCGAGTAGTAGAGCACGGTGTTTTCATTCGGCACAATTTGGGTATCACCGCGGCGAATACGGGCAATGAGGAAGCCTTGGCTCAACGTATCCAATTCCCCAATCGTGCGGCCGGCTACGTTTGGATTCGACACCGTGAGACGGCGGTAAATCAGGCCGTCTTCCTCGTGGAGGTGCACCTCGATTTCTTCACCCAAGATGGCAATCGCGCGCTCCAACGATGGAATCGTGCCGTTAAGCAGAAGCTCCATACCCGCATACAGCTCCATGTCTGGATCTGCAAGGACGTGCTCGTTGGACTTGCGGAGGCAGCGGGTAGCAATGACAGCCTCACCCGTGTACTCCGCAATTTCGCCCACGGTCACGCCAGGATCCTTGGTCAGGCGCACGGCCTTCCACTTGAGGGGCTCAGAGAGCATGCCTTCTTCTTTGGCGTCTTTGACGTGGTTGACGCGGAAGACTTTAGCGCCAATCGCAGCCACCAGGATGGTGGCGATGATGCAGCCTGGGTACGCCAGGGAGTAACCAACGACTGGGGCACTGTTTCCGCCTAAGGTTTCCACCACGGCAGCCATACCGGGGGTAGAGCTCTGGGAGCCGGCCAGCATACCGACGGCCTGCGCTGGGTCAAGATCAAACAGGCGCACCGCGCCGGCAGTCAGTCCGGCGAGAACGAAGAAGAAAACGATAACGACCAGCGACATCTTCCAACCACGGCGCCGGAAATCTTCAAAGAAGCTGCGGCCGAAGTTTAGACCGATGACGTAGACGAAGATGGCGAGGCCAAACTGATACACGAATGGCGGAACCACAATGTCCGGGTTAGCAGCGGAAAGACCCAGGGCCACGAACATCGCCGCCGCTGCACCGAGCGAGATGCCAAAGAAGTTAATCTTGCCGATGGCCAAACCCACGGCCATGATCAAGAAGAGAGTCAACAGGGGTTGCTCGGCGAGAAACGTCAGCACACTAATTCACCCATTTCCACGAAAAAACACGGCTATCATCCTCTGCGTCACGATTGATCGAGACGAACAGATAGGAATCCGACAGACGCTCCATGAAGCCACCACCCCATTCGGCAACGACAACGGCGTCGTCGATATCGGTGTCCAAGTCTAAACCGTCTAACTCTCCTAATGGATCATCAGAGTGGTCAAGGAGGCGGTACGCATCGACGTGAACCAACGCCGGCCCGCCCACGAGTGAAGGGTGTTCCCGAGCAATGACAAATGTCGGCGAGGTCACCCTCCCCTTTACTTGCATACCACTGGCAATCCCCTGGGTAAACGCTGTTTTTCCAGCTCCCAGAGGCCCATCTAGAATGACCAAATCCCCGGCTTCCAGCGCTGCACCGAGATTTTCCCCGAGTGCGTAGGTCTCTTCAGCTGTAGCGGCGATATGAGTGCCCTCGTGGGGAAAATCACTTCGCATTGTTATCTCCTTCACGGTAAAAGCGCTCGGTGCGCCCGGTGGGGCGGCATACAATTTCATAGTTAATCGTCCCCGTCGCCTCCGCGAGCTCCGTTGCACTCATACCGCCCCTCCCGAAAATGACGGCACGATCCCCCGCTGTAACTCCGCGCTCATTGGCGCCGAGGTCCACGATGATCTGGTCCATACACACGCGCCCCACCTGCGGGTAAAGCTCGCCGCCGAGGCCTACCTTGAGCGCTCCCTGAAAGGCTCGCGGCAGACCATCGGCGTAGCCTACCGCCACGGTGGCGAGCTGGCGGTCGCTATCGGCGGTCCACGTCAGCCCGTAGCTTGTGGATTCTCCCTCCGAAATCGGCTTCACCGCCACCACGGAGCTTTCCCACGTCATTGCTGGTTTAAGTCCATGGTCGCGCCCAGCAACGGGTTCTAGGCCATACAAAGCCACGCCGACGCGCGCTTGGTCAAAACGTGCGGAAGGACGCGTAAGTACCGCCGGGGAGTTAGCCAGGTGGTTCACTGGGCATTCGAGGCCTACGCCACGGGCACAGGCCAGAGCTTCCCGGAATTCTGCCTCTTGGTGGTCATTGTGCGGATGCGCCGGCTCGTCTGCGCACGCAAAGTGGGACATGAGGCCGTGGACGGTGAGGGTGGGGACGTCGCGAAGCAGTGCGAACGTCTCTTCCCACTGCTGCTTGTCGACGCCCAATCGGTGCATCCCCGTCTCCACCAACACGAAGACCTCGGCGCGGCGCCCAGTGGCAATCAGCGCACGGGCGTGCTCGAGAGACGGGATACCGATCTGAATGCCCGCATCCAACGCCGGCGTGAGGTCCTCCTTCGGATCCCACAGCCACGCTGCGATGGGGGTCTTTGGGATAACGCCACGCAATGCCACCGCCTCCTCCAGCGTGGCTACGCCGAAGGAATCTGCACCTGCTGCTTCCATGACGGGAGCGACACGCTCGTTGCCGTGGCCATAGGCGTCCGCTTTCACCACGCACATGAGGCGGGCTGGGGCCGCCACGTCCTTCATGTAGGCGACATTATGGGCAATGGCATCGAGGTCGACGGTGGTTTTCAGCATGTCCCTTATTGTGCCACGAGCGGGCAGGAGCCTTAGACTCGCTGCCCGCTCGATGGGGAGTGTGGATTTATTCCACGGTGAC
Source organism: Corynebacterium sp. HMSC078H07 (assembly GCF_001812805.1). Classification (GTDB taxonomy): domain Bacteria; phylum Actinomycetota; class Actinomycetes; order Mycobacteriales; family Mycobacteriaceae; genus Corynebacterium. Next base: position 82,522 of record NZ_KV810519.1, on the reverse strand, counting down.
GGACTTCGCTAGGTTACGCGGCTGGTCGACGTCGTAGCCCTTGGCGGTGGCCACACCGCAGGCAAAAATCTGCAGCGGGACGGTAGCGAGCAGGGGCTGCATGAGCGTCGGCGCCTGCGGGATACGAATGATGTGGTTGGCGTAGGCCTCGACGGCTTCGTCGCCTTCCTCCGCAATCACGATGGTGATGGCACCACGGGCGCGGATCTCCTGGATGTTGGAGACCACCTTGGAGTGCAGGGAATCACGACCGCGTGGGGACGGAACGATAACGAAGACCGGCTGGCCTTCCTCAATGAGGGCAATCGGGCCGTGCTTAAGCTCGCCGGCAGCAAAGCCCTCTGCGTGGAGGTACGCAATCTCCTTGAGCTTCAGCGCACCTTCAAGTGCCACCGGGAAGCCGACGTGGCGGCCCAGGAAAAGTACCGACTTCGCGTTCTCCATGGCGTTGGCCAGATCGTAGACCTGCCCCTCATTCTCGATGACCGCCTCGACCTTGTCCGGCATGGCGCGGAGCTCGTTGAGTACCGCGGTGACCTCGTCGGAGAACATGTTGCCGCGCAGGCGCGCCAGGTATAGGCCCAGCAGGTAGGTTGCGGTGATCTGTGCCAGGAAGGCCTTGGTGGACGCCACGGCGATCTCCGGGCCGGCGTGGGTATACAGTGCGGCATCGGACTCGCGCGGGATGGAGGAACCCTGGGTATTGCAGATGGCAATCACCTTGGCTCCCTGCTGGCGGGCATGGCGCACGGCCATAAGGGTATCCATGGTTTCGCCCGACTGCGACAGGGCCACAACGAGGGTCTTTTCGTTCACGATGGGGTCGCGGTAACGGAACTCGTGAGCAAGCTCGACCTCACACGGAATGCGGCACCAGTGCTCGATGGCGTAGCGCGCAACGTGACCGGCGTACGCGGCGGTACCGCAGGCAATGACGATGATCTTGTCGATGGACTTGAGCACCGACTCATCGATACGGACTTCGTCGAGTACCAGGTTGCCGTTCTCATCCAGACGGCCCAGCAGCGTATCGCGCACAGCAGCAGGCTGGTCGTGGATTTCCTTCTCCATGAAGGAGTTGTAGCCGCCCTTCTCAGCAGCTGCGGCGTCCCACTTGATTTCAAAAGGCTTGCCCTGTGCAGGCTTGCCGTCGTAGTCAGTGATTTCAATCTCGTCCGCGGTAATGGTCACGACCTGGTCATTGTCCATTTCCACGGCGGACTTGGTGTAGTCGATGAAGCCAGAAACATCCGACCCCAGGAAGTTCTCGCCCTCACCCAGGCCGATAACCAGCGGCGAGTCACGACGCGCTGCCACAATGCGGTCAGCCTGGTCAGAGTGAATGGCGAGGAGGGTAAACGCGCCTTCAAGGCGAGCACAGGTCAGCTGCATCGCCTTGGTGAGGTTCTCACCGGCCTCGTTGTGGAAGACGTCCCCCAATAAAGTGGCGGCGACCTCGGTATCAGTTTCGGACACGAAGTTGTGGCCCTTGGCCTCCAGCTCGTGCTTCAGCTCGGCGAAGTTCTCGATAATGCCGTTGTGTACGACGGCGAGCTTGCCGCCATCCACCACGTGCGGGTGGGCGTTGAGGTCCGTCGGTCCGCCGTGGGTGGCCCAACGGGTGTGTCCAATGCCCAGGACCGAGTCCTTGAGCGGGCGGGCTTCGATTTCGGCTTCGAGCGCCGCTACCTTACCGGCTTTCTTGCGCCAGCCGATGCCACCATCGGCGTACATGGCAACGCCCGCGGAGTCATACCCGCGGTATTCGAGTCGGCGCAGGCCTTCCAGCACGACGTCTTGGGCATAGTAGTCACGACCATCAGTGTTATGGCCTACATATCCAACAATTCCACACATGAAACTGGATTTTACAGCACGTATCACCATGTTGACGGTCTGGGAGGGGCAGTTTTCTGCCGCGGGCCTGACCTTTGCAGAATCGCTTTCTACTCCCCCTCCCTACGGCCTATTCCACCTGTGCGGGCAGTCTTTCCTCTATTCTGTAAAGCGTGTCTGCGAATTTGAAGAAGCATCTCGGTACGTTGTCCAAGCGCGGCCCGCACCGCGTCCTCGTTGGTGACCTGTCTTATGCAGGAATTGAGGGCAAGGTGTACACCCCGTCTGAAGGAAAAGGCCTGCCTGCTGTAGCCTTTGCCCACGATTGGACGAAGAGCATCAAGGATTACCACGCTACGTTGCGCCACCTTGCTAGCTGGGGCATCGTCGTTGTTGCTCCCGATACGGAAACCGGTGCTTTTGCCAAGCACCGCAACCTCGTTGCCGACGTCGAATCTGCCCTGCAGATTGCCACCGGCGTGAAACTGGGTGCGGGCAAGATTTCGGTGTCCGCCTCCAAGTTGGGCGTCGTCGGCCACGGTATGGGCGGCGGCGTGGCCGCACTCGCAGCCGTGGATAACCCCAAGGTCCGTGCAGTAGCGGCCCTCTACCCGGCTGACACGTCACCGTCCGCGGTCAAGGCCGCCCCCACTGTGAAGGCACGTGGTCTTATTATCGGCGCGGGCCAGGATGACATCTTCCGCGCAGGTAACCCCGCCAAGCTAGCAAATGCTTGGGGCGGACCGGTGGCCTACCGTGAGATTGCTAAGGGCACGCAGTCTGGTTTCAGCGAAGATAAGTTCTTCAAGCTCGCGCTTGGCTCCGGCTTTTTCCAGGGCTCTGCGGTGGAGACCGCCCGCGGTCTCGTCACCGGGTTCCTTCTTAGCGAGCTAGCGGGTGAGTCCAAGTACGACGCTTTCGCGGCTGCCGACGCTTCCGCTAAGGGCGTGGAAAGCTTTACCGGCGAGGCTTTGGCCAAGCGCGCCGGCTTCGAACGCGACTAAATGCGTTTCAACTAGAAGGCGCCGCAAGGCGCAACTCTTCCTTCAGCTAAAGCAGGACGGTCAGTTATCCGTCCTGCTTTAGTCTTTTTAGCTTAGGGACTTCAAGAAAGTACCAGGCAATAAGTGCAATGCCCGGCAGAATCAACTGAGCGGCCGCCCACAGCTTTATGTGCGCCATATCTCTGTCGTATTTAATCTCAATGCCAAGCACAACAAAAGCCACCAAGAGGTAAAGCATGGGAAGAACGCCCCACAGGACGTCATAAAGCCAAGGCACTGTCATGCGGCATTCTCCTCACCCTGGTTGATACGTGCAGTAGTCAGCCACCTCACAGTATCACCTGTGACTACGAGGAACCAGACTTGTTTCTCGCTGCTGCATCAGCTGCGCCTGAGCACCGATTGCACTTGACCACGCGGGCGGTTCTGGCCCTGTCCCTGGCTTTGTCCATGCATAACGCCTCTAGAAGCTGGACTTCGTCCCTGTCTTTCTGGGTGCGTTTGGGCTTGGGTAGCGCGCTGCGCAGACTTTTCTAGGTCTTCCTGTGCTTTGGCCATCACCTTTTCAAACTCCAATAACCGAGCTGCGGTGCGCTCACGGAACCCGCGGGCGAATTCATCAAAATCGTTATGCGGCATTACCACTGCCCTGCCTTTCGTGCGTGTACGGATGGAGGTTCTGAACTTGGTGCATCGTGAACATCATGCTGTTCAATGGGCGAAGCTGTATTTGGTTCTGGGTCCGGGGCGGCGGGCGCGGGAGCCTCAGCCGCCTGTACATGTGCGATTTTCTCCGGCGGCGGAGTCGGTTCCGGCACGGTATTGAGTTCCGGTGGTGGGGCGATCACGCCATCATCACTAGGAGGCGCCGGCTCGGGTTCGGGCGTAGGCGCCGGCTCAGGCTCTGGTGCGGGTTCCGGCTCAAACTCCGGTTCAGGCAAGTTCTCAAAGAAATCCTTTGCGGCATCAGCCAGAAGCCCCAGCCCCACCAGAGCAATGCCCACGCCAAGGATTCCCAAAACACCACTGCATGATTGTTCAGGAGTGCATTCCTCTTCATCGGCAGCCTCTTCCGAGTCTTCGCAGTCCTCGATGTCCTCTTCTACCGTGTCAACATCCTCTGACTGCTCGGGTTCTACTGGCTGTTCTGAAGGTATCAATTCCTCCGAAGGAACCTCCTCTACCGGAATTGGTGTTCCCGCATCTGCTGGCGTGGTAGTGCAGTCCTGCTCCTCCTCACTCTTTTCACTCTTGTCGCAGCCACAAGAGTGAGCGTCCTTCTCTTCCTGATCCTCCTGGCAACCACAAGGTTTCACGGTGTCCTCAGCTGAATCAGGCTCAGGCTCTCGTACTGGTTCTGGAATCTTCTCCTCTGGCTTCGGCGTGACTACGCTCTGTGGGGTGGTCTCCGGTGGGCACGGCTCGGACACCTGCTGGGGCTCTGTCTGTGGATCGGAGTCCTTTTCTGGGGCTGGCTGCTGTGGGGCTTCGGGCTTAGCAGGCGGCTGCGGTTTCGGAGTCGGTTCAGACTCCGAGGGTTCGCTTGGGGCAGGTGGGCTCGACGGAGCAGATGGCGCAGCAGGCTGAGCAGGCGCAGTCGGCGTGGCTGGCGCGGTTGGCTCACATGATTCAGGGGCTGGCTGCGGGCACTCCTGCTTTTCCTCCTCGCGGCCGCACTCGGGGTTTGGAGGTGTTTCGGGAAGCTCGCGCTCACACACCTCACTGCAGCGCCTTTCAAACTCGCAATAGCAGTTCTCTATAGCGGTGTCGCGGTCACGACAGGTCTGCGTGATCGTGTCATTTGTGTGTTCAATGAGGTCGCTGCCAATCGATGAAATCCCAGGCGCAATGAGTTTGCCCAACGGGTGACGCTGCAGCAGCATTGTCAGGATGTTGAGCAGCGGAATGACTGCAGAGATGAGCTCCACCAAAGCGGAGTCGGAGACATCGACAACATCCTCAATAGCATCCGAGCATTGCTGCGCGGACTCTACAAGGTCATCGGCCTCGCGGCGTTCCTCTTCAAAGTCATCCTGAACGCCGCGTAGATGCTCCATAATCGCACCCCCAGCCAACGACAGAACGGTTCCGAGGAGGAATTCCTTCAGCCCCCTACCACCGCCATCTGGGCGGCGGGCTCCCATTGCGGAGGCAGTGCTGGAAACAAGGTCCTCGGTGTTGATTCCATCGACCGAGCCGACCATATCCCCTAACAGCCCAATTGGTGTTCTGGGGCCGGCGTAACTGCCCATGCTCGCGGCCTGGAACTGAGACACTGCTTGTGAATAGTCCCCCAACAGGGACTTCGCCATTGTGGACACTAGTTCACCCCCGAGGTCTGCGCGCCTAGGTGGCCAGCCAGGCCACGATCTACATCGCCGAAGGCGTGCAGCTGTGCCCGGGCAGCATCAGCCGTCGCAGACATATTGTTCAAACGCCACGCGCCGCGCTCATGCAACCGGTTGAGGAGGGCTTGGATCTGAGCCCCGTGTCCGCCAAAGTCCCTGCCCGCAGACGCCTGCGGATAAACAGGTACATCACTCCGGTGGGCATCACTCTGCATGGCGGTTTGGCCAATAACGGTACTCAGAAGCTGCGTAGCTTCATCCTCATCAAAAAATACGTCGGGCATAAACGCGCCCTCCTTCTCGTCCACAACGAACAGTTTTTCCTGCCCTTATTGGACTGAGAAAGCCTCCCCTCGGTTCCCCCACCACCCACAAAACACAAAACCCCAGGCCGCATGGCCCGGGGTCGCAATTGAGTGAAGCGAACTAGACTGCGGAAACCACTGCAGCGAGCTTGCCCGCCACTTTGCGGGCCTGTTCCTCCTCAGCGGCTTCAACCATGACGCGGAAAAGTTCCTCGGTACCAGATGGTCGCAGTAGCACTCGGCCAGTATCGCCAAGCTCCGCCTCCGCAGCAGCGATGGCTTCCTTGACCTCGGGGGCGTCGAGAATCGCAGCTTTATTAGATACCGGAACGTTGATGAGAACCTGCGGCAGTACGGTCATGACCGAAGCCAACTCTTTGAGGGACTTTCCGGATTTGGCCATGCGCGCCATGATGGATAGGCCGGTCAGCGTTCCATCACCGGTGGTGCAATCATCCGGAAGCACAACGTGGCCGGACTGCTCGCCGCCCAAGGAGAAATCGCCGCGGTTGAGCTCTTCAAGCACGTAACGGTCACCCACAGCGGTCTCCTTGACCTTAATGCCCTGCTCCTGCATAGCGATCTTGAGACCGAGGTTGGACATCACGGTAGCGACCAACGTGTTAAAGCGGAGGTCATTCTCCTCCTTCATGCCCACCGCCAACAGGGCCATAATCTGGTCACCATCGACGACATTGCCCTCAGCATCCACAGCTAGGCAGCGGTCGGCATCACCGTCGTGCGCCAAGCCCAAGTCGGCGCCGTGCTCCACGACGGCCTCCTGTGCCTTATCGATGTGCGTCGAACCGCAGTCTTCGTTGATGTTGAAAGCATTCGGCTTGTTATGGATGGCAATAACCTCAGCACCTGCTGCGGCGTATGCTTCCGGCGCCACCTTGGAGGCTGCACCATTCGCGGTATCCACGACAACCTTGATGCCGCTCAAATCTGTGGTGACCACCTCAGCAAGGTGCTTGAGGTAGCGCTCGCGACCCTCCGGCGCTTCAGAGATAATGCGGCCAATCTTAGTCGCCGTGGGGCCGTCTTCCTTGAGATTGTCCATGGCAGCCTGGATGCGATCTTCGACCTCATCTGGCAGCTTCTTGCCACCGGCGGAGAAGAACTTAATGCCGTTGTCCGGCATCGGGTTGTGGGAAGCAGAAATCATCACGCCAAGATCTGCCCCAAAGTCATCGGTAAGGAACGCGATGGCCGGAGTAGGCAGTACACCGACACGAACGACATCGACGCCACGCGATGCCAAACCCGAGGCAATCGCCGCATCCAGCATCTCACCGGATACGCGAGGGTCACGGCCAATAATCGCGAGCGGGCGGCGCTCATAGGATTCACGGTCTGAAGTAAACACTTCCGCCGCAGCCTGGCCCAGGCGCAGTGCGAGAATCGGGGTGAGCTTCTTGTTCGCGAGGCCGCGAACTCCATCGGTTCCAAAAAGTCGAGTCATAGCTCTTAATTATGCCCTCTAAACCCCACTTACCGCAGGTTGGGGCTCTACACTCGTTCAGAGGCTGAAGCACATTGCCGTGCACTGGGGAAACTCCCCGATTGACGCGCGCGGCGTGCCAACTTCTGCTTGAATATTGGACATGGCGGACGCAAAAGGCGTGATGAGCCGCACAGGCTCAAAGGGATTTCGAGCCCTCAAGACACTGACAGACGGTGTAATCACCAAGTTCAACATGGCGGCACTCGCTGTCGCAGCTGTCTTTCTTGTGCTTGGCAATACCGAACCAGCAAAAACTGAGGATCCTACGACCATCACTCCAGGTGAGACGGTAGAAGTAACGCCGGCCCAGGTGGTCTTCGATAAGCCGCGCATAGAGGACGGCCAAGTCCATGTCACCGCCACTGTACTCAATACTCAGGACGCAGCATTTTCGGACTTCCAGAAGATGTTTACGCTGACCAGGAATGGTGAGCCCCTACCAATTGACCAGTTTTCCGTGTCACCATCCCTACACAATGGGCCGGTAACGGTAGCCAACCCCGGGGTCCCCTTTGCTCTTGACATCATCGTGGATGACGTTCCCGGGACGGTGCTCACCCTCAACGACCTGACGGTACGCAAATCTAGGTTGGACATGTCCTACCGCTGGTTTGACCCCACACCCGTAGCAGAGATGGAGTTAGCATGACGCATCGCAAGTCTTCCGCTCGGCCCCTGCTCAACCGTAGAAAAGTACCGATGGTCGCCGTGGCCGCAGCGATCACCTCACTTGGCATTTTCATTAGTGACCAGATGCCGAAGCCACGTGATGTTGAGTTCGCCCACTTTGAATACACGGACGAAATCCCTGGGCACACGCGTATCAGCCAGGTAGAAGCCCATACCCGCCCACTGGCTGCTGCGGAATACGCAGAATTTACCGGCACGCTACCCGAAGGCGAAGAGCTCAACGAGCTATATGAAGTTGCCATTGACTTCACGCTGGAACGCACGCACACATACCCCTTGATTCCCAAGCTGGAAGACTCCCAAGGGCGTGTTTTCCGCACGTCTTCCCCACAATGTGACACTGAAGTGACCTCTTTACCCATGACGTGCACCAGTATCTTTGTACTTCCCAAAGACTCACTGGGGCCTGCCACTCTGGAGCTAGAGGTAGAAAACGTCCTCGGTGATTTCCACCAGCAGCCAGTGCCTATGGGCAAGGAGCTTCACACCGCCGTGGAGGTTAAAGCATGACGCAACAGGTCACAGCATCAAAAAAGCACTCAAAAGCCTGGTGGTGGGCAGCAACAATCCCAGCACTCGCTGTGATGGTGGCGGCTTCCTCCTCGGTCATGGTGCACGGCTATCGCCCACTGTCAGTGCATTCGATTGCTCAAGCAGGCAAGCAGGAGCCGGTTGAGTTCAGTTTTGATTACCAAGTGGATAAAGACACCGTTCAGCGCTCCGCAACAGTCGAACTCACCAGCCTTGAAAAAGCTGAGCCTGCGGAATTCGGCACTGCGTATGCGGAGAAAAACCTTATGGATCCGCCTCAGCTTCCAACAGACTTAGAGCTTTACAAAGCCACCGTGGCATGGCACGCAGATCCGGAAAACCCACTCGAAGGATGCGAGGTGGGACTTCGGAATGCCGAAGGAATCGAGCAACCTGTCCGCCTCGTGGTTTCCCCACAAGATGCGCCGGTCGATTTTCCCGCTGCTTTTCCCAACTTGTGCGAACCAGAAGGCGCAGAAGGTCCGATGGCGATCAATCCGTTTGAATTAGATGCCAACATTCTCCCCGAGCCCAGCAAGCGCCCAGAGAAATGGGAAATGACGTATTACTTCGTCACTACCGTCGGGTTCGCTCCCACAGAGTTATTCATCACCTGGGGTGCCCCGCACGAAGTTCGTTTGGGCACGGGCTCTTAGAAGCCTTCTCCGCTCACAACCGCCTCGATGTCCTGTGCGCCTGGGTCTGTCTTGTTCCAAGGCCAGGACACCAAAATCTTTTCTTGCGGGTAGTAAACAAAGATGTCACCGCCACCAAATCCGTCTTTGCCCCATTCATTGACAAGGACCTCTGGCTGCGTGCCATTCGCTTCACGAACAGTCCGGGTTGATGTTTGGAACGTCTCATCGTGGAAGTCGGGCAGGGCGCGGTAAATTTTCTCTGCTTCCTCCCCCATGACGACGCTCCGCGAGCTATGGAACGTCATGAGTCCTTGTTCATCCTGTTCCTTGGTAAGCCACGGTTTGCAGGAATAGCCATGTGCACCTTCGAGCAAAGCATTCGTTGACATAAGCGCGGTTTCAGTACATAACGCAACCTTCTCAATAAAGGTCTCTGGTAGTACGTCTGCGGTCTCAGGGCGCAGGTTCACAATGTGGTCTTCGCGCAGGTCTGGGCGTGCCAGCTCATCACCAGATTCATGTCGTTCGATCTGTTCCACGGTGATTCCACCAACGACCAGAACCGCTGCAATTACCACAGTGAGGATATTGAGTTTCCGTGAGCTCATCTGCCCGGAAGAATCAGTAGTAGCCTCCGCGCGGTCCACCTCGGCGGATTGAGAGTTATCCGTAGTCTGCGTCACCTGTTCCACCTACTTCTCTCCTGCCGGAGCCGCCGCTGCGGCTGATTCGGTTTCTGCTTCCGGCGCTTCATCTACATCACCATCGGCTTCTTCATCCAGTTCTTCCTCTGTGGCATATTCCGCGTTGAGGAAGCGATCCAGCGCGGCCACAACGAGAGGTAGCGCCACGATGAAATAGACTGCGCGAGCCACAACCAGAACATAGGGCTCCAGACCAATCGTGATGATCCCCAAGGCCATTGGCTTAATGATGGCGCGCAGGGCATAAATCACGCCCAACTCTGCGGCTGATGCCAGAACAAAGACGAAGCAGAATGTCAGCATCGGGACTACTCCTGCAACGGTCAGCGTCTTGAAGTTGCGCCACGCACTGCGGAAGGGTCCCACCACTGGCTGCGCAGCGTTGTCGAGCATGTCACGAGTCGTGCGGAATGCTGCTTCAGAGTAGCGGCGGCCGTACTCGGCCCACATCTTTTGCTCGGCATGCGGGGAGAGCCTGCCTCTTTCAGCGGGGCCTTCAATGGGGGCATCAGCCACCGTCTGCTCTGGAGGAACCGTGTCCTCCGAAGGGGACTTCTTGTCTTCTTCCCTAGTCAGACTCGTGTTATACACCACCGCACCTAAGGTCAACCAGGCGAAAGGAACGACGATGAAATTGCCCATCTGCGCCGCGTTGCTCCACAACCATCCGATCGGAGCGCCAATGATTCCTGTGTGCTCAACTATCCAATCTTTGGCGCTCACAATTGCATCCCATACTGGGCCAATGCCTTGGCGGGTGAGGATCCACGTACGGACCTTGTCTAGATTGCTGCTGATGCTGAGCGACGCCGTGGCCATCCACAGAATCTCAAGGTAGGCCGCGGCAGTAGCCATGCCGAAAGCGCGCTCTCCTAGTTTGAGCGCACCAATGAGCTTGCGCAGAACAAGGATGGAAAGGATAAAGCCAGCAAAAAGCCATCCAGTACTAATGAGGGAGCGCCCGAAGTCATAATCCACAAAGCTAGTGGCCACCTCAATGGTGATGCTGTCGTACACAAACGTGCGCCCGTCATCACGCAGCAATCCATGGGAAGAATACACGGTGAGGAACGGAATGAGCAGGCCGCCGACGGTCAGAAGCGTGGTCTTATCCAGCTTGGTAAAGCGGGTCTCGCCGCCGAAAAACTCCATGGACGGCTGCATGATCCAGAAACAGATGATGACACCTGTCATCACAGACAGCGGCGCAAAGGGGAAGATCAGGGTAGCCGCTAGGGGCGAAACTGAAGAAACAACAACTGCCAGCCACAGCACCGCACCGCGTGCTGCCAGCGATAAGGCAATCACGGTAACCAGCTGCGGCAGATAGCGCCACAGCAGCTTCGCGGCATCGACAGGAACTGCCAGCGCATCCCTTACGCTTTCCACAATCACATTCACGCCGCTTAGTATAAGTAGAATCACACAGCTGCGCTGCACGAACGGGAAACTTACCGGGTTACTCCCCATGGGAGTAAGACCAAGACAGGCAGCGTGTTAATAGCGTGAGATTGGCAAGCCTCTCCCGAAGCACCTATAGAAAGCCGAGAGCAAGCTCTATTAAAACGGCGAAAGCCGCCGCCTCCAATAAAGGAAGCAGCGGCTTTCGGACAATGCAGTAAGCGAAGATTAACGCTTGGAGTACTGCGGGGCACGACGTGCCTTGTGCAGACCAGCCTTCTTGCGCTCCACGGCACGAGCGTCACGGGTGAGCAGACCAGCCTTCTTGAGGGCCGGGCGGTCAGCCGGGTTGTAGACGTTCAGTGCGCGGGCAATAGCCAGGCGCAGGGCGCCGGCCTGACCGGTCGGGCCACCACCGTGGACGGTGACCTTGATGTCGAACTGGCCATCACGCTCAAGGATGGTCAGCGGCTGCAGGATGTCCTGCTGGTGCAGCTTGTTCGGGAAGTACTCGTCAAAGGCACGGCCATTGACGGAGATGTTGCCGGAACCAGCAACGAGGCGAACACGAGCGATGGCGCGCTTACGGCGACCAACGGTCTGGATCGGGCCCTCGTGGATAGCCGGGGCAGCAGTCTCAACCTCAGCCTCGGTATCGGTTGCCAGGGAATCACCAATGGTGTTGGTGAACTCTTCGGTAGCGGCGGTTGCTGCAGCGATGTCGGCAGCGTCGGCTACATTGTTGTCGATGTTCTGCTCGGTCATTACTGTGCCACCTGCTTAAACTCAAAGGTTTCCGGCTTCTGGCCGGCGTACGGGTGCTCCTCGCCCACGAAAACGTGCAGCTTCTTGATGGAGGCGTTGGAAAGCTTGTTGTGCGGCATCATGCCCTTCACAGCTTCTTCGATAACGCGGACCGGGTTGGTGTCCAGGGACTGACCAAGGGTCATGGACTTCAGGCCGCCCGGGTAACCGGAGTGACGGTAGCGCATCTCGCGCTCGCGCTTGTTGGAGGAAATGTGGATCTTGTCCGCATTCAGGATGATGATGTGGTCGCCGCAATCAACGTTCGGTGCGTACTGAGGCTTGTGCTTACCGCGCAGCATGTCAGCCACGGTGGAAGCGAGCTTGCCCAGAACCACGTCGGTAGCGTCGATGACGTACCACTTGCGGGTGATGTCACCGCTCTTCGGGTGGAAAGTAGACAAAATGACTCCTTGAAAGTCTGTCTCGGAACTGCCGGCCATCGCTATGAATGCCCATACGCGGATACATACAGCGGCCGGTGGAGACCTGCAGCCCGCGCGCACCCCCTCAACGAAGGTGCGGACACATAGGTGTTTCACCTTAGTACGCAGCAGGTTAAAAACCCAAAACGCCGATATCGCCCCCCGCCAACGTTTCCCCGCCCTGTGAATGGACATGGGGGAATCAGAGGGAAGAAACGTTGACGAGAAGCGATACCGGCGCCTTTCGCACAGCAAGCAGTAGTTCCCACGCACGAGTTGATGGCGGTGCGTCCAGCTTCTCCTCATCCCCTTCTTCCGCGCCATTCACCGCTCATAATTGTGAATGGGTAATGAAGAAGGGTGCTTAGGATCCAGCCTGCTGCGAAAGACGTAGATTCGGTCCGCTTAGCCCCAGCTAGCGGCGGCGCGGCGGTTGACGTCACTCATGTTGTCATTGCCCTGAGAGACAGTCTGCGAGATAGTAGCGAGCACGGTGTTGAGTTCTGCGGCCGCTTTGTCCCACTTAGCCTGCGCAGCGTTGTAGGCGGTAGCACTTTCGCCTTCCCAGGTGGAAACCATGGGCTGCAGGGTGGACTTAAGGTCACCGAGAAGGCCATTGATGCGGCCGGAGGTGGAGTTGATGTCAGCGGCGGCACCGGCAATGGCGCCAAACTGGTACTTGATTCCAGACATGAAATATTCCTTGCGTGTAGTTCAGTGAATTAATGGTGGTTATTCGGTGCGTCGCTAGAGGGCCAAGCCCGCGCCGCCGACGTTGTCGAAGGACTGGGCGTTATCAGCCTCAACAGAATCAAAGTTGCGAGCGTTGTCGCGGATGTTTTCGCTGATAGAGGTCAAGGCCTCACGCAGTTGCTGCGCGGAGGTGTTGTAGCGCTGCATCAGGTTGTCGAAGGACACCTGTGCGCGGCCGGACCAGCTGGCACGGACCGAGTCCACTACGCCCTGCAGGCGGGTGAGCTCTCCTTGAACTTCATCATTGGTGGAGTCAACGCGGCCGGCGGTAGCCACCATGACGTCGGCTTCAGTGCGGAAAGTTTGAGTCATAGTATTTGTCCCTTTCTGTATCCCTTCGTGGGGCCAATCCCTTCAGTACAAGGGCTTTTAGTTGGTGAATCTGTCCCCCGAGAAGCACCCTGTTGTCCTTCTCATCTTTATTGGACTGAAGCTGCGCTCCATCGGTTCCCAGCCCTTCCAAACTTTTTATTTTTTCTTCAAGTCGGCTGTGCTATTCCTTCTTGACCAGCGATTCTGCCGCCATCCGGCAGGCAGCTTTCTGTACTACGTTGGGCTCAAACTTGGTGTGACATCCCACCGACATCTGATGGCCTTTGTCTTCCCACATCATCCACGTGACCCGTGAGCCATCGCCGGGATCCTCGGTATAGGACAGACGGCCAGATTCCTCGGCTGGGTCGTGCAGCGCCGGATCGGACTCAATCTGCTGAGTGATTTCGTCAAAGAGAACCTCCACCGGCACGTTGAAGAGCGGATCCGCTGCCAGAAGGATGCGCAGGTTCGGGTCCTCCCCTGCGGCAGTGACGAGGCCATCCTCCACACTGGTGCGGAAGCCCTGGGGCAAGACTAGGGACATACCTTCGACCTCGATTGCCTGCTGCCCTGGGCGCAACTGCTGGCTGCCGGACTCTTCTGTCGAAGAATCCTGGGTATCAGCGGTGGCTGTCACTGGGGCTTCCACCGCGGAACCGGGTGATGGCGACGCGCCGGCAGAGGCGGTGGCGGTGGAGTCGTCGTGAGCCGAGCTTGCTGCAAGGGCTGCATCCTTGCGTCCCACCGCCCACCACGAGACCCCAGCCACCAATAGCACCATTACGGCTATGGCGATATAGAAGGGGTCGATATCAAGCGGGAACCGCGGGGCCGCAGCGCGGTGTGAACGCCGCAGCCGGCTGTGGCTAGGTCTGCCCGGGGCGAGGCCCTCATCAGTGACGGCATCATCGCTGTCTGGCAGTGCGCTTCTTCTCACCGGGGGCGGCGGCGCGGGTACGGCTGGCGGTTCAGGTTCCTCAACGCTGGCTCCTGCGGCACGCAGCTGGCGGCGCAGAATAGCCACGGCTTCCGAACTGATTTCAGTTCCGGATGGATCGTCGATGACATCAACGGTGACGTCCGGCCAGTCCGCTCCGCAAATCTTTTCCACCTGGTCAAGGACAGTGTCCAGGGCCCATCCCTCTACAATGCCGGTTCCGGGGAGGTCATAGCGGTAGACGGTCTCGGGGCCTTCATAGATGGTCGCAGCATCAAGAACCGTCACCGTCAAGGTCGTCGTGGGGGCGCTGGTGCTGCGCAGCGCGTGGCTAGTAGTCATGATTATCTCCTGAATGAGTCGTGTCTGAATCAGTTGTGGGGTCAGCTGGGCTAGATTCGTGCGGCACATACACCTGGGCCAGGCCTTGTGCCGCGCCGCGGACGACCCATTGGCCACGTCCTGGTGGCAGGGCGGTGGGTTTGATGCCGAAGATGGCGCCTTCGTCACGGTCGGCGTCGAGAAGCAGCAGCGCCGGCTGCAGATCACGCACGGCAGAGAGGAACTGTCCGAACAGTGCGCGGCCAATGCCGCCGGACTTACGTGCCAGGACCAGGTGTAATCCCACGTCCCGGGCATGCGGGAGAAGTTCCAGCAGGGGCGCGAGTGCAATCTCGCTGACCAGGTCCAGGTCATCGATGACGAGGAAGATCTCAGGGCCATCCCACCAGCTGCGCGCAGCAAGTTGCGCGGGAGTAACCTCCGGGCCGGGCAGGCGCTGTTCCAGAGTGCGGACGGTATCGATGATGGTCTGGGTTGCCGCGCTTGCCGACGCCCCGTACGCCGCCACCATCTCCTCCTCCAGCGTCCCCAAATGTGCGCGGCGCTCGTCGATGACCACCAGGCGCGCCGCTTCTCTGCCCATCCGGCTAATACCCGCCAGGATGACGCTGAGGAATTGGGATTTTCCGGCGCCCTGCGAGCCGATGCACACAAGGTGGTGCTGCGTCGCCGGATCCCACGTGAGAACCTCGAGGTCGGGACCACCAATTCCCCATGCGATGCCCCGAGGTGTCACCCCGTCGGCAGGCTGGGGCAGATCCGTGAGAAGCGCTGGCAACATCTTGAGTGCTGGCACGGCTTCTGCATCCGCATGGACTCCGCAGATGTGGGCGATGTCTTGCGCGGAAGTCGACGCGAAAAGGAGGTTCTCCCCCGCCACCGTGATACCGCGCCCAGGTGCGGCCGGAAGCTTCTGCTGCGCTTTGCGGTCAATCAGGGAATCCATAGCCTCGCCCAAACGCAACTCAAGGCGCGCCGAGATGAGGTCACGAATAGACGGTCGCAAGCTGGTCCAGCGCGCAGCAGCAATAAGCACGTGGATGCGAGCGGAGGCGCCATCGGCCACCAACTGGGTAATAGGCTCAGACAAGTCCTCAAAATCTGCGCCTGAGGTACCGATGTGGTGCCAGCCATCGACGATGAGGAAGGTGTGGCGTTCTTCCGGCCGGCGGACAAGGCCGGCCACTTCGTCAACGATGCGCCGTACCTTTTCAGGCTCGTCGCGGCCGGCAACTCCCGCCACGTGTGGCAGGCGTTCTAAGACGCTGAGCTGTCCGCCACCGAGATCGATGACGTAGAAGCGAATCTCCGTTGGCGAATGATTCAGTGCCAGGCCTGCGACGATGCTGCGCAAGGCCATAGACTTTCCTGACTGTGGTCCGCCGCACAGCGCTAGGTGTCCACCGCTCGTGGTGAAGTCCACGGTGAGTGGGTCCTGACGCTGGTGGTAGGGGCGATCGATGAGTCCGACCTCCGCGCGCAGCCCGGCGCGCGTGTCGCTGGCCAAAGCCGCCACGGCAGACAGTTCCACCAGCGGTGGCAGCGGCGGCAGCCAGATACGCCGTGCTGCGTGGCCGCGCTGGGCTGCTTCATCGCGGGCGGCGCCCACCACGGTGGCCAACAGCGTGGTAGAGGAATCCACGAGCATCGTGTATTCCGATTCTTCCTCCACTGCCTGCCAGCCAGTAAACAGTTCGACGCGCGACACTGCGCGGCTACTCCCTTCGCGCACCACCCGGCGCGTGACCGGACCTGAAACATAGGAGGCCTGGAAACGGGTTGGCGCATCCGCATCGGTCTTGAGGTAGCCCGCGCCGGGTTGGGCTGGCAGGTGGTAGGCATCAGTTACGCCAAGGACTTGGCGGGATTCGCCAGCGGAGAAGGTCTTCAAACCGATGCGATACGACAAGTGGGAATCAAGACCGCGCAGGCGGCCTTCTTCCAAGCGCTGGGATGCCAAGAGCAAGTGCACATGGAGCGAGCGGCCAAGCCTGCCTACCGCAACAAAAAGTTCAGCGAAATCTGGGTGCTGGCCCAACAGTTCGGAGAACTCATCGACCACAATGACCAACGCAGGAAGTGGGCCGTGTTCGCTCACCGCGTCGTCGGAGGCGTTGAACTCGCCGACGTTGGCAAAGTTGCCGGCCTTGCGCAGCAACTCCTGGCGGCGGTTCATCTCACCAGAGATGGCGTCATACATGCGCTCCACCAGGGTGGATTCCTCTTCCAGGTTGGTGATGACCGCGGAGGTATGCGGCAATTCATCACAGCCAAGGAAGGTCGCGCCACCTTTGAAGTCCACGAGGACGAGGTTGAGCTCATCCGGGCTATGCGTGGCGGCAAGAGCGACGACGAGTGTTCTTAAAAGTTCCGACTTTCCACTGCCGGTTGCGCCGATGCACAGCCCGTGCGGCCCCATGCCTCCCTGGGCGGATTCTTTCAGGTCCAAGAACACGGCCTGGCCGGAGTCGTCTACTCCAATGGGCACGCGCAAGCGCTCAGAGGGGGTTCGCCCATGCCACATTCCGGAGGCAACGAGCTCGTCGACGTCCCGATAGCCCACGAGTGTAGGCAGGTCGGCATCGCGCCCATGCCGCGGGGTCGAGCCGGCGTCGCTGCCGAGAGGCCGATGGTAGGGCGCTAGTTGGCGCGCCCACAACAGCGCGCTGGCGGCATCGATATGCTCGCAGCGCCCTAGGTTCTCCTCGCCCGCGGCGGTCACCACGGAGAGCGCGTCTTCGGTGTGCAGGTAAATGCCTTCTTCCTCGGCTCTTCGGCCCAAATATGAATGCGGTGTGACACCCACGGCGAGGGTGACCGTGGGGTGGTTGAGGGGGACGTCGGCAAGCGCGGCGGGTCCTTCCGTGGGGTCGTCCTCGACGACGCGAATGCAAAAGTGCGCCTGCTCCGGTTCGCGGGTATGCGGCAGCCACTTGAGCCAGTCCCACTCGTTGCCGTCATACTCAATCCCCACGGTCTCTGGGCCGTGGAGCACCGCGAGGTGCAGCAGCATCGCTCGCGCTACCCCCGCGGCATCGTCCCCGGCCAGACCCACGATAGGAAAGGCCTGCAGCTGGATGACCACGGGCATATCCGCCAGCGTTCCTACCGCCCGCACGGTCTGTCGCACGCTCACCGCACAGACCGGATCGAGGTCCTCTGCCGCACCTGAATCCGGCACAGTGATGGGCGTACACAGCGCCATCGGGCCCGTTCCTACCCGCACCTCCAGCGCATCGGGTGCATCAGGTCCTCGTTCCCACAGGCGCGGGCTCGTGATGAGCGCGGCCGCCTGGCGCGGCGTGGGATTGCGGTGTTCCTCGTGAGCGCGCTGCGCTTCCCCACGTTCCACGGCCTGTTCCCGCAACGCCTTAAGGTGGCGCAGGTAGGTGCGCCGCGTTTCATCCGGATCCTGGCTACCACTTGATGGATTGAACATCATGGCCATGCTGGCGAGCATCATGAGCGGGAACATCAGACTCATGGGACTAATCCGGCGCCCGTCGCCTGCACCCAGCACCATGAGCGCCACCATGCCCAGCATCGCCGCAATCATGACCAGCGGCATCATCAGGCGCACGAGCGGCACCGGCTGGGCGCGCACAGCCTCAGGCACAGCCTCGGCTTCGATAGTGCCCTGCGGTAGTGGCGGCGCTGGCTCCCGATAAGCTGACGGCCCCGAATCAACGACGCGTGTAGGTACGCGCATGTAAAAGTCCTTCCCCCCGAAGTACTCCACCGCCTCCTTCAGCGGTGGACAGCGTGCCACTAGTAAGCCACAATGAACGGCAATGGGCAAGGGGTAGCCCAGAAAAATTTCTCGGGGGAGGTACTTTCCATGACCCGCGCACTCGCGCATTCCATTCACGTCACCGTCCGCATCCATGCAGGCCAAGCACGCAAAGAGGCAGATATATCCCTGCCCTTATCCGCGAGCGTCGGGGAGATGCTGGGAGAGTTGCTCGTGCTTGTCGACGTCTCCCCCGCCCCCATCCTCTGGCGCGCTACGACCGCTTCGGGCAAGGCCGTATCGATGACCGCACCGCTTGACCGCACTCCGCTCGAGGATGGATCGGTACTGGTTCTCAGCCCGGACGAGTCACCACCCGCCCCGATTGTCCGGGATGCGGCGGAAGCGCTCGCTGCCGATGCACCATCAACCACTCTGGAGGGTCTCGCGGGCGTGTGGGGCTGCGCCGGGCTCATCGCCATCGGAGGGCTCCTCACGGCTGCCTTGTCCCCAGCAGTGGGATGCGCCGCCGCAGCAGTTCTTGCTGTCGTGCTGGCGGTGTGGACGCGGCGCGGTTCGCTGTTGGCCGCAGCACATATCGCTGCTGGACTGGCCGGCTGGTTCGGCGTAGGCGGCTCCGACGCGAGTTCGGCGGCGCTTGCCGGTTCAGCTGCAGCACTGGCCATCATGGCGCTCCTTTCCCACCTCCTGCGCGTAGGCGGGCTACGGGCGCGAGCGATAGCCGCGACGTGGTGCGTGCTCGCGCTCATCGGACTGCTGGGCGCCGCCCCGCTCCTCGCCGCAATCCTGGGTCTTCTCGCTGGTGCACCCCTGCTCACCACGCGACTAGCGGGTCTGCGCGTGCCACAGCTGCCCACCGCCGGTCAAGATTTGAGCATTTCAGACGACGTCCCTACCGATAACGCTGACAAAGCCCGGCGCGCCGGGCAGGCTTATGAAGGAATCGCTGTGGGCTGCGCGCTGGCCGGTATTCCCGCAGTGCTCTTCATCGCGCTGAGCGCCCATGACGCGGAGATAGTCAGGGCTTCTCAAGCCTTATGCCTGAGTATCGCAGGCGGGGTCATCGTCCATGCAGCACGGCATGCCCGGACCGTGGCTGCCTGGGCGCTGGGCCTTTTAGGTGTGGCCGCTGCCTGCGGCGCGGTTGCGGTGGCGGTGCGGGAGTGGCAGCTAGAGTCCTCGCCGACGGCGACAACGTGGGTACTCAGCGTTGTTGCCGGGCTCGTCATTGTGGCGATGCTCTCAGCTCCGATGTGGGCAGGCGCCCTTGCCCACGTGGAACCGACCACCATCGTGTGGTTCGAGCGAGCTGAGGCCCTTGCATTGGCTGCCTGCTTACCCCTGGCGGCACACTTAGCAGGGCTCTTCGAGTTCATCCGGGGACTGGGCTCATGACAGCGAGCAGACACATCGGGGTGATGGCGCTGAGTGTCGGGCTGCTTTGTGCTGGATCAACAGTGGATAGTTCGCAGGCTGCTGCACGTGAGCCAGATACCGCCTGCGCGGAAGCCACTCGTGCGGCACAGGGACCGCAGCCCTCGGCGCAGTATGCGGAGTACCGCTCGCGCCTGCATTCCTTTGCCACGGGGGCCGGGGTAAAAGTCGCAGTTATTGATACCGGCGTGGCCGCCCACCCGCAGCTGCGGGTGACACCTGGCACGGACTTCGTGACTCCGGAGGAACCCGACCCCATGCGTGACTGCGACCTGCACGGCACTGTCGTTGCCGGCGTCATTGCCGGCCGCGATCTCGGAGTGGCCCCAGAGGCGGAAATCTACTCTATCCGGCAGACCAGCACGCACTATCGGACCCCACCGCCCGCCGATGCGGAAGGCGCAGACTCTCCGAGCGAAGATGCTGAGCAATCGGGTTCCGGAACGCTGGCTAGCCTGGCGGCAGCGATTGAGGATGCCGTCGATGCCGGGGCCCACGTCATCAACGTATCCGTCGTCTCCTGCGTGCCATCAGATGCTGCGGCACGGGTCGATCGTTCTGGCTTGGATGCCGCCCTGCAGCGCGCGGAGGAGGCCGGGGCGGTGGTGGTGGCGGCGTCGGGAAACGCGACCTCCGGCGGCTGTGACAAGGGCGACGTCGTGTTTCCCGCCGTGGCAGATACGGTTCTCTCCGTCGGCGCTCTGGCCACGCCGCACGAGCTCGCCGACTATTCCATCGGTGCACCTTTGAGCGCTGAGGGCGACGTCCCCCTTGCTCTCGAACCTGGTGGTGGGTGGGCCACTGCCAAGGGCGACACACTGTTCCAGGGCACCTCCTTCGCCGCTCCCCTGGTCAGTGGGACGGTCGCCCTACTCACGCAGCGTTACCCCGATGATTCTCCGGCCCAGCTGCGCGAGCGCATCATCGGCTCGGCAGAGCCAGGCAACGGGGTGGTCGATCCGCTTGCAGCGCTGACCTACCGTCCGCTGGAAAGCGAGAACGCGTACCGCGACATCAGCGTGGTACCGCACGCCCCACCGGCCTCGGCCAGTTGGCCGCGAGTTCGTAGGTTGCTGGCGCTTCTTACTTTCCTTCTCCTGGTGGCAGCAGTGAGTGCTCGTGTTGTAAGGCCTCAGCGCGGCTCAGTGCGGAGCCTTCCGGCAACAAGCGCAGAATTTCCCATGGCACCTGTTCCGGCTCATCAAGCCCCAGGGAATTAAGCTCGGCAGCGCCGGCCAGCTCGTGCCGCCTACCGGTGGATGAGACCACGTGATAGCCGTGCCCGCTATCCACGCCTACCCCTGCCTGCAGGCCAGCAAAGCGTTGTGCTGCCGATTCACCAGGCAGGGCCACCGTAGCGGTAACCGGCTGAGCACTACCTGCGCCATGGTGGTGGGTCGCGCACAACCAACCCTGCTCGGGCGAGAGGAACTCGACGCGGGTGGTGGGAAGGTGGAAGGTTGGTGGGACGTCGCTGAGCGCAGCAACGTCTTGGGCCTGCGCGGGGAGTCGCTGCGCGCCGACGCCCACGAGCATCTCTGCCTGCGTCGGGGTAATGGCGAAAACGCCCTGCTCCGTGCGGGCCCAAAGCTGCTCGCCCGTATCGAGGATTTCCGGCGGCACGGCCGGAAAACTCAGCGGCTCCAGCTCAGCGAAGGCATTAAGCAGCTCCGTGGGGACGCTCCACACTGCTGTTTCTGCAGTCATTCCCAAAGCACGGCGCAGCACACGGCCTTGCGTGCTCGTGGCCTCCGGCAGGACAACGCGGCCCTGTCCGGTGAGCAACCACTGGGTTCCATCAGATTCCGCCACTGCGGCCTGTTCCTCATCGAAACCCCGCACACCATGATGGGCCACAACTGTCACGGTGCCAACGCGGTTGCTGGACTGCCAGTTCTCCCCCTCCGTGGACTCTTCCAGGCACGCCGCCCAGCCCGGTTCCTCTCCTGTTCCGGCCGCCAGAAGGTTCGGTGCATCCACAATCCCCAATGGTGTGCCCAGGCTGACCTGCTCCAGGAAGCTCTCCCCAGCAGCGCTGGGTTCCACCGGTTCGTTGGCGATGAGCCGGGCGGAAGCCAGGTTGGCCACCGGGTGGTAGGTTCCGTTGACCAGAGCTAGAAGCTGTCCTTCGGACGAGCGCACCACGGGTGCATCACCGGGCTGCGGGTCCGGCTGCATCCACGCGATGAGACCCGAGCCCAGACTCAAGAAGGCCACCGCAGCTATTCCGCCGAGCAGCGCGCGCCTGCGCCGCTTTAGCGGATCATGAATCATACGAATATCCCCGAACACCAGCCCGTGCTCGAGTCGACGCAACAAGAATTTGTGGCCCGATACCTGGGCCTTGGTAGTCGGCAACGCGCGTGCCATGAGAATCCTCCCCCGAATCTGAGCGCCACCCTCCCACGGCGCAGTGGGTTCTAGATTAACCCAACTCGGTATCCTCCGCAGCGCGACGACCACGGGTCATCGCCGCCCGCGCGGCCAACTGGTCCGCATCGGGGTAATCCACGCCCACCAGGCTCAAACCTTGAGCATCAGCAAGCGGGATCTCTGAGGACCGGCTTTCTTCCCGCAGCATATGGGCGGCGAAGTCAACTCCGCGCGAGCCCTCCCCCACCCGCAAACAGCAGCCCACCAACGAGCGCACCATGGACCAGCAAAAGGCATCCGCGGTTACGTGCGCCTCGTAGAGCTGCGGCTCCGCGGGCGTCGACACGTCCTTCCACTCAAAGGCAAGGAGCTCGCGAATGGTCGTGGCGTGCGGCTTCGCCTTGCAGAAAGCCACGAAGTCATTGAGCCCCACCAGCTGATCGGCCGCGGCCTGCATTAGCTCCAGGTCCACTGGCTTGAACCACGTCGCGGTATCGCGTGCGCGAGTCGGAAGTGCACCGCGCGGATGGGTGGTGATGCGGTAGACGTAGCGGCGGCGTAAGGCAGAAAAGCGCGCGTCGAAATCTGCGGGAACTTCGGTGCAGGCGTGGACGCGGACGTCGGCAGGCAGCAACTTGGCCAAGCGCTTCACCAGCTTGGTGGGATCGCCGTCAATGCTGCGCTGTCCCAGCGCCGCCCGTGTGGTATCTAAGTGCGCCACCTGACCGCTGGCATGCACTCCGGCATCGGTGCGCCCAGCCACGGTGAGCTCCACTGGGTGGCGCAGCACCATGCTCAGCTTCTCCTCAACGGTCTGCTGAACAGTGCGCAGGCCGCCCTTCTGCTTGGCCCACCCGTGGAAGTCGGTGCCGTCGTAGGCCAAGTCTAGGCGAAGGCGAACGTTAGTCATGGATGCTGATTCTACCTAGTCGTTGGCATTCCACTCGCGATTGAGTTCCCAATCCTGGGCCGCGTGCTGGCGCTTCGCGCTCTTGCTCACGCCCAGCTTGCTCAAAGCGGCATAGCCAGCCCGCTTGGGGTGCTTTAGATTCTTCTTGGCCTGGCCGGCTTTGCGCTTGGCCTTGCGGGCGCCATCCCGAACAATGCGGGCAGACAAGCGCAGGCGCGGGTCCATGGGTTGTTCGGCTCCCCGGTATTCAAACACCGGCAGCGACCATCCAAAGTAGATCGCAGCCACGCGCAGCGCCAGCGCTAGGCATACCGTCACGACGCCAGCGACCTCATCGCTGAGCCCCAGCTCCATCAATCCCGCATAAGAAAAGGCTGCAAGAACAGAAATGGAGGCGTACAGCTCGGCGGACAAGACCAGCGGGATACGGTCGGACAACAAGTCACGCAAAATACCGCCAAAGACACCGGTCAGCACCGCAGCCACGGCAGCGATAACCAACCCATGGCCATGTTCCAAGGCCTTCTGAGCACCAAGGACACTGAATACCGCAAGGCCCAGGGCGTCGAGAAGCAAGAATACATGCCGGAAATAGTGCATTAGGAAGGACATATAAACCGTGGCGACGGCGGCGGCCACCACGGCCAAGAGGAAGCGCGGTTCCGCCACCCACGTCAACGGGTAGGCGCCCAGCACCATGTCGCGGATCGTGCCGCCGCCCAATGCGGTGACTGCGCCCAACATGATGACGCCAAACAGATCCATCTTTTGCCGGCCAGCGGACAGCGCAGCGGTCATCGCCTCGGAGACGATGCCGATTACGTACAGCACAGTAAACAGCGGGGTCATAGAGTATACGTTCTGGTCGGGGTTATATAGCCCAGAAAGCATAACAAAAGGCCGCAGCCCCACCTAAGGTGGTACTGCGGCCTAGTTAAGGCGAGAGAAGTTTACTTCTCCTCGGACTCCTCAGCAGCGGTCTCCTCGACCTCTGCCTCGGTTGCCTCTGCCTTTGCTTCCTCAGCGGATTCAGCCTCAGCCTCTTCGGCCTTAGCTTCCTCAGCCTGCTTGGAAGCAGCTGCGCGGGTAGCGCGGTTAGCCTCGGAGGTCACGGTCTCCTCGAGAACGAGGGAGATCTGGGACATCGGGGCGTTGTCACCGGTGCGGTTCTCCAGCTTGATGGTGCGGGTGTAGCCACCCTCACGGTTCTCAAACTTCGGTGCCAGCTCGTCAAAGAGGTAGGCAACAACATCCTTGTGCGGGATGAGCTTGAGAACAGCGCGGCGGTCAGCAACGGTGCCGGACTTAGCCTTGGTGATGATCTTCTCGATGTACGGACGAAGAACCTTCGCCTTGGCATCGGTGGTCTTGATTGCGCCGTGCTCGATCAGGCTAGCTGCCAAGTTGCTCAGCAGGTGAGCCTGCTGCTTAGCGGAGCCTCCGAGACGGGCACCCTTCTTAGGGGTTGGCATTGTGTACTCCTCGTGTGCGGATAAATTGAGCGCGCAACGAGCGCTTCACAAGCGCCGTTACGATTCAGCGGAATTCTTTACTCGGAATCCTCAGAAGCCGGGTCCTTGAAGTCACCGGTTTCTGCGTCGTAACCTTCGAGCTGGGTCGGGTCGAAGTCCTCAGGGGTGTCCTTGAGAGCCAGGCCCAGGTTAGCCAGCTTGATCTTTACCTCGTTAATCGACTTCTGACCGAAGTTACGGATATCCAGCAGGTCCGATTCGGTGCACTCGGCGAGCTCACCAACGGTGTGGATCTCCTGACGCTTCAGGCAGTTGTAGGAGCGGACGGAGAAGTTCAGGTCCTCGATCGGCATGCTGTAGGCAGCGATGTACTCCGTCTCCTGCGGGGACGGGCCAATTTCAATGCCCTCAGCGGCGGTGTTCAGCTCGCGAGCCAGGCCGAAGAGCTCGACCAGGGTGCCGCCGGCGGAAGCCAGGGCGTCGCGGGCAGAAATCGAGTTCTTGGTCTCGACGTCGATGATCAGCTTGTCAAAGTCGGTACGCTGCTCAACACGAGTAGCTTCGACCTTGTAAGAGACCTTGAGTACCGGGGAGTAGATCTGGTCGACCGGGATACGGCCGATTTCCCCAGAGGTAGCGGCAGCCGGGACGTAGCCGCGGCCGCGCTCGACGACGAGTTCCATGTCCAGCTTGGCGGACTCGTTCAGGGATGCAATGTGCAGATCCGAGTTGTGGATCTCCACGCCAGCCGGCGGCTGGATGTCACCTGCAGTCACCTCACCCGGGCCCTCCTTGCTCAGGTACATGACCACCGGCTCATCGGAGTCGGAGGACAGGACCAGACCCTTGATGTTCAGGATGATCTCGGAAACGTCTTCCTTCACACCGTTGATAGTGGTGAACTCGTGGAGCACACCATCAATCTTGATGGAGGTTACTGCTGCGCCCGGGATGGAGGACAGCAGCGTGCGACGAAGCGAGTTACCGAGGGTGTAGCCGAAGCCCGGCTCGAGCGGCTCGATGACGAACTTGGAACGAGACGAGTCGATGAATTCCTCGGTGAGCTGAGGACGCTGGGAAATAAGCATGGAATTTCTCCTTGTCGGCGCCCGCTATATGACGCCGGTAGAAGGGGTAAAGAATCAGATATCGAAAGTTTACTTCGAGTAAAGCTCGACGATGAGCTGCTCCTGCAGCGGGATGTCGATCTGAGCGCGCTCGGGCAGCTGGTGCACGAGGATGCGCAGGGTGTCCGGGACGACCTGCAGCCACGCCGGAACGTTGGCGTCAATCAGGCGATCCTGGGCCTCTTCGAACCATTCCATCTTCTGGGAACGCTCGCGGACATCGATGATGTCGTACTGAGTGACCTGGAAGGAAGGAACGTTGATCTTCTTGCCGTTCACGGTGAAGTGACCGTGGGAGACAAGCTGGCGAGCCTGGCGGCGGGTGTTAGCCAGACCAGCACGGTAGATCACGTTGTCAAGACGGGACTCGAGCAGGACAACGAGGTTGTCACCGGTCTTGCCCGGGAGGCGGTTAGCCTCAGCGTAGTAGCGACGGAACTGACGCTCGAGCACACCGTAGGTGTACTTTGCCTTCTGCTTCTCCTGGAGCTGCAGCAGGTACTCAGATTCCTTGATGCGGTTGCGACCAGCCTGTCCCGGAGGGTACGGGCGGCGCTCAAATGCCATATCGCCGCCGACCAGGTCGACGCGCAGACGGCGGGATACGCGGGTAGCGGGGCCAGTATAACGAGCCATTGTTTTACCTCTTCCTTTCCCTTAAACCTTGCGGCGCTTGGTCGGACGGCAGCCGTTGTGCGGCTGAGGGGTGGCATCCGTAATCGAGTTAACCTCGAGGCCTGCTGCCTGCAGGGAACGGATGGCGGTCTCGCGGCCGGAGCCCGGACCCTTGACGAATACGTCAACCTTCTTCATACCGTGGTCCATTGCCTTGCGGGCAGCGTTCTCAGCGGCCATCTGGGCTGCGAACGGGGTGGACTTACGGGAACCCTTGAAGCCAACGTGGCCAGAGGATGCCCAAGAGATGACAGCTCCATGCGGGTCCGTGATGGACACGATGGTGTTGTTGAAGGTGGACTTAATGTAGGCGTGGCCAGCGGCCACGTTCTTCTTTACGACGCGACGACCACCACGGCGCGCGCCGGAACGAGTCTTCGGTGGCATGTTTTACTTCTTCTTTCCTGCGATCGTCTTCTTCGGACCCTTGCGCGTACGAGCGTTGGTCTTGGTGCGCTGACCACGTACGGGCAGGCCACGGCGGTGGCGGATGCCCTGGTAGCAGCCGATTTCAATCTTGCGACGGATGTCAGCCTGAACCTGGCGGCGGAGGTCACCCTCTACCTTCCAGGTAGCTTCAATAACGTCACGCAGCGCCGACAGCTGGTCATCATCCAGGTTGTCGGTGCGCAGGTCGGGAGAAATGCCGGTCTTTTCCAGCAGTTCCTTGGCACGGGAAGGTCCGATGCCGTAGATGTAGGTGAGAGCAACCTCCATGCGCTTGTTGCGCGGGAGGTCAACACCAGCTAGACGTGCCATGTGGCTAGTCCTTTCGGGTTGTTACGATGGTTTTCTCCTCATCCGTCCCCCACCACGCATGCGCTTCGCCCCGGGCCGAGCCGGGGATTCAGTGGGCATGCTTAGCAGTGCAGGCTCAGGCCATCGCAGCCTGAGGTAGAAAGGGGCGCATCAAGTGCGTCCCGTGGATAAGGAGGCTTACTGTCTTTACTTGTAGCGGTAGACGATGCGTCCGCGGGTCAGGTCGTAAGGAGACAGCTCTACAACAACGCGGTCCTCCGGGAGGATGCGGATGTAATGCTGACGCATCTTGCCAGAGATGTGTGCAAGAACCTTGTGTCCGTTGTCGAGCTCGACGCGGAACATTGCGTTAGGCAGGGGTTCGACGATGCGACCCTCAACCTCGATTGCGCCTTCCTTAGCCATAACCTCTACTTTTCTGGTGAACGTTGAAAGTACGCCGCGCTTGGCGACGTCCCCATCTTCACCTGCATGTTTGATGTCTACTGCCTGGTGTTTCTGCACGCACTTCAACGTTGTGAAGCACCACGTGCAGACACCAGCTCTCAAGCATACGCTGCGATAACGCTATTTCCAAATGTCGCTAGCGCAGAGCACAGCAGATAGGCCCCAAGACACGCCGAAAGCCCGCCACCCCAGTGAGGTGACGGGCGTGAGAGGGGGTAGAGCCTCTCTCAGGCGTTGTCAAGGGGAGCCTACACAACGCTTAGTAAATGAAGACCTTGGAACCGACCGGCACATCGTTCCAGAAGCGCACCGCGTCCTGGTGGGTCAGGCGAACGCAGCCATTGGACTGGTACGCCGGGGACCCTTCGTGGAAGGCGTGGCCATTGTTGGTGAAGTACATGGCGTACGGCATCGGAGCGTCGCCGAACTCCCAGGAGATCTCGTCCTTGATCTTGCGGTTGATGTAGAAAGTACCGGCCGGGGTCTCCTCGCCCGGCTTACCGGTGGAGACACCCTGAGCAACGTAAGTGACGTTGCCATTGCCGTCCTGCAGCCAGGAACGGTGACCACCGCGGTCGACGCAAATGCGGGCATCGGCCGGGCACGGGCCGGTATCGAAACGCTGTGCCTTGCGCTCAGCCTCAGCCTTGCGTGCAGCTTCCTCGGCTGCGGCCTTTTCACGTGCCACCTGCTCAGCGTGAGCGCGCTCTTCGGCTTCGCGTGCAGCGCGGATCTCCGCGTTCTTCTGATCAATAAGGCCCGGGAAGATCAGCTCGATGGCACCGTCGATGACGGGACGGAGAGCATCGGCTGCCTGCGGGTTAGAAGCTCGAAGGGACTCGAGAATATCGTTGCGGGACGTCCATGCGCTTTCACGCGTTTGGCCCAGGAAGCTATCGACCTGAGACTGAACGTCGGAGGACAAAGTATCGAAGGACGGGGCGGTCTGCGCGTTGGCTGCAGGTGCGGTCAGAAGAGAGACGGACACGAGGCCCGCTGCGGCTGCTCGGCGTAGGGAACGAGCACCAGAGTGGGAACGAAGTTTAGACATGGCAAGAAGTATAAACCTTTCCGCCATAAATTCCTACCTATGCGTAGCGCTGGGTCAGGATTCGGGGACCATTCTCCGTGGCCGCCACGGTGTGCTCCCAGTGAGCCGCGAGGGAGCCGTCGGTGGTGACGACCGTCCAGTCGTCGCCAAGCACGGCGTTATCTTCCGTGCCTAGGGTAAGCATCGGTTCGATGGCCAGAACCGATCCGTCTTGAATGATAGGGCCGCGGCCGGCTTGGCCTTCATTGGCCAGGTAGGGCTCCTCGTGCATTTCACGCCCGATTCCATGGCCGCCGTAGCCGTCGACGATGTAGAGTTCGATGCCAAATTTATCCTCGGCAGCGTAGGTGGCTTGCTCGAGGGCAGCAGAGACATCGGTGAGGCGGTTGCCCGGAACCATGGCCTTGAGGCCCTCGTGGAGGACCCATTCGGTGGCATCAGACAGCGCCTGGGCCTCAGCGCTGAGCTTTCCGACGCCAAACGTCCACGCGCTATCCCCTACCCAGCCATCGAGGGTGGCGCCGCAATCGATGGAGATGAGGTCACCGTCGCTAAGGACGATATCGCTACTGGGAATGCCGTGGACAATGACCTCGTTGACGGACGCACAGATAGAACCTGGAAAGCCGCCGTAGCCCTTGAAGGTGGGCACGGCACCGGCATCACGAATGGTTTGCTCAGCTACCTCGTCGAGCTCCAGCGTACTCACACCAACAGCGGCGGCAGCGCGCACTGCCTGCAGGGCGCGGCCAACAATTTCGCCGGCTGCTTGCATAGCGTCAAGCTCGCCCGGGGTGCGGGCAGGTATGGTCCTCGTGCGTCGTCGAAAAGCCATAGCGAAGGGAGTTACTTGCCCATCGCCGTAAGCGCGCGCTCGTTGATCTCCTCAACGGACCCCTCAGCCTGGATCGGGATGATGGCCTCACCATAGTGCTCGATGAGCGGGAAGGTCTCGTCGCGGTAGACACCGAGGCGGGTACGGATGGTCTCCTCAGTATCGTCAGCGCGGCCGCGGGCCAGCATGCGCTCAACGACGACATCCTCGGACACCTCGAAGTTGAGAACGCCATCGAGCTTCAAGCCCTTATCGGCCAGCAGTTTCTGCAGGATGTCTGCCTGCTCCACGGTGCGCGGGAAACCATCCAGAAGGAAGCCATTCTTCGCGTCATCCTCGTTGAGACGGTCCTCCACCATGCGAGCGGTGACATCCGTCGGCACCAGCTTGCCGGCGTCGATGTAGGACTTAGCCTCAACACCGAGCGGAGTTCCTTCACCAATGTTGGCGCGGAAGAGGTCACCGGTGGAGATGTGCGGGACGCCGAGCTTCTCGCTGAGGAGAGCAGCTTGGGTGCCCTTGCCGGCACCGGGAGGGCCAAGGAGTACGTAACGCATTACTTAAGCAGTCCTTCGTAGTTGGATTGTAGGAGCTGGGACTCGATCTGCTTGACCGTGGTCAGAGCAACCGAGACCATAATGAGGATGGCGGTACCGCCGAAGGCGGAGGTGCCGCTGGCGCCCGCGCGGCCGATGCCCAAGTCCAGAAGAACATTCGGCAGGACGGCAATGAGTGCCAGGTAGATCGAGCCGACGAACAGCAGGCGGTTCATGACGAAGCCCAAGTATTCGGCGGTCGGTCGGCCCGGGCGGATACCCGGGATGAATCCACCATACTTCTTCATGTTGTCCGCCTGTTCAGCCGGGTCATACTGAACGGAGACATAGAAGTAGGAGAAGAAGATGGTCAGTACGAAGTACAGAACGATGTACTGCCAGGAGCTCGGCGCCTGCAGGTGAGCAATGACGTTGCGCTGCCACCAGTTATCGGACACGCCCGGGGAGCCGGAGTTCACGATCTGCGTGATAAGCACCGGCATGTAGATAAGGGAGGACGCGAAGATGACCGGGATAACACCGGCCTGGTTAACCTTGAGCGGCAGGTAGGTGGAGGAACCACCGTACTGGCGGCGGCCCACCATACGCTTGGCGTACTGCACCGGGATGCGGCGCTGGCCCTGCTCGATGAAGGTAATACCGACAACCAGGATGATGAGGCCAGCAACGACCATGGCGAAGACCAGGCCGCCGTTGTTCTGCATAATGCTCACGCCGTCAGTTGGCAGGCGAGTAGCGATACCGGCGAAAATCATCAAGGACATACCGTTACCAATGCCCTTTTCGGTAATGAGCTCACCCATCCACATCACGAGGACAGCACCTGCCGTCATGGTGATGACGAGGACGATAAGGGTGAACAGGTTGCGGTCCTCCGCCAGGACGCGCACGCCTTGACCCAGCAGCTGCTCGCGGTCCGCCAGAGCCACGATGCCGGCCGACTGCAGAAGCGCCAGCGCCAGGGTGAGGTAACGCGTGTACTGCGTCATCTTGGCCTGGCCCGACTGGCCTTCCTTCTTCAACTGCTCGAAGTGCGGAATGACCACGGTCAGCAGCTGCACGATGATGGACGCCGTAATGTACGGCATGATGCCGATGGCGAAGATAGACAGCTGCAGCAGCGCACCACCGGAGAACAGGTTAATCACCGAGTAGAGGTTGCCGGATTCTTCCGTCAGTTCGCGAAGACGACCAGCGATGGTGGCGTAATCGACGCCCGGGGACGGGATCTGCGCGCCAACGCGGTAAAGGATGATCAAAACGATCGTGAAGATGATCTTCTTACGCAGGTCGGCGTCTTTAAAAGCCTGCAAAATGGCGGACACTACTAAATCCTCCTGGCCTACCGCGCTTAAAATGCGGGCCGAAACTGCCGCGCACGGAGGTGGAACTCATCTGTTCCTACTGCATGAGAGCCCTTTCAGGCACGTCATAGGAACGGTTGAACACTTTTGACCCCATTACCCTACCAGCCGCGCGCTATTTCGCCACATCTACCCCTCGGCCAACTGAAAATAGTTTTGTCCCTAGCGGTATTTCTCATTCCGTCCTACCATGGCCTGTGTTGCTCCTTAGCAATGTCGCTACACGGCGACCTACACCTCTTCGACCTCTCCCGCGACGCCCGGGGCGCCTCGGAGTACGGCCGTATACACATCTGCCTGACGATGAAGCGAAAGAAGTATGTAGTTTTATGAGTACGCGATTTACTCCCATGAGCGTGGCGGAGATCATTGATGCATTCGTCCCGCAGCCCAATCCTTTCCGTTGGGAAGCCTTCGACGGTTCCGTCACCGGCCCTGCCGACGCTCCATTCACCGTCACGATCAACAGTCTCCAAGGCTTGGCCTATATCGCCACGCGCCCGGGTGATGTCGGGTTCGCCCGCGCCTATGTCACCGACGGCATCACGGTTGAAGGTGAACACCCAGCGCACCCTTATGGCATCTTCGACGCACTCCACGTCATGTATGACAAATTCACCAAGCCGGACGCCAAGACCCTGGCGCGCGTCGTGCGTTCGCTGGCGTCCATGGGTGCGTTCCAGATTCAGCCGGTTCCCGAGGTCGAGCGCGCCTCGTGGCTGCGCCGCAAAGTGCACGAAGGCCTGTCGAAGCACTCCAAGGAGCGGGATGCCGAAGTCATTTCCGATCACTATGACGTGGGCAATGATTTCTACGAGCTCTTCCTCGGTGACTCAATGACCTACACCTGCGCCTACTATCCCTCCCCCGACGCCACCCTGGATGAAGCTCAGGAAAACAAGTACCGCCTCATCTTTGACAAGCTGCGTCTCAAGGAAGGCGACCACCACCTTGACGTCGGCTGCGGCTGGGGCGGCATGGTGCGCTACGCCGCCAAGCGCGGAGTGAAGTCCCTAGGCGTGACATTGTCCAAGGAACAGGCCGATTGGGGCCAGGCCAAGATCAAGGAAGAGGGCCTTGAAGACCTCGCCGAGATCCGCTTCATGGATTACCGCGACGTCACCGAGGAGGGCTTCGACGCCATCTCCGCCATCGGTCTGCTCGAGCACATCGGCGTGAAGAACTACCCCGATTTCTTCCGCTTCCTTAACGGCAAGCTGAAACCCGGCGGCCTCATGCTCAACCACTGCATCACCTACCCGGATAACCACAAGACGCCGAAAGGCGGATTCATCGACCGCTACATCTTCCCCGACGGCGAGCTGTCCGGCTCCGGCACCATCACCAAGTGCATGCAAGACGCTGGATTCGAAGTCGTGCATACCGAGTCCCTGCGCTTTGACTACATGCGCACGCTCCACGATTGGTGCGAGAACCTCAAGGAAACGTGGGAGGAAGCCTGCTCCCTGGTGGGCCTTCCCACCGCGCGTCTGTGGGCCATCTACATGGCCGGCTCCGAGTGGGGCTTCGAGCACAACATCATCAATCTCTACCACTTCCTGGGCGTCAAGCTGGGCGACGCCGGCTCCCGCGCTGGTGTTCCTGAACGCCGCTGGTGGGAAGATTCGCGTTTCTAGGAGGAGAATTATGATGTCGCGTCTCATTAACCGAATCAGCCATCACCGCAGTGTCGATGCCGTAGAGATCCCGCCGGTGGGCTGGCGGGCGCATAGGGAGGGCGTCGATAAGCTCCTGCGTAGCTTCCGCGCCGTGCCGAAGGATAAGCGCGTCCGCCTTTCCAAGAAAACCTCGAATCTCTTCCGCGGCCGCAGCGGCGAGCAGATGGGGCTCGATGTCTCCGGCCTAACCGGTGTCATTGAGGTAGACCCCATCGCGCAGACCGCCGAGGTTCAGGGTATGTGTACCTACGAAGACCTAGTCGACGCCACCTTGCCGCATGGGCTCATGCCTTTTGTGGTGCCGCAGCTGAAAACCATCACGCTCGGCGGCGCCGTAACGGGTATGGGCGTGGAATCCACAAGCTTCCGCGATGGCCTGCCGCATGAATCGGTGGTGGAGATGGATATCCTCACCGGTACCGGGGAGATTGTCACGTGCTCGCGCGACAAGAACGTCGATCTGTTCCGCCTCTTCCCCAACTCATATGGCTCCCTGGGATACGCAGTGCGCCTGAAGATTGAGCTGCGAGAGGTGAAACCCTACGTGGAGCTGCGGGAGGTGCGCTTCAACAACCTTGAAGCACTGTCCCGCACGCTCGACGACGTCTCCCGGACCCACTCCTACGAAGGCCACACGGTCGACGGGCTCGATGGAGTGGTTTTCTCCCCGAAAGAGGCATACCTGGTCATGGCCCGCTTCACAGATGAGGAGGGGCCCACCTCGGACTACACTCGAGACAAAATTTTCTACCGCAGCCTCCAGCACGCCCGCGGCGTCCGCCACGACCGACTAACAATCCGCGATTACATCTGGCGCTGGGACACCGATTGGTTCTGGTGCTCCCGCGCATTCGGCGCGCAGAACCCGCGAGTGCGTAAAGTCTGGCCGCGTGAGCTACGGCGCAGTTCCTTCTACTGGAAGATCGTGCGCTTGGACCGCAAGTACGAGCTCGAGTACAACTTTATTAAGAAGCCCAAGGGCCTGCCCCGCGGCGAGCGGGTAGTGCAAGACATCGAGGTCACTCCGGAAAATCTGCCGGAGTTTCTGCGTTGGTTCTTTCAGGCCTCCGATATCCAACCGGTGTGGCTGTGCCCGATCCGCCTGCGCGACGGGGTTGAAAGTCTCATCGGCACCGGTGATATCGCGGCTGATTCCCCCGATCCCTGGCCGCTCTACCCGCTATTGCCAGGCCAGACTT
The DNA here is from genome assembly GCF_001812805.1 of Corynebacterium sp. HMSC078H07. Classification (GTDB taxonomy): domain Bacteria; phylum Actinomycetota; class Actinomycetes; order Mycobacteriales; family Mycobacteriaceae; genus Corynebacterium. The sequence goes on along the minus strand of NZ_KV810519.1, from coordinate 48,349 downwards.
GGGTCAACGTTGGTTTCTGGTCAGGGGTGGAGGGCAACCACGTCGACCCGACTGCTCCCGGCAATGGCGCCTTCAACCGCATTATTGAGGCCAAGGTCAGCGAACTTGGCGGCCACAAGTCCCTTTACTCGGAAGCGTTTTACTCCCCCGAACAGTTTGCGTCACTCTACGGTGGCGAACTGCCCACACGCATCAAGGCGGTGGCCGACCCAGACAACCGCTTCCCGAGCCTCTACGAGAAGACGGTCAACAACGCCTAAGCTTGACGTCTCAACCAAACAGGCCCCCATCACCAGGAGCTCATCCCTGGCCATGGGGGTCTTGCTACATTCAGGAGGGGTTACGCGACTGCGTCCACGCGCACGAAGCCGTTATCCGCTAGGGACTTCATCATGCGGTCAACAGCAGCCTGGTCGGTATCCGGGTTGTAGGACTCAAGGAAAATGATGTGGGCAGTCGTAGTGCCCTCAAAGCGAATAGTCATGAATTCGTGGCCCAGCTCCTCGGTGACGAGGAACAGTTCGCGCTCCACAGCCTTCTGAGGGCTCAGCTCTTCACCCGGCTGCGCAGCAGGTGCGTTCTCACCGGTGGTGGCATTCGCCACGTGGGCGGTCGGGGCCTGGGAATGAACACCATTGCTATCGAGCGGTGCGGCGAGGCCGAACAACGACATAACGGTGGCTATAAAACCCGCGACGAGCTGGTTTACGAAGGTCATGAGCTTCTCCTTAAACTGCCATACAGTAATCCTGAGACAGAAATATATCACCTCATGACTTTCTAAGCTAGCCGGGCACTAGCAGGAAACTGGCGAAACACCAGCAGCACACCAGCGGGTCAAGCGCACCGGCGGGACACAAGTAGGGCGCTAGCGGGACCCAAGTAGGGCGCTGGCAGAGCCGGAGCGGAGCATTGGAACCTTCTAAGAAATGCCTTTTGCGGCACCAGTTCAGCAAATCCCCAGGTCACCGAATAAGAATTCGGCCATAAGGTACCCCTCAAAAGGCATTAGTACCTTTTGCAGCCCGCCCACGACGAAACCCCAGGTCAACACATAACAACCGGACCATAAGGTGCCCCTCAAAAAGCACTAGTACCATTTAGCGCCCAGAGAGAAGCCGCGCCCTCGTTGCCTTCCAGCACACCACGCCCCCGGCGGCCATGCGTGAGCGAAAACGCCGCAACCCTCCCGCAGGACACCGAGATGGTGGCCCATGGGAGGGTGCAGTTAGATTCTCCGCGAATCGAGAAAAGATTTACTTGGTGGTGGCGGTGCCGCCAGCAGCCTCAATCTTCTCAACAGCAGACTTGGAGAACTTGTCAGCGGTGACATTCAGCTTAACGTTGATGTCGCCGTTGCCCAGAACCTTGACCGGCTGGTTAGCGCGAACGAGGCCAGCAGCTGCAATGTCAGCAACGGTGATGTCGCCACCCTGTGCAAACTTCTCAGCCAAGTCAGCAACGTTCACTACCTGGTACTCAACGTGGTTCGGGTTCTTGAAGCCCTTGAGCTTCGGCAGACGCATGTGCAGCGGCATCTGGCCACCCTCGAAAGCAGCAGAAACCTGCTTACGAGCACCGGTGCCCTTGGTACCGCGACCAGCGGTCTTACCCTTGGATGCCTCACCGCGGCCGACGCGGGTCTTGGGCTTGTTGGAGCCTGCGGCCGGGCGCAGGTCGTGGAGCTTGATGATATCAGCCATGGTTTACTCCCCTGCCACTTCTTCGACGGTGACCAGGTGACGCACCTTGTGAACCATGCCGCGGATGATCGGGGTGTCCTGCTTGACAACAGAGTGTCCGATGCGCTTGAGACCAAGAGCCTCAATGTTGGCGCGGTGGTTCGGCTTGGTGCCCACAAGGCCCTTTACCTGAGTAATCTTCAGAGCCATTGCTTATGCCTCCTGACCTGCGCGCTTGCGCAGCATCTGGGCTGGCGTGACCTCTTCGAGGGACTTGCCACGACGTGCGGCAACTTCCTCGGGGCGAACCAGCTGCTTGAGGCCGTCCACGGTAGCGCGGACGACGTTGAGAGCGTTGTCGGAGCCCAGGGACTTCGACAGGATGTCCTGCACGCCAGCGCACTCAAGCACCGGACGAGCAGCACCACCGGCGATAACACCAGTACCCGGAGCGGCCGGCTTCATCATGACGATGCCAGCTGCGTCGCGACCCTGAACCGGGTGGGTAATGGTGCCAGCAATCATCGGGACGCGGAAGAAGTTCTTGCGAGCCTCTTCTGCACCCTTCTGGATTGCGGCCGGGACTTCCTTGGCCTTGCCGTAGCCGACGCCAACCATGCCCTGGCCGTCGCCAACGACGACGAGAGCGGTGAAGGACATGTTGCGGCCACCCTTAACGGTCTTGGAGACGCGGTTGATGGTCACAACGCGCTCGATGTACTTATCGCGCTCGTTGTCCTGCTGGTTGCGGCGGTCGTTACGACGGCCGTTGTTGCGACCCTTGCGGTCGTTGTTGTTCTCGGCGGAGCGTCCGCCGTCACGCTGTTCACGGTCCGACATTAGGCGTTCCTTCCGTTGATGTTTCCGTGTGCCTTAATCATTAGAACTGCAGACCACCTTCGCGAGCGGCGTCGGCCAGCGCAGCAACGCGGCCGTGGTACTTGTAGCCTGCACGGTCAAAGACGACCTGCTCGATGCCAGCGGCCTTGGCGCGCTCAGCGATGAGCTCGCCTACCTTGGCAGCCTTGGCCTTCTTGTCACCCTCGAGTGCGCGCACGTCGGCTTCCATGGAGGAAGCAGCGACCAGGGTGTGGCCGGCCAGGTCGTCGATGACCTGGACGTGCATGTGGCGGGAGGAGCGGTGAATGACCAGACGCGGTGCCTCAGGGGTGCCGCGGAGGGTCTTACGGATGCGGAAGTGGCGGCGCGCGCGTGCTTCACGACGACGCGAGGAAATGTCCTTGCCAACCGGGGTGCGCTTTGCGTTTTCAGTGTTAGCCATTGCTTACTTACCCGTCTTTCCGACCTTGCGGCGGACCTGCTCGCCGTCGTAGCGAATACCCTTGCCCTTGTAAGGATCGTCCTTACGCAGGCGGCGGATGTACGCGGCGACCTGTCCAACCAGTTGCTTGTCAATACCAGATACGGAGAGCTTGGTTGCGCCGTCCACAGCGAAGGTGATGCCCTCCGGAGCCTCAATGAGGATCGGGTGGGAGTAGCCCAGAGAGAACTCCAGGTCCTTGCCCTTCTGCTGGACACGGTAACCGACACCGAAGATTTCCATCTTCTTGGTGTAGCCCTCGGTCACGCCAACAACGGCGTTGTTGACCAGGGAGCGAGACAGACCGTGCAGAGCGCGGTTCTTGCGGTCGTCATCCGGACGGGAGACCTTGATCTCATCGTCCTCGACAGCTGCGGTGATCGGCTCCGGCAGCTCAACCTCGAGGGTGCCCTTGGAACCCTTCACGTTGACAACCTGGCCGTTGATGGTGATCTCGACGCCCTTCGGGACGGCGATAGGTGCTAGACCGATACGAGACATGTGTCAATCCTCCCTTACCAGACGTAGGCGAGAACTTCTCCGCCTACACCCTTCTCCTGAGCCTGACGGTCAGTAAGCAGACCCTGGGACGTGGAAATGATGGCCACGCCCAGGCCGCCCAGAACCTGCGGCAGTTCGGTGGACTTTGCGTACACACGCAGACCCGGCTTAGACACGCGACGCAGACCCGAGAGGGAACGCTCACGGTTGTTGTACTTAAGCTCGAGGGACAGCTCGCGGCCCTCGACGGAGTAGTCAGCGATGTAGCCTTCCTGCTTCAAGATCTCGGCGATGTTCACCTTGAGCTTGGAGGTCGGCATCGACACGGAGTCGTGGTGCGCATTAGATGCGTTGCGCACGCGCGACAGCATGTCGGCAATAGGATCAGTCATAGTCATATGAGTGACCTGTAACCTTTCTCGTTGCGGTTCCCGTAACTCACCAAAGCGTTCTCCGTGTGATTTCGGGCTACTCACGCTCCCCACGGTCAATACCGTGAGGCGCTCGCCACCCTTTGATACAGACAACGGTCCGCTATCTACGGCGAGGGGCCTACAACAAAGTAGATGTGTTCAATTCTTCCGGCTTGGCACATTTCCGCTGTTCGCGCACCATTTCTCAGTGCGGGATGAGGAAAAATGCAAGTCCGTCGGCTTACTCTACCCGTTGACATGCTGTTTTCCAAAACGCGTTAGCATTGTTGGTTATGAGTGAAGAACAAGACCCCATCCGTACGGCACACCAGTGGCTTGAGGAGGCTGCAGTGCTTGTCGACGTCTCCCCGGCCGACGCCACCGCCCTCATCAAGGAGTTGCTTGGCCTCACCAAAGACGTGGCCCATACTCAATCCCGCCCCGCTGCCCCGCTGACGGCGTATTTGGTTGGTTTGGCCTCGAAGGATGTCGACGAAGCTCGCGCGCACATCGCCACCTTGAAGGAGGCCCTCAACCGATGAGTGGGCGCATCAACGCCACCTTTGCGGTGACCAAGGTGCGCCTCGATGAGAAGGGCCAAGTCATCCAGGTCGATACCCGCGGCGATACCGTCGCCGGCGAAGAGCCCCTGGAGATTCGCGTCGGCGGCCAGACGCTCACGACGACGATGCGCACGCCCGGCCACGACGTCGAACTGGCCCACGGTTTCCTCCACTCCGAGGGCCACATTGAAAAGGTCACTGACGTCCACGAGGCCCGCTACTGTGCCGGCGCCTCCGTGGATGGGCGCAATCCTTATAACCTTCTCGACGTGGAACTCACCAACCCCCATGCGCTTACCCTCGCGGATCTGCGCCTCACCACGACGACCTCTGCCTGCGGCGTGTGCGGCACCTCCTCCATCGAGGCGCTCATGAAGCAATCGCGTTACGAGATTCCGCAGGTGCCGGTGGATCCGAGGGTCGTCGCTCAGCTTCCCGACGCCCTCAAACGGGAGCAGAAGCAGTTCCGCAAGACCGGGGGCATCCACGCCGCGGGCGCGTTTACCCTCGACGGCGAACCTATCGTCGTCCGCGAGGACGTAGGCCGCCACAACGCCGCCGACAAGGTCATTGGCCACCTGCTCATGGAGGACATGCTCCCCGCCAGCGACCTCATCCTGGTCATGAGCTCGCGCGCCAGCTTCGAGCTCGTCAACAAGGCCGCCATGGCCGGCTTCGGCATGCTCGTCGCGGTCTCCGCCGCCTCATCTCTGGCAGTTGAAACTGCACGAGAGACCGGAATGGCGCTGGTGGGCTTTGCCCGCGGCGACCGCTTTAACCTGTATTCAGGCGAGCTTAGTCGCGGTACGCTTCCGGGCCAGAGTTAAGCCAGGCGTACACGCCACCAATAAGGAAGCCGCCGCCGATAAGGTTGCCGACCCACACGATGGACCAGTTGAGCAGCACCGCACCGAGGGTAAAGCCCTCCGGCAGCGGGCTAGCGCAGAAGAAGGTCAGCAGCATGAGACAGAAGTTCGCAATCACGTGCTCCAGGCCCAGGCCCACGAAGCAGGCAATGATCGGCACAATGACGAAGAACTTGGACACAATGTCCTTCGCAAAGACCGCGCCCACAATCGCCATGTTGACCACGAAGTTAGCCAGGATGGCCTCCACGAACATCCCGCCCGGGCCCTTGGTCAGCTTGCCCATCGACAGCGTGGCAATGAGGTGATTCGGGTCAATACCGCCCAGCTTCGCTGACATTCCCATGGCAGCGGCAAAGAGCACGACGCCCACCAAGTTAAACAGCGTGGTAACGACCAAGAGCCACATACCCTTGCCCCAGCTCACATGCTTGTTCACGGCTCCATAGACCATGTACATCATGTTGCCGGTGGCCAGGTCCGCGCCCAGAATGACGATGGCAAACAGGCCCAAACCAAACAGGCAGGCAAAGACCAGAGAGCCCATGCCTTCCATATGCTTCTCGACGCCCATTCCCAGCACCGCCGCAAACGCCGTACCGATGGCCAGGTACACGCCTGCCAGGGTAGAGCGGACAGCAAAGCGGGAGAAGGACTGATCTAGGAGCGTGACTTTCTTGGTCACGGCCGCCGCAGCAGCATCATTCAAGGACATCGATTACCTCGCACGAAAGGGATTTCAGAGACCTTTGTATCGTACTCCCCTGCACCGCGTTAGACCTAGCTGGACCTTCACCTATCCATAAGCCTTTGGACGCAAAAATCCCCCGGCCTCCTTCACGGAGTGCCGGGGGATTGCCTCAAGCGCTATTTACTTGAACGGGAAGCCGAGCTCGCGCAGGAGCTTGCGGCCCTCCTCGTCGTTGGTAGCGGAGGTTACGACGGTGATGTCCATACCGCGCGGGCGGTCCACCTTGTCGATGTCGATCTCGTAGAACATGGTCTGCTCGGTAAGACCGAAGGTGTAGTTGCCGTGGCCGTCGAACTGCTGGTCGGAGAGACCGCGGAAGTCGCGAATACGCGGCAGCGCGATGGTCAGCAGGCGGTCCAGGAACTCCCACATGCGGTCGCCGCGCAGGGTAACGCGTGCGCCGATGGGCATGCCCTCACGGAGCTTGAAGTTAGCGATGGACTTCTTAGCGCGACGTACCTGCGGCTTCTGGCCGGTAATCGCGGTGAGGTCCTCGATGGCGCCGTTGATCAGCTTGGAGTCGCGGGCAGCGTCGCCCACACCCATGTTAACAACGACCTTGGTGACGCCCGGAATCTGCATCACGTTGTCGTACTTGAACTCTTCGTTGAGAGCCTTCTTGATTTCCTCGCGGTAGCGGGTCTTCAGACGCGGAGTGTAGTTCTCGCTCATTTTAGATGTCCTTCCCGTTGCTACGTGCGATGCGGACCTTCTTGCCGTTTTCATCGAAACGGTAGCCCACGCGGGTCGGGTTGCCCTCGGAGTCCAGGATCGCAACGTTGGACACGTGGATCGGAGCTTCCTGGGTTACGATTCCGCCGGACTCGGCGCCACGCTCGGTAGCGGAGTTAGCAACGTGCTTCTTAACGCGGTTAACGCCCTCAACGAGGACCTTCTCACGCTTCGGGTATGCCTCGATGACCTTGCCCTTCGCACCCTTGTCCGGGCCCGAAATAACAATCACCATATCGCCCTTATGAATCTTCATAAGACTAGATCACCTCCGGTGCGAGAGAAACGATCTTCATGAACTTCTTGTCACGAAGCTCGCGAGCAACCGGGCCGAAGATGCGGGTACCGCGCGGCTCGTTGTCACCCTTGAGAATAACTGCGGCATTTTCATCGAAAGCGATGTAGGAGCCGTCCGGGCGACGGGTCTCCTTCTTGGCGCGGACGACGACAGCCTTGACGACATCGCCTTCCTTTACGTTGCCACCCGGGGTGGCTTCCTTGACAGTGGCGACAACAACGTCACCAATGCCAGCGAAACGTCGAACGGAGCCACCGAGAACGCGGATGACGAGGATCTCTCGTGCACCGGAGTTGTCGGCGACGCGCAGACGCGATTCTTGCTGAATCACTATGGGTCTCCTGACCTGGATTAACGTGCGTCAAGATTTCCGTCCTTGACACACCTGGTCTACTTACTTACGTGGCATAGGTTGTGCGACGAACACGCTGTTCACAGCGGTCGAAGGGTCTCGGTGCGGCGATTCGGAAACGCATCGCACTGCACCGACCGGCCATATGCAACCCGTACATTCAACCATGCCCTACCCCATTTCCCCAAATCACGCGTGTGCGCCACGCGCTTCCCCTCATGCCGATCCCCACCAACCCAGCAAACCGGTCCCCCTCCGACCTTCACACCAATCCCCCACCTCCCGCCGCGCCGAGCGGGCGGAGAGAGGTAAAAATGCGGACGGTAGTTCATATCCCCCGATACTATGGCCTCCATGGACATTATGGTGTGTGGCGAAGGACTCGTTGACCTCGTTCCGCGCGGCCGCGGCCGGCTGGCGGACTTAACCCCGGCGCTGGGCGGCGGCCCCTTCAACGTGGCAGTGGCGGCTGGGCGTTTGGGCGCTCACGTGGGATTTCACTCGCGCATGTCCACGGACGCGTATGGCTGCGCGTTGGTGGACCGCCTGGCAGAGGAAGGCGTGGACACCTCGCTGGTGCAGCGCGGGCCTGAGCCCACCACGCTGGCGGTGTGCAACATTGCGGACGACGGCTCGGCCACCTACTCCTTCTACACGGAGGGCACGGCGGACCGTTTCGTGGAGCCAGTGCTTGCCGACGTCCCCTGGGCCTGCTTCGGCACCGTCTCCCTAGCCCTCGAGCCGGGCGCCTCGCGCTATGCCGCGTTACTCAAGGACTTGGCGGCCCAGGGCACCATGGTGGCGTTGGATCCGAATATCCGTCCCTTCTTCGCCACGACATCGCACCGCGAGTTTCTACTGTCGTTGCTGCCCCATGTCACGCTGCTGAAGCTTAGTGAGGAGGAGGTCGATTTCCTTGGGGCTGAGGCATTGGAGCACGTTCCCGTGGTCGTGACGACCCGCGGTGGGGAGGGGCTGAGCGTGCGCACGGCGTCGGTTGCGGTTACGGTCCCGCCCGTTGCGGTGGAGGTGGCCGATACAATCGGCGCAGGTGACACCGTTATGGCGTCTCTTCTTACTTTGCTCGCTGAGCGAAAGCTTAGCGCCTCAGAGCTTACTGCCCTCACCGCTAAGGAGTGGGAGGACATCTTGCACTTCGCGGCCACGGCGGCAGCGATTACGGTCTCGCGCACTGGCGCACAGCCGCCTTCCCGGGCCCAGGTGGAGGAACGGCTATGACCTATTCCCTGCGCGCAGCCATCCTGCATGGCGTGCTTCTTCTCTTGTCCACGGTGTCTTTCGTTCTGCCCGTCGTCGCAGGCACGCGAGCGCTGCTGAGCATTCCAATAGCCGCAGGAGCCGCAGTGATTCTGGCGGTGCTTATGCTGGTGGATTCCTCCCGCCATGCCTTCTCCCCCACCCAACGCCCCACCCGTGGGCTACGAGTGCTGTCCGTACTGGCGGCCGTGGCACTCATCGCGGGCTGGGTGCTGTGGATGATGATTTACAACACCTTCGACAAACCGTTGGGCACCGAGTACCGCGTGGGCACCTTCCTGCTGGGGATGAGTACGGTGCTCAATGCGTTCTGCATCGCCATCGCGTGCATCAAGCGCTAATACTGGCCCGACGCCCGTTAACTCTTAAGCATCCTTGAGGCGCTTTAGTAACTCGGAACGGTGCTCAGAGATATCTTCGAAATGACGAACTACGTACTCACTAGCCCGCAGCAATAGGCGTTTCGCTTGTTCTTCGGAAAGCGACCCTGAGTTGGCTCATTTTAGTGCGGAAGTCAGGGTCCGGTGATGGCGTGGACGAGGTTTTGTACTTCGGCTGGTAGTGGCGTGGCCGCGTGGATCGTTTTGTCTTCGACTCTGAGTTCAAAACTGCGATACTTTTTGAAAGTTCGCACGAGTCGTTTAATGCTTAGTCCGGTTGCTGATTCCATCATTCGACTTACTGCGAGTGCCGCCATGACGATATTGAGGTTCGCATTAATCTGGTCCGCGGTTCGGGCATAAATTGGTCGCGCCTTGAGATCGGATTTCGACATCCGATTGCCCGCGTGTTCGCTCGTGACTGCCTGGACAGCAGTAGCCCCAGAAGCAGTCGTCGCAGTACGGTTATACGGGCTCACAAAAGCTCACTACCGTCCACCCCACACCCCACCCCCTTAGCGCGGGAAAATACCCAACCCCAACACCAAACCAGCAGGTCTACGCGTCAAGAGTTAAGTCGGTCACACCACAGTGAGCCAAGTCAGGTTACAACACCTTCGACAAACCGTTGGGCACCGAG
>NZ_KV810519.1:28963-38472 GCF_001812805.1 Corynebacterium sp. HMSC078H07 | reverse complement strand
ACGGTGCTCAATGCGTTCTGCATCGCCATCGCGTCCATCAAGCGCTAAGACCAGCCCGACGCCCGTTAACGCTTAAGCATCCTTGAGGCGCTTTAGTAACTCGGAACGGTACTCAGAGATATCTACGAAATGACGAACTACGTACTCACTAGCCCGTAGCTTTAGGCGTTTCGCTTGTTCTTCGGAAAGCGACGGGTTGTTTGACATAGTTCAAGCGTTACCACAATGGCTCCGCGCTTGGGATCGCAAAACCCCGGCACCGAGTGGGGTGCCGGGGTTCGTGCATCGTGAAAGGGCTAGATTTTACTTAGCCTTCTCCACGATTTCGACGAGACGGAAGTGCTTGTCCTTAGACAGCGGGCGGGTCTCGGCGATGAGAACGCGGTCGCCGATGCCGGCGGTGTTCTCTTCGTCGTGCGCCTTAACCTTCTTGTTAGTGCGCATAATCTTGCCGTAAAGGGCGTGCTGCTTGCGGTCCTCGAGCTCGACAACGATGGTCTTGTCCATCTTGTCGGAGACAACGATGCCGGTGCGGGTCTTGCGAGCGCCCTTTTCCTTCTTAGTGTTCACGTTTGCCTCACTCATGATTAAGCCTCAGCTCCCGGAGCAACGGACAGGCCCAGCTCGCGCTCGCGCAGAACGGTGTAGATGCGGGCGATGTCGCGCTTAACCGTGCCGATGCGGCGGTTGTTGGTCAGCTGGCCGGTGGCCTTCTGGAAACGAAGGTTGAAGAGCTCTTCCTTCGCGTCCTTCAGGCGGGTCTCCAGCTCAGCGTTGTCGAGCTCACGGAACTCGTGGGCGGGGGTACCGGTAGCCATTAGAACTGGTCCTCCTTCTTGATGATGCGGACCTTGCACGGAAGCTTCTGACCAGCGCGGCGCAGTGCCTCGATGGCGGTTTCCTCGTTCGGGTAGGTCATCTCGAAGAGGACGCGACCCGGCTTAACGTTGGCAACCCACTTCTCCACCGGGCCCTTACCGGAACCCATACGAACGCCGAGCGGCTTCTGGGTCAGCGGGCGGTCCGGGAAGATGTTAATCCAGACCTTGCCGCCACGCTTGACGTGGCGGTTGATGGCAATACGTGCGGCCTCAATCTGACGGTTGGTGATGTACGCCGGCTCAAGAGCCTGGATGGCGTAGTCACCGAAGTTGATGCGGTTACCGCCCTTGGACACACCCGAGCGGTTCGGGCGGTGCTGGCGACGGTACTTGACGCGCTTAGGAATCAGCATGGATTAGCCCTCCTGCTTCTGCTGTGCGCGCTGACGACGCTGGCCACCACGACGCGGACGACCGTTACGGTCACCGCGGCCACGGCCCTGCGCCGGAGCGTTCAGTTCGGACTCGCGCACGCCACCGACGACGTCACCCTTGTAGATCCACACCTTGATGCCGATGCGGCCGAAGGTGGTGTGGGCCTCTGCGGTGCCGTAGTCGATTTCGGCGCGAAGGGTGTGCAGCGGAACGCGACCCTCGTGGTAGCGCTCGGTGCGGGACATCTCAGCGCCGCCCAGACGACCAGACAGGAGGATCTTAATACCCTTAACCTGCGGCTGGCGCATAGCGGACTGGATGGCCTTACGCATTGCGCGGCGGAAGGCCACGCGGTTAACCAGCTGCTCGGCGACGGACTGCGCAACCAGGGTTGCGTTGGCGTCAACCTGCTTGACCTCGAGGATGTTGAGGGCAACCATCTTGCCGGTGAGCTTCTCGAGCTCGCGGCGGATGCGGTCAGCCTCAGCACCGCGGCGGCCGATCACGATGCCCGGGCGGGCGGTGTGAATGTCGACGCGGACGCGGTCGCGGGTGCGCTCGATGACGACGTCGGCAATGCCGGCGCGGTCGAGGCCCTTCTCCAGGTACTGGCGGATCTTGATGTCTTCGGCTACGTAGTTGGCGTAGTCCTTATCGGCGTACCAGTGGGTCTTCCAGTCGGAAGTGATGCCCAAACGTAGGCCGTGAGGATGGATCTTCTGGCCCATTACTTGGCCCCTTCCTTCTGGCTCTCGACAACCACGGTGATGTGGCTGGTGCGCTTACGAATCATGAATGCGCGGCCCTGTGCGCGCGGCTGGAAACGACGCATGGTCGGACCCTCGTTGGCGTAAGCCTCGGAGATGACCAGGGTGCGCGGGTCCAGGCCGAAGTTGTTCTCAGCGTTGGCAGCTGCGGAAGCAACAACCTTGGCAACCGGCTTTGCGGCGCCCTGCGGAGCGTACTTCAGGATTGCAAGTGCCTCGGATACGGACTTTCCGCGAACCAGGTCGATGACGCGGCGTGCCTTCATCGGGGTAACGCGGACGTAGCGAGCCGTTGCGGATGCGGAGGTGATGGTGTCACTCATCGCTTATCGACGTCCCTTCTTGTCGTCCTTGACGTGACCCTTAAAGGTCTTGGTGGGTGCGAACTCGCCGAGCTTGTGACCAACCATGGAGTCCTCGACGAACACCGGCACATGCTTGCGGCCGTCGTGGACGGCGAAGGTGTGACCGATGAAGTCGGGCAGGATGGTGGAGCGGCGAGACCAGGTCTTGATGACCTGCTTGGTGCCGGCCTCGTTCTGAGCATCTACCTTGTTGAGGAGGTGCTCATCGACGAACGGGCCCTTCTTCAGGCTGCGTGGCATTGTTTACCTCCTCTTAGCGCTTCTTGTTCGGGCGACGACGGCGCACGATCATGTTGTTCGAGTAACGGTTCGGGTTGCGGGTGCGGCCTTCCTTGTGGCCCCACGGCGACACCGGGTGGCGACCACCCGAGGTCTTACCCTCACCACCACCGTGCGGGTGGTCGACCGGGTTCATAACGACACCGCGGACGGTCGGGCGGACGCCCTTCCAGCGCATACGGCCGGCCTTGCCCCAGCGGATGTTCATCTGCTCGGCATTGCCAACCTCACCGACGGTGGCGCGGCAACGGATGTCGACGCGACGGATCTCGGAGGACGGCATACGCAGGATGGCGTACTTGCCTTCCTTACCCAGCAGCTGGATGGAGGCACCAGCGGAGCGAGCCAGCTTAGCGCCAGCGCCCGGCTTGAGCTCCACAGCGTGGATGGTGGTACCGGTCGGGATGTTGCGCAGCGGCAGGTTGTTGCCCACCTTGATATCTGCGTTCGGGCCGGACTCGACGACGATGCCCTGCTTCAGGCCCTTCGGGGCGATGATGTAGCGCTTCTCGCCATCTGCGTAGTGCAGCAGAGCAATGTTAGCGGTACGGTTCGGGTCGTACTCGATGTGAGCGACCTTTGCAGGGATGCCGTCCTTGTCGGTACGACGGAAGTCGATGAGACGGTAACGGCGCTTGTGGCCACCGCCGATGTGGCGGGTGGTGATGCGGCCGTAGTTGTTACGACCACCAGTCTTGCTCAGCGGGCGCAGCAGGGACTTCTCCGGAGTGGAACGAGTGATTTCCTCGAACTGGGACACGGAGGATGCGCGGCGACCCGGAGTTGTCGGCTTGTACTTACGAATAGCCATAATTCTTCCTTTTCCTTATCGGCTCTTGGAGCCGGTTCTGCTAGTTAGCAGAACCGCCGAAGACGTCGATGGAGTCGCTGCCTTCACGGAGCGTCACGTAGGCGCGCTTGGTGGACTTACGCTGACCGTAGCCGGTGCGGGTGCGCTTGCGCTTACCTGCACGGTTGACGGTGTTGACGGAAGCAACCTTCACGCCGAAGATCTGCTCTACGGCATCTTTAATCTGGGTCTTGTTGGAGTCCGTGGAGACGTAGAACGTGTAGACGTTCTGCTCCATCAGGCCGTAGGACTTCTCGGACACAACCGGTGCGATGATGACGTCGCGCGGGTTAGCGAGCTTAGCCATTACTTCTCCTCCTTAGCTTCCTCGGCGGCGCCGGTGGCGCGCTCGACGAAGGTGTGCAGAGCCTCAACGGAGAACACAACGTCGTCCGAGTAGAGGACGTCGTAGGTGTTCAGCTGGCCGGCGTCCAGGATCTGGACGTTCGGCAGGTTGTTGGCGCTGCGGCGAGCATTAATGTCCTCGCGGCCGATGACCAGAAGAACGTTCTTGCGGTCGGTGAGGCGCTCGATGAAGGCCTTGGCCTGCTTGGTGGACGGGGTCTGACCTGGGACGAGCTCCTCGATGACGTGGATGCGCTCGTTGCGGGCACGGTCAGACAGTGCACCGTAGAGAGCAGCCTTGATCATGCGCTTCGGGGTGCGCTGGGAGTAGTCGCGCGGAACCGGGCCATGCACGGTGCCACCGCCGGTGTAGTGCGGTGCACGGATGGAGCCCTGGCGGGCGCGACCGGTACCCTTCTGGCGGAACGGCTTACGGCCACCGCCGCGGACCTCGCCGCGAGTCTTGGTCTTGTGGGTGCCCTGGCGAGCAGCAGCGAGCTGAGCGTTGACAACCTGGTGCATCAAAGCGATGGATGCTTCGGTGTCAAAGAGCTCGGCCGGCAGCTCAACAGAGCCGTTGGTCTTACCGTCAGCGGTCTGGACGTCTAGCTTGAGGTTGCTCATGCGTGTGCACCGCCCTTCACTGCGGTCTTAACGGTGACGAGGCCACCGCGCGCACCAGGGACAGCGCCCTTGATGAGCAGCAGGTTGGACTCGGCATCAATCTTCTGAATCTTCAGGTTCTGGGTGGTCACGCGGTCCTGGCCCATGCGGCCAGCCATGCGCTTACCCTTGAAGACGCGGCCCGGGAACGAAGCGCCACCGATACCGCCGACGCGGCGGTGAGCAGCCTGGTTACCGTGGGCAGCGCCCTGGCCTGCGAAGCCGTGGCGCTTCATGGCGCCGGCGTAGCCGTGGCCCTTGGTGGTGCCGGTGACGTCAACGAAGGTCACGCCCTCGAAGATATCCACCTTGACCTCCTGGCCCACCTCGTATGCAGAGGTGTCATCCATGCGGATTTCGGCCACGTGGCGGCGCGGGGTCACGCCAGCCTTCTTGAAGTGACCAGCGGCCGGCTTGTTGGCCTTGCGCGGGTCCTTCTCACCGAAGGCAATCTGGATGGCGTCGTAGCCATCGGTTTCTTTCGTGCGGATCTGGGTAACCACGCATGGCCCAGCCTCGACGACGGTGACCGGCACAACGCGGTTCTCCTCGTCGAAGACCTGGGTCATGCCGAGCTTGGTGCCCAGAATGCCCTTGATCTCGTTTTCACTCATAATTAGTTCTCCACCAAATACGTTGTGTCGATCGCTTACTGGATATTCACGTCGACGCTTGCCGGAAGGTCGATGCGCATAAGAGCGTCAACGGTCTTCGGGGTCGGGTCGAGAATGTCGATGAGGCGCTTGTGAGTGCGCATCTCGAAGTGCTCGCGAGAGTCCTTGTACTTGTGCGGAGAACGAATAACGGCGTATACGTTCTTCTCGGTTGGGAGCGGCACCGGACCAACAACACGAGCACCCGTACGGGTTACGGTCTCAACGATCTTCTTGGCAGAAGCGTCGATAGCCTCGTGGTCGTAGGCCTTCAGCCGAATGCGGATCTTTTGTCCCGCCACGCTTATCCTCTTCCTCGCTTCCCCACTTTCACATTCCCGGCCTTTCCGGGGCGTGAAGCGGTGGGAAATTGCTTCTCGATTTCTCTATAACGTTGTCCGGGCTTAGAGCCTTGGCACAACGCCAGTTGTCTGACTGCCATGACGACCATGAGATACAGTGCTAGGCAAATGCCCAGCCCGTGCAGTGCTCATGACGGGGTACAAGACCCGTAGTCAAAGTCAATAGGAAGAAGACTGGGGCGTTCGATCATAGATCTGCAACCAAAGTCTTATTCATATACTGCCGCTGTTTATTTGCCATGCTCCTTCTCCGGTCCATCGTCTCGGGGGTGTCTCTGCTCAAACGCGGACCTAGCCCGATCAGATGACCTTCGAGTGCGACTCATTCAAGCCCCACAACAAAGGTGTCATGTTCGCTTTACCAGCAACAACGCCCTACAAGCTTGTGCCTGCGGCTACGTTGCTGTGTTAAAGCAACCCCTGTATTTAAGCATGTAACCTCCCGTTTTCCAAACCGCTACGAAAACCGTGCCCAAAATCACGTTTCGTCCAAAGTTTGTCTCTCCCACCCCACAGAGTCCGAGTTCAGCGATAAGCTCGGGGGCAGCGACCACATGCCGCTCGACTAATCACCCAACCCAAGAATTGAGAAGGTTTCACCATGGCTGAAAACACCACCCCGAAGGACGTTGCTGAGAAGACCGAAGCCACCACCCCGGCTCCTGCCCCAGAGCGCAACAAGAACCTCGAGACGGAGTTCGGCACCACCCGCATTGACGACGTCGTGGTGTCCAAGATCGCTGGTATCGCCGCCCGCGAGGTCTCCGGCGTGGCCGCCCTGGGCGGTGGCGGTGCCCGCATGATGGGATCCATCCGCGAGTCCTTCGGTGCCTCCGAGGATGTCCGCCAGGGTGTCTCCGTGGAGGTTGCTAATGGCACCGCTTCCATTGATATCGCCATCATCGCTGAGTACGGCGTGGCTATCCACGAGCTGGCCGAGGCTATTCGCCGCAACATCATGAATGCTGTAGAGCGCATGACCGGCCTGTCCGTTGACCGCGTCGACGTGGTGGTTCACGATGTCAAGCTGCCGCGCGAGGAGCAGGAATCCGAGGACACCACTCCGGCCGTCACGCAGGGCCAGGCTTAAGTGAGCCAGCAGACCCCACAACTCACGGCGGAGGCCGCGCGGGCGATTGTGGAGGCGGTGACGGGACTGAGGGGCGTCGCCAAGCTCAGCCCCGGCCGTTTCGGCGAAGTGGCCCTGCTCTTCCCGGGCGAGCGTATCCACGGCATCTCCCGGCCCACACCGCGCGATGATACCTACCTTGAGCTGCACGTTGTCGTTGATGTCAGTAGTGACGTCGTCCTCGCCGAGCTTGGCGACGCCATCCGCGACACCGTCCGCAGCACCTGGCCCGCCGCACGTACCGTTGACGTCGTCTTCGCCGATGCAGTTGACTCTGCTGCCTCCCCACAGAACTAAAGGAAAACCATGAAGAATTACACCTCCCTCGGCGTTCTCGCCGGCTTGGTTCTCGCCTTTTTCATCTACCTCGGCGTCTGGTACGTCGTTCTCGCGGTGCTTCTGGCCGCGATTGGCGGCGTAGTTGGCGCGCACTTCGACAGCCGCATCGACCTCACCGCCGTGTGGAAAGGCGTGGTTGGCCAGGATAGAGGCCAAGGCTAGTGACAACTCCGTTCGACGACACAGGCCGTACCCAGTTCTCACTGCGAGCGATGGAAAAGGTCATTAGCTCCGCCATTGCCAGTGTGCCGGGAACCGCGGCTGTCGACGCCAAACTCGCCGGCCTCGCCGGCCGAGCCTTTCCGCGCGTCATGGCGCAGATGGATCCGGATACGAAGGTCGTGGCGGTCGATGCTGACATTGCCGTGTACTGGCCCTCGCCAGTGACTGATGTGGCGTCGGCAGTGCGCACTGCGATTTCGGAGGCCGTGCTGGACTTTACTGGCTTCCGCACGACCCGCGTCAACGTGACCGTTGGTGGCGCGGTGGCCGGTGAGCGCACGTCCGCGCTTGAGGTGGCTGCGCGCAGACCGCTGAGCGCGCGTGTTCCGGCCTCCGTGACGCCTCGTGAGCTCAAGCCCGTCACGACCTCGCGTGGCGTGGCGGTTCGCCAGATTGCCACTCCTGCCCCGGCCGCTGTGCGGGGCGTTGAGGCGCCCGTGGAAACGACGGTACGGTCGGTGGGTTTGCTGGGCGATGTCCCCGTGCGGGCCTCTGGCTTTGCTCCTTCGACGCAGCGCTACGAGTCGTTGCGGCCAATTAGCGCTGCTCCCCAGCAACGCCTGCGCGACGTCCACACTCCCCCTCCGGTAGCCGTGCGGCCGGTGGAGATGCCTGGCGAGTTCCGCCTGCAGCGCGTTGAGACTCCTCGTCCGGTCCAGCCGCGTTCGATCGAGGCACCCCACCCAGTGCAGCCGCGCCGCGTGTCCGCACCGCAACCGACTGCGCTGCAGCCGGTGGAGATTCGTCCGTCGGCGGACTTCACCCGCCGGGTTGACGTTCCCCGTCCGGCCCCGTTGCGTGCCATTACCATTACCCCGTTCGGCGAAGGAGCCCACCATGAGTGAGAAACCACTGCCGGTCACGTTAGGCCAGCGCCCGAAGGCCTCACCGCCGGCGCGTACGTGGACTGTCATCTTGGGCATCGTGTTGCTTGCCGCCGCCGTAGTTGCGGGCCGGGAGGCCTGGGTAGTCGGCGCGGACGAGGGCGGGCAGTCCTGGCTGCAGCCCTTTATCGACGTCATGTCGAAACCAGACATTGAGACGTGGATGCTCATCGGCGGTGGCATCGGCATTGTGGTGGGTCTCATCCTGCTGTGGGCGGCCTGCGCGCCGCGTAAGACGACGCATGTGCGAATCGCCTCGTCGGAGGCGTCCATGTGGCTGCGCGCGGTGGACATCGCGCGTATTGCCTCTGCTGCCGCGCGCCGCGTTCCAGGTGCTAGTGCTGCGCGCAGCCGGGCCAAGATTTCCGCCAACCGCGCCAGCCTTATTGTCACGGCTACGGGTGACCTGGATGATTCTCAGCTCAAGGAACGCGTCACCGATGCGGTAGAAGCCGCGCTTGCCGACGTCTCCCCAACCCCCACACTCACCGTTGTCATTGAGAACGATCAGGAGGAGATTGCCAATGTCTAAGAAGCTGGCCGGCGTGGACCGCACTATTCTTGCCATTCTGGGCATTGTGCTCATCGCGTTAGGTGCGTGGCCGATTCTCATTCACTTCAACGTGGACTTCGCTACCTACTTGGCGGAATGGGTTGACCACGACACGTGGGCTGGGCTGCCGGAGCAATCCTGGTGGGTTTATGCCTTGGCTGCCGCCACGGTGGTGTTGGCGTTGATGGGGTTGTGGCTTATCATTGCGAATCTGCGTCACCACCGGTTCAATACCGTGCATTCTGACGCCTCCAATGAGGACGGCGCCATTAAGACCAGCATGAATGCCATTGCGGGTGCGGTGGCCGATACGTTGTCCAACGTCGAGGGCGTAGAGAAGGTCTCGCGCTTGGTTGCCTATGACCGTGGCCGCCCAACGCTGCAATACGAGGTTCTCGCTGATCCGGATACCCCGCTTATGCGCATCAAGGATGCCATTGAGGTCAATGACAGCGATTTCCGTGCGGCCTTCCCAGACGCGGACCTGGATACCACTTACAAAGTGCACTTCACCAAGGTTCGCAGCGCCATCGCATAAGTAGGCTTTTGAGTTAAGCTCCTCGTGACGAGGGGCTTTACTCGTTCCGGTTGCGGGGCCTTTGGGCCTGCTTTAAGCTTCGTGGCCATGGGGGTATTAGAAACCTACTTCCACTACCGCAACTCGGGGATCGCGCTAGTGGAACAAGCATCCAGCTCACCCGATGAGCTCCGCGCGCTCGGCGCCGACGCCAATGACGCTACTGAGCTTGCCCACCTTCACCGCACCTACTTCGGGCAGACTCGCTTTACCGGCAAACAACGCAAAGCCCGTGCCGCCGCGGTGGCACAAAAGCATGGCCTAG
>NZ_KV810519.1:28560-28863 GCF_001812805.1 Corynebacterium sp. HMSC078H07 | reverse complement strand
CCACCAAGCGTTTAAAGGAGCTTCGTGCCAAACGCACCGCTAAGCCCGGAGTACGCTTCACCTACCGGTCCAAGGGACCTAACTCCATCACCATCACCGATGACCCAACCGTCATCGCCGATATCCGAGGCACCCTCGAATCCGTTAATAAAACAAACCTGCTTGAGGCTGCCCGCACCGTCATTGTCACCGGCGGTATTGGCACGAAACCTGCCGTACATGCTCAAGTCGTAGTCACCCTCAACGAGCTCGACCAAATCGTTAATGGTGATGGGGAGGAAATAGAACTTAACCTCACCAACG
>NZ_KV810519.1:0-28460 GCF_001812805.1 Corynebacterium sp. HMSC078H07 | reverse complement strand
ACTCTTATAGGATTCAGCGGCATGCCAGCTGGAAGCAACGCATCAGCCTGTGCGCCGAATTCCAAACCTGTTCCAGACCAGGGTGTAACAAGCCGGCGGACTACTGCCAGGTCCACCACCTCGTCCCCTGGCAGGCAGGAGGTTTCACCAACCTCAAAAACCTCACCTTCCTGTGCGCCTATCACAACGGTATTAACGATGATGACCCGAAACGGCCCACAGGCAGGGGTTACATGTTCCGGTTGAATACCGGGGTGAGTTACATCCCGCCCTGGGGTGTGCCAATTACCGCCATGCCCGAATACCAAGAAGCCACAGCCAGACTCGCCGCCGAACAAACAACAGGACAAACCACAGGTCAACCACCCGACCCACCGCCACGTGCAGGCTAACCGCCCGCACGCAGCCACGAGGAACGCCGAAACCCGCCAACCACACCACGGTCAGCGGGCACACCGGCGATCCTCGGCATCTAGGACGGAGACCACGGCTCGTTTTCGACGAGAATGATGTCCTCGACGACGCCAAATGAGTGCTGTGTGCCGCGGGATAGGTGAACGCCGAGTGGTGAGCCGGGTTCGCACTTCTCGATACGGTCCCAGGAAAAGTCGGCGCGTGCGAGCTCCCGGTTCTTGCGTTCAATGACATGGAAGCCGTGGTCAAGGATGATGGTCTCGGCATCGGTTCGGATGAACCATACGCGGTCACCGACGCTGCGACGCTTGAGACCATTCAAAGAGCGGCGGTCTTCCTTAAGTCGGGTAACCGACTGAACTATGCCGAAGCGATGCTCGAAACCTTCGGTGTCCGCGATGACTAGGGGCCGTCCGGGTCCGACGGGCCGCAAACCTGATACGGGCCACGCGACCGGCTGGCCCTTCACGCCTTCCTTTGACATAGGGCGGACTACGGCGTGGGAGGTCTCCGGTGAGGCTCCAGGTGAGAGCGTCACACGGTGAGTATCGGTGACGGTGAGCCAGAGGCCGTGGGTGATGAGGGAGGCGTCGGAAAGCGGTAACAGGGGCGGGTGGACTCGAGCCATGTCCTCCAAACGCCTCGTGAGATCCTCGTCAGACACACCCCAGCCATAGCCTTCTGCTGCAAGCATGCCGAAAAGAGTGCCCAGGGGAAGGTCAGGTTGGCCCTCCCAGGCGGCGCGAAGAGCAACGAGGGTGCGATCGATGCGAGTCGGATCAAACATGACTCCCAAGCCTAGTACCCCCGTGATCACAAAAGCCGCCCAACCCCTACTGGGATTGAGCGGCTTCAGGATGCTACAACATCCTGCTAATCACTAAGGATTAGTCGAGGATCTTGGTAACGCGGCCAGCGCCGACGGTACGGGAGCCCTCGCGGATAGCGAAGCGCAGGCCCTCGTCCATAGCGACCGGCTGGATCAGCTCAACGGTCATCTCAACGTTGTCGCCCGGCATGACCATCTCGGTGCCCTCAGGCAGCTTGATGACGCCGGTAACGTCGGTGGTGCGGAAGTAGAACTGCGGACGGTAGTTGTCCATGAACGGGGTGTGGCGGCCGCCCTCTTCCTTCTTCAGGACGTAGACGGAACCCTCGAACTTGGTGTGCGGGGTGTAAGCGCCCGGCTTGATGCAGACCTGGCCACGCTCAACCTCTTCACGCTTGGTACCACGCAGAAGCAGACCACAGTTGTCGCCAGCCTCGGTGTAGTCCATCATCTTGCGGAACATCTCGATACCGGTAACGGTGGTGGACATGGACTTGTCCTTGATACCGATGATCTCGATGTCCTCGTTAACGTTCAGGGAGCCACGCTCAACACGGCCGGTAACAACGGTACCGCGGCCGGTAATGGTGAAGATGTCCTCGATTGGCATCAGGAACGGCTTGTCCAGCTCGCGCTCCGGATCCGGGATGGAGTCATCGCAAGCCTGCATCAGGTCAACGATGGACTGTGCCCACTTCTCGTCGCCCTCAAGAGCCTTCAGAGCGGAGATGTGAATGATCGGAGCGTCCTCGTCGTAGTCCTGCTCAGCGAGCAGCTCACGGATCTCCATCTCAACGAGCTCGATGATTTCCTCATCGTCAACCATGTCGCACTTGTTCAGAGCAACGAGGATGTACGGAACGCCAACCTGGCGAGCCAGCAGAACGTGCTCGCGGGTCTGCGGCATCGGGCCATCGGTTGCAGCAACAACCAGAATAGCGCCGTCCATCTGAGCAGCGCCGGTAATCATGTTCTTGATGTAGTCGGCGTGGCCCGGGGCGTCCACGTGTGCGTAGTGGCGCTTCGGGGTGGAGTACTCAACGTGGGAGATGTTGATGGTAATACCGCGCTCCTTCTCCTCAGGAGCCTTATCGATCATGTCGAAGGCGAAAGCGGTGTTCTCCTCCGGGTAAGCGTCAGCCAAAACCTTGGTGATCGCTGCGGTGGTGGTGGTCTTGCCGTGGTCGACGTGTCCGATGGTGCCGATGTTCACATGCGGCTTCGTACGCTCGAACTTCTCCTTTGCCACTGTTTGTCCTCCTGGACTCTATGGCGGCTACGTATTTCGCAGCCACGTGGTTTGTATTGCCATTGGCACTTCGAGCCGAAGCCCATAAGCGCTAATGACGCTTTCTTTACGTGCCAGTTACACGATCCTAGATTTATGCCGCAGTTTTTTCAAACTGCCTCAATAGGAGGTAACCCCGCGCATAACGTGCGGTCGTTGACCCTCGACAAGAATCAATTAACAGGATCCTGGGAGGGTAACGGCCGGCTCAACACACACGATTGTGGTTGCGTGCTCAGCCGACCGCTACCCCCCAGCGCAGGGAGCTGGCTGTCTACTGGCGAAGACTACCAGCCCCATGTTGCGGGCTAAACGGCGGGGCCGCTTAGGCCTTGTTGCCGGTGCGCTCCTCGATGATCTCCTGAGCCACGGAGGACGGAACCTCAGCGTAGGAATCGAAGACCATGGTGAAGTTTGCACGGCCAGCGGTGGAAGAACGCAGGTCACCGATGTAGCCGAACATCTCGGACAGCGGAACCTTAGCCTTCACGACCTTGGCGCCGGAGCGGTCCTCCATAGCGAAGACCTGGCCACGGCGGGAGGAGATGTCACCGTTCACGGTGCCCATGTACTCCTCAGGGGTAACAACCTCAACGGCCATGATCGGCTCAAGCAGAACCGGCTTTGCCTTAGCAACAGCTTCCTTGAGGACCTGGGAGCCAGCCAGCTTGAAGGCCATCTCGGAGGAGTCAACGTCGTGGTAAGCGCCATCCTCGAGGGTGGCCTTGATGTTCACCAGCGGGAAGCCAGCGACGAAGCCGTACTGCATAGCATCCTGGATACCAGCGTCGACGGACGGGATGTACTCCTTCGGAACGCGGCCACCGGTGACGGCGTTCTCGAACTTGTAGGTTGCGGACTCGCCCTCTTCCAGCTCCTCCGGCTCCGGGTTGTACGGCTCGATGGTGACGATGACCTTTGCGAACTGGCCGGAACCACCGGTCTGCTTCTTGTGGGTGTAGTCCAGGGACTCGACCTTCTTGCGGATGGTCTCGCGGTAAGCAACCTGCGGGTTACCAATGTTGGCCTCAACCTTGAACTCGCGCTTCATGCGGTCAACCAGAACGTCGAGGTGGAGCTCGCCCATGCCGCCGATAACGGTCTGGCCGGTCTCCTCGTCGAGCTCAACGGTAAAGGTCGGGTCCTCAGCAGCCAGCTTCTGAATAGCGGTACCCAGCTTCTCCTGGTCAGCCTTGGTCTTCGGCTCGATGGAGACCTTAATAACCGGCTCCGGGAAGTCCATGGACTCGAGGATGATCTGGTCATCCTTGTCACACAGGGTGTCACCGGTGGTGGTTTCCTTCAGACCAATGACGGCGTAGATGTTGCCGGCATCTGCCTGCTCCACCGGGTTCTCCTTGTTGGCGTGCATCTGGAAGAGCTTACCGATGCGCTCCTTCTTACCCTTGGTGGAGTTCATAACCTCGGTACCCGGAAGAACCTGGCCGGAGTACACGCGGGTGAAGGTCAGCTGACCGAAGAACGGGTGAGCAGCAATCTTGAAGGCCAGAGCTGCAAACGGGGACTCAATGGACGGCTTACGGGTAATAACCTCGTCCTCGTTGCCCACAGCGTGGCCGGTGATCTCGCCGATGTCGAGCGGGTTCGGCAGGTAAGCAACGACAGCGTCGAGCAGCGGCTGGATGCCCTTGTTGCGGTAGGCAGTACCACACAGAACCGGGTAGACCTCAGAGTTAATGGTCATCTTGCGGATGGCAGCCTGGATCTCTTCCTTGGTGAGCTCCTCGCCACCGAAGTACTTCTCCATGAGCTCTTCATCGGACTCGGCGACGGTCTCGAGCAGCTTCTCGCGGTACTCCTCAGCCTTATCCTTCAGGTCGGCCGGGATCTCCTCGATGGTGGCTTCGGTACCGGTCTCAACCTTGCCGCGCCAGGTCAGTGCCTGCATGTCGATGAGGTCAACGACACCGTCGAAGTCATCCTCAGCGCCGATCGGCAGCTGCAGAACCAACGGCTTAGCGCCGAGGCGGTCAACGATGGTGCCAACGGTGTAGTAGAAGTCCGCACCCATCTTGTCCATCTTGTTGACGAAGCAGATACGCGGAACGTCGTACTTAGCAGCCTGACGCCACACCTGCTCGGACTGCGGCTCAACGCCTTCCTTACCGTCGAAGACGGCAACGGCGCCATCAAGAACACGGAGGGAACGCTCCACCTCAACGGTGAAGTCAACGTGACCCGGGGTGTCAATGATGTTGATCTGGTTGTTGTCCCAGAAACAGGTCACAGCAGCGGACGTAATGGTGATGCCGCGCTCCTTCTCCTGCTCCATCCAGTCGGTGGTGGAGGCACCATCGTGGGTCTCGCCGACCTTACGGTTGATACCGGTGTAGAAGAGAATGCGCTCGGTCGTGGTGGTCTTACCAGCATCGATGTGAGCCATGATGCCGATGTTGCGGACCTTGTTCAGATCCTTAAGCACTTGTTGTGCCACGTTTATACCCCAACTTAATGTCTCGTCGACGCCCGAGTCAGCTCAACACTGACTCACAGTACAAAGACGTCTTCATGGATAGGTCTTGATCTATTTTGCCACGTCTAGGCTAGCGCGGCAGCGTGAGGAACTCAGGGCACCTCACATGTGGGCTGCCACTGTCCCGCTGTGCATGTTACTGCATGACGTTTTTGACTGTGCATGCAGGGCGTTTAACTGCCCCCATACACAAAAATGGCCCGAACAACGCTATTAAAGTTGTATTCCGCACTGTGCGCGTGGCGGTACCCTTTTCTCAAGGGCGCCGCATCGCACTGTCAGCGCAGGTAAACGATGATGTCGTTGTTCGGGCCAAGAAGCCATGTGGCAACAGTTTTCCGCAGGAATTACCAGCGGTAGTGGGCGAAGGCGCGGTTAGCCTCAGCCATCTTGTGAGTATCCTCACGGCGCTTGACGGAAGCACCCAGGCCGTTGGATGCGTCCAGAATCTCGTTAGCGAGACGCTCAATCATGGTGTTCTCGCGACGCTGGCGGGTGAAGGTCACCAACCAACGCAGTGCCAGGGTGTTGGAACGAGCCGGCTTAACCTCAACCGGGACCTGGTAGGTAGCGCCACCCACACGGCGGGAGCGAACCTCGAGGTCCGGGCGGATATTGCCCAGAGCCTTCTCCAGGGTGCCAACCGGGTCGGTACCGGTCTTCTCACGGCAAGCCTCGAGAGCGCCGTAGACGATGCGCTCAGCAGTGGACTTCTTGCCGTCCTGGAGGATCTTGTTGACGAGCATGGTGACCTGCTCGGAGTTGTAAACCGGGTCCTTGACTACAGGACGCTTCGGTGCAGCATTCTTACGCATTGTTGATTACTGTCCCTTCTTTGCGCCGTAGCGGGAGCGAGCCTGCTTACGGTCCTTCACGCCCTGGGTATCCAGTGCGCCACGGATAATCTTGTAGCGAACACCCGGGAGGTCCTTCACACGACCACCGCGGACGAGCACCATGGAGTGCTCCTGCAGGTTGTGGCCCTCGCCCGGAATGTAAGCGGAAACCTCGATACCGGAGGTCAGACGAACACGAGCAACCTTACGGAGAGCGGAGTTCGGCTTCTTCGGGGTGGTGGTGTACACGCGAGTGCACACGCCGCGACGCTGCGGAGAACCCTTAAGGGCTGCCGTAGCGACCTCGGCCTTCTTGCTGTGGCGGCCCTTGCGGACCAGCTGCTGAATAGTTGGCATAAATCTAGTCTTTCTGTATGACTTCGGCTTCAACTGATCAAGGAAGGCGGTCAAACATGCAAAAATAGGGGCTCTTCTCCGGGGCCCTTCCGCATGTCCAGAACTTCCCTCGACCGTATGTGGCCGAGAAACTGATCAGACTTTTCATCTCAGACAAAGATGAAACCATGGGTTAGATTACCACCAGCCCCCTGATCTGCCAAAATCCCCCTTGTGACTACGTCCACTCCCAGGTGAGGTCGGCATCAACCGCGATATCAGCAAAGTAATTCTTTTCTTGGTTCTCCCAGGTTTCGAACCATTCCTCATAAGCGGGGTCGCGCTCCAGTGCGCGTTTGCGGCGCTGCTCACGCGGCCCATCAATGCGGACAGTCACGACAGATCCGCGCTCTTTCGCCGCGGCAATATTCTCCGCGGTGACGGAACCAACGCCTTCCACGATGAGGTCATCGCGCGCGTCAAGGCTGGCCCAATCCTTGGGCGCATTGGTATCCCAATCCCAGCGCCAGTAGCCCGGGTTGTTCTCCCGCAGAACCTGTTCAGCAACCATGACGGAGCCTGCTTCAAGTCCACGCCAGCCGGGATAAAACTCGTCGAGGTGGACCACGCGCCAGCCAGTACGCTCAGCCAAGGCGACCGAGGTCCAGGTTTTGCCGGCGCCCGAGGGGCCGTCGATAAGCACGGTCACTGGCTTCAGCGGGCGTTTGCGGGAAGCTGAGAGCTTAACCACGTCCTCCAAGAGCCGTTCCATCTGGCTGTTGTAGTCAGCGCCCTGGGCATCCTGTGTCTCCTGCATGTGTATTCTTTTCACCACTTCTGGGTTTGCGCGTGCAGTCTCGGTGCCGTGGAGGCTTTAGAGACCGAAGAACCTCCACGAACCACTTAGCACCGAAACTACCACCGGAAGTGCAGCGAGGATCACACCCGCGGCCATCACCAGCCAGTCTCGTCGCTTAAGACGGGAAGGACGGGCCCACGTGCGCTGGCCACCGCCGGGCGGAGTGCGGCCGAATCCGCGCGCCTCCATCGCCGTGGCGAGCTTGCCGCCGCGGCGCAGGGCTAAGACCAGCAATCCGAAGGACATGGTGAGGAGGTGTTTGACCCGGCCTTCATCCGTAAGTCCGCGCGCGCGACGCGCCATGGCAAGGAACTGCCAATCCGACTTAAAGAGCGTCATCATGCGCACGCCGGCCACGGCACCAATGACGAAGCGAGACGGCAGCTTGAGAATCTGGGAGAGGGCGTCACCCAACTCGGTGGGATCAATAGCGCGCGCGAGCACCACCATGGGCAGCGCCACCGCAAAGACTCGAATAGTAATGGCGATGGCGAGCTCAATCGAGTTATCACTCACCGTAATGAGCCACAAGCTAAAGTACTCGCGCCCACCCGGGGCACCATAGAGCAGCATCGAAATACCAGAAATCGGCGCGATGAGGAACAGGAACCAGCCCGCCTTCAGCATGCGCAACCACGACACCCCACACAGCGGGGCAAGGAGCATGGTCAGCGCTAGTGATACTCCCCCGGATACTAGGTCCACGGAGAGCAACAAGGGGGTTACCCACACGAACATGAGGAAGATGCGAGTCAGTGGATTAACTCCGGTCAAAAGGCCCGAAGAAGGACTAGTCGAAGAAAGATTAGCCACGGGTCACCTCCACGCGGTGGTCCCCCAGGGCGGCAATAAAGAGCGGATCATGCGTCACGGAGGCAATCGTCGTGCCCTCATCGGCCATACGTCGCAACAGCCACACCAGCTCGCTGAAGGTGTGGGGATCTTGGCCGAAGGTGGGTTCGTCGAGAAGCAGCACCTCCGGCGCACTCACCAGGGCCGTCGCAACGGACAGACGGCGCTTCTCCCCTCCCGACAACGTGAACGGGTTGGCGTTGAGGAGGTGGCCCAAGCGGAGGGCGTCGACAAGCTCGGCAATGTGCGCCTCGGGGACTTCACGGCGCATGACCTTCGGACCCACGCGTAGTTCCTCAGCCACGGTGCGGGCGACGAACTGGTGCTCGGGGTTCTGGAAGACGAAACCGATGCGGTCAGCCAGCTCCCGGGATTTCCACTCCAGCGGCGAGCCTTTCAGCCCGCGCCGCAGGAAGTCCGCAACACCAATCTCCCCCGACTCCGCCGGGAGGAGACCTGCCACGGTCATCATCCACGTGGTCTTACCCGCCCCATTCGGCCCCGTGAGCACCGTGGACGCCCCGCGCGGAAGCTCAAAACTACGTGGTGGTCCAAAGCGCGTGACTAGATCAGTACTCCACAGAGCAGGCTCGCTGTGCTTGGCGACGTCCCTCGCCTCCGGCAGGTCAGCCACCGTGCGGTTTGCCACGACGCTGTCAAGCGGGCCATCCGCCACGATGCGCCCATCTTTGAGCTCAATGGCTCGGTCCAGCACACCTTTCCACGCTGCGTGCTGGTGCTCGACCACGATGAGCGTGGCGCCGGTGCGCTCCACCATGGTGGAAACGGCCTCGATAACATCGCGCGCGCCTTCCGGGTCGAGGTTCGCCGTGGGTTCGTCGAGAAGCACAACGCCCGCGCCCATCGCAATGACACCCGCCAAGGCGAGGCGCTGCTTCTGCCCGCCGGAGAGCCGCTCAGTAGGAAAGTCGAGGTCAACACACGGCCCCACCATCTCCAGCGCGGCAGTCACGCGCTGCCAGATCTCCTCGCGGGGATAAGCCAGATTTTCGCAGCCAAAAGCCACGTCATCGCCCACGCGCGCAGCAATCACCTGCGAATCCGGGTCCTGGAGCACCAAACCCACCGGGATGGTACGGCCGGGCTGCTCGACGGTGCCGTGGGAATCCTCCAGCAGAATCGACCCGACTCGCGTACCTTCATCATCCCCGCCAAGAACACCCGCAATGGCAGCCAGCAGCGTGGACTTGCCCGAACCGGAGTCACCACACAGCAGCACCTTCTCCCCCGGCTCAATGACAAAGTCAATCTCCGCGAGCGCAGCCTCACGCCTGCCCGCATGTGTCCAGCCGTAGCCACGAGCCGTGACCTTTGTGGCCCCCGCAGCACCTACCTCACTCATACTGCGAAAATAACCTCACCAGCACTCTGCAACTAGGCGGAATGCTGTTCGCGGCCAACCGCGAAGCGATCAAGAGCACCGGTCTTAGCCAGAGCCTTCACCACGAAGTAGCCCACCGCACCGGCCAAAATCGCTCCGGAGATACTCAGGGTGACGAAGTAGATGATGTTGAACTGCAGGGTCTTGCCCAGATTTCCGGAGGTAAACAGCTCCAGCACGAAAGCGCCCCAGCCGGCCGCCATGCCGCCAAGCATGGACACACCCAGACCAAAGCGGCGGTAGAGGAAGATAGCCAGCACGATCTCCACGCCAATGCCCTGTGCGATGCCGGAATAGACAGTACTAATACTCCACTGCGAGCCCAGCAAGGTCGACACGATAGCTGCCAGCAATTCGACGTACAGGGCTGCACCCGGCTTGCGGATCACAAGCCCGCCAATGACACCACCGATGAGCCAAATACCCGTGGCAATACCACCCAAGCCCGGGGTAAGCGCATCCATAGCCTGGAACCAGGCATAGCCCACCGTGTTCCACACCAGGAACACGAAACCGCAGGCCACACCCAACACGGATGCCACCACGATGTCCACGACGCGCCAATTCAGGCTACGCGGTGCGGCACCAGGTGCTCCCGCACTTGAAGCACCCGCACCAGACGTGGATACAGAATTCATTTTTCCTCCCTCTCGCCGGCATTATCCGGATCAGGTTCAACGGTTCGCCACAGCACTGCGGCATCTCAGCTTCCGTCCACGCGCGAAAGAGAAAATCACGCTAGGACGAAGAGCACCCGTGACATGTGTAGTTAACAGCTAAAAAGCACAGCTAGCTTAGCAATCTCGGACCAAAAGAGCACATCCACTCCACCGACGCAGATGCAGGAAGCGATATAGAATCCACCGCAAAACTACAAACCACAAAAATCTCAAAAGCTAGAAACGGAGACAACCAACGTGCGAGCTTTCAAAGTAATCCTCAAAGTCATTGGAGTAGTACTTATCTGCATCATCGTTCTCGTAGCAGGCGTATGGATTATTCACACCATAAATGCCAAGCGATACGCGATGCCAGAGCCTCCCGAAGGTGGCGACGAGCGCATCCTTAAAGAAGAAGGCGTTGAGAAGATCGCGGGCGACTACATGCAGGGCTTCCACCTCACCCCGCAAAGCCAGCACCTCACCCCGCAGGGCAGAGCCCACCCAGGGACGGTCGTAGTATTCGGTGGCTCCGACGGTGGCGCCAACGTTGAGCAAGCAAAGATGCTGCGCGATAACGGCTACGACGTGTTGGCCCTCTACTTCTTTGGCAAGCCAGGCCAGAAGGAATTCATTGATGAGGTACCACTCGAGTTCTTCGACGAGGTCATCGCTTACGCCAAGGTGAAAGGGAACGGCAGCGAGCCCCTCACCGTCATCGGTACCTCTAAAGGAGCAGAACTCACCGCCAATCTGGCGGCACGCTACCCGGAGATCTCCAATATCGTTCTTTACACTCCTGCCGACCACACCTTTGGCAGCCTGACCTATCAACAAGGAAGCGGCGCCACCAGTAGTTTCACTTGGAATGAACAACCAGTCCCCTTCGCCAAAGAGCAAGGCTCTGAGATGGGCACCATGCTCTTCCGCTTCGCTTTGGGCCTTCCCGTGTCCTACCGCGCCGGCTACGAAGCCAATGTTGCCGCCGCGGCACCAGACTCCATCATTGACCTCAGCGGTTTCCACGGCCACGGCCTTCTCTTCGCCGGCACTGAGGACGCCATGTGGCAGGGCGACGTAGCCGCTGAAACTCTGGCCGCTCAGAACAAGAATTTAGAGCCCCACATCTATGACGGCGCGGGCCATCTTTTCCACGAGAACATCGAAGAACTCATCGGCCCTTCCTGGGAAACGATGATGGGCGGCACCGTTGAGGCCAACCGTGAGGCCAAGTTGGATTCCGACCGCATCCTGCTCGAGCGCCTCACCGAGTGGCACACGGGATAGGAATACTCCTTAAGTAGAAAGAAAACCCGCACCTCTTCCCCACCATCACGTGGCGGGTAGAAGTGCGGGTCTAAAAGTGCTTAACGCTTAGAAGGTGTAATCCTCCTCCAGCGGGACGGAGGCGCCGGTGAACTCACCGAAGCCATCGTCGCCGTAGATGGAATCACCGTAGGTCGGGATGGAGTACGCAGCGTTGCGTGCGGCCTCAGTCGGCTTGACGCTGATGTTGCGGTAGCGGGAAATACCGGTACCGGCCGGGATCAGCTTACCGATGATGACGTTCTCCTTCAGACCAATGAGCTGATCCGAGCGCTTGTTGATGGCGGCGTCGGTAAGCACACGCGTGGTCTCCTGGAAGGAGGCCGCAGACAGCCAGGACTCGGTAGCCAGGGAGGCCTTGGTAATACCCATGATCTCACTGCGCAGCTGAGCCGGCTGGCCACCTTCAGCAACCTGTGCGGCGTTAACCTGCTTGGCCTCAGAGAGGTCAATGAGGTTACCCGGCAGCAGGTCGGTAGTACCAGCGTCGATGACGGTACCGCGACGCAGCATCTGGCGGATGATGATCTCGATGTGCTTGTCGTGGATGGCCACACCCTGTGCACGGTAGACGGCCTGGACCTCGTCGATGAGGTGCTTCTCCACACCGCGGCGGCCGAGGACCTCCAGTACGTCGTGCGGGTCAGCCGCACCACGCATGAGGCGGTCACCGGTCTCCACGTGGTCACCATCGCGCAAGGAGCGCTCAATCATGGCATCCGGGTTGGACTCCATCGGGCGGCGGACCTGAGCCAGACCCTGGCGCTTCGACAGCTTCTCGTAGACAACATTGTCGGAACCGTCATCGGGAGTGATGGTCAGGGTCCAGAAGTTGCCCTCATCGGACAGGGACACGGTGCCGTCGACGGAAGCGATAGGAGCGCGGTTCTTCGGGTTACGGGCCTCGAAGAGCTCCTGAACACGCGGCAGACCGCCGGTAATATCGCCACCGACACCACCCTGGTGGAAGGTACGCATGGTCAGCTGGGTACCCGGCTCACCAATGGACTGTGCGGCCACGATGCCGACTGCCTCACCGATGTCCACCAGCTTGCCGGAGGCCATGGACTTGCCGTAGCACTTCGCACAGACACCAGCCGGAGTCTGGCAGGTCAGCACGGAGCGGACCTTGATCTCCAGGACGCCAGCGTTAACAATCTTACGGCTGAGCTCCTCAGTCAGGTCGGCGCCAGCCTCAGCGATAACCTCGCCGTTGTCATCCTTGACGTCGTTAGCCACGACGCGGCCGGATGCGGAGGTCTCCCACAGCTCGTGCAGGTCGTAGGATCCTTCGGCAATCTCAACGCCGAGCGGGACACGCACGCCCTGGCGGGTACCACAGTCCTCCTCGCGGACGATGACATCCTGTGCCACGTCCACGAGACGACGGGTGAGGTAGCCGGAGTCGGCGGTACGCAGAGCGGTATCGGCCAGGCCCTTACGGGAACCGTGGGAGTTGTTGAAGTACTCCAGAACCGACAGACCCTCACGGAAGGAGGTCTTAATCGGGCGGGTGATGTAGTCACCCTTGGAGTTCACAACCATGCCCTTCATACCGGCCAGGGTCCAGATCTGACGCATGTTGCCGGCAGCACCGGACTTCACGATCATCGGAATCGGGTTGTCATCCGGGTACAGGTTCTCGACGGCCTCACCGACGGTGTCGGTAGCGTCCTTCCACAGCTCCACGAGGCGGTCGTAACGCTCGCGCTCAGTAAGAGCACCCTGCTCCCAGTACTTACGCTCGATGCGCTCTGCTTCCTTCTCGTAGGACTCAAGCACCTCGTGCTTGTTCGGGAGAACCAGAACGTCATCCATGGTGATGGTCACGCCGGAACGGGTGGCCCAGTAGAAGCCAGCGTCCTTCATCTTGTCCAGAACCTGGGCAACGGTGATCATCGGGTACTTCGCGGCGAGGTCATTAATGACGTCACCAAGCAGCATCTTGTTGCCGGCGCCGCCCTTACGGACCATGACGCCCTCCAGGTACGGGTAGTTCCACGGCAGCAGGTCGTTGAACATGATGCGGCCCAGGGTGGTCTCTGCCATCCAAGCCTGGCCCTTCTGCCAACCATCCGGGAACTGCTCGGCCTCGATATCTGCAGGCGGGCGCAGGTGGGAGATGCGCACCTTGATTGGTGCCTGCAGACCCAGCACGCCGCGGTCGCGAGCCATGATGGCCTCCGCGTAGGAGGAGTAGACGCCCTGTGCAGGCTGGTCCTCGGTAGCTTCACGGTAACGTCCCGCGCCACCGATCTCGTCCTCGCCCTTGTCCATGGTGAGGTAGTAAAGACCGGTAACCATATCCAGGCGCGGCATAGCCAGCGGCTTACCGGAGGCCGGGGACAGAATGTTGTTGGAGGCCAGCATAAGAACGCGGGCCTCAGCCTGTGCCTCGGCGGACAGCGGCAGGTGGACTGCCATCTGGTCACCGTCGAAGTCGGCGTTGAAGGCCTCACAAGCCAGCGGGTGCAGCTGGATGGCCTTACCCTCCACGAGCTTCGGCTCGAAGGCCTGGATACCCAGGCGGTGCAGGGTCGGTGCACGGTTCAGCATCACCGGATGCTCAGAAATGGCCTCTTCGAGGACGTCCCACACCTCAGGGCGCTGACGCTCCACCATGCGCTTGGCGGACTTGATGTTCTGGGCGTAGTCATTCTCTACCAGACGCTTCATGACGAAGGGCTTGAACAGCTCCAGTGCCATGAGCTTAGGCAGACCACACTCGTGCAGCTTGAGCTGCGGACCAACGATAATCACGGAACGGCCGGAGTAGTCCACACGCTTACCCAGCAGGTTCTGGCGGAAGCGGCCCTGCTTACCCTTGAGCAGGTCAGACAGGGACTTCAGCGGGCGGTTGCCCGGGCCGGTGACCGGACGGCCGCGGCGGCCGTTGTCGAAGAGGGCGTCGACGGACTCCTGCAACATGCGCTTCTCGTTGTTCACGATGATCTCAGGCGCGCCGAGATCGATCATGCGCTTGAGGCGGTTGTTGCGGTTGATGACGCGACGGTAGAGGTCGTTGAGGTCGGAGGTGGCGAAGCGGCCACCGTCCAGCTGCACCATCGGGCGCAGCTCCGGCGGGATGACCGGGATAGCGTCGAGCACCATGCCGGCCGGGTCGTTGCCCGAGCGCAGGAAGGCTGCGACAACCTTGAGGCGCTTCAGGGCACGCATCTTCTTTTGGCCCTTGCCGTTGTTGATGATCTCCTTGAGAACCTCTGCCTCAGCCTCGAGGTCGAAGTTGCGGATGAGGGTCTGGATAGCCTCAGCACCCATGCCACCGGTGAAGTAATCCTCGTAGCGGTCAACCAGCTCTTCGTAGATGGTCTCATCGATGATCATCTGCTTCGGAGCCAGCTTGATGAAGGTGTTCCAGATTTCGTCGAGGCGAGCAACCTCGCGCTCACCGCGCTCGCGGATGTGCTGCATCTCCTTGTCAGCGGCGCTCTGAACCTTGCGACGCGC
Source organism: Corynebacterium sp. HMSC078H07 (assembly GCF_001812805.1). Lineage (GTDB taxonomy): Bacteria > Actinomycetota > Actinomycetes > Mycobacteriales > Mycobacteriaceae > Corynebacterium. The sequence goes on along the minus strand of NZ_KV810519.1, from coordinate 13,697 downwards.
GTCAGCCTTTGCGCCGGCGGCCTCCAGCTCAGCCAGATCCTGCTCGAGCTTGGCAGCGCGCTCAGCGATCTCTGCCTCGACGTCATCCTCCACGTCCTTCTTCTCCAGCAGCATTTCTGCTTCTAGAGTGGACTGATCATTGTGGCGAGCTTCCTCGTCCACGGAGGTGATGATGTTGGCAGCGAAGTAAATGATGCGCTCGAGGTCCTTCGGAGCCAGGTCCAGCAGGTAGCCCAGGCGGGAAGGAACGCCCTTGAAGTACCAGATATGGGTAACCGGCGCGGCCAGCTCGATGTGGCCCATGCGCTCACGACGCACCTTGGACTTGGTCACCTCGACGCCGCAGCGCTCACAGATGATGCCCTTGTAGCGGACACGCTTGTACTTACCGCAGGAGCACTCCCAGTCGCGGGTCGGGCCGAAGATGCGCTCGCAGAAGAGGCCGTCCTTCTCCGGCTTGAGGGTTCGGTAGTTAATGGTCTCGGGCTTCTTGACTTCGCCCTTGGACCAGCGGCGGATGTCATCGGCGGTGGCCAGACCGATACGGAGCTCGTCGAAGAGATTTACGTCAAACACGTAATGTCTCCCTTTCATCCCCCGTGGCGGGGGAAGTTGATGGCTTTTATGAGTTAGTAATTTTCTATGCCCGCCCCCACGTGGGGCGGACCAAGCAACTAGACAGTAATTAGGCAGCTATTAGGCAATATCAGCGTCGGAGCGCTCGTCGCGGGACAGGTTAATGCCCAGGGACGGGGCGCCATCCAACTCGTCATCATCGGAGCCGGACAGTTCCATCGGGGTGCCATCGGTGGAGAGAACTTCCACGTTGAGGCACAGGGACTGCAGCTCCTTGAGGAGGACCTTGAAGGACTCCGGAATACCCGGATCCGGGATGTTATCGCCCTTGACGATTGCCTCGTAGACCTTGACACGGCCGACGACGTCATCGGACTTGATGGTCAGGAGCTCCTGCAGGGTGTAGGCAGCGCCATATGCCTGCATTGCCCACACCTCCATCTCACCGAAGCGCTGGCCACCGAACTGTGCCTTACCACCCAGCGGCTGCTGGGTAATCATGGAGTACGGGCCGGTGGAACGAGCGTGAATCTTCTCGTCGACCAAGTGGTGCAGCTTGAGCATGTACATGTAGCCGACGGATACCGGGTACATGTACGGCTCGCCAGAGCGGCCGTCGAAGAGGCGGGCCTTACCGTGCTCATCCACCATGACGTCACCATCGCGGTTCGGCTTGGAGGAAGCCAGCAGGCGAGAGATCTCTTCGTTGGTAGCGCCGTCGAAGACCGGGGTTGCGGTGAGCGACTCCGGTGGGACGTCGTACAGCTCTTCCGGCAGCTTCTTCAGCAGATCGGCGTTGGCCGGATCCTCGGTATCGATCTTCCAACCAGCGTGCGCCAGCCAGCCGAGGTGAACCTCGAGAACCTGACCGATGTTCATACGACGCGGCACACCGTGGGTGTTAAGGATGATGTCAACCGGGGTGCCATCCTCCATGAACGGCATATCCTCCGGCGGCAGAATCTTGCCCACAACACCCTTGTTGCCGTGGCGGCCGGCGAGCTTGTCGCCGTCCTGGATCTTGCGCTTCTGAGCCACGTAGACGCGGATCATTTCGTTGACGCCCGGAGCCAGGTCGTCGTCATCCTCGCGGGAGAAGCGGGAGACGCCAATGACCTTACCGGTCTCACCGTGCGGCACCTTCATGGAGGTATCGCGCACCTCGCGAGCCTTCTCGCCGAAGATGGCGCGCAACAGGCGCTCCTCCGGGGTCAGCTCGGTCTCACCCTTCGGGGTGACCTTACCCACCAGGATGTCGCCGGCGCGGACGTCGGCACCAATGCGGACGATGCCGCGCTCGTCGAGGTCACGCAGAACGTCATCGGAAACGTTCGGGATCTCGCGGGTAATCTCCTCTGGGCCCAGCTTGGTATCGCGAGCATCAATCTCGTGTTCCTCGATGTGGATCGAGGTGAGGATGTCTTCCTCCACGATCCGCTGGTTGAGGATGATGGCGTCCTCGTAGTTGTGGCCTTCCCACGGCATAAAGGCAACCAGCAGGTTGCGGCCGAGGGACATCTCACCGTTGTGGGTACCGGGGCCGTCGGCAAGCACCTGGCCTGCCTCCACGCGGTCACCCAGGGACACCAGCGGGGTCTGGTTGTAGTTGGTGTTCTGGTTGGTGCGCTCGAACTTGCGCAGCATGTAGGTATCACGCTGGCCCTCGTCATCCATGATGGTGATGAGGTCCGCGGTGACGTTTTCCACCACGCCCGCCTTCGGGGTGATGATGAGGTCACCGGCGTCGTAAGCAGCGCGCTGCTCCATACCGGTGCCCACGTACGGGGCCTCGGAGCGTACCAGCGGCACGGCCTGACGCTGCATGTTCGCGCCCATGAGGGCACGGTTAGCATCGTCGTGCTCGAGGAACGGAATCATGGCGGTTGCCACGGAAACCATCTGACGCGGGGAGACGTCAACGTAGTCGACACCGGAGGCATCGGTCACGCCGATATCGCCGTCCTTGAGGCGAACCTCGATACGGTCGGCAGTCAGGGTGCCGTCGGCATCCTTCTCTACCTCGGCCTGGGCGATAGCGTAGCGATCCTCTTCGTCAGCGGTGAGGTACTCGACCTGGTCGGTGACCTTGCCGTCCACAACCTTGCGGTACGGGGTCTCGATGAAGCCGAAGGCGTTCACGCGAGCATACGAAGCCAGCGAACCGATCAGACCAATGTTCGGACCCTCAGGGGTCTCAATCGGGCACATGCGGCCGTAATGCGAAGCGTGGACGTCTCGCACCTCAATGCCGGCGCGCTCACGGGACAGACCGCCCGGGCCCAGCGCGGACAGACGGCGCTTGTGGGTCAGGCCGGACAGGGAATTGTTCTGGTCCATGAACTGCGAGAGCTGGGAGGTACCGAAGAACTCTCGGATGGCAGCAGAAACCGGGCGGACGTTAATCAGGGAGGTCGGGGTAATCGACTCTGCATCCTGGGTGGTCATGCGCTCGCGGACGACGCGCTCCATACGGGACAGGCCCACGCGGACCTGGTTCTGGATGAGCTCGCCCACGGTGCGGAGACGACGGTTACCGAAGTGGTCGATATCGTCGGTGTGGATGGAGATCATCTCGCCGTTCGGAGCCTTCATCTCACGCTCACCTGCGTGCAGGCGCACGAGGTATTCGAGGGTGACAGCGATGTCTTCCTCGGTCAGGGTCATCAGGCCATCGTGGTCACCGCCCAAGCCGAGCTTGCGGTTGACCTTGTAGCGGCCCACCTTGGCCAGGTCGTAGCGCTTGGCGCGGAAGAAGGAGTTATCCAGCAGTGCCTGCGCAAGGTCACGCGTGGGCTGCTCGCCCGGGCGCTGCTTGCGGTAGATCTCCAGGAGAGCCTCATCAGTGTTGGCCACGCCATCGGACTCGAGGGTGGACATCATGAGCTCGGAGAAGCCGAAGCGCTCCTTAATCTGCTCCTCGGACCAACCCAGGGCCTTGAGCAGAACCGTCACCGGCTGGCGGCGCTTACGGTCGATACGAACGCCGACGGTGTCGCGCTTATCGACGTCAAACTCGAGCCACGCACCGCGGGAAGGAATGACCTTCACGGAGTGCAGCGGGCGCTCGGTGGACTTGTCGATGGTCTGGTCGAAGTAGACACCCGGGGAACGCACGAGCTGCGAGACAATAACGCGCTCGGTGCCGTTGACGATGAAGGTGCCCTTATCGGTCATCATCGGGAAATCGCCGATGAAGACGGTCTGGGACTTAATCTCCTGGGTGTCGTTATTAATAAATTCTGCGGTGACGTACAGTGGCGCCGAGTAGTTGATGTCCTTCTCTTTGCACTCGTCCACGGTGTTCTTCACCGGCTCGAAGCGAGGCTCCGACAGGGACAGGGACATGTTGCCCGAGTAATCCTGGATCGGAGAAAGCTCCTCGAGGATATCCTCAAGGCCGCTCGTCACGCGTGCGTCGTCGCCGCGCTCTGCCTGCTCGCGTTCGCGCCACTCGGGGGTACCGATGAGCCACGCGTAAGAATCGAGTTGTAGATCAAGGAGGCCCGGGACAGCGATGGGCTCGCTGATTTTAGCGAAGGAGTATCGCTTCGGGGCTCCAGGGATGTTGGCCACTGACTTGGTCTGGCGGGAGACTGCCAAGATGGGTCCTTCCAGTACCTCTGGCGGATTGCCTCCCCACCCTGGCCGGTGAGGTGCAAAACCGCTGGTAGATTTAGCATTCGGTCTGCTGTGGAGTGACTGGGTTTAGAATGCACAAAATCACCTTGTCAAGTCGGTTTTGCCATCACCGCTCGAAAGGCTAAATGTGCACTAAAGATCCAGATTCCAGCGCAACGAAATAGCCTATAGCATAATGGCAGCCTTGTAAAGGCGAAACGCGCCCGCGGCGTGTCGCTACGTTTCTTTTACCCTCCGGAGGGTCTCTTACCCTCCGGAGGGCTAGCGGGAGTGGCGGTTGGTGGGACGTCGGAAAGCGCCCAGTGCCCCAAGCAGTACCAGAACGGCACCGATTCCAATGCCGCCCCAGCGTACCCACTGCCCCACAGCACTGCGCGGGAAGCGCTCAGCCTGATGGAGCAACTCCGCACGGGACTCCTCATCAGTTGCACCATGAAACGCGAACTGCACCTCGCGCTCATTGCCCTCGCGGTCGCCCCAGTAGTCCTTGATATCGACGTCCATGCCCACGACGAGCCCGGTGGCTTGGTCCACATACAGGTCCCGCGTTGCGGCGTGGAAGAGGTAGCCCTGCTCGGTGGAACCGTCCTCATTGCTTAGCGTGGTGGTCGTGGTACCGGCATAAAGGGTAGCCACGTTGGTGGGTTCAATCTCCTGGTGGTAGCGGTAGACCGTACGGCCGTCGATCTCGAGGGACTCCTCGAACACGGCGTCGGCTGCTTTGCGCAGCACCGGGTCAAAGACCGGGTAGGTAGTCTGCTCGGCATCGGCGGGCAGCTTCAGCCAGTAGCCCTCGACGGGGACCTCCGCCGTGGGCGAGCCCATGGTGTGGGAAAGCGCCGCCGGGCCCGTGGCCTCACCCCTAAGACGATCGACGGGATAATTCCACACGCGCGCAAAGCTCAAGTCCTCCACGTTGCCCGTGCCGCCGCGGATGGCAGACTCCCCCACCCGCAGCGTCGCCGTCTCCTTGTCCGCTGGGTCCTGGATATCCATATTGAGCTGATAGGTCATCGGCCCCTCGTACCGCGTAACGCCCTCTGCGGACAGCTCCTGCGCGGTGGCGTTCTCATCCTGCATCGTCCACGTGGTGTCCTTGATATCCAACGGCAAGCGCGGGCTAAAACTCAAGAAGCTCGACGCCGCCAAGCCGGCCGCGATCAGCGCAACGCCGAGGCCGAGCAGGAGGACGGAGAAGATGCGGGACTTGGGCAGCATGGTGGCTTATCCTACCGATTCGTTTGCTCAAAACACACTTGCCCCAGAAGGTGCGTTTCAGATTTGTGTAGCGCTGATAAGGACGACAACTGGCACAGGACTGAGCAGAAATCACCAGATTCTACGAGGAAGTGCCAGCTGCCTCTTTGTGATTCCACGGAACGATAGCGCTGACATCAGTGGTCTGGCGAGCTTTCCACAGATCGTATTCCTCTTGGAGACCGAGCCAGAACTCCGCGGAGTTCCCAAAGTAAGCTGACAAACGCAACGCCATATCAGCACTGATCCCGAGCGTACCGCGGGTAATTTTGGAAACTTGGGAACGGGTAGTGCCAATATCACCGGCCAGGCGATACTGGGTAATACCGCAGGGTTTGAGGAATTCTAGGAGAAGGATTTCTCCAGGATGCGGAACAGGAACAACATCAACATGAGTATGCGCGTCAGTGGTAGTCGATAAAGTCAACGTCAACAGCTCCTTCGGGTGTCCACTTGAATATGATGCGCCACTGCGAGCGCATAATTCAAGACCGTCGGCCATATTAAAACGGGAACAACCCCGCGCCGCACATAAGCGGAACGGGGTTGTTGGTGCGCAGCGAGTGTGCTGCGCGGGAAAGCTGAGTAATTCAGGTGAATTACTTGAGCTCGACGGAAGCGCCAGCCTCTTCGAGCTTAGCCTTAGCAGCCTCAGCGTCGTCCTTGGAAGCGCCCTCGAGGATAGCCTTCGGAGCACCCTCAACCATTTCCTTGGCTTCCTTCAGGCCCAGGCCGGAGACGATCTCGCGGACAGCCTTAATAACGCCGATCTTCTTAGCGCCAGCGTCGGTCAGAACGACGTCGAACTCGGTCTTCTCTTCCTCAGCGGCACCGCCGGCAGCCGGGGCACCAGCAGCAACGGCAGCAACCGGAGCAGCGGCCTCAACGTCGAAGACCTCCTCGAATTCCTTAACGAACTCGGAGAGCTCGATGAGGGTCATTTCCTTGAAAGCTTCAATGAGCTCGTCCTTGGTGAGCTTAGCCATGATTGGCATCCTTTCTCAGTGTTCCTGGCCGCGCTAGGCGGCCAGATAAAAGTGTGTGTGTTTAAGTTGTGCGCCTTTAGTTGGCGTCTTAAGCTTCTGCAGCCTTCTTGTCCTGCAGGGCCGCAGCGGTGCGGACCATCTTGGTAGCAGGAGCGTTGAATACGGCAGCAGCCTTTGCCATAGAACCCTTCATGGCGCCAGCCAGCTTGGCGAGAGTGGTCTCGCGGTTGTCCAGCTCAGCGATGGCTGCAACCTGGTCGGCAGACAGGATGTTGCCGTCCATGTAGCCACCCTTGACGACGAATGCCTTGTTGTCATCAGCGAACTTCTTGATGACCTTAGCGGCATCCACTGCCTCGCCCTTGATGAACGCAATAGCGGTCGGGCCAGTCAGGTGCTCGTCAAGACCCTCGATGCCAGCTTCGTTGGCAGCGATCTTGAAGAGGGTGTTCTTGGCGACGGAGTACTCAACGTCAAAGCCGAGGTTGTTACGCAGCTCCTGGAGCTGACCCACGGTCAGGCCACGGTACTCGGTAAGCACGATGGAGTTAGCGCCATCGAGCTTCTCCTTCAGCTTTGCCAGGTCTGCAGTGTTCTTCGGGTTTGCCATTTTCTACTTCGCCTCCTTTCGAAACATCTCTTGTGTTTTCCGCCGGGGCCTTCCCTACTCCGCTTGCCCAATGGACAACCGAAATAACAAAAGCCCCGTGCAAGAGCACAGGGCGCGCGCGGAAATCCGCGCTCATTCGCAAAGTGTCTCCTGCGTGGGCCGTCCTCTAGGATGAGGAACCTTCGATCCGGTGTTCCGGATGACCGACGGTCTTCGGTGAACTTTGACGCGGCCTCAGCGGGCCGTTCAAACTTCGCTAGGTACTTTACAACCCGACCTGCTGAAACTCCAAATCGCTCCCCCTGAGGCCTTTTTACTCGGGTTACTTTATGAGGTTGTTTCTTCGCCGAGCACCCCACGCGGAACGATGACGGGGGCGTCGCTTCGCGGGTCATCCCAGATTTCCACGTCAATGCCATACGCGGCTGCCAGCACTTCTTTTGTCAACGCCTGGCGGGGAGTTCCCTGCGCGATGACCTCGCCGTTGTTCATGACCACCATGGTGTCGGAGTACTGACCGGCCAACATGAGATCGTGCAACACGACGACGACTGTTTTCCCCGCGTCGGCCTGCTTGCGCACGAGCTGCAAAACGCTCATGGCGTGGGCTGGGTCGAGGAAGGTTGTGGGTTCGTCGAGAAGCAGCACTGGTGTGTCCTGCGCCAAGGCCAGCGCGAGCCACACCCGCTGGCGTTGTCCACCCGAGAGCGCCGCGATGTCACGGTCGATGAAGTCGGTAATACCGGTCTCTACGCAGGCCTGCGCAATGATGTCGCGGTCTTTCGCGGACAGGGCCCTACTGCGGCCCAGGTGCGGGTATCGGCCACGGGCGACGAGCTCGCCTACCCGCAGCCCGTCCGGCGCCGTCGGCTGCTGCGGAAGAAGCGCCACGTGGGCAGCTGCTTCTTTCGGGCTCATGGCGTGCACGTCCAGCTCACCGATGTGCACACGTCCCTGCCGCGGGCGAAGAATCTTGGACAAGGTCTTCAGCAACGTGGACTTACCGCAGCCATTAGGGCCAATAAGCGTGGTGATTTCACCCGGGCGGGCCACCAAGTCAACGCCGGACAGGATGTCTTCCCCGTCCTTATAGCCAGCATGAATACCGGTGGCCGTAATTTCTCTGTCTTTCACAAGCTTTTTATCCTCTCCGCCGTGCGGCGTTCCACACCAAGATGACTAGGGCACAACCTCCGATGATGGAGGAGACAGCGCCTACGGGAGCGTCCATCGGCAGCATTCCAGCAATGACAGCGCACGCGCTCAACAAGGCAGCGCCGGCAGCGCAGGAGACTAGGGGCACCGGCGTGGGCGTGCGGGCAACAATGCGCCCCACGTGCGGGGCCAGAAGTGCGATGAAACCAATCGGTCCGGCCACGGATACGGTCACCGCGCAGATGCCCGTAGCTGCGACCAACAGGAGCGCGCGTGTTCGCGTGATGTTGACCCCGAGGGATAGGGCCGAGAGATCATCGTGCGCAAGGAGCGGCAGCTCCCGAGCACACCACAGGCCAAGCACCACGAAAGGAGTCAAGCCCACGAGCAGAGGAAGAATGACCTCCATCCGCACAAACCCCGTGGTTCCCGCCAGCCACAACTGCGATTGCGCCGCGCGGAGGAGCTCGGCTGCGCGCAATAGATACGCCACCAGCGCTTGGAATAGCAGGGAGAGCGCGATTCCGACGATGACGATGCGGTTGCTCGTGCCGATTCCCCCAAGTGCCACCAGCAGGAGGGCCGCTAGCACCGCGCCCAGCAGCGCGAGTCCCGCCCGCCACCAGAACATGGAGAGTCCTTCGGCAAGCAGCGGCCGGGAGAATACCGTTCCGAGGACCACCATGACGGACGCACCACCAGTCACGCCAAGGATGTCCGGCGAAGCCAGCGGATTGCGCGACATCGACTGCGTCCACGACCCTGCCAGGCCGAGCGCGGCACCCACGATGAGGGTCGCTAGCGCTACGGGCATGCGCAGGTCCCAGACAACGCGGATTTCGCTGCGGCTTCCCCCGCCGTTGAGAATCTCCAGGACCCGCCCCGGGCTCAAGTCCACGGGTCCTTGCCCCAACAGGAGAACATAGGAGCTTGCTGCGACCAGAACAAAGAAGCAGGTCGCTGCCCATATCCATGTCCGGCGCTGCCGCTCTTGGGAACGCAGATGCTTGGCGACGTCCCCCTTCACCCGCCCATTCATAGCTTGTGCTCCCCACGGTGTACGGCCCAAATGAGAAATGGTGCGCCAACAAAGGCCAAGACGATGGACATCTCCAGCTCAGAGGGGCCCGCGATGAGGCGGCCCAGAATATCTGCAGCGAGTACGGAGCAACCACCGAGCAATGCGGCAGGAGCAATCATCGCGGTAACTTCTGGCCCCGTGAACCGACGCAGCAGATGGGGGATAGCGAATCCGACGAAGGCAATGGGCCCCGTCGCCGCGGTAGCGCATCCCGCTAGGACAACGATGCTCAAGGCAGCGCCGCGCCGCGCCAGCGTGGGAGAGCCACCTAGAGCAACCGAGGATTCCTCCCCCATTGCCAAGAGATCGAGCGGGCGCGCGACACGTGCGGCGATGATAAACCCGATGAACAATCCGGCACCCCCGATGGCGACGTCTTCTGGGCCGCGCCCAAACGTGGAGCCAATGGTCCACCGGCGCATGCTGTCGAGGACATCCGTGGAGTACAGGCCGATCAACATGGCGCTAGAGCTCAAGGCAGCAGCAACACCTGCGCCGACCAAGACCAGCGTCAGGGGATCCTGAAACCTGCGGGACACACCCAGCACTAATGCTGTGGCCAGGCCGGCGCCTACGAGGGCGAGCGCTGTCCGCATCCCGGTTGAGGTGGCGACACCTAGCGCCGTGCCGAGGGCAACCAGGAACGAGGCTCCCGCGGTGATACCAATAAAGCCCGGATCGGCCAGCGGGTTTCTGGTCCAGGACTGGGCGATTACACCCGATACCGCGATTGCTGCTCCTGCGAAATAGGCCACGAAGGTGCGGGGGATACGCAAATCCCACACGATGTTCTCGATATCTGCTTCGCCCCCGTGGAGGAGGGCAGCGAACAGATCCGGAAACGGGATAGCCCTTGACCCCACTACCAGCGAGCACAGGAAAAGGAGAAGGGTCACAATAACGAGTCCCGTGGCCAGCCGCGCGCGGCTTCTCCCCCGCGAATCCAGTGCGTCTGCCTTGCCACGGCGTTGCGGGTACGCAACGCCGTGGATAGCGTCAGCCTTCCTCGGTAGTGCGAGCACTTAGAGCTGCTCTTCGAACTTGTTGACGGCCCACGGGATCGTCAGCGGGTTCGGCACGCTCATCGCATTGCCGGTGTCCGTGTCGAGGTAGCGGACGCGTCCATCCTTGACCACGTCCAGGCCTTGGAATGTGGAATCCTTCTTCAGCTCATCGACCGCACCGTTGTAATCCAAGACGAACAGATAGTCCACATTGTTGAGCTGGGAGTAGTTTTCCGGGGCATAGTCCACGAAGAAGCTGGAACCATCACCCTGCAGTTCCTTGGGGATCTCAAAGCCGAGGTCTTCGATGAACTGGCCACGGCCGTCTTCTGCCGTGTAGAGGCCCAGCTTCCCGTCATAGGGCATGAGGATGGCTGCGCGCTTGCCCTGCAGCTCCGGGTGGGAGTCCTTGAACTGCTCAAAGGCGCCCTCTGCTTGGTCAATGAGCTTCTCCCCCTCCTCTTCCTTATCCACGGCAGAGGCGATGGTCTTGACTTGCTCATCCCAGGGGATCTGCCAGTCCTCGAAACCTTCGGGCTTCACGGTCAGCGGGGCGATATCCTCGAGGGATTTCTTTGCCTCCTGATCCACTGCCTGGTTCACGGCGATGATCTGTGTGGGGTCCGAGGCAGTGACCTGCTCTAGAACCTCGGCCGTGAAACCGGAGGCGGTGTTATAGATCACCTCGGGCTGGGCATCTCCCAAAAGCTCCTTCGCCCATGGGCCAACTCCGGAGGGATCACCATCCCCTTTCGCACCCCAGGGGGCCACAGCAACCGGAGTGATTCCGAGTGCCAGCACGGTATCGGCATCACCGAGCCCCAGGCTGGCAACGCGCACCTCCTCAGCACTGTCCGCACCCGCGCTGTCCTCGCCACTTCCGCGGGAGCACCCCGCTAAAGCAATCGCTGCCGCTGAGACAATAGCGAGCACGGTTTTCGCGCGCCGGTGGATAGCAACCATGGAATAATCCTTTCCTTCAACGGGAACGAGCATGCAAGCATTCGCACCCCTAAATTATTTGAGGCTAGCCTAACCTGTACGTTATGATGGTTTCAAATTTGGCCTCTACCTAGGATCAATTCCCTTGACGCATCACCGCTTATTGCCCGTCACCCTCACCGGGAACACCCGCCTCAAGCCGCGGCTGCACCGTTTAACTTTTCACTCGCCGGCTTTTAGTGACTACCCCTTAGCCGGGCCTGACGAGTATTTTGGGCTCCTCATGCCCCAAGACGAGCAGGATTTTTCGCCCTTCCCGGTCGACGATACCAATGTTCGTGCCGCCGTCACCCGATTGCCCGACGACATTCGCCCAGCATTGCGCTGGTACACAATTCGCAAGCTCAACCAAGAAGCGTGCACCATCGATGTCGACGTGGTGACCCATGGCGATAATGGCCCGGGCTCACGCTGGATCCTCAATGCCCAACCCGGGGATACCGCCGGAATATATACCGGGCAAGCACTGTGGCAGGCCCCTAGGAAGTCACAACTGCTACTCGCGGATGCCTCTGCTCTACCGGCGCTGTGGCACATCCTCGAGCACTACGAAGCCTTCTCACCGGAAACCTTGGGTGCAGTCGACGTCGTTGCCATGATCACAGACGACGCTGAAGTTGAAGACGGCTTGGAGGAGACGTGGCGCGGCAAGGTCCGCTCACTCACCATGGTCCTGGCTCCACACGACGAACACTGCACACGCGCCAGACAACTTCTCGGCTCCCGCTTCACCCCCGATACCGCGCCAGATTCGGTATGGGTTTCCGGCGAAGGGGATCTCGCCAAAGCTGTGCGCTCATTAGCCGTGCATGACTGGGGCATTCCGCGCGAAGACGTCATCTGGTCCGTGTACTGGATGAAAGGGAGACCGCGACCCTAGAGCAGTCTTCGCCTCTAGAGCCTGCTGCCTAGGGCACAGGGACCAAAGCAATGGCACCTTATGCAAAGGGCCGCATGCATTCACCTGGACTTATCTCGATTCAGCGCTGCATATGGTGTCTTTAGTCTGGTCCCCCTTCCCCTCCTCCAGCGGCCTAAACGACAGGATGTGTTGGTGAGGTTGGATGGTTAGCCGGTCTGGCGTGCTGGTATTAGGATGATTTCACTTATCCGGAGGGATAACCCAGCCTTGGGCCGGAAATACCGCAGGGAGAGTGCTGGTGTGCTAGCTGCCTAGGTTCACGATGGGAGGATGAGTAAGAATCATCCTCGATGCCCCGTCTGTAGCGGGGTATGCACCAAACACGGAACAACAAGTACCGGTCGCCAACGATGGCGATGCCGCACTTGCAAGGCCACCTTCACTCGCGCCAATGACGACGCAGTTCAAGCAAAATGGTTTCGCCTTTTCATCTTTTGGCTCATGTCAGGCCACAGCCTGGCACAGACAGCTAAGACCTGCGGAGTTTCATCACGCACTCTGCAACGCCGCTTCAAAACGTTCTGGCTTATCCAACCTCCCCGAAGCGTTGATAAGCAGCGAATCTACGATCAAATCTTCATCGACGGCACCTACTTCAACACCAAGTGCCTTGTCGTAGCTGCTGACTCCTGCCATGTCATCAACTGGTTCTGGTGCACTAAGGAATCCTCCTGGTCTTACATGCGCCTGCTGGACGAGATAGCCCCACCACAACTGGTGACCTGTGATGGGGATTCCGGAGGACTTAAAGCACTACGCCGCCTGTGGCCTGATACCCCGGTTCAACGCTGCATTGTCCACGTCAAACGCAACATTCAACGCGCCACAGGCCTTCACCCCACCTCGCCGATGGGCAAAGCACTGCGACGGCTTTCCTTCGAACTACTAGCCGTAACCAACCTGGATGAAGCAGCCGAATGGACTGCCAAGCTACACCAATTCGGCACTGTATTTAGCGCCCAGCTCAAAGCCAGAACTTACGTCAAAGACGTCCCTTTCGAGCAGATTCCTAAATCCAAACGTGGCAACAAAAAATGGTGGTACACCCACGATGTTCACCGCGGAATTTACCTGCAGCTGAAGAAAATGAGTCAACACGGACACCTCTTTGCCTACCTCACCCAAGCTAAAGAAGGCCAACGCTTAGAACGCACAACCAACAGCTTGGAAGGCGGAGTGAACTCGCAAATCAAGAAACTGATGCACGCCCACCGAGGACTGCGCGACGAGCAACAACGCATCGCCTGTGACTGGTGGCTGTACCTACACACGCAGCTGCCTGACGACCCCGTAGAAATCGCCAGGCAGCAAAACTGGGGCCAGGACGCACTCGCCAAAGCACAAACCCTAGCCAACCAGGAAACACAAGCCACCAGCGGCCATGAAGACGGCCGACCAGCAACCTACGACAGCGCCATCGACACTGCCTACTGTTGCGCAGGGGTATCTAGTAACACCGTGGTGA
>NZ_KV810518.1:35328-50834 GCF_001812805.1 Corynebacterium sp. HMSC078H07 | reverse complement strand
ATATCAGGTGTCCACCACATGGGGGTCAGGTCCCATCGATGCCATGCTTGCTGCCATCCACGAACAGACCGTATCCATTGCCGGCGCAGAATACGCCGAACTTGGCGTAGCAATGTCCGCCACAGATGCACTAACCAAACTCGAGCATCGTAAAGAAATCGAAGCGCAGGTACTCAAGCTGATTCAGGACATTCCGCAGACCGAGATTCTTTTATCCATGCCTGGTATCGGCCCGCGTAGCGCAGCGCAGATCCTCATGACTGTTGGCGATATGTCCGACTTCCCCGATGCAGCGCACCTAGCATCCTATGCAGGGCTATCACCGCGGACGAATCAGTCAGGAACGTCTATCATGTCGAATTCGCCTAACCGGGCTGGCAACAAAAAATTAAAGAACGCCCTATGGCAATCGTCTTTTGCATCGATCAGATTCCACGAGCGTTCCCGGCAATTCTATGAACGAAAACGCAAAGAAGGCAAAAGACACAACGCCGCAGTCGTCGCACTCGCACGCCGGCACCTCAACGTTCTCTTCGCCATGATGCGAAACGGCGAGCTCTACCGAGACATCTCCACAGTCCAGGAGGCCGCAGCAGCCTAGAACCAACAGACCCTCACCTCAAGCCGATTGCACAGCAAGCCCAATCGGCTCCTCACCATGCCCGAAAACAACATCCACAAGGAAAAGCAGAAACCCTTCACACCCCCCCAACAAACTCACCCACGGAATTGACAAACTATATAGGAACACCTCCCTGGGCGATGGTGCAGGCGCGGAGAGCGCCGCTGTTGCCGATGCCGCGCCCAACACCGCGACGGTAGTAGAGTACCCGCTGCCGGTGCAGGAGTTTGCGGTGACCCGCTACGATTTGCCCGCCGGCACCACGGTTTCCACGCAGCTTCCCGGACCGGCCATCGCCCTGGCTACTTCTGGTGTGGTCACGGTAAACGACCTGGAGCTAGCCCCGGGCGAGGCCGCCTGGTTGCCGGTAACCGGCGGCGACACTACCCGCCTTAGCGCGGCCGCGGGTAAAGATTCGCAGCTCTTTATCGCGGCGGCGCGCCCTGCGCGGCAAGTAGCGCTACCGCGCCGCTGGGGACGCCGCCGCGCGACAAGTAGCACTGTCGCGCTAACCGGCGCTATTTACGACATGGTGGGGCGGCGGAACGCAGCTGCGGCGGCTAGCAGCACTACGGTGAGTGCTACCATCCAGGCCACGAAAGCCCAGACTGCGGTGCCGGGCTGGCCGGTGGCAAGGATTTCGGCGCTTGGCGTGCCGTCGATGGCGGCGCCGGCGCGGGCGGCGAAGGTAAGCGGATTCCACCGGGCGATGGGTTGAACCACACCAGCGAATTGCTCCACGGGCACGAGGCCGCCGTTAAGTGCCATGGCCGCCATGATGATGGGGGCCGGGCCAATGGCGGCCTCCGGGGTGGCGCACATCGCGCCCACCATGGCCGATAGCGAGGCGGCCACCACCGCGCCGAAGATGATGACTAACAGCACCCAGCCAAACCCGGCCAGCGTGTGAATACGCAGGCCAGAAGCCACGGAAGCCAGCAGCACCGCGCAGCCGGAGATAAGGCTGCGTAAGGAATCGAAACACCAGCGGCCGAAGATCTCCGGGCTGGTGCCGTAGCGCGTGGTCGCGATGCGGGTGGTGATACCGCGTTGGCGTTCCTTAATTATCTGCGCGGCGGCGGAGGTGCCATTCATCAGTTCGCTGGAAAGGATGAGCGCGATGGTAAGCGGTAACGCGTCGAGCGTGGCAGAGCCTTGCGAGGCCGCCATGAGGTCGCCAAACAGCCACCGCATGACCAGGAACATCAAAACGGGACCAGCCACGGTATTGGTAATTACCGCGCTATCGCGGCGGGCGGCGCGCAGGTGCCTTCCAAAATGCGTGGCGACAGTGGACAGCCAGGTGGTGTCGTGCGACACGGTGGCGGTGGTGTGGTTAGTCATGTTTCCTCCCCTGGAAAGCGGTGATAAAGCCCCATACGCCAACGACGGTCATGGCGATGAGCCAGCACAGTGCTTCGACTCCGCGCGCCCCCAGGGCAGCGCCACCTAGTAGGTTGCGGGCGGTGTCCAAGATGGGAGATAGCGGTACGTGCCGGATGATGGGGCCAATGCCGCCGGGCAGCGCATCCGCAGGCACGAATGCGGTGGAGAACATCACCATGACCAGCACGAGGTTTTGGAAGAGCAAGGACGCCGAGGTGGGCTTGGGGGCCAACAGGCAGGAGCCATCGATAAACGCGGAGAGGATGATGGTGAGGGCGGCGAAAAGGGCGATGGTAAGGATAATACGACCCGGTCCGGCAGCGTAGCGGGCACCGAGCAGGATCGTGGTGAGGACGACGATGCTGCACGACCACGCGGCGCGGGTGAGATCTGCCAGCAGCCGGCCGACGACCGTGGCCCAGGCGGGCGTCCCGGTGGCGCGGATGCGGTCGTGGATGCCGTTTTCGGCGTCACGCGTAATCGCCAAGGAGGAGCCCCCGGCGGCGAACACAATCGCCTGAATAACGCCGGCGGGCAGGAGGAAGGCGGCGTAATCGATGCCGAGTTCCGTCGAAGCCTTGGCGAAGGTGGCGTAAAAGATGACCATGAACAGGCTGGGTATTGCCACGGCGGAAACCATTACGGCCTTGTTGCGGACGGTGCGCAGGACATTGCGGTGCCACGAGGCAGCGACTGCTCCGAGCGCGTTCACTGGGAGCCTCCACCGGTGTGGGGAGCCTGCTGCGCGATGTCGCCGGACCCGGCGATAGCGAAGTAGACATCGTCCAAGGAGGGCGGAACCAAGGAGACGTCCGCGACCGAGGTGTCGTCGCCATCCCACAAGGCCAGCGCCCGGACTAGGGTGCGGTGGCCATCGGGCGCATCGACGCGCAATACGGTGTCCTCTTGGCGGCAGTCGATGCGGTGTTCTTGCAAGGTGTGGGTGAGGCGTGCGGCATCGTCCGGGCTAGACATCGTGATGAGGCACACCGTGGTGCCATAGCGGTCCTTGAGCTCGGCGGGGGTGCCTTCGTCGAGCACCTTGCCTCCGGCGAGCACGGCGACGCGGTCTGCGAGCTGGTCAGCTTCTTCCAGGTATTGGGTAGTAAGCAGGATCGAGGTGCCGTCGGCCGCCAGCCCGCGGACGGTATCCCACACGGAGCTGCGCGCGGCGGGGTCGAGGCCCGTGGTCGGCTCGTCGAGGAACAGCAGCGCGGGCGGGACAGTGAGGGAGGCGGCGATATCTAACCGCCGGCGCATGCCGCCCGAGTATGCCGAAACCAGGCGGTCGGCGGCGCCAACCAGATCGAAGCGCTCAAGAAGTTCCGCGGCGCGGGCCTTCGCATCGCTAGCTTTAAGCCCTGCCAGGCGGCCAAAGAAGATGAGGTTTTCCTTGCCGGTAAGCTCCTCATCCACTGCGGCGTATTGCCCGGTCAGCGCGATGGAAGCGCGCACCTTGGAAGGATCCGTGGCTAAGTTGTGGCCATCGATGATGGCGGTTCCGCCCGTGGCGGGCAGCAGCGTGGAAAGGACATTGACCAAGGTTGTCTTGCCGGCACCATTGGCGCCTAGGACGGCGAGGATGCCCCCGCGCGGAATGGCGAGGGTCACACCGCGCAGGATTTCCGTTCGCTTCTTGACTTTTCCCAGGCTACATCGCAGATCTTGGACATCAAGCACCAGGTCGCGGCCTTTTGCGTGGGCGCTGGTTGAGGGGACTGCGGTGGCGCTGGGGTCACCGCTAGCGGTTGCCGTGGTGGGGTTTTCTTTCATGATTCATCCCTGGATATACGTCAACGGTCTATTAGACGGCGCACCGATTCTCCTACCGCAGAAGGAAAACCGATTATTGCCCGCGAACGATGGATTGTGGTCCACGGAGCAAGCGCCTGGGGTAGTGCCAACTAATCCTTAGAAAATGATGTATGTCTAGCGGCACCGGGTCGTGCACAGCGCCCCGCAGGAGAGGGCTGCACAGGTCGGCTGATCGGCGGCGACGCTGCAGGTTGCTGCAAAGTTGAGCATACCATAATTAGGCATGGCATGCTTGACAATTAAGTCGAAGGCCTGTAAGCTACCAAGTGTGAGCTAAGAATCTGGGTATTCCGACTAGTCAGGGTCAAACCGCGTGGCTGACCGTAATTCGTATTGTGGCTCGCGCCTCTCAAGCACAAAGGAGTATCCATGGATTCTCGAGAGCAAATCGAAGATAAGATTCTCTGCGGTCAGCCCTTCCGCCCTATTGAGGACCCGGATCTCTATTACGAGATGATGGAGGCGGCGGAGAAGTGTCACGATCTCAACCAGCTTCGTCCACTTCAAACAGCGGAGAAGCAGGCAGTGATGGCAGACCTGCTTGGTGAACTTGGGGGAGCGCTTAATGGTTTTCCTGCCATTTCATGTCCAATATGGCTCGAAAATCAAGGTCGGAGATGGCGTGACCTTCAATCGAGGAACGACGGTACTTGATATGGCCCCGGTGACATTTGGCAATGAGGTCATGGTTGGTCCATGGTGTTCCTTCTTTGCTGGCAATCACGCCTTAGACCCCGTAGAGCGGCAATACATGGTGTGTACCGGGGGTGCGATCACCATACAAGACCATGTGTGGCTTGGTGGCAATTGCACGGTAACTGCGGGTGTCACGATTGGGCATGGTGCAGTAATTGGTGCTGGCAGTGTTGTGACAAGAGATATTCCGCCCATGGTACTCGCAGCCGGTAATCCGTGCCGAGTCATTCGTGATATTGGCCCGGAAGATAAGCTCATGGGGGAGTCTTGGGTTCCTGAGTGGCCTAGTTGGATTACGGATTGAGACGGCTGTGAAAGTTCTCGCGGTCGTCCTGGGTTCTGAGGGTGATATGCTGCCATTTGCGCACCTTGGTGTCGCACTTCGAGATCGTGGCCACCAGTTTGTTTTGGCTGGGTTTAGCGAATTCGGCGGGAGTTTTCGTGCAAACGGGGTGGACTACATCGAGTTACCCGGTGATTACCGGGCGTTAATGAAGCGCCTTTTGGGCGATAGTAAAGGCATGATGGACACTGTCTTAGGTATCCGTGAGATGATATCTGACGCCCACGTTTTCGATGTGTTAGAGCATGCCATGGATGGCGTTGACGTGGTCATGTACACCCAATTCAGTGAAGTTGCTCGGTTGTTAGGGGCTGCACGCGGAGTCCCCAGCGTTCGGGTGCAGGTTTTCCCTACCGAACCCTGCCTCCGTTACAGCCTCGTGGATCCGCGAAAACTGGACGGCTCTGTCGGAGCTCTGGTCACCCACTGGATGTCCAATACTCTGATGGCTTGGGCGATGCGCCCAGTGATAGCGGCATGGCGCCGTAGGTTGGGGCTGCGTCAGCGAGCGCTCTCCTCTCCACCAACCACGATCTACCAATTCAGTCCCGCGTTGAGTCCGCCGGCGCCGGAATGGAAAAACCACATTCACGTCACTGGCGAGTGGCTTGACCCGCACCACAGTGAACTCGCCCTAGACCCAGCAGTCGAGGAGTTTGTGGCTGCCGGCTCGGCCCCGGTTCTGGCAAGCTTTGGGAGTATGGTCTCAGATCGCGTTTATGACCTTCAACGATGGACTCGAGACGCGTGCATCGAGCATGGTCTGCGGGCGATAATCGTCGATCCCGATCATGAGCCTGGTGTGAGAGAAGGAATCCTCACCGTCGCCCGGGTCCCGTTCGCGACTGTGCTTCCGTGGTGCCGTGCAGGCATCTGCCACGGCTCACTGGGCACCACCGGGGCGATCCTGCGCGCCGGCAAGCCGTGCCTTGCGGTTGCATTCGGTGGTGACCAACACTTCCATGCCAACGCAGTTTGTCGAAACGGTGCCGGGCCGAACTATATTGACGCCCAGCGAGGCGAACTGAGTGCCCAGTCCCTGGCCGCCGGAATTGCCGATTTGGTAAGTGGAGCATACGACTCCGCAGCCCGCAGGATGCCCGAGTTGCTTGCCACAGACCCGGGTACCGTCGCAGCAGTAGAAATCGTGCTTAATCAGTCCGACCTAGCGAAAGGCGAAAAATGACAGAAATCAGCTGCGAGGGAGTCTTTCCGTTTGTGGCCGGACATCGCACTGGAACCCTCTTGTTTTGCTTCCATCACGCAGGAGGCAGCGCTTCCGTCTATCGTGGATGGGTGGGGGTCAACCCAAGCATTGACGTGGTGCCGGTGGAGCTTCCCGGAAAGGCAACCCGTCGCCGAGAGAAATGGGTAAGCGACTTTGACAAGCTCGCCGATATGTGCGCAACCGAGATAGTAGATCTGGCGGCGGGCGCGCCGATTGCGTTGTACGGCCACTCCATGGGGGCAGCGCTGGCCTACCAGGTTGCTGCCTGCCTGCAGCAGATGCATCGGCCCACTATACCGGAAGCCGTGGTGGTGGCCGCACGGCAGGCGCCCGGAGAAACCGTGCCTGGGGAATACCACTCGTCAATGGGGTTCGGTGCGCTGCGCAGGGAGTTTGAGAAGGTAGGTGGCACACCACCTGAGATCCTTGCCAATGATGATGTGATGAAGCTGCTGCTCGCTGACATTCGTCGCGATTATGTGTTACACGAGGGCTTTCACCATGCAACCACGGTGCTTCGCTCTCCTGTGCTGGCATTGGCGGGGGATAGCGACCCAGCTGTCAGCCCAGAGATGCTTTCCCGGTGGGAAAATTTTACCAGCGGTAGTTTTGAACTGAAGGTCCTGCCGGGTGGGCATTTCTTCCCGCTCGATACTGGAACCGAGTTCCTCGACCTGCTTGCCGGTTTTCTAGCGGGAATTACTGGGAACACTGCCTGGTTAGCGCGGAACAATGCGTGATTGTGACTGTTAAGTAAAGAGGCCCCGATGACCGAACAAAAACCACCCATTACCTTTAGGCAAATATCTCAACCTGCCCACCGGCAGATCACGGTGTCGCTGCTATTGGCGGTGCTGGCGGCGGTTTTGTCGCTGGTGCCGGTAATCGTGCTGGTTGAGCTGGTGCGCACCGTAATGCTGTCCTTCCAGGGAGAGCCGATAGATGCGTCAAAGCTGTGGCTGCTAGTCGCGGCGCTCATGGTGGCCACCGTCCTACATGGACAGGCAACCGTGAAGAGCCTCCAGGTAAGCCACCAGGCCGACGGCCTTTTGGGCGAGCACTTACGCCAGCAGCAGATTACCAAGCTGGGTAGGCTCCCGCTGTCTTGGTTTACGCGGACACCTTCGGGGACTGTGAAAACCTACATCGAAGACGACGTCACCAAGATCCACCAGCTCATCGCCCACGCGCCGCACGATTATTCGGCCGGTGTACTCGTACCGCTATTGAGCCTGGGATACATGTTCGTGGTGGACTGGCGGATAGGCCTGCTGGGCCTGGTACCACTGCTGTTGGCAGTGGCCACCATGCCGTTTATGATGCGCGAGTTTCAAGAAAAGGCGGAGAAATTTAAGTCCAGCCAGAAGCAGCTAGACGCCGCCGTCGTAGAGTTGGTGCGCGGCATCCCGGTTATCAAGGTGTTTGTTCCGGAAGGCTACGACGAGAGCATTTTCCTTAGTCGTTCCCGGAGTTTTGGTGGGTTCTATCGCGAGTGGTTGCACGCCACCGTACACCCCACCGCTTTGATGAAGATCTTCACCTCCACCGGGTTTGGCCTGCTGGTGGTAGCCGCGGCCAGCCCGTGGCTCATCACGTCTGCGGGCGTACCAGTGGCCGATGTGCTGGCAGCGTTTTTGTTCATCAACAACATCGCCGCGCCTCTGCTTATGCTTTCGCGCACTAACATCATGTTTTCGGAGGCGAAGGCTGCCGCGGCGGATCTCACCGAGTTCTTCAACATCCCGGTATTGCCGCCCGCTGCTGGCGGCAGGGAGCCTGCAAACGCCGGAATTGAGTTGAAAGATTTAAGCTTCTCCTACGTGCCGGACACCCCGGTGCTTTCCGGCATTAACCAAAAACTTACCGCCGGCAGCATCACTGCGGTGGTGGGACCTTCCGGCTCGGGGAAGTCCACGTTAGCCGCGCTCATCCCCCGGCTATTAGACCCCACGGAGGGGTCGGTGCGCATTGGTGGCGTCCCTAGTACTGATCTCCGATCTGACCAGCTCTACCGTAGGGTAGGGTTCGTCTTCCAGGACCCTTACCTTATGCGGATGAGCGTGCGGGATAACATTCGCCTCGCTCACCCGGAGGCCACCGACGCAGACGTGGTTCGCGCCGCCCGCGCCGCCCAGATTCATGA
Organism: Corynebacterium sp. HMSC078H07; assembly: GCF_001812805.1. Taxonomy (GTDB): domain Bacteria; phylum Actinomycetota; class Actinomycetes; order Mycobacteriales; family Mycobacteriaceae; genus Corynebacterium. The sequence continues at coordinate 42,601 of NZ_KV810518.1, read as the reverse complement.
GCGCATTACCCATCTGCCGCGCGGCTACGACTCGGTGGTGGGAGAGGACGCGCAGCTTTCCGGTGGCGAGCAGCAGCGGCTGGCTATTGCCCGGTCCATCTTGCTCGACGCGCCGATCCTCGTGTTGGATGAGGCCACCGCTTTTGCGGATCCGGACTCCGAGGCCGCGATCCAGCGGGCCATTACCGAGCTGGTGGCCGGGCGCACGCTAGTAGTTATCGCACACCGGCTCCACACGATCACCGGCGCTGACCGGATCCTCATGCTGGAAAACGGTGAGGTCACCGAAGCAGGCACTCACGAAGAGTTAGTGGCGGCAGGCAAGGGCTACGCCACGATGTGGGCACGCTACCAAACCGCGCAGGCGGGCATCCAAGGGGAGGAAAAATAATGATCCGCACGCTCTATTCACTGGGCAGTCCGGCTGATCGTCGCCGTCTGGTGCTGGTCCTTACGCTAATTGGGATTTCCGCGGTGGCGTTGGCCATTGGCCTTATCCTCATTGCACTGTTTTTGGACACGCTGTTTAGCGAAGATCCCGCGCAGGCCGCAGCATGGTTGCCCTGGATCATTATCTCCGTCCTCGTCTACGCCGCCGCAGACTGGCCCACTGAGGTTATTGCCCAGGACCTGGGGCATGATTACGTGCTGCGCATCCACCGGCTTATCGCCGATCGCACGGCACAGCTACCCCTGGGCTATTTTGAAGAAGATCGCGCCGGCCAGATCGGTGTTGTAGCCACCAGCGGTGCGCTGTTTGCCGCTAACGCGCCGGCAATGATGCTGCGGCCCATGCTGCACGGTGCTGCCTCGGCCGGTTTGGCTTGCGTGTTTCTCATCGCCGTGGACTGGCGGCTGGGGCTGGTTACCGTTGCAGTGGCTGCCGTGGTGTGGTTCGCCTATAACCGCCTAATGCGGCAGTACCGCGTGGCAGAGCGCCAGAAGGGCGAGCGCAACGAGCACGGCGCCGCGGAGGTGCTGGAGTTCGCCCAGGTGCAGCCGGTGCTGCGCACGGCTGGGCTGGATTCGCTGGGGGAGCGCGCCGTGCGCGCCTCGATTCGAGAGCAGCTTAGCGCCCAGCAGCACACCCAGAAGACAGGTGAGATGATCATGGGTCGTCTGGCTTTAATCATCATGGTCGGTACCGTGGTCATTGATGCCCTGGCCACCGTGCTACTTCTCAACCACTGGCTAGAAGCAGGCACCTACATTGGCGTCATTGTGTTGGTGTTCATCCTGGCTCGCGTTGCTATGTCGGGCATACCCTACGGCGAGGGCTTGGAATCCGCGCGCAATACCTTAGATGAGATCCAAAAGATCCTCGATGCGCGGGTGTTGCCGGAGCCTGCGGTTCCGGCGGCGCCACGCGACTATGGCATCGAGTTCGATGGGGTGGGCTTTGGCTACGAACCCAACACCCCAGTGGTCCGCGACGTGAGTTTCCGCGTGGCGCCCGGAACTACTACTGCGTTGGTGGGTCCCAGCGGCTGTGGCAAGAGCACCTTGCTAAAACTTGCGGCACGCTTCTATGACGTTGACCAGGGGACCATCCGTATCGGTGGTGTGGATATTCGCGATCTTGGCTCCCGGGCGGTGTTGGATTCGCTGGCTATGGTGTTCCAATACGTGTACCTCTTCGAGGACACACTGTATGAAAACATCCGCCTGGGCTGCCACAATGCAACGCGGGAGGAGGTGCTCCGCGCAGCGGAGTTGGCCGGTGTCACCGAGATTGCCCGGCAGCTGCCGCAGGGGTTTGACACCCTGATTAGCGAGGGCGGGCAGAATCTCTCCGGTGGTGAGCGTCAGCGTGTCTCCATCGCTCGTGCGCTACTGAAGGACGCGCGGATCGTGCTGCTTGATGAGGCGACTAGCTCTCTAGACGTGCAGAATGAGCACCTTGTGATGCGCGGTATGAAAACGCTTTCTGCCGAGCGCACCATCGTCGTCATTGCGCACCGGCTGCACACCATCCGCGACGCGGACCAGATTGTGATGATGAGTCCCTCCGGCACCGTGGAGTCTATCGGCAACCACGAGGAACTCATGGAGAGTTCCCCACGCTACCGCAGCTTCTGGGGTGAAAAGAGCGACGCCACCAGCTGGAAGCTGTAGGGACTAGCTGTCGCGGCCGCGTAGATACCGCACCGTGCGCGCCAGTGCGAGATCATCGCACGGTTCGCAGGCGGTAAGGCGGCCTTTTTCCACGCGCAGGAGAAGATCGCAGCACCGCGCCACCAGCTCCATGTCATGGGTTACTACCAAAACGGTCTTGCCCTGCCGGGCTAGGGCGTCTAGCAGGTGGGCCACCCGGTGCATGCGGCACAGGTCCAGCCCGCTGGTGGGTTCATCGAAGACGATTACCTCGCGCTCACTTAGGACTGCTGAGGCGATGGCCACGCGCTGGCGTTCGCCGCCCGAAAGCGACATCGGGTGCCGGGCCCGCTTGTCCGCGAGATCAAGTGCACCAAGCACCTCGGTAAGGCGCGCTTCGTTTTTCCCATCCGGTCCACTGGTGCCGATGATTACGTCGGACTCCACGCTCTCCCCGAAAAGCTGGTGGTTTACGTCCTGCATTACTAAATAGGACTGGCGCAGGCGCTGCCGGGGACCCGAGAGCGAGCGGTTATTGATGTCCACCACGCCGGTGGCCTTAGATTCCAGGCCAGTCAGAACGCGCACAAAGGTAGATTTTCCGGCCCCGTTGCGTCCTACCACGCCGATGACTTGCCCTTGCGGCAACTCCGTGTGGCTGATGCTCAGGGATGGCTCTGTAGCCTTGGGGTAGGTGAACTGTAGCTTTTTGAGCACCATCGTGCCACTTGAAGGGCGTGGCTCGCGGGTCACCTCGGGGACCTGCTGCGCTGAGCGCAAGCCCATGCGGTACAGTTCGGCCTTGTCTAGGGTGCGAAACTCCGAGCCGCTGAGATCATGAGCGATCTGCCCGTCCTGCATAACCAGCACTCGGTCCACGATGTCAACTAGGTAGGAAAGCCGATGCTCAGCGATCAGGACGGTGCGGCCCTGTGTCTTCCACTGCGCGACGATGCGGCGCAGCTCATCGACGGCGGCGAGGTCGAGATTTGATGATGGTTCGTCTAGTAGTAGTACCTGTGGGTGCATCGCGGCCACTGAAGCGCATGCTATTTTTTGTTTCTGGCCGCCGGAAAGTGTGAACAGGTGCCGGTCGAGGAGATGAACCATGCCGAAATCTGCGGAAAGTTCCCCAATACGCTGTCGAATCTCGTTGGGCGCCACGCCGAGGTTTTCGCAGCCAAAGGCGAGTTCGCTGGCTACTTCCAGCGTGAAAAATTGCGACTTGGGGTTTTGGAACACTGAGCCTACGCGTTCGGCGATGTCGTGTGGGTGGGCATGAGTGATGTCTTCGTCGTCCAGCAGCACCTCCCCCGAAATCTGGGCGTCGCAGAACGTGTGCGCCACGCCGTTTATCAGGCGTAGCAGGCTGGACTTACCGCAGCCTGATTCGCCACACACTAGAACTAGTTCGCCCTTCGCCACGGTGAGATTTACGTGGTGCAGCACCGGCTCCGCTGTGTTTTGACTATAGGATAGTGACACATCGTGCAGCTTTATCACGGCAGCATCACTATATTTACCAGTAGTAGGATCAGGGACACGACGAGCACGCTTATGACTATTGCGTCGCCTACGCGGAAGCCTATCTCGCACAGCGTGGTTCGTCGGCGAGGCGAGCCCAATCCGCGGGTCACTGCAGACATAGCCAGCTCGTTGCCGATGCTCACAACGGACGCCAACAGTGGCACAAAGCGGTATTCGAGCATAGCGATCGGGTTGCGCAGGCCCGAGATGCCACGCATCTGCATGGCGGTGCGGATATCGCGGTATTCCTCGAGAATCGTCGGGAAGAACCGGAACATGATGGACGTGGGGATGGTCAGGGCGTCGGGGCTCCGCATGCGCTGCATCGCGGCCATGAATTCGCTGGCCGAGACGGTGCGTAGTAGGTACCAGCAGCACGTGATGCCAGGGAGGATGAGCGAAAGCCCTGCGAACCACGTAGCGCACACGTCCACGATGATGTGGCGCTCGGGCAGGGCCTGTACCACCACCGCAGGAAAGCCAGCGAGCACCGCGAAGGTGAGTGCGTATCGCAGTGCAGCGGCCACCATGCCGGAGGCGAGGAAAAGTGCCCCGGGAACGGCAATGAGCATCCACCGGGCGGTGCTGCCCAGCGCCCCACTGGACCCGGCCGGTGAGATGAGCACCGAGGACACCACGAGGATGACCAGCACCGTGGTGCGTGGGTCCAGATGGAGTCCCGCTGTGTGCGTGCCTGATCCGGGCAAAGTGGGCGACATCAGGCGATTCCTGCTCGCTGGAAGTGCTTGGTGAAGATGCGCCGGCCGAGGATCCCGCCGAGGATCCCGCAGACGAAGGTTACTATCACAATGATGAGGAATAGCCAAGTCATCTGGCCAATAGAGGTGAGGCCATCCGCGAAACTAGCACCATATTTGGTCTGCATGCCGCTGCTCTCTATGTAGCGCCGAGTGGTGAAGAAAAGCGGAATATATGATGCGGTGGGTGACACTGCTATAAAGGCATAGGCGATCACACTGTGTATTGCGCTCGTATACTTGCCGGCGCGCAAAATTAACTCGGCAAACACGGCCATGACCAAGCTGAGCAGCAGTGGCCATATGCCTAAACCAAGCAGCAGGCTGGCGAGGCCGCTGAGAAGAAGGAATATGAAGACCATGCCGGGCTTGTGCACCTTGGCCAAGAACAGCATCATCGGGATGCCCAGGATGAGGGCCTGAACGCTGGTGATCATCACGTAGGTGATGGGGGTGATGCCGATGAAGGCGATGACCACGCCGGCTACCAAGTTGATGACGAAGAAGATGCCGATGTTCATCAGGTCGGTGATGTTCAGCCGTCCTGCTTTTGCATCTTTCGGGGTGGTGTGGGGAGTACTGGGCATGATGTTTCCTTTCAGATTAGGCTGCTTGTGCGTAGCACTGGGTTGGGGGCAAGTGGCTTGTCAGGTGAGTGAAACAGGTGTGGCATGAACTCTAAATTTCGCCTTCTTCTACGTCGCTGCCGACGATGTTGGCGATCAGGTCGGACAATTCTCGGACCGTTGGATGGTTGAATACGTCACGTATGGAGATCTCTACTGACATTTCTCGACGAATCGAGTTAGTAAGCCGCACGGCCGTGAGCGAGTCGGCACCGATGGTGAAGAAGTCATCGTCGATGCTGATCTCCTTGGGCCCGAGGAGTTCTTGCAAGATGGTAATGATACCCGAATCTCGGTGATTACGAGAGCGTTCCCTTGTTTGTGGTTGTTCAAAGGTTTTTCCTTCTAAACTCTTGCGATCAATCTTGCCGTTCCAAGACCGTGGTAGCCCATCAATGCGTGATATCACGCGTGGACGCATATAGGCAGGGAGAGACTCGGCGAGGTGGTTATTGAGTGCTGCCATGTTAAAGCCCTCATGCGTAACAACGTAGAGAACAATGCCATGGTCGTTGACAGCGACGCAATCGCGGAGTTCGTTGAATTTTCGTGCTGTTGACTCGATCTCACCGAGTTCGATGCGGTAGCCGTTGACCTTAACCTGACCGTCCTCGCGCCCCAGGAAGATGATGTGACCAAGGTGATTGTAGAGGGCCTTGTCGCCCGTGCGGTACATTCGTTCGCCGGTGCGGGGGTGGGTGATGAATGATGCTGCGGTCTTCTCTGGGTCCTTCCAGTACCCCATGGCCAGGCCACGTCCGGCAATGTAAAGGTCTCCCGGCACATGCGTGGGTCGGGGGTTCAGGGCCTCATCGAGGATGTACATTCGCTGATTTGCCAGCGGCGTTCCATAGGGAATGCTGGTACGCGAGGCATCATCGACGCCTACCTCGTACCAGTTTGACCATATCGATGCCTCGGTAGCACCCCCAGCAGCGAAAACTGTGCAGTCCCGGAAGAGGGTGCTGACCTGGTAAGCGATATTTACAGGTATCCAATCTCCGCTGAGTAGTGCCGACCGTACGGAGGAACCAATGAGGCTCCGTTCGCGGAGGTGTTCCACGTACATCGAAAAAAGTGCTGGCACAGAGTTCCACAGCGTCACCGAGTGCGTAGTTACGGCATCTGCCCAGCACTGCGGATCACGTTTGTCTGCTGGAGATGGCAACACCAAGGTAGCACCCCGCGCGAACATCCCGAAGATGTCGTATACCGATAGATCGAAGTTTAGCTCTGAAATCCCCAATATCCGGTCGGTCGGAGTCACCCCGAGGCGTTCGTTGACATCGACAATCGTATTGACCGCCGACTCGTGGGTGATGGCTACTCCTTTGGGAGTGCCCGTCGTACCAGACGTGTAGATGACGTACGCAAGCGAGCTGGGTGTCGGACTCGATTCGCTTAAGGCCTGGTCACCTGGCCGATGCCGGGCGACATCGGCCAGAGTGATGACTGTGCAGTGCTCGGCTAACGCAGCGAAATCATCGTCCGGATGGTCCATCGCAACAATGGATGCACCCGCATCGTTGATGATGGAAGTGTTACGCCCCACCGGTTGGTCCACGCTCAGCGGCAAGTAGGCGCATCCGGCCTTCATTGCGCCTAGTACCGCTGCGATCTGTTGTGCGGACTTTTCCATCATGATGCCAACGAGATCACCAGGCGCCGGGTCAGTTGCAGCAATAAGCTGGGCCCACTTATCCGACTGCTCATTGAGTTGCTCGTATGTCCATTGCGTGGTGGCGTCTATCACCGCGAGGTTGTCACCATGCTCGGCAAGTCCCTTCTGATACAGCCCCAGTAGGCTCTTATCCGCTCCGGGGAGTTCCCGGTCTGTGTCGTTGATTCGATCTGCGGTGGGCGCGTTGGTCGTCGGAGCTATGGTACTGGTGGGCGCGTTCCAGAGTTCAGGGGACTCTGCGAGGTGCGAGAGAGTGGCTGTAAGGCTGGTGAAAAGCTCCGCCACCATGTCGTCGGGGAAGATCGCATGGTTAGCGCCGCTGCCCATCGTCGAGGCGAAGATGCAGGCGCCGTCGAGGAAGCCGGGGGCGTCGAAAAGCAGGCGTATTACCATCTGCCCACCGTTGGAATAACCGCAGGCGTAGGTGCGCTGCGTGCCGTATTCCTCCTGCACGGTGGCGGCGACGTGCTGGAGAAAGGCGACGTCGTCAATGCCAAGCTCACGGGCCTTGACCGGCAGTACCCCGCGGGCGTCGTTGAAGTGCCTATCCACACCGTCGGGGTAGACAACCACCGTGCCCGTGCGGG
>NZ_KV810518.1:34945-35228 GCF_001812805.1 Corynebacterium sp. HMSC078H07 | reverse complement strand
GCCATTTTGCAGCGAACCGTGGAGGAAAAGCAGCTGGTTCGGGCCGGGATCTTCCGGCGCGACGACGGTGTATTTACGCTTGAATCCCTGAAATTCCACGATGGTCATGGAACAAAAGTTTAGTCGGGGTGGGCGCAGTGCTCGTCGTGGGTGCTGGTGTGGTGCTTTTCCGAATCGCTGCGGCCCTCGAAGTGAGCTTTGGTGACGCGGGCGGCGGCGATGTCGTCGCGAACCGCGCGGCGGTTGCGTAGCCAGCCGATTAGACGGCAAACCAGGTAAATGA
>NZ_KV810518.1:0-34845 GCF_001812805.1 Corynebacterium sp. HMSC078H07 | reverse complement strand
TTAGACGGCAAACCAGGTAAATGACAAAAGAAATAGTGGTCACGAAGACCGACACCGGCAGGCCCGGCGCTAGCGACAGAATAAACCCTCCCACGGCGGAGACCTCCGCGAAGATGGTTGCCCACACCACCGCGCGCAGCGGGGAGGAGGTAATCTGCACTGCCGCCGCGCCCGGCGTGATGAGCAAAGCCATGACGAGCAGCGAGCCGACGATCTGCACCGACTGCGCGGCGGTCAAACCGACGAGAACTGCGAAGACCACGGAGAGGGCTTTCACCGGCACGCCCGCTGCCTGCGCCATGACGGGGTCCGCGGAGGCAAAAAGAAGCGGGCGCCACAAAATAGTAACGGCTGCGACAATGATGACGGTCGTCGCCGCCAGCAGCCACACGGACGCCGAAGATACACCGACGATTTGTCCGGTCAGCAGCGTCATAGCGGTGTTGGCGTTGCCAGGGTAGAGGTGCAGGAATAACACCGACAAGCCTAGGCCAAAGCTCATGACCACGCCGATGGCGCTGTCCTGTTGGCCTTTGAGGCCGAGCACCGCCAGAATGATGGCGGCGACGATGGCGCCGGCAATCGCGCCGAAGCCGATGTTCAGTCCGAACAACAGCGCTGCGGCCGCACCCATGAGCGCGAGCTCCGAGGTGGCATGCACGGAGAAGGACATCTGCCGCAAGACGATGAGCGAGGTCATCACTCCCGAGAGGATGCCCAGAAGCGCACAGGCGATGAGCGCGTCCTGCACAAAATCAACCTGCAAAAGGTACTGGGTGTCTTCGATGAACTTAGACAACGATGAGCCTCCCTTCGACGTTGAGGACGGTCACGGAGGAACCATAAAGCTCGGATAGCACGTCGGAGCGCATGACCTCATCCACTGGGCCAAATGTGTGACCGTTTGGTGCGAGGTAGAGCACCTTATCGACGACGTGCAGCACGGGGTTGATGCCGTGCGTGACGAAGAGAATGGAGGTGCCGCGCTCGCGACGCCACGTCTCGAGCCTCTCGACGGTCACGTGCTGCTTTCCCGGATCCAGCGACAAGAGTGGTTCATCGGCGAGAATGAGCTCTGGGTCGTTGGCAAGCGCCTGGGCCTGGCGGATGAGCTGTTGCTGGCCGCCGGAAAGCTGGCCTACGCGGCGGTTCGCAATACCGGTAGCGCCCACCTCCTCCAGTAGCTCATCCACGCGGTGGCGAGGAGGACGGCGGTGCCGGACAGTGCCATGGGCTAGCGATAAGGACACCAAATCACGCGCACGCAGGGGGAGATCAGCGGGGAACATACGCTGCTGGGGGATGAAGCCGACGCGACAATTAACGTCCACCGTGCCCGCCGTAAGCGCACGCGTGCCCAGGATGGTGCCCAGCAGCGTGGATTTGCCCACGCCGTTGGGCCCCAAAACGGTGATGAACTCGCCGCGGTCCACGGCGAGGTTCAGGTCCGACCACAGCGGTTCCACTGCGGCATTATGAAAGGAAACGAGCACTTATGCAGCCTCAAGTGCGCTGACGGCTTCCTCGTAGTAGTCGAGGAAGTCGGTGTTCTCCGGCGGGGTTTCGCCGATTTCGACGACCGGGATGTCCTTGTCCTCAGCGGCGGAGCGGATGCGCTTGGTCATGTCCGTCTCGGTCTGCGGGTTGAAGATGAGCAGGTCGACCTCGCCCTGGTTAATCGCCTCGAGGAAGCGCGCAAGGTCCGCAGCACTCGGCTCGCCCTCGGCGACGGTGGCCTTGCGGTAGCCCTCCGGGGTGACGTCGGTGCTGTCGGAGTACTTCATGATGTAATCCGCGATGGGTTCGGTCTGCGCGTAGTTCTGTGCCGGCAGCTTTCCGACGCGCTCCTTGATCTTCTCTACGCGCTGAACCAGCGGGTCCGCAGTGGCCTTGGCTTCCGCGTTGGTCTTGTTCACGAGTGTGGCTACCTCATTGGCCACCTTCTCGATGGCTGCGGCGTCGTACCAGACGTGCTCGTTGCCTTCGATGTTGGTGATCGTCTCTGGGTGCTCGGCGGCAATCTTCTTGGCCTCGTCCATGCTGACGGTTTCGACGTCATGCGCGTGGTCGTGAGCGTGCTCATGCGCGTGGTCGTGGCCGTCTTCATGCGCATGTTCGTCATGCGCGTGCTCATGCTCGTCGTGTGCGTGGTCATGGTCGCCATGATCGTGCGCATGGTCATGGGAATGCTCGGTGAGGGGCAGGGCGTGGATGATGGCGTCTTGGTTCTTGACGGCCTGGTAGAGCCAGGCGTCGTAGCCGCCGCCACCGGCGATGATGACATCGGCCTCGTTAGCCCGGGCGATGTCGGCCGCGGTGGGCTCGAAGTGGTGCGGGTCCACGCCGTTGCCGGTGACAATGGCCCGGACGTTGATGTTGACGTCGGTCTGTGCTGTGTCGACCACCGCCTGCGCCACGTCGGCCCAGATGGACGTCGAGGCGACGACGTGGATGGTCTCTTTATCGCTTCCGGCCCCCGCATCGCCGTCAGAGTTGTCACCGCTGGAGGAGCAAGCAGTCAGCGATGCAGCGCCGAGGGTAGCGGCGAAAAGGAGAGCGGTGGGGCGGCGCCAAGATTGGCGTGAGAGCGATGTAGTCATGGCGTCTATTCTAACGTCCTAGTGAAAATTGTTGTCAAATGATGATGAGTTGAAAACGGGTAAGGTAACCAGCATGTCCACTCGCAGCACCACGCTGGCCTCCCTCGCCGCTGAACTCGGGGTTTCCCGCACCACGGTGTCCAACGCGTATAACCGCCCTGACCAGCTGGCTCCTGCCACCCGCGAACGCATCCTGGCCGCAGCCGCCGCCCGCGGTTACGTCGGCCCAGACCCCACCGCGCGCAGCCTGCGCACGCGCCGCCAAGGCTCGGTGGGGGTGCTGCTCACCGAGCACCTGTCCTATGCCTTCGAGGACATGGCATCCGTTGACTTCCTTGCGGGCATGGCGGAGGCCTCTGCGGGCGCGAGCACAACTCTGACCCTCATACCGGCGGGCCCCGATACGGTAGGCGCGTCCGATGACGCTCACGCGGGCCAACTCGTCGGCTCCGCAGCGGTGGATGGTTTCGTGGTGTATTCCGTAGCTGCGGGCGATGCTTACCTCGAGGCCGTACGGCGGCGTGGGCTGCCGGTCGTGGTCTGTGACCAGCCCACGGATTCTGGGCTGCCCTTCGTGGGGATCGATGACAGGGCTGCGATTGCCCCAGCAGCGCGCGCGCTTATCGACGCCTCCCATACCCACATCGGCATCCTCACCATCCGCCTGCACCGAGAGCGTCTCGACGGTTTCGTATCTCCCGAGCAGCTGGCGGCCGCCGATATGCACGTGCAGCGCTCCCGCGTGCTGGGGGCATTGGACGCCTTTCAGGAAGCTGGCCTTTCTCCGGAGTCGATTCCTGTGGTCACCCGGCACATTAATGATTCCCGCACGGCGTACGCTGCCGCGGAGGAATTGCTCACCGCGCATCCGGAGCTTACTGCGGTGCTGTGTACGACGGACTCCATGGCGCTGGGCGTGCTGGCCTATGCGCGCGACCACGGCATCGCCGTGCCTTCGCAGCTGTCGGTTACCGGCTTCGATGGCATTGCCCCAGCCTTAGCCGTGGGTCTGAGCACCGTCGTGCAGCCCAACAAAGCGAAAGGAGCGGCCGCCGGGCATATGCTCGCCGACCTCATCGATCGCGCGGGTGCCCGGACGGGGGCGTCGTCGCGCACCACTCAGACTCAGGAGCCACCGCGCAAGGTGCTCAGCACGACCTTCCACGAAGGCCGTACCGTCGCTCCCTCGGCCTAGATAGCCGAGGCACAGGTATGGGTGCGGCTCGGGTCTTTAGCATGAAGCGTGCGCCGCGCGGGCGGCCGCGAGCTCTTCCAGAAACTCCGACACTGCAACCACATCCGCGACGCGGTACGTGGCCAAGGTATCGCCCTCGCCCACCTTCACGCCGAGGTCTGGCGGCTGGTTGAGTACGGCGAAACCGTCCTCGTCGGTCGTGTCATCACCTAAGAAAACCACGGCCGTGGCGCCGACGCGCTCGCGCAAGGTCTTAATCCACGTACCTTTTGTTGCCTGCGTGGCGGAAAACTCCACAACGCACTTGCCCGCTGTCTTGGGGAATCCATCCGCGCTTAAGGCCAAGCCCTCCTCGTATGCCGCGGCGGCAGCAGCGGGGTCCTTGAGCTCTAGAGCCCGCAAGTGCAGCACACGCTGGAAAGGTTTGACCTCCAGCTCCGCGCCGGGATGGCGAGCGATGATCTCCTCAATCTCCGCCTCTTTCTTGGCCAGATGCGCTTTCATCTCCGGGGTCAGCGGGGATTCTTCCCACGAGGATTCCGCGCCATGTGAGCCACCCATGAGCACCGGCTCGCGCAGCGGACACACGCGCTTGAGACCGTCGAGGTGTCGGCCGGAGAGCACCGCCACCGTGGTGTCGGGCAGCTGCGCAAGCGAGGCAAGGGCGTCGAGAGAGCGCTTCTCCGGCTGGACAGCGTCTGGGCGCGTGGCAAAACCGGCGAGAGTGCCGTCGAAATCGGCCACCACCGCGAGGTGCGAGGCTGAGGCAAGAGCATCCATCATGGTGCCCACCCTAGCCCTAAAACCCTAGTCCTAGAGCGAGGCCATCCGAATAATGGGGGAATCCACCTTGTCCGTGCGCAGGGTCAACACCAGTTGGTTGTTGTGGTTCAGCGCAAAATCAAAGTCATGACCCTGCGCGATGAGGGTACGCAGAAGCTTGTCCGCCCACAGTGCCGACCCCGTGCAGTCCTCGTTCGACGGCACCGATTCGTAGTCGACCTTGTCCACATGCATGCCATCGGCCTCCCATATCGTGGAGTCCTTGCCTCCCTCGGTAAAAGAGACCTCAGCGGTAAACGGCACGCATCCCGTCGAGCCCACCACGGTATGCTCACCGAAGCTCATGTGCGGGACCTGCGCCGTATCCGGCGCGATGGCCGACGGTGCTTCTGGAGTGGTGTACAGGTTCGTGACCTGCCATTGCTTGCCAACGACCCTCTCATCACCCCGCGGAGTAGGTTCCTCCTCAGCGGACCTGCAGGCAGGAAGCGCGGCCAAGCACAGCGCTATGAGCGCCATAGAAAACCTGCGCATCATGCCTCCTTCAGTGCCTTCAGTGCGCCGAGGAAGGATTCCGACCACAGCGCAATGTCATGGTCACGCACCTGGCGGTTCATTGCCAGCATGTGCTCGCGCATGAGTTCCGGGGATTCATCAAGGGCCTTGACCGCCGAAAGCAGCGCACGCTTAATGGATTCGATATCGAAGGGGTTGCACAGGTTGGCCTGCGTCAACTCCGCCGCAGCACCAGCAAACTCAGAAAGCACCAGTGCGCCCGAGCCATCGCCATGAGAGGCCACATATTCCTTGGCCACGAGGTTCATGCCGTCCTTAAACGGCGTGACCAGCATGATATCCGCCAAACGGTAGTAGCTGCGCAGCACGTCCTTGGGTACGGAACGGTGCTGATAGTGCACCACCGGCCGGCCCAGCTGGCTAAAGCGCCCGTTGATGCGGCCCACGGCTTCCTCCACCTTGGAGCGCGTGGCGCGATAGTGGTCAATACGCTCCCGCGACGGAGTGGCCAGCTGCACCAGGGTCACCTCTGCCGGGTCCAGCGCGCCGGTCTCGAGCAGCTCCTCAAACGCGGTGAGGCGCTGCAAAATACCCTTCGTATAATCCAGGCGGTCCACGCCCAAAATGATGCGCTTCGGATCCCCCAATTCGGCGCGGAGCTTAGCGACGTCCCCCTCATCCCCTTCATTTCCAAACTCACCCGCAGCAATGGAAATCGGGAAGGCGGCCACGCCCACGGAATGCCCACTATTCGAGGTGATATGGGCGGTAACACGGCGGGTGCTTACCTCACCTTCGACCTCAAGACCTTGAGTGCGGGCGAGTTCGAGGAAGTTGCGGGCGTTGGATTCGAGGTGGAAGCCGATCAAGGAGGCGTCGAGAAGCCCGCGCACCAATTCCTCACGCCACGGCAACTGACGGAAGAGATCGGGGGAGGGGAATGGAATGTGCAGGAAGAAACCAACGGTGAGGTCCGGGCGCAGCTGGCGCAGAATCCCCGGCACGAGCTGCAGTTGATAGTCCTGTACCCACACCGTGGCGTTCTCTGCGGCCACGGCAGCGACTTCGTTGGCAAAGCGCAGATTGACCTCGCGGTAGGCGTCCCACCAGTCGCGGTTATAGATGGGTGTCACGATGAGATCGTGATACAAGGGCCACAGCGTGGCATTGGAAAAGCCCTCGTAGAAGGCTTCAAAATCGTCCTGGGTCAGGCGCACCGGGTGGAGTAACACCCCATTGTCCGTGGTGAAGGGCTCCGGGGCTTCATCGGCCACGCCCGGCCAGCCCACCCAGCAGCCGTGGTGTTTCTCCAAGACCGGGGAGAGCGCGGTGACGAGCCCGCCCGGGGAGGCCTTCCACGTGCGGGTGCCATCGGGGCTGGTCTCGAGGTCTACCGGCAGGCGGTTGGCCACGACGACGAAGCTATTGGAGCGCCCGGGCATACCTAGGCCTTCTTAGTGGTCTTCTTGGTGGCCTTTTTCGTTGCCTTCTTAGTGGACTTTTTAGTCGCCTTCTTCGTCGACTTCTTGGCGGCCTTCTTTGTTGACTTCTTAGTCGCCTTCTTCGAGGCCTTCTTGGTCGCCTTCTTGGTGGATTTCTTCGGCGCAGCATCTTCGTGCTCTGCCAGTACCTTGCGGTGAACCAAGCCCTCCGGCTCGACGCCCAGCATCGACATGAGCGTCACACCGTCCAGGAAATCCTCGGCGTAGGTAGCAACGACGCGGCGCGCGGCGCGGGCGGTCTCTTCCTCGACGGCATGGGTCTGATCAGCGGCAGGCTGAGTGTCTGTGACCTTGGGTGGCACGGAGTCCTCCTGGAATGAAGTGTGAAAGCTTTCAGACCGGCCATTCTACGCTATTGCTTGGCCGGCGGGGTGGTGGGGTCGTCTTTGCCCGGCACCGTGTAGGTGGGGCGCTGCGCAGGGAATTGGGTGGTGGCAGGCCACATATCGGTGACCGCATCGCCCTGCTGGAAGCGAGCCTGCTGCGCCGGGGTCGGTGGCTTCGGGCCATACTGCGGTGGCGGGGCCGGCAGGTTGTGACGAGGGGCGAAGGGAGACATGGGCACGCGCGGGATGCGGGCGCGCTGCGCCAAGCGCGTAGCACGGGCGAAAGAGAAGGTGCCCAGGCGTTTGAAGGCGGTGTAAGGGCGGAAGTACTTCGGGCGGCGCAGGCGACGGGCTACGCGCTCACCAAAGACCACGCCGGCTGCCAGCGCGCCGGCGATGGCCAAGGCACTGGCCAGGTTGGTCAGACCGGTGATGATTTGCTCATTCAGCGTGGCATACATGCCGCGGTACAACGTGAGGCCAGGAAGCATGGGCGTGTAGCCCACAATCATCGTGATGAGCGGCGGCATCATGTAGCGGCGGGAGAGCAAACCACCGGCCAGGCCCACGGCCACCGCCGAGATACCCGAGGCCACCACCGGACCTACGCCAAACGGCACGACGATGGAATAGTAAAAAACCATACCGGCCGCGGCCGTCAGTCCGGAGATGGCGACCTCCGACCACAAAGCGCCTAACGCTAGTGCAAAACCTGCCGAGCCGATTCCACCGCACACCACGAGTAGTGGAATCTGGTGGTAGACGGGCGGTGCCAACGTGGCCAAAGGCGGCAGGCTAAAGCCCAGCCACCCGGCCACCTGGATGCCCAAACCCACACCGGCGATGATGGCGCCAGTGGACATGAGGGCCTCAAAGAACTTTGCCGAGGACGTTACCGGCGCGCGCGTGATGCCATCCACCAAACATTGCACCAACGTCAGGCCGGCCACGAGGACGATAATGCCCGAACCGATGATCTGTGAGGGCAGCATTTGGATGCCGAACTGCGCAAACACGTTGTACAAGATCGCCGCCGGAACAACCGCCAAGAGCCCGCCCACGAGGTTCTGATAGAAGGGCGGCAGGCGATACTGAGCCAAGAACATGTTCGTGCCCATAATGAGCGCCGAAATGAGGAACGTGACCACGCCGACGAGCAGGTCACCGCCCAGCATCACCGCAATAAAACCACCCATAGCGCCCCAAGCGCTCACGATGGTCTTCTTTGAGTACGGATTCTTCATCGCATCGATGTCGTCGAGAATCTTCTCCGCCATCGACGGCGGAGTGGCACCCGAGTGGATGGAACGAATGAGGCGGTCCACCGCGGACAACTTGGTGAAGTCCACCGCAATACTCGGCGCGACGCGGAACACGTGCAGGTTGCGGCGGTTGGCGCCGGTACCAATCGCGGTATGAATCGTGATGGTGTTGAGCAGAATCGACACGTGGCAGTAGTGCAGGCCATAGGAGGAGGCCACGAGGTGAATCTGTGCCTGGGCGTCCGTATTTGCCGTGCCCGCCGCAATGAGGATTTCACCGACGCGCGCGGCAATCTCCATAACACCCGTGACCTGCGCCGGGTCGGTCAGATCGACCGGGGCAAGTGGGGAAGGCGGCGGAGCAGCTTTGGCGGCGTCAATGGTGGCGACGTGCGCCGAGCCATCACGCAGGCGCTGGCGAAACGAAGAAAGAACAGACACGGAAAAGAAAGACCTCAACAACAGTTCTGGGTTCGGTAAATCAGCACTTTAGTAACTGCCGCCGATTTATGCACCTGCCAGTGCTTTTAGTGTGGCGCGGCGCACGCTTTTGTGCAGCACACAGACCCCGGCTTTCCTTCCTTGGGGTGGACTCGGGTACGATTCCCCTAGCGGATTAACCGCGGTGCTGGAGTGGCGCAATTGGTAGCGCAACGCACTTGTAATGCGTAGGTTGCGAGTTCAAGTCTCGTCTCCAGCTCAAATTGTTCGGCCGCACATTATTCGGCGAGGTGGCTGAGGGCGGCGTCGATAAGCGCGCGGCGCCGGCGCGGCGGCAGGGCGCGCTCGGTGAGGTGATCGTGCACCCACAGCCCGTGCGCAATGACCGACGCCAACAGTACGGACTCGTCGGCCGTGGCGGGGTCAGGGAGCCAGCGCTTATCGACGTCCCTCCATACCTCCTGAAAGTCCGGATGCGACTGCGCGTGGATGGACATGAGCAGCTCAATGAGCGGGTCATTCTTGCCCATCGATTCGATGGCCGCGCGGTAGCGCTGACGTTCCGTAAGTTGATCTGCGGTCTTGCCGCCGGAGAGGTGGATAAGTTCCTCTTCCCAGCGCTCCGCGCACAGCGTATGGCAGTCAATGAGCAGCTGGTGCCGGGTAGGGAAGTGGTAGATGAGCCCGGACTTGCTGATGCCGGTAGCCGTGGCGAGGGAATCGTAGGTCAGCGCATGCATGCCGTCCTTCTCGATGATGATGAGCGCCATTTCTAGCGCTTCGATCTTTTTACTGATGCGCGGCATTGGCACCTCCAGACTTTGGGTTGTTGCGGAAACACCAGCCGGTCACCGCGGCGAAGAGGAGCATCACCACGGCGAGCCCGGCGGCGGTGCTGAGGTAGGCGTGGGTATAAGCGCCGGAGGATACCTCGACCAGCTCCGGTGTGTATAGCGCCTCCATGCCGAGCTTCTGGATGTCTTCAGGCAGGCCGCGCGTGAACAGCAACGGCACGAGCGAGCCCGTCACCGCGATGGAGAGCAGCGTGCCAAATTCATAGGAGACCTCTTCTACGCCTGCGGCCATGCCGGAGCGCGATGCTGGTGCCGCGCCGATGATGGCGGTGGAGGACACCGACATGACAAGGCCTGCGCCGATGCCGGTGAGGAAAAGCCCCGCCATATAGGCCGGGAAAAGTTCGCGGTGCCCGCCCCATACCGCGCAGCCGATGCCGCAGGCCATGAAGAGGAAGCCGCCGGCAATAATCGGCAGGAACCCCCAGCGGTGCAGGTTCGCGCCACCCAGTGCCGACATGGGCAGTGCAGCGAGCGCGATGATGGAGATGATGAGTCCGGCATGCAACGGTGAGTACAGGTCAACGAGCTGAAGTTTCTGCGTTGTGGTCATCTCCAAGCCCGCCATGCCAAACATGGCGCCTGCCGCTGCCAGTACGCCTCCCGTGAAGATGGGGGAGCGGAAGATGTCGAAGGTGAGGAGGGGATCCTCCAATGTGTCTTGCCGGCGCGTGAACAGAACGGCGCCTACAAGGCAGGCAGCGAGTGCGCCGCCGATGAGCATAGCGTTGAGGTGAGAGCTCGCCACAGATTTGATGACGAGCACGAGAGACGCCAGCGTCACCAGCGCATACAGCGAGGACAGGGCATCCCAGTGCTTGGCCGGATTCGCCACGTTCGGCGGGGCCAGAAACGCAGTGAGCACGAGCGCGATGATGACGATGGGCACGTTGACCAAGAAGACCGAGCCCCACCAGAAGTGCTCCAGCAGGAAACCGCCCACGGTAGGGCCAGCCGCGGCACCAACGACGGCAATGGATCCCCAAATACCAATCGCGGTGTTGCGCTCAATCTCATCCTCGAAGGTCAGACGGATAAGCGCCAGCGTGGCGGGCATCATGACGGAGGCACCGAGCCCCAGAAAAGCGCGGGCAGCGACGAGTTCCCACGCGCCGGGAGCGAGTGCTGCCGTCAACGAAGCAATGCCAAAGATCCACAGACCAATGACGAACATCCGGCGATGCCCAATCTTGTCGCCCAACGTGCCCGTCCCCAATAGCAGGCCGGCGAGCATGAGTGCATAGGCGTTGATGATCCACAGCTGCTGCAGGGAAGTGGCGTGGAGCTGCTCGGAGAGCTCCGGCAGTGCGGTGTAGAGAATCGAGTTATCCAGACCGATCATGAGCAGGCCCAAAGAAACGACGCCAAAGAAGGTCCAGCGGCGCGTCGCGGAGGTGCGGAGGGCGTCGGTAGGCGCGGTGGTCTGTGTATTTGTCATGCTGCGAAACTCTAGCGAACGGTCGTTACAGTTTCAATACCGCAAGGAGGATTTTGTTGTTGAGGTCACAAAGGATTTCTTACGTGAGAATCCAGCTTTAATGTGGCGAAACCGCTCCGGGAAGAGCAACACTGGGGTCCTGTTCACAACAAACGTTAGAGAGGAAGACTTCATGGCACGCACATACGCTGCACAACTCGTCGAGATGCTCGAGGCCCAAGGCGTCGAGCGCATTTACGGCCTCGTGGGTGACTCCCTTAACCCCATCGTGGATGCGGTGCGCCGCTCCTCCATCGAGTGGGTCCACGTTCGCAATGAGGAGGCCGCTGCCTTCGCCGCGGAGGCGGATTCTCTCACCACCGGCAAGCTGGCCGTGTGTGCTGCCTCCTGCGGCCCGGGTAATACTCACCTTATCCAGGGGCTTTACGACGCCCACCGCAACGGCGCCAAGGTCCTCGCCATTGCTAGCCACATCCCATCGCGCCAGATCGGCTCGAAGTTCTTCCAGGAAACCCACCCGGAGGCCATCTTCCAGGAATGCTCCGGCTACTGCGAAATGGTGAACTCTGCTGAGCAGGGAGGCGTTGTCTTGCACCACGCCATCCAGTCCACCATGGCGGGCAACGGTGTCTCCGTCCTCGTTATCCCCGGTGATGTCTCCATGCAGGAGGCAGAGGATGACACCTTTACGTCCTCGGCTATCTCCGCAGGACGTCCCATTGTCTACCCGGACCCGGCCGAGGCCGCTGCGCTGACCCAGGCCATTAATGAGGCCAAGACCGTCGCCCTCTTCGTCGGTGCCGGTGTGAAGAATGCCCGCGAGCAGGTCCTGGCTCTTGCGGAAAAGATCAAGGCACCTATCGGTCACGCCCTCGGCGGCAAAATGTACATCCAGTACGACAACCCCTTCGACGTCGGCATGTCCGGCCTCCTTGGCTACGGTGCCGCCCACGAGGCTACCCACGACGCCGACCTGCTTATCCTCTTGGGCACGGACTTCCCCTACAACGACTTCCTGCCGGATGCCAACGTGGCGCAGGTCGATATCGATGGCTCCCACATCGGCCGCCGCACCCGCATCAAGTACCCGGTGACCGGTGACGTTGCCGCCACCATCGAGAACATCCTGCCGCACGTCGATGAGAAGAAGGACCGCTCCTTCCTCGACAAGATGCTCAAGAAGCACTACGACAAGCTGGAGCACGTCGTTGAGGCCTACACCTCTGGTGTGGACAAGCACACCCCGATTCACCCGGAATACATCGCGGACCTCATCGACAAGGAAGCCGACGAGGATGCCATCTTCACCGTCGATACCGGCATGTGCAACGTGTGGGGCGCGCGCTACATCACCCCGAACGGTAAGCGTGAGCAGATTGGTTCCTTCCGCCACGGCACCATGGCTAACGCCTTGCCGATGGCTATCGGTGCCCAGGCCGCGAACCCGGGCCGCCAGGTCATCAGCTTCTCCGGTGACGGTGGCCTCTCCATGCTCATGGGTGAGCTGCTCACCGTGAAGCTGCACAACCTGCCGCTCAAGACCGTCGTCTTCAACAACTCCTCCCTCGGCATGGTCAAGCTAGAGATGCTCGTTCAGGGCCTCCCGGAGCACGAGACCGACCACGAGCACGTGAACTTCGCCCAGATTGCAGAAGCTGCAGGTATCAAGCACTTCCGCATCGAGGATCCGAAGGACGCGCCGCGCCTTATCAAGGAGGCGCTGGCCTACGAGGGCCCTGCGCTTATCGACGTCGTCACTGACCCCAACGCCCTGTCCCTCCCACCGACGCTCACCTTCGAGCAGCTCATGGGCTTCTCCAAGGCTGCAACCCGCACTGTCTTCGACGGCGGCGTGGGCCAGATGCTCAGCATGGCGAAGTCCAACCTGCGCAACATCCCGCGTCCGCAGGACTTTTAATGTGTCGGCGTTAAGCGCCGCACATTAAAAGGGACCCACACCCTGCGGTTCCACCCCGCGAAAGCGTTATGCCTTCGCGGGGTCTTTGACTGGGATGAGGACCAGCGCGCCAACGAGCAGGACCAGCCCAATGGCGAGCACGCCTCCCCGATCTCCCTGCCCGAGCAGGGAAACGAAGACGCCAAAGAGGAAGGGCGTCAACCACGCCACGGCTCGGCCGGTCGTGGCGTAGAGGCCAAACATCTCGCCTTCGCGCCCCGGCGGGGCCACACGCGCCAAGAAGCCGCGGGCGGAAGCCTGGGCAGGGCCTACGCAGAGACACAGGATGAGCCCGCAGATCCAGAAGGCCGTCGGCCCCTGCGCCACGAACATGATGCCGGCCATGAGCGTCAAGATAGCCAGGCAGGTGAGGATGATGGCTTTGGGCCCCACGTGGTCGTCGATAAGCCCGCCCGCCACCGCGCCCAGCGCGGCGGCAACGTTGGCGGCAACACCGAAGATGAGGACGTCGCCAGGTGAAAGGCCATAGACGGACACGCCCAGCACGGCGCCGAAGCTAAACACCGCGGACAGGCCATCGCGGAAGATGGCAGAAGCGAAGAGGAAGGCAAAGGCGTTGCGGTCCTCCCGCCACAGCGTGTGCACCGTGCGCCATAGCTCCCGGTAAGAGGCCGCGAGGCCGCCCGTTCTTTCCCCCGACGGTGCAATCTCCGGCACGCGTAGCAAGACAGGAATGGCAGACAGCCCAAACCACGCCGCAGCGAGCAGTGCCACGAGCCGAATATTCCAGCCGCCCTCCGTGGACAGCCCCAGTCCGCCGCCCTCGCCGGAGACGAAGCCGAAGTAGCAGATGAGCAGCAGCACGATGCCGCCGAAATAGCCTGCCGACCAGCCCAGGCCGGATACGCGGCCCACCTTGTCCTCGGTGGCCACCTGGTTGAGTTGGGCAAAGTAGTTGACCTCCGCGAATTGGATGGTCACCGAACCTACCGCTAGGCCGATGAGGCCGAGCCAGAAATACGCGGGCGCATCATTGCGGATGAAGAACAGGTTGGCCATGACCAGGAAGGTCAGCAGCGACCAGAAGCCCAGCGCGCGACGCCGCGTGCCCAACCGGTCAGAGCGCTGCCCCATCACGGGGGTCACCGCAAAGATCACCAGGCCCGCCACCGTCATGGACCACGACAGCCACTGCGCCGGGGTGAACTGCGAGTCAATCTGCTGTCCCACCGAATCGGTGAGATAGACCGAGAAAATAAACGTCACGAGCACCGCGTTGAAGGCGGCCGAACCCCAGTCCCACAGAGCCCAAGCAGCCACGGTGAGGCGGTCAGTGCGTGTCGAGGCTTGCGTCATGCTTCATTATCGTAGGCAAAAACACCTGCCGAGTGGATGGAGTTGCACTTAACGCGACGTGAACTTTTAGGCTCAACGACATGCGTAACGACTACAGCATCGGCGATGTGGCTGGCATTTTGAAAGTCACCACCCGCACCCTGCGGCACTGGGATGACATCGGCCTGCTTAGCCCCCAGTGGCGCACCGGGGGTGATCACCGCCTCTACACCGAAGACGATGTGCAACGCGGGATGGACATCCTGATTTATCGCAGCGTCGGGATTGAGCTGAAAGACATCGCAGTGCTTCTCGACGCCCCCTCGTCCGCCACCCTGCCCCGCCTCCGCGCCCAACACGAGGCCTTGCAGAAGCGGCGAGCCGACGTCGACGCCATGTTGTACGCAGTGGAAAGACTAATTGAGGAGACTGAAATGGATAAGAACCTAAGCCCCAGCCAAAAAGTGCGGAACCTGGGTGACGCATGGCCCCAACTGCAGGAAGAAGCCCACGAGAAGTGGGGAGACAGCAAAGAATGGGCGGCCAGTGCGGCCGTCGCAGATTCGATGGGAAAGAAGGACTGGGAGGAATTCTCAGTGGACCATGAGAACTTTGCGGCCGAGCTAGAGGAAGCCGCGGACGCAGGACTTGAACCGGGCGGCAAGGAGGCGAAGGAGATCGTCGACAAGCACCGCGCCCTCATCGCCCAGTGGTACCCGGTGTCGAGGTCCAAGCAGGTGATCCTGGCGCGCATGTATTGCGAGGACCCGCGGTTTAACGAGACCTACCGCGGTAACGCCGACTATTTACGCCAGCTGATTGAGGCGCAAGCCCAGGCGGAAGGGGTGGATCTGGACAATCTCGCCTGGGACTAGTCGGTTCACAGCGCACGTACAGACTCCGCTCAGTACCCTTGGAAGCCAGAGTGCAATACTTCTCACCTTGAATGAGATATCCCTGGCGCCACCAGGCGTCAGGAGAAGCGGAGAAAGGACCAAAGCGGGACCATGGATGATTCGAAGGACGTCAAGGTACTTGTCGTCGATGACGAGCCCAATATCGTTGAGTTGCTCACCGTCTCCCTAAAGTTTCAAGGTTTCGACGTACACAGCGCCAACTCCGGCAACGAGGCCCTGCGCATCGCGCGTGAGATCAATCCAGACGCTTACATCATGGACGTCATGATGCCGGGCATGGACGGCTTTGAGCTGCTGGGCAAGCTACGCGCAGAGGGCCTCGACGGCCCCGTGCTCTACCTGACCGCCAAGGACAGCGTGGACCAGCGCATCCACGGCCTGACCATTGGCGCGGATGATTACGTCACCAAGCCCTTCAGCCTGGAAGAGGTCATCACCCGCCTGCGCGTGATTCTGCGCCGCGGTAACGCGGTGGATGACCAGGACGGCGACGCCACCATGACCTATGCCGACCTCACCCTCAACGATGACACCCACGAGGTCACCAAGGCGGGGAAGATCGTGGAGCTTTCGCCCACCGAATTCAACCTCCTGCGCTACCTCATGCAGAACCGCGAGGTGGTGCTGTCCAAGTCGAAGATTCTGGACAACGTGTGGCACTACGACTTCGGCGGCGACGGCAACGTCGTGGAGTCCTACATCTCCTACCTGCGTCGCAAGATCGACACCGGTGATACCCCGCTGATCCACACCGTGCGCGGCGTGGGTTATGTTCTGCGCATGCCCCGCTCGTAGGCTGAAGAGAGCATGAGCGATACCACCACCAACAATCAGGCCCCGGTTTCCGGGGCCACTCGTGTGAGCGAGAAGACCCAGCGCCGTCGCATCCAGCGCCCCAAAGCCCTGCCGCTGCGCACGTGGCTGCTCGTGCTCATGGTGCTCGTCTCGGGCATCGGTTTGGCGATGTCCTCGCTGGCGGTCTCGTCGATTATGCGCAATGTGCTCTATACCCGTGTGGACACAGAGCTTAACGACGCCCTCCATTCCTGGGCCAGCAACCTCGACGAAACCTTCTACACCCAGGACCGCAGCCGCCGTCCACCGACGGATTACGTGGCGATTGCCTATTACCCGAACGGCTCCGTGGTATCCACCGGTCCTATGGCCGCCATTCCCGATGTCCGGGATGTCTACGTCGGCGGCGAACCGATGAGCGTTGCCTCGACGGAGGGGGACACCGAGTGGCGCGCGGTGGCTGCCGTTAAACCTGATGGTTCGGTGGTGGTCGTGGCCAAGGACATGACCACAGAGAACTCTATTCTTAAAGGCTTGGCCATCGTGCAGGTCATTATCGCAGCGGTGGTCATGCTCATCATCGCCATCGTCGGCATGTGGTTCATCCATAGGGCCTTGCGGCCGCTGCGGGTGGTGGAGAAGACGGCGTCGCAAATCGCGGCCGGAAACTTGGACAAACGCGTGCCAGAATGGCCGCTGCATACCGAAGTGGGGCAGCTTGCCGCAGCACTCAACGTCATGCTGGGACGGCTGCAGAATTCCGTGGTCGACGCGCAGGAGAAGGAGCAGCAGATGCGCCGCTTCGTCGGCGATGCGTCCCACGAGCTGCGCACCCCGTTGACCAGTTTGCGCGGTTATACCGAACTGTATCGCTCGGGTGCGACGCAGGATGCAGAGTTTGTGTTCAGCAAGATTGACGCGGAGTCGAAGCGCATGTCTTTGCTGGTGGAGGACTTGCTATCCCTGACCCGTGCGGAGGGCAACCGTTTGGATTTGCGCCAGGTGGACATGCTCGAGTTGGTGCTGTCGGTGGGTTCCTCGGCCCGTGCGGCGTTTGCTGGTCGCACCATCAACGTCAACAACGAGGCCACCGATATCCCCATTGTGGACGGCGACCCAGACCGCCTCCACCAGGTGCTGCTCAACCTCGTGTCCAACGGTATCCGCCACGGCGGCGAGGATGCTGCCGTCACGCTCACTCTCCGGGACGATGAGGAGCACGTGCTTATCGACGTCTCCGATGACGGCAAAGGCATCTCCCCCGAGGATGCCTCCCATATTTTCGAGCGCTTCTACCGCGCGGATACCTCGCGTACCCGAGACACTGGTGGCTCGGGCTTAGGCCTGGCGATTGTGAAGTCATTGGTGGAGCAGCACGGCGGCTCGATCTCTGTGGAATCCGAGCTGGGCCGCGGCTCCGTTTTTACGGTGTGCCTGCCGAAGGCTAAACAGGCCGACTAGCTGCGCTTGCCTTCCTCGTCGGTGCCGAGGTGCTGGCGGATACGCGCTGCGGCCTCGTCCATAGCGGCGGGGTCGGTAGCGTCAGCGGCGAAGGCCTTGGTGAAGTCGTAGTCCTCCATCTTCTCCGCAGGGAAGAGGTGGATGTGGGTATGCGGAACGTCGAAGCCAGCAATGATGTAGCCAGCGCGTGGGGTGTCGAAGGCGGTGCTGATAGCGCCGCCGATTTCCTGTGCGATGGCGTTGAGGTGTGCCCAGGTCTCAGGATCCAGATCAGTCCACTTGTCAACCTCCTGCACCGGAACGACAAGGGTATGGCCGTAGCGCAGCGGTTCGATGGACAAAAAGGCGACGCACTTTTCGTCGCGGTACACAAAACGAGCGGGCAGCTCGCCGTTGATGATCTTAGTAAATACAGAAGACATGGCCACTAGGCTACCGCCAGTTAAGATGGACGGCATGCGCATACTCGTAATTGGCTCGGGCGGCCGCGAACACGCCCTGCTCACAGGCCTCAAAGCTGATCCTTTTGTGACCGATCTGCACATCGCTCCGGGCTCCCCGGCGCACGCGCAGCAGGCCACAGTCCACCCGGAATACTCCCAGGTGGATGACCCTGCCCGCATGGTGGAGCTTGCACTCGATATCGCTGCGGACCTCGTCGTCATTGGACCGGAGGTCCCGCTGGTCAACGGTGTGGCTGATGCCTTGCGGGAACGTGGAGTGGCGGTGTTTGGGCCGTCGGCAAGCGCGGCTCAAATCGAGGGGTCCAAGGCCTTCGCCAAGGACGTCATGGCGGCCGCCGGCGTGCGCACCGCCCGCGCGGAACAGCTCGCGCCGGGCGTCGCGGAGGCAGACATCGAAGCGGCCCTCGACCGCTTCGGTCCGCACTTTGTGGTCAAAGATGATGGCCTCGCCGGCGGCAAGGGAGTGGTGGTGACCGAATCCCGCGAGGAGGCCCGCGCACACGTCGACGCCGTCCACGCTGCCGGCAATCCCGTATTGCTGGAATCCTTCCTCGATGGCCCGGAGGTGTCCCTCTTCTGCTTGGTCGACGGTGAAACCGTCGTCCCGCTCCTGCCCGCCCAGGACCACAAGCGCGCCTACGACAACGACGAGGGCCCCAATACCGGCGGCATGGGCGCATACACCCCGCTGCCGTGGCTGCCGGAGGATGGCGTGCAGCGCATCGTCGACGAGGTCTGTGTCCCCGTCGCTCGCGAGATGGTTCGCCGCGGCACCCCGTATTCGGGTTTGCTCTACGCCGGCTTGGCATGGGGCAAGGAGGGCCCGGCCGTTGTCGAGTTCAACGCTCGTTTCGGTGACCCGGAAACTCAAGCGGTGCTGTCCCTTCTGAAGTCTCCGCTCGGAGAGGTCCTGAACGCCACCGCCACCGGTCAGTTGGCGGACCTTGCCCCTCTGGAGTGGGAGGACGGCTACGCCGTGACCGTCGTGCTCGCAGCTGAGGGCTACCCGGCGTCCCCGCGCAAGGGCGATGTCATCACCTCCCCAGACCTTGCGGATCCCGAGAAGATCCTGCATGCGGGCACGGCGACGTCGGAAAGCGGCGTGGTCTCCAACGGCGGACGTGTGCTCAACGTCCTGGGCAAGGGCGCCACACTGGAGGAGGCTCGTGCCAACGCTTACGACGTCATCCGCCGCATCGAGCTGGACGGTAGCTTCTTCCGCACCGACATTGGTGACCGCGCGGCAAAGGGCGAAATTAGTATCTAGTGCCCCGCGGCGTGGAATAATGAGCGACGTGGCTGAAAAGAAGAACATTTCCAACGTCCTGTCCGCTCGATACGCCTCCCCAGACATGGCTGAAATCTGGTCTCCGGAGAACAAGATCATCCTGGAGCGCCAGCTCTGGATTGCGGTGATGAAGGCGCAAAAGGACCTCGGCGTCGACGTGCCCGCCGAGGCCATCGCCGCTTACGAGGCGCAGGTCGATAACGTCAACCTCGCCTCTATCGCGGAGCGCGAGCGCATCACGCGCCACGACGTCAAGGCGCGCATCGAAGAGTTCAACGCCTTGGCTGGATTTGAGCACATCCACAAGGGAATGACCTCGCGTGACCTCACGGAAAACGTCGAGCAGCTGCAGATTCTGCGTTCCCTGGAGCTGGTGCGCGATAAGGCTATTGCGGTGGTCTCGCGCATTGGCGAGCGCGCCGCGCAGTACCAGGCGCTGGTGATGGCTGGCCGCTCGCACAACGTGGCAGCGCAGGCCACAACCTTGGGCAAGCGTTTCGCTTCTGCCGCTGATGAGATGCTGCTCGGCATCGAACGCGTGGAGTCTTTGCTCAGCCGCTACCCGCTGCGCGGCATTAAGGGACCGATGGGCACCTCCCAGGACATGCTGGATCTTATGGGCGGCTCCGAGGACAAGCTTGCTGCACTGGAGACGCGCATTGCGGACCACCTTGGTTTCTCCCGTGTCTTTAACTCGGTGGGCCAGGTCTACCCCCGCTCCCTTGACTTTGACGCTGTCTCCGCGCTGGTGGAGCTCGGCGCTGCGCCGTCCTCCTTGGCCACGACGATTCGCCTCATGGCCGGCAACGAGACGGTGACGGAGGGCTTCAAGGAGGGCCAGGTGGGCTCCTCTGCCATGCCGCACAAGATGAATGCGCGTTCCTGCGAGCGCGTCGGCGGCTTCCAGGTGATTCTGCGCGGCTACCTCACCATGGTGGCGGACTTGTCCGGCCAGCAGTGGAACGAAGGTGACGTCTTTTGCTCGGTGGTGCGCCGCGTTGCGCTTCCCGATGCCTTCTTTGCCCTCGACGGCATGTTTGAAACCTTCCTCACTGTGTTGGCTGAGTTTGGCGCCTTCCCGGCCATGATTGACCGCGAGCTGGAGCGCTACCTGCCCTTCCTCGCCACGACTCGCATCCTCATGGCGGCCGTGCGCGCGGGCGTGGGCCGCGAAACCGCGCACGAGGTTATTAAGGAAAACGCCGTGGCTGTGGCGCTTAACATGCGCGAGAACGGCGGTGAGCAGGACCTGGTGGAGCGCCTCGCTGCGGATGAGCGCCTCCCGCTCGATGCCGCCGCGCTTGCCGACGCCCTCTCCGACAAGCACGCCTTCATCGGCGCCGCCGAGTCCCAAGTGGCCCAGGTGCTTGGCCGTATCAAGGCCCTCGCGGACCAGCACCCGCATGCCGCCTCTTACACCCCGGGCGATATCCTCTAGCTCGGTACGTTTTCGCAGACAGGCCCTCTAAAAAGTCAATTTTGGGGGCACTATTTACGAAAACGTACCTCGCTGGCCCGGTCCATGTACGTTTCGATCAAATAAGGTTGTCCAGATCGAATTTTCTGGCCCTTATTTGATCGAAACGACCATCTAGTCATT
Organism: Corynebacterium sp. HMSC078H07; assembly: GCF_001812805.1. Lineage (GTDB taxonomy): Bacteria > Actinomycetota > Actinomycetes > Mycobacteriales > Mycobacteriaceae > Corynebacterium. The sequence continues at coordinate 14,150 of NZ_KV810518.1, read as the reverse complement.
TTCTGCTTTATCCGGCGCGTTGTCTGCGCCCGTCGTCGCAGACTCGATGGCGCCGCGGGTTGTGCCCCAGGCCTGCCGGGCGCGGTTGGCTACGGTTTCGCCGGCTTCTAAGGTGCGCTGCTGCGCAACACCAGCGGCTTCGCGGGCGATGTTGGTGCTGGAGGCGGTCAGCTCGCGGGCGATGTTGGTGCTGGAGGCAGTCAGCTCGCGGAACGCCTCGGGTCGGTTGACGGCCTCGAGGTCCTCGGCGCCCTCGACATCGAGGTTCGCGGCGGCGGAAAAGTCACGCAGCTGGGCAAAGAAGCGGTTGACCTCCTGCACGGCGCGGGGAGAGTTCCAGTCGATGGCCTTGCGGAACGTCGAGAAGCTGCCCAGCTCATGCGCTATGCCGGCAATCCCCGACAGGCTTTCCAACAACCGCGCCGCGCGCTTCTCGCGTGCCCTGCCAACAGCCGCGATGTAGTCCTCAGACACGTCGCCCTCCACGGCAGTGACGCGGTTGAGCTGCAGTATGTACATCTGGTTCTGCAGCTGTACCGTGCGGGCCAGCTCATATAGCCAGAAGCGAGCCTCAGAGTTGGTCTTCTGGAAGGTCTCCTTGACCTTGCCGGGCGAGGTTTTGGATTGCGCCATCCGTTCGGCAACTGCGGTGAGGTGCCGCAAAACTCGGCCTTGCAGTTTGGCTAGGTCGGCGTTGAGGTGCTGTACGGAGGCCCACTGCGTATCGGTAACCTTTTCAGTGCCCTCGAGCACGAGAGCGGCTTCGGCAAGCGTCTCCGCCACGCCGTTGAGCTCGCCCGCCAGCGTGTCCTGCTGGAAGCGCAACACTGCATCGAGCTTCGCATCGATGCGCTCTAAGTAAGTCTGCATCTGCGCCATCTGCTTCTCGACGGCCATCTGCTGCATCATCGACGCCAACACCATCGGCGCCGCAGGCGTGAGCAACCCGGCTTTGTCAAACTTCACGTGCTTGAGAAGCACGCCACCGTTGGCAGCCTTCGCCCCGCGAGGGGTGTCCTTCACACGGATGACACCAGCCCGAATATCGCCCGGCTTCATTCCCAAGCGCTTGAGATACGCAGCCGATTCGTCGTCGAGCTTGAGCCACCGACCAGATTCCTTCTGGTACTGCTCAAGGCCCGACAATGCCTGGCCCGCGCGCTGGAGGAGCTGGGGAGTAATGGGAGAGGAGTCAGTACTGTCAGACAAGCGCTCTAGTTCAGCTGCGGGGCCGAGGACGAGGGCACCATCGTCGCTCACGACGACAGCCAGCTCGTCAGAACGAGGGTCCTCTGCCATTAGCCAAGCCCCGGTACACGCAGCACCGGCAGCTCAAAGCCGCCGAAGGCACCGATCGACTTTCCGTTCGAGGCCAGGTAGCCGCCGACCATAATCGCGGTCAGCGCCACCATCACGCCAATGACCGCAGCGCCCGTAGACGAGCTCTTCTCCTGCGTGGTCTCGCCCGGAATAGTCAGCTCCGGAACTTCCTGAATGCCCTCTTCCGCGCCGCGTTCGCGCAGCTCAGAAACGCACTCTTCGAAGGCCTGCGACTGAGCCGCGTTGAAAGCGTCGACGGCTTCTTTCTCCTGCGCCTGGTTTTCCGCCAAGGCGGCGCGAAGCTTAGGGCTGAAATCGCTACCCGTTGACAGCAGGGGCGCCGGGCCCTTCTCAGAGCGGGCGGCTGCTGCGTTGATGGAATACTCGGCGTCCTCAGGCAGCAACACCGACTCGTCTGCAACCAGCGCTTCTGGGGCAGAAGCACCAACCAAGATGATGAGCATGTCTGCGCCGGTGTAGCCGGCCCTGCCCAGCGCCGCCACCGTCGCTGTATAGCCCGGCGCCTTGCTCACATCCCGCGAGGTGTACGCGGAGAAGTCCAGCTTCGGGAACCGTGCCTGAATTTGCTCCGAGGTTTCGCGGATGGTGTTGATGTAGCCTTCGCGGACGTCGCGAGCCAGCTCGCGATCCGACGCCGACGCCGACATCGAGCACAGCCACTGGCCGTGCGCGGACTCGCGCACGGAGACGTCGGCTGCGTGCGCAGCGGGCACAGACAGGGCGCCGCACACCAGCGCAGCAGAGGTCACAAGAGAGGTCACGCGAGTGCGCATGGTGGTCAAACTCCTCGGAATAGGGACGTATCTTGATGCAGTGTAGACGGGGCTAGGATGGTTGTCATGCGTCCTGAACTTTCTTCCTACACCCACATCGCCTCCGGCAAGGTGCGCGATATCTATGACATCGACGACAACACCCTGCTCATGGTGGCCTCCGACCGCATCTCCGCCTATGACCATGCGCTGGAACCGGCTATTCCGGACAAGGGGCGCGTGCTCACGGCGACCTCGATGTTCTTCTTCGACGCCATTGATTTCCCCAACCACCTCGCCGGCCCGCTCGATGATGAGCGCATCCCCGAAGAGGTCCTCGGCCGCGCCATGGTGGTGAAGAAGCTCGACATGTTGCCCTTCGAGTGCGTCGCCCGCGGTTATCTCACCGGTTCTGGACTCAAGGAGTACAAGGCATCCGGCAGCGTATGCGGCGTTGAGTTGCCCGAGGGGCTCACCGAGGCTTCCCGCCTGCCCGAGCCCATCTTCACCCCGGCCACCAAGGCGGAGCAGGGCGATCACGATGAGAACGTGTCCTTCGACGTCGTCGTGGACAAGCTCGGCCGCGAACGCGCCGAGGAGCTGCGTGAGGCGACCCTACGTATCTATGCCACAGCAGCCGCGTTGGCGGAGGAGAAGGGCATTATTTTGGCGGATACGAAGTTCGAGTTTGGTGTCGATAAGCACGGCACTCTGGTGTTGGCCGATGAGGTCCTCACCCCGGATTCCTCGCGCTACTGGCCGGCCGATACCTATGAGGAAAGCAAGGTCCAGCCTTCCTTTGACAAGCAGTACGTGCGCGATTGGCTCACCAACTCCGGCTGGGACAAGGAGTCCACGCCGCCGCGCCTGCCCGAGGACGTTGTCCAGGCCACCCGCGCGCGCTACGTTGAGGCCTTTGAGCGCCTGTCCGGAACCACTTTTTAAGGAGGCTGAATGAACGCACCGATTGCTGCCAAGCGCCCTATCACGCGAGAGTTTCACGGCCGCAGCTTCGTCGATGATTACGAGTGGCTGCGCGAGAAAGACGCTCCGGAGACCCGCGAGTACCTTGAGGCCGAAAACGCTTATACCCAAGAGCGCACCGCACACCTGGACACCTTGACGGAGAACATCTTTACTGAGGTCAAGTCCCGCATCAAGCAAACGGACATGTCCGTGCCCCAGCGCCGTGGCAAGTACTGGTACTACGGCCGCACCGAGGAGGGCAAGGAGTACGGCTACAGCTGCCGCATCCCGGTCTCGGAAGGCTCCGATCCGTGGACTCCGCCGACCATCCCGGAGGAAGGCGCTCCCGACGGGGAGCAGGTGCTTCTCGACGTCAACGCGCTCGCCGACGGCCACGACTTCTTCGCCCTGGGTGCGTCCACGGTGAGCGATTCTGGTGACCTGCTGGCTTATTCGGTCGATGTGGCCGGCGATGAGCGCTTTGAGCTCTTCATCAAGGACCTGCGTACTGGCTCACTGCTGGAGGATCGTCTGGAGGGCATCTTCTACGGCGCGACGTGGGTAGGGGAGGAGTTCATCTTCTACACCACCGTGGATGACGCATGGCGCCCGGATACGGTGTGGCGCCACCGCGTGGGCACCCCGCAGTCGGAGGATGTCGTGGTCATGCGCGAGGAGGACTCGCGTTTCGGCATCGGCGTGGGCACGACCCGCAGCGAGAAGTACATCATGATTGTCTCCGGCTCGAAGACGACGAACGAGGCGTGGGTGCTCGAGCAGTCCACCCCAGAGGGCGAGTTCCGCTGCCTGTGGGAGCGCGAGACCGGCGTGGACTACGACGTCGATCATGCCGTGGTGGGCGGCACCGATTATTGGGTCGTCACCCACAACGCCACGGGTCCCAACTTTGCCTTGGGGTATTGCGCGGTTGCTGATGAGCTTCCAACCCTGCGCGATCTCACCGTCCTCATGCCGCACGATGACTCCGTGCGCATCGAGGGCGTGGATTGCTACCGCGACCAGATCGTCGTGGGCTATCGCCGCGGCGGTATCGGCCGTGCGGCGGTGATGGACGTGCGGGAGGGGTGGACGCCCTTAAGCGAGCTCAACTTCAATGAGGAGCTCTACACCGTTGGCGTGGCCGGCAACCCGGAATGGGATGCGCCGGTGCTGCGCGTGAGCTATACGTCCTTCATTCAGCCCGCGCAGCTCTTTGATTACCGCGTAGCCACCGGCGAGTACACGCTGCTCAAGGAGCAAGAAGTCCCGGGCGGCTACGACAAGGACGAATACGTGGCCTACCGCGTCTGGTCGGAGGCGCCCGATGGGACGAAGATTCCAGTGTCCATCGTGCACCGCGCGGATCTGGACCGCACGCAGCCGAACCCGACGTTGCTCTATGGCTACGGGTCTTATGAGGCGAATATGGACCCGTATTTCTCGGTGTTCCGTTTGTCGCTCATGGACCGCGACATGATTTTTGCCATGGCGCACGTGCGCGGTGGTGGCGAGATGGGCCGTAACTGGTACGACGACGGCAAGATGCTGGCGAAGAAAAACACGTTTACGGACTTCATCGCGGTGGCTGATGACCTTATCGCGCGCAACGTGACGACGCCTTCGCAGCTGGTGGCGGAAGGCGGTTCCGCCGGTGGCTTGCTCATGGGTGCGGTGGCGAACATGGCGCCGGATAGGTTCAAGGCTATCCAGGCCAACGTGCCCTTTGTGGACCCGCTGACCTCGATTCTTATGCCGGAGCTGCCGCTCACGGTGGTGGAGTGGGAAGAGTGGGGCGACCCCTTCCACGACCCTGAGGTTTACGACTACATGGCCTCCTACTCGCCGTACGAGAACATTCAGGCGCAGGACTACCCAAATATTCTCGCGCTGACTTCGCTTAACGACACCCGCGTGCTCTACGTGGAGCCGGCGAAGTGGGTAGCCAAGCTTCGCGACGTCGCCACCGGCGGCGAGTTCCTCCTCAAAACTGAGATGGCAGCCGGCCACGGTGGCGTGTCAGGCCGCTATGCCAAGTGGAAGCAGAACGCGTTTGAGTATGCATGGCTCATTAACCAAGCGACGGGGGCGGAGGCTTAAGCGTCACCCCCGCTCGGCGCGCGGCGGCGCGGTGGCTGTGCGATAATTTTCCTTATGCATGGCCACCTTTTGGTTTCGATTTCCAGTATTTTTGATGACACCCGAAGCCAGGCCTCCAGTCTGCTCAAGCAGCTCGATAAAGCCACAATTCCTGTTTCGTTGCTTGTGGCGCCGCACATTGACGGCAACTGGCACCTGGCTAAGGATTCGGCGACACAGTCGTGGTTGCGGGAGCAAGCTGAATCGGGCCGAGTGCTCATTCTCAACGGCTTCGACCAAGCAGTTCAGGGCCGCCGCGCGGAGTTTGCCAACCTGGATGCGCACGAGGCACGCCTGCGCCTGAAGGGGGCGACGCGGCAGATGGCAAAGATCGGCTTCGAGCCCACTATCTTTGCGCCGCCGCGCTGGCGCATGTCGGAAGGCACGCTCACCGTCCTTCCCGAGTTTGACTTCGACTTCGCCGCCTCCACCCGAGGTATCCATGATTTGCGCTCCGGCGAGCTCCACCAAGCCCGCAACCTGTCCTTTGGTGAGGGGTTTGGTTCGGCGAAGTGGTGGCGCCGCAACATCATCCGCGCTGCAGAACGCTCCGCCGAGCGCGGCAATACCGTGCGCCTTTCCATTTCGGGACGCAATCTTGATGACCGCAAGGTTGTCTCTGATTTCCTCAAGGCTGCTGAGCGCGCTGCCGCCGCAGGCGCTCGTCCTGCTGATTATTCCGTCTTTACGCACGCCGAATAGTTTGTGCGTTGCCAGAGGGTTAGGCCTGTGGAAGTGGTGTGTTTGTTCTTTCTAAATCGAGGATAGTGTCCGGGGCGGTGTTGGGGTCCGACTCGAGGTTGGTGTCAGTTCATTAGGCTGCTTCTTCGGCGGTCTTCGTGCTACTAGCATTGAAGGTGTTGGCGGCTATGAGGTTTCGGGTTTGTTCCAAGCTTGCCAGCGACATCTAGCGCTTTTGCTGGATCCAATCATTCTGCTGTTCAGCTAGCACAGAATCGATCAGGCGGATTACAGAACTGCGGTTAAGGGAGATTCCTACAACGTCGGTGCGCCGCCGGATTTCCCGATTCAGTCGTTTTGTCGGATTTTTAGACTACACCTCAAAGCGCTGAAGGAAGTCATCGATGCTAACCCCTCCCCGAGATTAAGCGAGAGCTCGCTGAACGGTTTGGGCTGATCCTTTCAGCGATCCGTTGCATTGACTCTGAGTGTGTCCGCCCAGTGAGTGTGATTGTCCTGCAGGCTCGTGAGCGACTTTTTCAAAATGTAGCGAAGAAATTCTTGGACATCGGAGCCGGCAGCAAGCCGTGTCCTTTCCGTAATGAGTGCATCTCTTCCGTTACTTTCAGTGCCCGATAGGCAAACGTCTTGCTGATGGTGAACGAAGCTACCAATGTCAGTCAGGCTGGGAGGGGTGATTCCCAGCTTTCAAGCTGAGCGATGACGGTGGGAGCGTTGCGCACAAGAGTGGTTTTCCACGACAGGTTACCCTCTTTTTGAAGCCTTCCAATCAGGGTGATGGGATGAACCCCTAGGTGGTCGGCTTGTTCTTTAATCCAGGATGAGTGCACACGATCAGCAACCGCCGGTAAAGGGCTAGAGATCACGAGTTCGCTGGCCAGCTGGTCTGCCTGGGCTTCATTATCGGCACTGTCATCTGATAGGTCATCGAGGATGACCTCGCCATTGTCGACCAGGTGACCCAATAATATATGGGCTGTCTCATGCAGGATGGTAAATAGTATCTTATCGAGCCGTTTCCCTCGTCCCGATATGCCAATTACGGGGTGCCCGTCGACCATCATGGCGCAGCCGTCGAGTTTTCCTCCCGGAAAAGCCTCCACATAAACAAGTTTCACCCCTGCCTCGGCGAACAGAGTCTGGAACTCAGCAAAAGCCTGCGGGTCACATGCTCTACTCGACAGTGTCCGGGCGAGGTCTTCTAGTGCCTTTCGGGAGTAGGGGGCAGCCTCGAGAACGCTGGCAGTTGCTCTAACGCAAGCTGCCCACGCTTCCTGCAGAACAGTGACCTTTTCCTCGCAGTTACTACGTCGGGCGGCGAAGCTTATCCCCAAGGGATCTTCAAAGGATTTCTTGCCAAACAAGTTCAGCACCTCGCATGCCTGACTTTGTACGTCGGTGGCGGTGATGTATCCCCGCTTGACGAGCAGAGAGACGGGGGCTAGCTCTCGTAACTGTGCGCGGATTTTCACGACGTTGAGGTTGTTCTGCGTCCGGTCGTCCTGAGACTGCTTCCATAACAGGTAGGAGTCCTGGAGGTTAAGCCAGAATTCCGCGGAGGTGCCCAGGGCGGCACCGATCTGGGCTGCGGATTCGCGCGTGATCTCCTTTTTTCCGGAAATAATCTCCGAGACAAACTGTGCCGGACGACCGAGCACCTCGGCAAAGTCGGCCTGGGTCCATCCGCGTGTTTCTAGCTCGTCAGCGAGGATCTCCCCGGCCGGGAATAGCTCCGCCGCAATTGGAGCATTCATGAGTTCACCTTCTCTCAGTGGTAATCCACCATTTCAATAACGATGACCACGCGGCCGTCGCTGTTGGTTGCGAATTTGAGGATGAGCCGAAACTGCTTGTTCAAGCGGATCGAAGAGGTCCCGGCTCGGTCGCCTTTCAGTTGTTCCAGATGCAACGACCGCATGGCCCGCAGGTCGCGTTCATCCACGGCTCCCTTCAGGATCTGGATTTTCTTGCGGTATGCCTTGATGATGTCCGAACCCCATCGTTTGGGGATGTAGGAGGCATCCTCGGCCACTCGTTGAAGTTCGTCGTCCTCGAAGAGGATGCGCACCAAGTCCACCTCGTCCAGTTCACTAGTGCCGCGCCCAAATGACGTGACCCTTCCCTCTCTACTTATCTAAGGCTCATCACCTTTCGTGTGAAGTATAATATCTTAGATGTGCTGGTTCCGCAAGATGGAACCAGGTGCGAAAGAGGGGTACACCCTATTGTTGCGCCGGTGTGCGGCAGAATGTTTCCTGCAAAATAGGGCCGTTACTAGCATTGTTTTAGACGTATCTAGCGGGGTCTAGGCCTTATGTTTACAGAAAGTGGTGAGTGTGGTGTTGCCGTCGGATGATTTCCATATTGAAAGTCATATTGACGAAGTGCCCGCGTTGACGCGAGTGAAAGATCTGCATGGTGGGTTGTCGTCGGGGCAGCAGGCGTTGGGTAGGATTGTGCACTCCTTGCTTGCTGACGCTGATGGTCTCGACGGGGCACAGTTGTCTGACTTGGCGCGGGTGGTTGAATCGTATCGTGATGCGGTCATAGAACAAGAGACTGTTTCCTTTAGCTCTCCGCGGGGCGAAGACTAATGGCCAATGACTCTGGTTCGCATGGGCAGCGGGTGGGCTACATCCGTGTTTCGGGTGGGCTATATCCGTGTTTCCATGGTGGAGCAGAATAATCAGCGCCAGAAAGAACTACTCAATGCTTCCGGCAGGATCGTCCGGTTCTTTGAAGATAAGATTTCCGGCCGCACCAAGACTGTACGCCCAGGGCTAGGGGAGTGCATGGCCTATATGCGCGACGGTGACGAACTCGTCGTGTCGTCGATTGGTCGCCTCGCCCGATCTCTGACGGATCTTCGCGGCATTGTTGATGAACTTACCGGCAAAGGTGTGACTGTTACTTTCCTGCATGGGAATCTCGCGTTTGCGAAAGACACCACGGATCCGCGTGCAGATTTAATGCTAGGCATTCTCGGTAGCTTCGCGGAGTTTGAGCGTGCCATTATCCGGGAGCGCCAGGCGGAGGGGATTGAGTTGGCGAAAAAGGCAGGCAAGTACAAAGGCCACAAGCCTGCTCTTAGTCCGCAGCAGGTAGCGAAGATTAAGCGGCGCACACTGGCGGGGGAGTCGAAAGCAGCCTTGGCGCGGGAATTCGGGGTTACTCGTCCTAAGGTGTATCGGGCGTTGAAAAACGCCTAAAGCGGCCCAGCTGTGAGGGTAAATCAGCGTGCCCATCAGTTCTGGCATATGTCTTGCCATATGTCGGGACACATGTTTAGGCATATGTTATAGCGTATGTTCCGCCATATGCTAAAGCATATGTTCAGTGATGTGTAGAGCCACCTGCGCAATTATAGGCTACCCAAGAACTGCCAGAGTTCCTCTACAGTACAGAAGGAAGAGAGCAGTAGGAGCACTTCCCTTACACCCCAACGGATATGCAATGTCGAAATCTAGGCCACCATGGGAATTTAGCACTCTCCCTCTGCTCCTTCAAGGAGACCACCGCACACCTTCCAGCCCGGCACAGCTGCTAATGGGTAAACACTCATTGGATATAGGCAGCTCCCATCTACTACCCACACGACGAAAACCGGAGGACACGTCACCCTTTCAAGTCTGTGATCTCCGGTCGTCGCAGTCCGGGAACCGTTCGATACGAAGTCAAGTGGCTGTCGATTCGCAACTTCTTGCGATGCCTGCCTACAAAGCGGAATAAGTCACAAATGCCCACGATTAATTCCCGGTTAATTCTTTGTAAACACTTATCCTCATTCTATCCCCATTCATTGACCGGCAGTCTTGGCATAAATAGTCTGACCGATACAACCTAGCTCAGGAGGGTAGGCGACATGAACATCGGTACACTGCGGGCCATGGTCGACGAAACCGGCCTTGCAATGAAGAGTGAGGAACGGAAGGAGAGCGCCTTCAGTCAGAAACACTGCGGTGCCAAGGACATCAGCACCATCACTTGGTCTTACTGTGGAAACTAGCGCCCAGTAAAGCAATGTATCCGATTGTACTAGCGAGAGGGCTCCTCTCCCGCCAATCTACTTTAGAGGGTAGCTCATGATTATGGAAATCGCCAGACGCTTTCGCCGTTGGGGAGTTACGAGCCAGATTGTTTGGTGTCTTGCGTTTTCAAGCGCCTTCGCAGGATCCTCTGTAGTACAGCCCGCCCTACTTGCGAAGCTAATTGACGGCTCTAACAACGTTGGGGAGAGTCTCGAAGAGCAAGCACTAGCCCTGTTACTGGTAGTAGTTCTTGCAACCACTTTCAATGCGCTATTGATTCGACAAGAAGGGCGCTTGATTGCCAAAATAAGAGGAGCTCTTCAAAAAGACCTAATCTCAACGGTCGACGCAAACCAGTTTGAGCTGAACCACGGCAGAGGACTACAAGTTGTCGTTGGCGATACTGATACAGTTGCACACTACATCGTAGGACTGATAAGCAAGATACTCCCTGGGGTGGGAATGTTCATTTTCGCCTTCATCGCCCTTTTGCGTATTGATACAATATTGACGCTCTTAGTGCTAGCGATGGGAGTTTCCCTTTCAGTATTGAGTGTGCCATTTCTAAAACGCATGGCTCGGGCGGAACAGGCAAACCTCCGCTCTCGAGATGAACTAAGCGACACCCTATTGATATACTTCTCGGTCGCCAAGGTAGCAACACTGAATGGGCGTCTTGAATACCTAAAAAGGGTCGTAACAAACAGCTTTGCTAATTTACAGCAAGCAACCTACCGGTCAGCCACTATACAAGCTCAGTTTGCACCATTTAATGGTTCTATAGTACCCATCCTGGCCGTCACAACTTTGGGCGTAGCGTCATGGCGAGTACGGGTAGGAGCCATGGATCCTTCGGAACTCATCGAGTTTCTAATGTACATGTTCATATTAATGGCACCACTGCTTCGGGCTTTATCTTTGGCCAGCCAACGGGCAAAGGCACACACTGCGTGGCGTGAAATTTCCACTCTAAACGATATTGAGAATCCTCGACAGGCCCTGCCGGAACGAGTCTTAAAAGTCCTGGATAGAAACCAGCAAAAGCTGCTGGATTCAACTGGCATCACGATAATCTTGGGCCCTAGCGGCATCGGAAAGACTACGCTCCTGCACGACGTTGCAGCCACGGTCGGGCCCACCGACACTGCCTTTGTAAGTCAAGAACCGAAGCTACTTCCACATACTCTTGAAGATACCTTACAGCTATATGGAACTGGACCAGACTCCGAGCGATTCATGAACAACTTGAGGTTTCTGCGAATGCCCGATTGCACGTTGGCGACCACTATCGCCCGCATGTCCGGAGGCGAGAGACAAAGAGTCGCTATTGCTGCTGCGCTCTCATCTAACAAAGGAACGCTAATCCTGGATGAACCAACTTCTTCTCTTGGCACGGACGATCAACGAGATCTCGCAAAGCTACTACGCAACTACGTCAACAATGGTGCGAGGGTAATTCTGTCCACGCACAACTCCGACTTCGTTGAATTTATGCTGCCGGCTAGCATATTGGAGCTTGAGGAAAATGTTTAACTTCGAAGGAGCTCTCCTTCGCTCGCGAAGATTTTACGCACTCCCAACTCTGGAGGACGCCACAGAGGATTTCTTGATGGGAGATCGGTTAAAGAGAATCAGTGGCATGGCATTCTTGATAAATTTCATTCCTACAGTGAAGGACCGGTAAATGTTTGAGGTTATTGACGCTGGATTTCAATTCACGGTGCAGAACAGGAAGGATTGGCTATTCCGGAATGTGAACTTCTCGATTGCGAATGGCGAAGTGGTAGCCCTCATGGGGCCGTCTGGGTCAGGCAAGACCACTCTGCTTAATGGACTCGCTGGTATTGGGCGGTTATCCGAAGGTAAGAGCGTGCTTGATGGAATCCAGATATCGGGCCTGCCAAAACGAAAGGTGCGCAAACATCTAAGGGATTCTGTATCAATAGTTTTCCAAGACCACCTATTGATTCCGGGATTAAACCTGCTTGAGAACGCGGAGTTGTCTTGGGCCTTGTCGGGTAAGCCGAAGGGGATCTCCCCCAAAACAGTTTTAGACAGCTTGGCTATTGGAACCGAAAGGAACTCTCTGCCTGAAGAAGTCTCAGGTGGACAAGCACAGCGGGCAGCAATCGCGCGGGCCTTGGCTAGTGGCCCAAAGTTGTTATTCGCCGATGAGCCGACAGGAAGCTTGGACGAAAAGAACGCACATCGGGCTTTTGGTGAAATCAAAAATTGGTGCGGTTCACAGGGTGGACACGGTCTAATCGTTACCCATGATCCAGGCATTGCAAAGCTATGTGATCGTATTGTTCGTTTGGACGGCGGGACAATCAATGGATAATCCCAATCGCGATCAATCAATCTCGCTTAAAGTTACAAAATCGTATTTTCGAGCGTCGTTAGGTCCCAATGTTGCAGCTGCGGTAGCTATCGGTTTTTCAATCGGCGTACTTGCAGCTGTTCTTAATACCCGAGCCGCGACTGAAGGTACAGCAGTGGGTGAGGCTGTCACGGTGAATGTAGCGACAAATGTTGCTATCTCTTGGACGATTGCCTCGATTTTCTGCATTCCGCAGATAGTGAGTAGAGCGTTTACCAAACTTGACTATTTCATCGGTTGTCTACAAATTGTGGGATGGCCGGCTCGACGGTACCTTGTCATGCTCATCGCACAGCTCCTATTCATCGAAGTCTTGGCTATCTTACTGTCTTATCCTGTAGCTGTACTCTTTCAGCGGTTAGTGATGCTGATTTCCCGTCGGGACTCTGACGATTTGTTGTACCCTGGTCAGCTTTTTGAGCCGATATCGCTGAATTCAAGTTTGATGGCTACGCTGATAATCACTGTTAGCGTTTTCATTGTCGGCATTATCACGTTCATTGGTTACGCCTTGAAGCAGAAGACTCAGGCATCGGGAGCGAAGCCTGTACGTGTTTCAGTTGACGGGCTCAATAGGCTGCGGTGGGGAGACTTGGCCGCTGTACTGCCCGTCGTCTTTCTTGTAATAGCGGCACAGGCTGGTGCTCAAGCAGGACTTTTTGTCATTCTAGCTATGGTATCTGCCTTGTTTTGGCTATGTAGTCGTTTTATTCTGCACATCGTCAGAGCGATAGAGAAGGCTACAACCCGATTGGCTGGTGTCATTCCCGGGATAGCTGTACTGGGCGCACTCTCTGCAGAGCTTCATAATATGACGAAGTCTATCGTCTTGCCGTTGTCCTACGTGCTGGGCATTCCAGCTATTGTTCTTTCAGTTTCACACACAGAGGCTGACGCATTGAATCAAGTGGGTGGGGGAATCCAGAACTGGGATTTTCTTGTCATGCTTGGTTTGCCCCTGTTCTTTGTAGGAATATTGTCGATTGCATCATTTCTAATGGCTGTAGATCAGGTCACGATTACAACTGAGCGACTTAATAAAGTTGGGTTTCCTGTCTCGGTGATCTATCTTGTCAGATTCGCAGGTTTACCATTTCTGTTTATGTGTGTCAGCCTCGGGATTGCAGTTATATTCGCACTGGTCAGTTCGATCATTCATGTGATAGTTCTTGGTTCGTCGATAAAATTTGCAATCGCCGGGCTGTCAATGATGGTCTCGCTATCATTAGCTGGGGCACTCTATTTTTCTTTCATCTTGTTCGGGCTCTTCTACTCCCTTTGGAAGTACCTTCACCACAAGTACATCGCTGACCACCGTTCGAGGAACTAAGTGAAGCATGTTTCTCTTCGGATGGTCGTCTGCAAGTGGCTAGAGAATGCAACCACTTCTTCATTCAGCCGCTGCATCAGACACTCTCTTCTTCCGATGACTTTGCGTGTTACCGGACCAACTTTGCAGGCTTCGCGATATAAGTAGTCGCTTGTCCACAGTCCACGGGTGGAGTCCATTCCAGATGGAATGTGCTCGTAGCCAGTGACATAGGCCCCACGCTTATGCGAAACGGGCTCTTCCGGTTTTGGAGCGCGTAGTGAGGTGAAGTTGGCCACGACGAGTTCAGCGGGTCATGTCACGGGCCTGACCCCCGGAAATTAGACATGTCGGGGGTTAGCTATGCTGCTGGGGTCAGTGTAGCTGAGAATTGAGCGCTTCGAAGTCATCGGGGGCTAGAAGGTTGCACCAGGAGTGCCGTCTGCGGGTGTTGTAGCGCATGCACCATCGAAAGAAAGACTTCTTGGCGACAGCGCGTTAACATGTTAGGACCACGGATTTAGTAACGCCGTGGT
>NZ_KV810517.1:109765-146889 GCF_001812805.1 Corynebacterium sp. HMSC078H07 | reverse complement strand
CCCCGACGTGTCTACTTTCCGGGGGTCAGGCCCCCTCGCTTGCCCAACTCCTCCACCACTGACTCCCACACATCAGCGGTCAGCCACAACCCACCGATCAACACCATGTCCATCTCAACGTCCTCCTTGACGGCAACACTTACGAAAGTACAGTTTATGAGAGCGTGACGGGATGGCGATGATGTCGTAGATAGGGGAGTCAACGACGAGCTCATTGAGATCGTTGGTGCTGGGGACGAAATTAATGGCGGATCAGATTATGGGTATAGAGCGGTAATTGTGAGGTGAACTCACGGGTGTCGCCGGTAACGGGGTCAATGAAAGAAATGTTAGTCGCCGTTAAGTGCATCGGAACTCGCATGTCCTCGGCCTCGGCGGGGTAGATGACGGGGTAGATGGGGTCGCCAATAATGGGGATGCCCGCTTGAAGCATGTGAAGTCTCAGTTGATGTGTCTTGCCCGTGTGGGGTTTGAGGGTGTACTTCGCTAGATCGGGTAGTGGTCCGTGGATGGCTTCGTAGGGGGCCTTGTCGATTGGTTCGACTGCGGCGACTTCGGTGATGGCGTTGACTTCGCCCTCGACAATGCGCCCTTGTAGTTCGCCCGGGGTCTTCTCCATGCGGGAGCGCCAGAGGGTGCCGGGGGAGACGTCGGCAAGCGGGGCGATGGCTTCGTACGTCTTGGTGACGCGGCGCTCGGCGAACAACGTTTGGTAGGCGCCGCGAACGGAGCGGTCTTTGGTAAAGACGAGGATGCCGGAGGTGAGGCGGTCTAGTCGGTGTGCCGGGGAGAGCTCGTTGTTGCCAGTCTTTCGGCGCAGGCGCACGGTGGCAGTCTCCGTAATGTGGCGGGCGCGGGGCATGGTGGCCATGAAGGGAGGTTTGTCCGCGACGAGTAGGTGGTGGTCCTCAAAGATGATGGGAATGTCGTATGGGACGGGAGTTTCCGGTGCCGGCATGCGGTAGAAGTAAAGGACTGTGTTGGTGGCGAGGATGGAATGAGGGCTTAAGGGGGTGCCATCTTGGCGCACGACCTCCTCGGCGTCGAAACGTGTTTGAAGCGCAGCCTCGTTGTCTTCGGGGTGGCGATGGCGCTGCGTGAGGATGAGATTCTGCACGAAGTCCCATGCTGATACCGGACCTTCGGTGACGCGAGCTTGGGTGGGGTTTAGACCATCGCGGATAGGAAGTGGGGTTGCGCCACGCCTTTTTTGGACTATTCTTTCTCCCATGGATTTTAACTCTATTCTCGCGCCCGTCATTGACTTCTTTTCCAATGGTATCGGTGCGGTCATTCGTGACATTGCGGTGACCCTGTACAACGTTCTCTTCCCCGCCAATGCGGATGCTGCGACCACCCCACAGGCCGGCCTATAGGTATTAGACTGAAGGTGTAAGCACGTCGAAAGGATAAGGTCATGGCCAAGGAAGACATTGTCGTCGTAGCCGTTGATGGTTCGGAGGCGTCGAAGAACGCCGTTCGTTGGGCTGCTAACACTGCAATGAAGCGCGGGATCCCGCTTCGCATCGCATCGAGCTACACGATGCCGCAGTTCCTCTACGCCGAGGGCATGGTTCCGCCGAAGGAGCTTTTCGACGACCTCCAGGCAGAAACCCTTGAAAAGATTGAGGCTGCCCGCGCTGAAGCCCACAAGGTAGCGCCGGAGCTGAAGATTGGCCACACCGTGGCTGAGGGGTCCCCGATTGACATGCTGTTGGAGATGTCCAAGGACGTCACCATGATTGTTATGGGCTCCCGCGGTATGGGTGGCCTGTCCGGAATGGTTATGGGTTCGGTCTCTGCATCCGTGGTCTCCCACGCGTCCTGCCCGGTTGTGGTTGTGCGTGAAGACAACCACGTCACTGATTCCACCAAGTACGGCCCGGTTGTCGTGGGTGTGGATGGCTCTGAGGTTTCCCAGAAGGCTACGGACTACGCCTTCAAGGAGGCGGATGCGCGTGGCGCTGAACTCATCGCGGTGCACACCTGGATGGACATGCAGGTCCAGGCTTCCCTGGCTGGTCTGTCCGCGGCCCAGGCCGAGTGGGCAGAGGTCGAGAAGGAGCAAGCAGAGCTGCTGACTGAACGCCTAGCAGACCTTCAGAAAGAGTACCCGGATGTGCCGGTGAAGAAAGTCATCGCCCGTGACCGCCCGGTCCGTGCGCTGACGGATGCCTCCGAAGGTGCCCAGTTGCTGGTCGTCGGTTCCCACGGCCGTGGTGGTTTCAAGGGCATGCTCCTTGGCTCCACCTCCCGTGCCCTTCTGCAGTCGGCTCCGTGCCCGATGATGGTGGTTCGCCCAGACTCTGAGTAACCGTTCTATTACTCCGCAATAACGATTCGGCTGCAGCAGGCTGTGAATGGCGCTGCAGCCGGATCGTTTCGTCGTTATGTGCGTACACTTGTGGACGTACGCAACAAAATTTCACCAACAAGGAGTTCTACATCATGGGACTTGGTCTCGGTTTCTTTAGCTCGATCATCGTCGGTATCATTGCCGGTTGGCTTGCAGAGAAGATTATGAAGCGCGATCAGGGTCTGTTTACCAACCTCATCGTCGGTGTTATCGGCGGTGTTATCGGCGGCGGCCTGCTGGCTCTCTTCAACAAGAACGTGGGCGATAGCTGGTTCCTTATGATCATTACCGCCACGGTCGGCGCATGTATCTTGCTGTGGATCGTGGGCGCAGTGACTGGCCGCAAGAAATAAAATTTCACATACATACCGGTTTGTCTATATTGTGTAGATGAACCGGTTTTGTCATGTGAGGAGAAGAAATGGCCGAGAAGAAGTCGCGACGCAATCGCCCGAGTCCGCGCAGCCGACTGCTCGAGTCAGCAACGCGGCTCTTTACCACTGAGGGCATTCGTGTCATCGGCATCGACCGCATCCTGCGTGAGGCTGACGTGGCCAAGGCCTCGTTGTACTCGCTTTTCGGCTCTAAGGATGCTCTCGTTATTGCTTACGTTGAGGCGCTCGATGAGCAGTATCGTGCCGAATGGCAGGAACGTACAAAAGACGCTACCGATGCGGAAAGCAAAATCCTCGCCTTCTTTGATAAAGCCATTGAGGAACAGCCCACCATCGAATACCGCGGCTCGCATTTCCTCAACGCAGCGGGTGAGTATCCGCGCCCAGAGACCGATGCCGAGAGGGGCATCGTAGCCGCCTGTGTAGAGCACCGCTCCTGGATGCACTCCACAATCACAGCGCTCCTCAACGCCAAGAATGGCTACCCCTCAGAGGATCAGGCCAGCCAGCTCCTCATCTTCTTGGATGGTGGTCTTGCCGGCGCGCGGTTGACCCGGGAATCGGCACCGCTGGTCACCGCGAAGCAGCTGGCTATTCAGCTGTTGTCGGCTCCTCCCGCTGACTATTCGATTTAACAATCTTCCGTGCCTCAGCAAGGATTGCTGAGTGGCGCTTTCGGGAAACGTCGTATTCTTCCTTCTGCTCCGGATTAGCCTTGAATTGAGCCTTTAGGGCCTTCTTGTTTTTCTTGGCTTCCTTCGTACGCCAGCGCTGAATGCTCGCGCGGCGCTGCTCATGAACAGCCTCCGGAAGTGGATAACGTCGGCGCAAGATTGACTCATAGACAACGGTCTGCACCAGCGAGAAGAGATAGGAACAACCCCAGTAGAAGATGATGGTCACGGGGATGGGGCCGTGCCAGGCTACATTCCACAGCATCCAGGGGATAAGCACCACCATGAGCGCCATGAACCACAGCAGCCGGCGTGGAATCTTCTGATCAAATTGCGTGGTGAGGAAGCCGCGGTAGAGCATGATGAGGGTGCTCAAAGAGGTAAACACGAGCGCAGCCACGAGCATGGGCAGCACCAGGTCACGGTGGTCGCGGGCGAAATCCGTGAGGGGGACACCGAAGACGGTGGAGGTGCGGAAGGAGGAGACGTCGGAAAGCGTCAGCATCCCCACCTCTTCCTGGGCCGAACCGGAGACCCTCAGAACCACCTGGTAGAGGCCAATAAACGCGGGAACAATGATGAAGGACGGGAAACAGCCGAGCATAGGGTTGTGCTTGTAGCGCCGCTTCAACTCGCGCTGCTCGGTGAGGAGAGCTACCGCCTCTTCGACGTCCGTGACGTGGCGCAGCTGTTGATTGAGCTCCGTCATCTCCGGGCGCATAAGCGCACCAATACGCCCCTGCTTGACTGACTGCCAGTTCAGTGGGGCAATGATGCCGCGTACTGTCAGCACGAGGAAGACGATCGTGAGGATCCATGCCATCGAGCCGTCAAGGAACGAGCTAAACAGCAGATGCCACAGCTTCATGATCCCGGAGACGGGGTACATGAAAATCTCGAGCATCGTGGACTCCTCTCCGTCCTCTGAGTGGGGTACTTATACGGTACAGGGGCTAGGGTAGAGAACATGCCACAGCCCACAACGCGACGAAGAACAACGGTGAGCACCGTCATTGGAGAGCTCATGTTGACAGCCGGCGTGCTGCTTTTGCTTTTCGCGTTTTATGAGTCCTATTGGACCAATATCGCATCCGGCCACCTGCAGGAGGAAGCCAACGAAACCCTGCAGGAGGAGTGGCACAATCCGCGTGGACAGGGCCAGGCGCCGAAGCTGGGTGAGGCTTTTGCGCGCCTTTACATCCCGGCGTTTGGTTCTGACTTCGCTTTCGCGGTGTTGGAAGGCACGAATGAAGATGACCTTCTGCGCGGCCCCGGACGGTATACGGATACACAGATGCCCGGTGAGCTGGGGAATTTAGCCGTCGCGGGACATCGTGTGGGCAAAGGCGCGCCGTTTAATGACCTGGGTAACCTGCAGACCTGCGATGCCATCGTGATTGAGACATCTACGGAGTGGATTACCTACCGCGTGCTGCCCATTGACGGAGCACCAGCAGACTGTCTCACGCCTGAGCAGCGTGAGAAGCCGGAGTACCAGCAGATTCAGGGACGCCACATTACGCTTCCGGGTGATGTCAGCGTGCTGGATCCGATACCGGGCACCCCGCCGGACGCAGGCGTTGAGGCTAGTGAGGGGCTGCTCACGCTCACCACGTGCCACCCGCAATTCTCCAATGCGGAGCGCATGATTATCCATGCCATGGAGACCGAACGGGAAGAGAAATCCCCCGGCTCCCACGACAATGACCGCCCCGCCGTCTTGGAGGAGAACTAATGTATCGCGCTCTCTGGAATCTTCTGCCCGGCCCCACCGCGGTGAAAGCTGTACTGGCGGTGGCCCTCATCGTCGCCGTGTTCTTCCTGCTCATGGAGGTTGTGTTCCCGTGGGTATCAACCCTGATGCCGTACAACGACGTCGCCGTGTAGTAGCGCCGGGCGCTTTAGAGGCCGAGGCGTGAAATGGCTTCCTGGGCAATGAGCTGCGGCTTCAGGGTTTGCAGCTGGTTTGACCATACGAGCACCGCATGGGTGTCCTTCTGCACGGCGAAGACGGAGTGATCCTCAAACACTCCACGCCCACCTGACCAGCCGTCGAACTCGGCCAGTTCGGTGTCGTTGATGGGGGCAGCGGCATCGACAACCGCGCGCGCTTCCTCCACGCTGGGCATCTCCCGCACGATGACGGTGGCTTGTGGGTCCTCTGGGTAGGACCAGAATACGCAGGCAGGGGTGCTAAAGCGCTTGTCGACGCCCCACTGGGTCATCCTCTGCCCATTCGTATCTGCGACCCACTGGGTATCCAAGTAAGGGCAGTCTTCCCAGTCGGTGACCTCAGCGGAAGCGTCGATGGCAAGCCCATCTCCGCTGGCCCCGGAGTTCTCCGGGGATTCAGTGGGGGCGCTGTCGTGAGTGTTGTCCGGAGTGGGCTCTGTGGTCTGAGCCGAGTCTGTGCAGCCGGTGCTAGCAAGGCTGATGCCGATCAGACAGGCAGCAAGCGGGGGAAGTAGGCTGTGGCGCATGACCTCCACACTAGACCAGCGTTCGGTTGACTCGGATGCATTGCGCAACGGTATCCACATCCTGACCGCGACGCTTCTGGTGGTGGCTATCTTCACCACGGTGCGCCTGCCCTTGTGGCAAGGCGTGCTCAACCTGCTGCTGCTCGTGTCCTTCGCCGTGGTCTACTTTGGCGG
The DNA here is from genome assembly GCF_001812805.1 of Corynebacterium sp. HMSC078H07. Classification (GTDB taxonomy): domain Bacteria; phylum Actinomycetota; class Actinomycetes; order Mycobacteriales; family Mycobacteriaceae; genus Corynebacterium. Next base: position 140,810 of record NZ_KV810517.1, on the reverse strand, counting down.
ATCCGCCTACGTCGAGTCCTTGCCCCGCATCGCGCAATATGGCTGGTTGGCCATACTTTCGGTGCTGTGGCTTGCGGATATGGCGGTGGCGCCCGCGGCCATCTACCTGGTCTTTTCCTTGTATTTTGTGTACCTCTACGTGCTGGAGATGATTCCTGGCATTATATGCGTGCTCGTGGCCACGGTGGTGACCGTCGTTGTGCAGATACCCGGCGGGCTGACTTTTGGCGGCATCATGGGCCCGGCGGTTTCAGCTTTGGTGACTATCGCTATTACCTATGCTTTCTCTGCCTTGAGCAGAATGAACCGCGAACTTATGGAGACTCGCTCGCAGTTAGTGGAGTCCGAACGCGAGGCTGGCATGACCGCCGAACGCCAGCGTATTGCGCACGAGATTCACGACACCTTGGCCCAAGGGCTGTCCTCGATTCAAATGCTGCTCCATGCTGCTGACCGTGACCTCGCGACGGAGAATATCCCCAAGGCACAAGAACGCATTGAGCTGGCGCGTCGCACTGCAGCGGATAACCTCCATGAAGCCCGCGCCATGATTGCGGCACTGCAGCCGGCCGCATTGTCCGAAACGTCCCTCGGGGCAGCGCTGACCCGCATGGCGGAAAATTTCGCGGCCACCGGTGGAGTCGACGTCTCAGTGGATGTGGAAGGCGAGGCACAGCAGCTGCCCATGAAGGTGGAGGCGGCGTTGTTGAGGATTGCGCAGGGCGCGGTGGGGAACGTCGTCAAGCATGCCCATGCCACCAAGGCTCGAGTGACCGTCACGTATGCGCCGGATGAGGTGCGCGTGGACGTGGTGGATAACGGCCAAGGCTTTGATGTGGAGGCGGTGGAGAATAAACCCGCCGGACTAGGCCATATTGGGCTGGCGGCTATGCGCCGCCGTGCGGAAGAGCTCGGGGGCGAGGTCGTGATTGAATCCACACCAGGCATGGGTGCGGCGGTCTCAGTTAGTGTGCCCTTAAATAACGATGTAGATTAAGAATTTGTCCACACCGTACCAATGAGGAGGAAGCCCGTGATTAGGGTCTTGCTTGCCGATGACCACGAGATCGTGCGCTTGGGTCTACGCTCGGTGCTCGAGGGCGCCGAGGACATCGAGGTAGTAGGTGAGGTCGCCACGGCTGAAGCCGCGGTATCTGCCGCACAAGCAGGCGGAATCGATGTCCTCCTCATGGACCTGCGCTTTGGCGCCGGGATTGAAGGCACTCGCGTGATGACCGGTGCGGAAGCCACCGCGGCTATCCGCTTCTCCATGGATAATCCCCCCAAGGTCCTCGTGGTGACCAACTATGACACCGATGCGGACATTCTCGGTGCTATCGAATCCGGTGCGGTTGGCTACTTGCTCAAAGATGCGCCACCGGCCGAACTGCTCGCCGCGGTGCGTTCTGCTGCCGAAGGTGACTCGGCACTGTCTCCCGTCGTGGCGGACAAGCTCATGACCCGCGTGCGCACCCCGCGCACGTCGCTTACGCCGCGCGAGCTGGAAGTTCTCAAGCTCGTCGCTGCAGGTTCGTCCAACCGTGAAATTGGCGTGGAGCTTATGCTCTCAGAAGCCACGGTGAAGTCCCACCTTGTCCACATCTACGACAAGCTGGGCGTGCGCTCGCGCACCTCTGCCGTGGCTGCTGCCCGCGAGCAGGGAGTGCTCTAAAGGTTGTTGGCGTCGCGGTAGGCCAAAATGACGTCGTTGCGGATCTTGCCGCGCTCAGCTACCTCGTAGCCGTGCTTGGCTGCCCATTCGCGGACATCAGCGGGCCTGTAGCTGCGCGTTTCCTTCTTGATGGGGTGGCGAGCAGCCTTCACAAAAGGTTCCATTGCGGCGTGAAACTTCTCTGCATTCTCCTTGGAAACATCCAGGAGATAATCCTTCCCGTCAACGCTAAAACGGATGACGGTAAGTTCTTCTTCAGTAAGCGGGCTATTGTCAAGGTCATCAAAGAACTGCGTTACTTCGCGGCGAGCCATGATTCTCCATACGGTAGTGGTGTGTTCCTTCCGGCCTTGTGTGCTGGGCGGGAAGGCGATTGACAAAAGAAGCTATCTTTTGAGGGATGGCTTTAGGGACTATTTATCCTCGCCCCCGACTATATATGAGAAATAGTTTTATCTACACCGGAGAACACTAAAGAATTAGAGCTGTGCGGCAAAACGGGGCGATATTCCGCACTAGATTCGCCACGTGACTTTTGGGGAATCGGTGAAGAAACTGATTCTCTTTTTAAATCCGTTTTAAAAGGTCTAGGGCGTGGAGGTAAAAATAGCGGTGAAAACACGAAAGCCGCGACCATGGAGGCCGCGGCACAGGCAAGCTGGGTAGATTAAGCGCGCAGCTTGGCCTGGATATCGGCGTTGATGGAGTCAATTTCGCCGGAGATGGAGCGGTGCGCACGCTGGCGCTGCTGCTCGGTCATGTACTCAGCGTTCTCGATAGCAGCGTCGAGCTCATTGAGGCGCTCCTTGACGTCACGCTTGAAGCCGACCGGCACATTGGCGTCCTTTAAGGAGTTGCGGATGCCGGCGGTGCGGGCCTTGAGCGGTGCGCCGTGGCCAGCAAAGGATGCGAGCTGGTCAGCGGATACGCCCGCCTTCTGGGCGCGTTTCTTTTCTACCTCTCGCTGCGCGGCGGTAATACCGCGGTAAATCAGCGGCAGCAGCAACGGGGCCGCGGTGCGCAGGGCGCCGGCATAACGCTTGACGTTGTTCTTGTTAAAACGGCCTTCCTTGATGCGCTCGAGTTCTTTCTGCGCCATCTTGTACTCGTGCTTGCGGCGCTTCTTCAGACCCTTTTCCTCGGACTTGATGAGGGCCTTCTCCTGCTTGGCCAGCAGCTTCTGCTGGCGGTGACGTGCCTTATCTGCTGCCTTGACCTCGGCTTTTGCGCGGGTCTTGGCGGCCTTGATCTCGGCGCGGGCTTCGCGGCGGGCCTTGCGGATCTTCTTGATCAAGCTCATTGAAACGTCCTTAATTTTTTTATCGGTAGGGTCTCGCTACAACTCTAGCAAGGAGGTCTACTAAGCTCACCTGGTGTGAAAGATGTGCTCGTCGCCACGGACCTCGTGGGCTGCCGCTATCGCCTCGTGCAGCGCCGCGCACATCCAGACATCCCGCGCACCCCGACGGGCCAGGCTCGCGCGGAGCGCCATGCCGCAGCCATTGAGGCTGCCCTGGCTCTCGTTCCCCGCAAAGGCCCCGGTCGTTTTCGCCGCATCGACCTTGAAGGCGATGACTTCGAACGCGCCATGGCTACGCTTGAGGCTTTGGCTTACGGTTATACCCACATCACTAACGCGGTTTTCTCTACCAACGAGTGGATGGTTCGGGTGGAGCTCCTCATTCGCGATGACGAGAACTACACCCCAGTCATCGTTTCTGATCACCGCGTCGCCCGTCCGAATGAAAAATCGCGCGCCGTGGTCGTGCCTACGCATCGCCTGGGGCTGAGCGAGCCTTTGCCGGCGAAGTACAAAATTAAGCATCATGCCGTCGACGGCTACCGGCTCGCCCTGGCTGCGCGTGGCTTGGAAGAGGTGAACCTCAACTCGGGGCGCGGAGCGGCGATTGGTCAGGATCGTACTCAGGCTTTTGTTACTGATACCTCGCGTTATCCCATCGATGCTGCACTTGCGCAGCCTCTCCCAGAAGGCCCGCGCCGCGTCAAAGAGTGCGCGTCGTGTCGCTTCTGGCATCTGTGCGAGCCCCAGCTTGAGGCCCGCGATGACATTTCCCTCTTCCTCCCGGGCGACCGTGCGAACCCTTACCGGGAGCGCGGGATTGAGACGGTGCAGGCGCTTATCGACGCCTCCCTCGGCGCCCCCTCCACCCTCGCCGCTGCCTGGCGCGAGGGCATTCCGTTGCTGCGCCGTAGCCAGGTCAGCGTGCCTCGCGCCGACGTCGAAGTGGATGTCGATATGGAGGCGTACCTCGACCAAGGCGCCTACTTGTGGGGCGCGCGGCTCAACGGCGAATACATCCCTTTCGCGACGTGGGAGCCGTTGGGCGGCCGCGCGGAGGCGGAGAACTTCGCCGAGTTTTGGGAATGGCTGATGGCCGTGCGGTCCCAGGCGCACGAGGAGGGTAAGACCTTCGCCGCCTACTGCTACTCTGCCCACGGTGAAAACCACTGGATGCGCCGCTCCGCTGAACGCTTCCACCAGCCTGCGCTCCAGGAAGTGGAGGAGTTTATTTCCTCTGAGGAGTGGGTCGACATGTTCGTTCACGTCAAGCGCAGCTTCGCCGGGACGTCAGGCTTGAGTCTCAAGACCGTTGCGCCCGTCGCGGGCTTTGAGTGGCCGGAGGACTTCGACGGCGAGGAATCCGTTAACGCCCGCCGCGCCGCACTGGCCGGCGACGTTGCTGCCCGCGAGCAGATCCTGCGCTATAACGCCGGCGATGTCACCGCCACCCACGTGGTCCGCGAATGGATGTCTGCCGGCGCGCCGGGCATCCCGCCGTTGGACCCCTAGCCGACGGCAGCGTCATCGCCTCGTTCCATTTCCCCAGACCTGGAACACGAAACTCCCTGGTGGGTGGTGGGGCGTCGGCAAGCGCTTGGCGACGCCGACCTGTAGGTTTCGGGTTCCAGGTCTGGGGGTTTAGATAAAGAAGCTGAGGGCGCCCACGAGGACGAGGACAGCAAGGGCGATCAGTGCTTGGTTCCAGTCCGTGGTGGTCTCCGGAGCTGGGCCCTCGGCCTTCTTCTGGAGCACTGCCTTCTGGGCCTTGACTGCGCGGGCGGTGAGGACCGGGAAGAGCGCCATGGAGCCGAGGCTGAGCAAAGAAGCGACAACCATGGTGAGAGAGCTGGATGTGGCGAGCCACAGCGCGAGGCCGCCGTTGATGAAGACGGAGCGCCCGATTCCCCAGCGGTTGTATTCGCGCAGGCCTGCCCGCACTGCGGAAGGGCCGCCGCCCATGGTCGTGGGCATGAGGTAGCTCATGACGCCGGTGAGCAGTTGGGCGGCAAAGCCGACGACGAGCGCGAGCATGGGAATCTTTGGCTCGTCGCTCAAGAAGTGCTGCGCCGTGTAGTAGGTTAAGCCGCCAACCAGCCAGAACGCTGAAAAGAGGGCGGAGAGCGCAGGGAAGGTGATGCGCCCGCGGGGATCCTCGGCCACGGTGAGCACATTGACCAACCAGCCTTGTAGGCTCGCCAACCAGCCCACGCAGTAGACGATGAGCCCCACTTCCGGGACGTTCCACGCGGAACCGATGAGGGTGGCCAGCACGCCGATGCCCAGCAGCGTGAAGCTGAGGCGCATGCGTGGGTTGACGCCCTTGGTCCGCCAGATGGAGGGGAATAAGATCGTAAGTGACCCTGCCGCGGCAAGGCCTACGAAGCCGCCCACATTGGCGGCCACGTGCGCAATGAGCAGACGCGGATGCGCGGGGAAGACTGCGAGAAGCGCGCCGAGGGCCGCGCCCACGGCGAGGAAGATCGCCGAGGCCACGTAGGTGGCGACGACCGGCCGGAATCGCTTCGATTCCGCCTGGCGCCACAGGCCGAAGAGCACCGCGCCGTGCCAGAGCACCGCGGCAGCAACGAAGGTAGCGCCCACCTGCGTCAGAATCCAGTGAGGCTCCCATGCCTCAATGAGCAGCTGACCTATCAGCACGCAGATGACGCCGACGTTGAGCAGATAGATGCGCGCGAGCTGCTGCGGCCGCGCGGAATCAGGGAGCTTGAGCTGCACAAACTTCTCGGTGAGGTGCTGGGACCACACCACGATGCTGTTGGTGAGGATACCCAGCGTAAAAAGATGGATGAGCACCCAGCGGTAATTAGGTATAAGAATGTGGGAGACACCGGCGAGGAGGAAGACCATCATCCAGATGCTGACTGGGCGGGAGGCTTTCCTATGCCATGTACGTGCTGACCACTTGTCCATAAAACACGAGTTTATCCGGTTTTTCTCACAACCCAACTCATGCCCGCAATACCCACGGCCAGCAAGGCGTAGGTGGCGATGAAACCGGGCCAGGGGAGGGCGTCGAAAAGCATGCCAGACAGCGCACCCAGGACGGAACTGCCTAGGTAATAGAAGAAGACATACAGGCTCGAAGCCTCTGCGCGGTCATGCGTTGCGATGTGGCCTACCCAGCCTGAAGCCGTCGAATGCGCGGCGAAGAAACCAATAGTGAGCAGGACGATTCCGAGCAAGGTGGGGATAAGGGATCCCGCGCACAGCGCGATGCCCACGGCAAACAACGCACAGGACAGCAGTAACGTGTTGGCATGGCCAATCTGAGCGACGAGCCGGCCCGCGCGGGCCGAGGACCACGTGCCCGTGAGGTAGAAGAGGAAAACCAAGCCAGCCAGGCCGGGCGAGAGGTGGAAATGGTGGATAAGCCTGAAGCCTAAGAAGTTATAAAGGGACACGAAGGTACCCATGGCCACGAAGGCCACGATGAACAGCGGTATGAGGCGGGTGTCGCGCCCGTGGCGGAAGATGGCGCTGAGCTCGGAGCGGAAGTGAATCTCCTTCGGCGTGAAATTCTGCTGGTAGGGCAGCAGGATCGCCGCAATGATGGCCAGGATTAGGGTGACAAGGCTGGAGCCGAACAGGGCCCAGCGCCAGGACGTAAGCTCGAGCAACCCAGTGGGGATAAGACGGCCGGTAAGGCCGCCAATGGTGGTGCCAGCGATGTAGAGGCCCATGGCGCGGGCGACGTAGGTGGATTCCAGTTCCTCCGAAATCCAGGCCATGGCGGTGGCGGGCGCGCCCGCGATGACCGCGCCCTGAAGCGCGCGGGTGGCAATGAGGATCTCCGGGTTCGGGGCAAGGGGCACGAGCATGCCGATGAGTGTGGCGGCAATCGTGGAGACAAGCAAGAGCTTTCCGCGGCCGATGTGCTCAGAGATGATGGAGACCGGGATGACGCAGATGGCCAGCGCTCCGGTGGCGGCGGAAATGGTCATGGCGGCCTCAGTGGAGGTCATGCCCATGTCCTCCACCAACGTGGGCAGCATGGCTTGGGTGGGGTAAAGGCAGGAAAAAATCGCCAAGCCCACGAAGAGCATGGCGATGGTGGCGCGCCGGGTTCTCGTCATGCCTTTAAGCATGGCCCGCCCGCGGTTATGTGTAAAATGTTCAGAAATGACATAAACAATGCGAGGTGTGCATGAACCTGGAGGATGTACGCGGTGTCGTCGCCGTGGCCGACCACGGACTGGTGGGAGCGGCGGCGGATTCGCTTGGGCTTTCCCAGCCCGCCTTGACCCGCCGCGTACAGCGCATAGAGGCGGACATCGGCGCGAGCCTATTCCAGCGCAGCGGCCGGCGCCTGCGGCTCAACTCGCGTGGCCGCGCCTTCGTCGAGCAAGCACGCCGCATGCTCACCGCCGAAACTGCGGCACGTGATGCCGTGGCGCGCCTCATGGATCCTGAGCGCGGTACGGTGCGGCTCGACTTTATGCACTCGCTGGGCACCTGGATGGTCCCAGAGCTGCTCAAGGCCTATCGCGCTGAGTACCCCCACGTGGATATTCGCCTGCACCAGGGAGCTGCGCGCGTGCTGGTGGACCGTGTGCGCGCAGGCGAATCGGACTTGGCCCTGGTAGGTCCGCGCCCAGACCCCGACGCCGCGGTGGGCTGGCACCAGCTCAAACTGCAGCGCCTTGGCCTAGCGGTGCCGGAGGGCCACTGGGCGGCGGGCCGGGACACCGTGCGCCTTAACGAGTTTGCTGATGAGCCCTTCATTGGCATGTTGCCGGGGTACGGAACGCGCATGCTTCTCGATGACCTCGCGGCCCACGCCGGGTTTAGCCCGCGCCTCGTCTTCGAGTCGATGGAGCTCACAACCGTCGCGGGGCTCGTCGCGGCTGGGCTCGGCTCGGCGCTGCTGCCGCTGGATGATCCGTACCTGCAGACCAGCAACCTCATCCCGCTACAGCCCGCGGCCTACCGTGAGCTCGGCCTCGTGTGGCGCATCGGCGATGAGGCACCACCCGTGGAACGCTTCAAAGACTTTGTGGTAGGGAATCCGCCAGTGCAGTTAGCGCCTCCGGCGTAGACACTTCGTGTGGCAGCCAAGGGATTTCCAAGATTGGCTGACCAGGCAACGCCTGTGCCAAGAGTGCGAGAGCCTCGCCCTCGGAGGCGCGGCGCTGTGCCAAGAACGCATCCTGGCTTTCCGGCGTGCGGCGGTTGACCACGAGCCCGCCTACATGTACTCCGTTGGCGGTGAGGTCTTCGAAGAACTCGGTTGTTTCCAGCACCGGGGTGCGCCGTGTGGTCGAAGAAAAACGACGACACCGCGCCGAGAGCCTCAGAAAGTCCGAGGGTGTCGGCGCGGTGTCGTGCTAGTTGGCCTTAATTAAAGCCGGTGAGCTGCTTACTTGGTGGCAGCAGCGTAACGCTCAGCAACGTCCTCCCAGTTGAAGACGTTCCACACAGCCTTAACGTAGTCAGCCTTCACGTTCTTGTACTGGAGGTAGAAAGCGTGCTCCCACATATCCAGCATGAGCAGCGGGGTGAAGTTCACGGAGATGTTGCCCTGCTGATCAGAGAGCTGCTCAATAACCAGGCGGCCAGCAATGTGGTCGTAGCCCAGAACTGCCCAACCGGAGCCCTGCAGGCCGGTAGCAACAGCGGAGAAGTGAGCCTTGAACTTCTCGAAGGAGCCGAAGTCGCGGTTAATAGCCTCAGCCAGCTCGCCGGTCGGCTCGCCGCCACCGTTCGGGGAAAGGTTCTTCCAGAAGATGGAGTGGTTGGTGTGGCCACCCAGGTTGAAGGCCAGGTTCTTGGACAGCGCGCGGATAGCGTCAGCGTTAGCCTCGCCGTTGCGTTGCTCCTCCAGAGCCTCGAGCGCTGCGTTAGCGCCAGCAACGTAGCCGGCGTGGTGCTTGGAGTGGTGCAGCTCCATGATCTCAGCGGAGATGTGCGGCTCCAGTGCGTCGTATGCGTAGTCGAGTTCCGGAAGTTCGTAAACAGCCATTGTTACAATCCTTTCTATTGGGTTCGCGGCCCATGGTAGGGGCAGATTGAGAATTTGGCCACAATATTTTCTGCAGGGTGGACACCCTGCAGAGTTGTCCGGGCGCGGACCACCCTGAACAAAAAGTGGCTCCTCCACAGGGCCGAGGGGTATAAGAGGATGCATCGACACGTAAAGGAGAATCCTGCATGTTCCTCTACAAACCAGAGCCCGCGCTCGTTTCGAAGGGCGACGCACTCCCCGGGCGAGCAGAGCCTGCCCTGACCAATCCGCAGCCCCATGCCGTGCTTGGCACGCCGATTACCGGCCCGTGGAAGGAAGGTCAGAAGTCCCTCCTCATTGCTATCGGATGCTTTTGGGGTGCTGAGAAAATGTACTGGGAAACCGAGGGCGTGGAGTCCACCTCCGTGGGCTACGCCGGCGGCGCGACCCCGAACCCCACCTATTACGAAGTCTGCCGCGGCCTGACCAACCATGCAGAGGTTGTCCAGATCACCTATGACCCGGAGCGCATTAGCCTGCGTGACCTCGTGGTCAAGGCGCTTGAGGCCCACGACCCGACCCAGGGATTCCGCCAAGGCAACGACGTGGGCACCCAGTACCGCTCCGCCTTCTATCCAGAGACGGAAGAGGAGCGCGAGGAGATTCAACAGCTGGTGGATTCCTATGCCGCCAAGCTTGCCGCAGCCAACTTTGGTGACACCACGACTGAAATCACCCTTCTCCGTGAGACGGACGCAGGCGAGTACTACTTGGCGGAAGACGAACACCAGCAGTACCTGCACAAGGTACCCAACGGTTATTGTCCGCACCACAGCACTGGCGTGAAGTGCGACTAGAGCTGTGCGCGTACCTGCGTCCGGAAGTCAGTCGGTTTGTTGAGCTGGTCGCGCTCGACAAAAGCGCGCATCCGCTCGGCTAGCTCGGGGGTGAGCTGGGCGCGCGTTTGTGAGCCGAGGACGGCATCCCAGTACCAGAAGGTTTCCTCAAAATAGTTGTGGCCGTGACCGCCGGGCACGTTGAGTGAATTGATCTGGTCAAGGGCTACCTGCCAGAAGGTAATAAAGGGGTGCCAGTGGAGGTTCTCGAAAGTATCGGCATACAGCGTCTTCGGGGTAGGTTCGTGAATCCAATTGGGGCGGGCATAGATGAGTGTTTTATCCCACCAGACGATGGGGTCGGAGGCATGCTGGCCTACTGCTACGCGCGGGCGCTCCCAGGGGTCGTAGGGCTCGCCGAACGCGTCGTGCTCCATGTGTTCGGGGACGGCAGCGAAGCGGAGGTGGCGGCCGCCGTCGATAAGCGGCAGGCGCTCTAGGGAGCCGCGCTCACGGTGAAGGCGGCGCATGAAGCTCGTCATGCGCGGCGGTCCGGTGAAGACTGCGCCGTCACAATCGGCGAGGAGGTCCTCGAGGTTCTCGTAGTTTTCAACAATGGCATAGCACCCCAGGGATTCGCCGCTGAGGTAGAACTTGGGGCGATTGTCCTCCGGGAGGAGCTCAAGGCGCTCCCGCACAGCAGTAATGAGCTCGCGGGCAAAAGTGGTTGAAAGGTCCTTGTCCACGAGATAGGAAAACATCGAGGGCAAATAGTCGAACTGCAGCGCCACCGTGGCGCAATTTCCGCGCGTGAGGAACTCGTAGCTGCTCACTGAGTAGTTGTTGATCCAGCCCGAACCAGAGGGGAGCTGCACCACGATGGTGTTGCGGTGGAAAGCGCCCGTGCGATCCATCTCCGCCACGGCTTGGCGCGCAGCTGCCTGTGGGCCGCGGCCGCGAATCAGGCCAATGTAGATGCGGATTGGCTCGCGGGCTCGCTCGAAGTGCATGACCTCCCGGATGTCGTTGGCGCGCGGGCCGCGGTCAAGAAAAGCCCTGCCCTGTGAGCCAACTGCTGTCCACGGTTCATGGGACCACGGGCTTCCGGAACGTTCCGGCTCCCACGGCATGGAGGAGCCCGGGTAGACCAGCCTGTTGAGCTCCAACGCGTTGATAGAGGCTGAGCTCAGCATCCGGCGCCACACCATGCGGTCACTGAGGACGGCAGCGGCAAAGCCCACCGCGCCGCCCGCCAGTGGCCAGGCAATCCACCGGGGAAGCCAACGTTGAACTTGACGGGAAAGCTGCGTGACGGTAAGCTGGGTAGCTTCGCCAAGAATTAAGAGCGCACCATACCCGGCGGTACCTACAAGCATGCCAAGTGCCGCAGTTTGGGGCCCGCGGTCATTGAGCTTACTGACCAACCGGGCCTGCTCCGTCTGGTTGCGGAGTGACCGGAGTCCTGCCACGAAGGTGCCCAGCCCGAGGAGGTAATAGGAATAGCGGCGAGTAGTAGGGCCGACATGGTCTTGGGGTCGGCGTCCTACTAGGCGCAGTGCTTGTTTCGTAGCGAAGGCTGCGGTCGTTGCGGCGAGGTGGCCTGCGCCTTGGCCCATGGCCACGTTGGCCGCCGTGACCCACCACGGGCGCGGAAGAAGCGACGGGGAGACGGCCGCCCAGGTTGCAACCTCGGCGCCAAAGAGGCCGGGCCACATGTTTTGTGGCAGACGTCTCCTCCCCGTCATGCGCACGCCCGGGGTAAGATCGCTGACCAACTCCAAGCCAAAAATTGCAGCGTGAAGAACATTTTGGGCGGTCTTGAGAGCGATGCGGCGAAGGGCTGTGCGCATGGTCGCCATTGAACCAGCTTTAACGCTGCCGTGCAGATGGCCGTCAAGGGATGTCCGATCGGGCAGGGAAATGTGAGATCGGACTATTGAACCTGTGAAGTCGGGCGCATAGCGAGCAAAATTCGGACATTGGGGGCAGAATAGGAGCCATGGGAAATCATGTTGGAAACAAAGTAGTACTCATCGGCGCCGGCGACGTTGGAATTGCCTACGCCTACGCTCTGGTCAACCAGGGCACCGTTGACCACCTGGCCATCATCGACATCGACGAGAAGAAGCTCGAAGGCAACGTCATGGACCTCAACCATGGTGTCGTCTGGGCCCCGTCCCGCACCCGCGTGACCAAGGGCACCTATGAGGACTGCAAGGACGCCGCCATGGTCGTCATCTGCGCCGGCTCTGCGCAGAAGCCGGGTGAGACCCGTCTGCAGCTCGTGGACAAGAACGTCAAGATCATGAACTCCATTGTGGGCGACGTTATGAAGAACGGCTTCGACGGCATTTTCCTCGTTGCCTCCAACCCGGTGGATATTCTCACCTACGCTGTGTGGAAGGCCTCGGGCTTCCCGCACGAGCGCGTCATCGGCTCCGGTACCGTGCTGGACTCCGCTCGCTACCGCTACATGCTTTCAGAGATGGACGATGTCGCTCCGACCTCCGTCCACGCCTACATCATCGGCGAGCACGGCGACTCCGAGCTGCCGGTCGTCTCCTCCGCCAACATCGCAGGTGTCTCCCTGTCCCACCGTTCTGAGAAGGACCCGGGCTACAACGAGCGCATTGAGAAGATCTTCGAAGACACTCGCGACGCCGCCTACCACATCATTGACGCCAAGGGTTCCACCTCCTACGGCATCGGTATGGCCCTGGCCCGCATCACCCGCGCGGTCATCCAGAACCAGGCCGTCGCCCTTCCGGTCTCTGCTTACCTGGAGGGCCAATACGGTGGTAAGGAAGATGTCTTCATCGGTACCCCGGCCATCGTTGACCGCAACGGTGTCAACCGTGTCATCGAACTGCAGCTGGATGAGCACGAGCAGGAGCGTTTCGACCACTCCTTCAACACGCTGAACACGATTAAGGAAGAAATCTTCGGCTAGTGAAGATTGTCGCCCATAGGGGATACTCCGGGAGATATCCGGAGTTATCCCCTCTTGCCTTTGAAAAGGCGCTCGAGTTGCCCATCCATGGCATTGAGTGCGATATTCGCCTGAGCAGCGATGGCAAAGTGGTGGTCCACCATGATCCCACGCTGGACCGCACCACAAATGGTTCGGGCCGTGTGTCCCGCCAGACGTGGGAAGACCTGCGCCGTCTCAACATTGGGGGCGGCCAACGCATGCTGCTTTTCGACGAACTTCTGGAGATGCTCGACGGCAAGAGCCACCACCTCTACGTCGAAACCAAACACCCCTCGGGGCAGGGCGACATCCTTGAGGAGCAGATGGTGCTGCGGCTGCGCTACGCGGGGCTTATCGACGACCCCCGTATCCACATGATTTCCTTCTCTCACCGCGCCATCCGCCGTATGACCGCTCTTGCTCCCCAGATCGACCGCATTTATTTGCGCCGCGATTGGGAGCGTCACGTCAACCGGCCTGATGTCCTGTTATCCCAGCCCACGGGCTTGGGCATGTCGATTCTCCGCGGCAAAATCCAGCCTGATGCCATCGGCGCGCATGGCTTGCCGACGTACATGTGGACCATCGATAAGCCGGAAGACATGAAGTGGGCATGGGCCAACGGGGTAGATATTCTCGCCACGAATGAACCTGAAGTGGCCCTGCACGCCATTGAGCTGTAGCGAACAGGTAAGTTGTTGGGTATGGCAAAGAAGAAAAAGAAGAACGAACAGCTGCCGGAGGGTATGTCCCGCCGCCAAGCTAAGCTCGCTGCCCGCGCCGCCGAGCGCGCTGCCCTGGAAAAGGATCCCCGCCCGTTTGGTGGTCTCGCCGCTGAGGCTAGCCTCGTTGCCCTGCAGGAATTCGTTCCTTCCGCAACGGCGAAGCTCTCCGTCAAGGGCTTTGACAAGGACGTCTACGTTGCGACCGTGCTGCCGGGTGCCTCTGCAGCACTCATTCGCGATGAAGAGTCTGGCGGAGATGCCTTCGTGGGCCTGCAGGTGCAGTCCCATACCCACAACCCGGGCCGCGACCTGGCCTTTGCCCTCAACTGGGTAAAGAACAACGCGCCGGGCTCCACCCTGGAGTCCACCGCTGCCGACGGATCCCAGCCGGAGCTGTCCGAGCTTCTCGACGAATCTGCTGACCTCGACATCACCGTCTACCAGGACTTCTCCTGGTGGATGCCGGAGGGTGCACAGGTCCCGCCGCACATGGCACAGGCTCTGCAGCGCGCCAATGATTCCGTCATCGAGTCCTACCAGGTAGGCCAGGACGCTGAGGGCCTCATCGGTACCGCCTTCTGGGCTAATGCCGGTGGCGGCAAGGCGCATATCCGCTGGGTCCGTCCGTGCGATGATGAGAATGCTTTCCTCAACGCTTTGTCCCGCGTTGCCGCACGCGGTGAGCTCAACCTGGGTGAAGGTACCAAGTTCGCTGGTGTCTTCCGTACCCACGGTCTTATTGCCCCGGTCTTCGACCTTGACCCGGACGTTGCGCACGACTCCTACGAGGCCGAGCTCTCCCGCGTGAACAAGGCTTTGGAGGAAGAAATCTCCAACGATGCCAACCTCAGCGCTGACGAGCGCAAGCAGCTGCAGAACATCAAGTCCCGTCAGGTGACCCTGCGCTAATTCCCTCAATCAGTTGACGCGCTAGCGCATAGAGTCCCATAGGGCCTGTGCGCCGGCGTCATCCCAAAGGACGACGTTGCCCACCACGGTGTCCTGGAAACCGCCAATCGGTACAGTCTCCGTCTCTACTCCAGAGGACATGGATAGCGCCACGCGTGCCAAGTGCCAGACGTGGTCCTTGCGGCCCACGATGAAGGAGTCCGCAGTGTGGTTGACCAAGGAGATGGCCTTGAAGGGATTCGCGATGGTCGCCGGGGAAGTTGTCTTTTCCAACAGGGCGGCGAAGAACTCGCGCTGTCGCTGCACGCGGTCAAGGTCACCCATCGCGGTAGCGCGGGTACGCACATAGCCCAAGGCATCCGGCCCGCGCAGTTTCTGGCAGCCGGCCTGCAAGTCAATACCGGCGAGCGGATCGTTGATAGGCTCCTGCACGCAGATTTCGACGCCGCCAACGGAATCCACCACGTTGGCAAGGCCGCCCATGCCGATCTCTGCATAGTGGTCGATGTGCAGGCCGGTGGACTGCTCCACGGTCTGAGCAAGCAGCTGAGGGCCGCCGTAGGTAAACGCGGAGTTGATCTTGTCCATGCCGAAGCCGGGGACGTCCACGTAGCTATCGCGCGGGATGGAGACAAGCTTGGCTTTGCCGGACTTCGGGATGTGCAGGAGCATGATGGTGTCCGTACGGCCCGCGCCCACGTCACCACCGGTGCCCAACTCTGCCTGCTGTTCCTCGGTGAGCCCCTGACGGGAGTCGGAGCCCACGAGTAGCCAGTTAGTGCCGGAAGTCGACGCCACCTGTTCCCCAGGCAGCGCATCGATGCGGGTCAAGCGACTATCCGTCCACAAGGTGAATACCACGGTGAAGACGAGCGCGATGGCAACGAGCCAGCCCGCGCAGCCGAAAACCTGCTTGAGGGGGTTGACCTTCTTGCGGCGGCTGTGCGGGCGGCCTTCAGCGCGACGACGAGAAACACGCCTAGGAGCATCTGGGTTATAGCTGCGCGGCGGCTGGCCAGTGCGGGGTTCGTACCGCTGCTGAGCAGTGCGGTCCGCGTAGGGGCGCGGTTGTTGGCGCGGCGGGTTCTGGGCCATGTAGGCATCGACGTCGAAACGAGTTTCCTCGCGGCGCGACGCTGCAGGGCGGCCGCGGTAGGGCTCAGCGGACCGCGCGCCGGGACGGCGTGCTTGGGAGGACTGGGGACGGCGGCGCACTGGGCGGCCATAGCGGTCACGCAGGGGCTGGCCATCGGCGCCGAGGACGTAATCGCCCAGCTCGGCATCGCTGGCATGGGCGCCAGCAGATTGAGCCGAGCTGCCGGAACCCGCGCGGCGGTAATCGCCGGGGGATTCGCCCGCGCGGCGCGCCTCGCGCTCTGGATCGCGTCCTTGATAGGTCATGGGGAACACTGTACCGCCTAATCACTCCTGCCCCAGAGTTCACAGGGCGTGCGCGGAGCCTTTTCCAGCTACTTTTTAAGCGCCAAAGAGGGCGGCGTAACCGACGAACGCGACAGCGTCGATAAGAAAGTGCGCGATGACCAGCGGCCATACCCGTCCAGTGCGGTGAAAATACCAGCCATAGAGCAGCCCCATGACGATGTTGCCACACCCAGCCGAGACTCCTTGGTAGAGGTGATAGGAGCCGCGAAGCAGGGACGTCGCCGCTAGCGAGGCAGGAAGAGCCCAGCCGCATTGCTTGAGCCTGGTCATGAGCCAATAGACCACGACGAGCTCCTCCGCCCAGGCGTTGGCGAAGGACTTGAGCAGCAAGACGGGGATTTCAATCCAGGTATCAAAAGCACCCGGAATGACTTCTTTGGTCCAACCCCAGTGCAGTGCTGCGTAGTAAAGCACCAGCCCCGGCAGGCCAATGACAGCGGCTAATGCCGCGCCATGGAGGCCATCGCGCCAACGGGGCCGAGGCGGCCACGCAAGGAGATAGAGCACGAGCGCGCCCCACGCCACCAAGATGGCGGTGCTACACAGCTGGAAGGCGAGGTCGAGCAGCGTCGTCGTGGACTGCGAAGAGTTGATGGTGACGGATTGCTCGTTGAGCGGGGCAGGGTTGAGGAGGGAATCCGTGAGCCGAAGGACGGCGCGTACCCCGGAGATACCAAACGTGATGGTGAGAACGATGAGAATTTCTGCCCGGAGGCGAGAGCGCGTCATGGTCATGAGTGGAGCACCTGGGCTAGGCCGAGAAGGGAGGCGTCGTCCAGCGTGATGCCACCTAAGTGAACGCCGACCGGCGGGTGGTTGGGCACCGGCCACGGCACGGAGATCGCCGGAAGCTTGGCCACATTGAATAGCGAGCCCCACGGCGACCAGCGGGTTTGCTCGTCGAAATTCTCCTGATGGTCGCGGGCAAGGAAGTGCCCACGACGCGGTGGATCGAAGGCCAGCGTGGGGGAGAGGACGGCATCTACCTGCCAGAACTTCCGGAGAACGCCAGGCAGAACGATGGCGTGACCACGCGCGAGCAAGAGTTCCATCTCCGTGACACGGCGGCCCTGGGTGCGAATCCACTCGGCGTAGCCTTCAGCGAACTCCAGATCCGCCAGACGGTGGGTAAAGATGTGCTGGAAGGCCTCAAATGTTGCGGCTGCCTGCGGGTAAGGCGAGATGGCGACGGTCTCGAAACCGGCGCCCTCCAACCGGGCAGTGGCTTCGCTAACGGCGCGGAGCATGTGCGGAGCCACCTCTACCTCAGCGAAAAGAGGATCAGTGAGCACTCCGACGCGGGCGCGCGGTGTGCGCGGTGTTAGCCCATGGAGGGTAGCGCTATCAGCCACGGAGCGGGTAATAAAACCAGGCACGGAGAGGTCCTCGCCCGCAGGTTTGAAGCCCACGACGCCGCAGGCAGCAGCTGGAACGCGGATAGAACCACCTCCATCGGAGGCATGGGCCGCGCGCAGCAAACCTCGTGCTACCTGCACGGCCGCACCACCGGAGGAACCGCCCGGCGTATGGCCTGGGTAAAGCGGATTATCCGGATGAGGAAGGCCCACGGGTTCCGTATCGACGCGCAAGCCCAGTTCGGGGGCGGCGGATTTGCCGATGATGACCGCGCCGGCGTCGATAAGCTCCTGCAGGAAGGGATCTGTCTCTTCGGCGAGGTAGGTGCGCTCAGCGTGGCCATGGGTAGTGGGCATACCGGCGACGTCATTGAGATCCTTGGCAGAGAGAATCCACCCGCTCAAGCGCCCGTGGCGCTGCGGCCGGCGCTCCAGATCGATGTGCGTGAAACCGTGCTCCTCGGGGCTTAGGCCCGCAAGATCCTCGCGCAGCTTCTCCAGGGTGAACTCGCTAACGTCCATGGCGGCCCAGTCTAGTGGGCTAAGGTTGCCTGCATGAGCACCACCATCGCATTCTTGGGACCGGCCGGAACGTTTACGGAGGCGGCAATGCAACGTTTCGCCGAAGATCTGGGTGAAACGACGCCCCTTCCCGTTGGCTCGCCGAAGGAAGCGCTGGCCGCGGTGCGTTCAGGCGACGCCGATTATGCCTGCGTGGCCATTGAAAATTCCGTGGACGGGCCAGTTACGGCCACGTTCGATGCGCTGGCTGATGGTTCCCCGGTCCAGATTTACCGCGAAGTGGACCTGCCGGTGTCCTTCTCCATACTGACTCGGGGCAAGAGCGCCAAGGAGATCACAACCTTCTCGACTCATCCGGTGGGCTACCAGCAAGTTCGCGGCTGGCTGGAGGAGAACCTGCCGGGCGTGGAGTATGTCCCGGCGGCGTCGAATGGCGCGGCTGCCCAGGCTGTGGCGCGCGGCGAGGTGGACGCAGCAGCAGCCCCTGCTCGCGCCGGGGAGGTATTTGAGCTGGATGCACTAGCGGACAACATCGCCGACGTCGAGGGCGCCACCACTCGTTTCGTCCTAGTGGGTCCCACCGGCAAGCCCACCGCGCGTACCGGCCACGACCGCACGTCCGTCATCTTTACCTTGCCCAACGAACCCGGCTCACTCGTGGGCGCCTTGCAGGAGTTTGCGCACCGCGGCGTGGACCTCACCCGCATCGAATCGCGCCCGCTGCGCACCGTCTTTGGCAACTACCGCTTCCACGCGGATCTCATCGGGCACATTGATGACCAGCCGGTGGCCGAGGCCCTGCGGGCGCTGTGGCTGCGCGCAGAAGAGGTGGTCTTCGTTGGCTCCTGGCCTTCCGCTGCAGCAACGCCGAAGGCCCAGCTGGATCTGGCTCGGTTGAACCAGGCTGATGAATGGGTAGCGAAGGTACGCACCGGGCAATAATGTGTGAAGCATGACCGGAAGAATCATTCTCCTGCGCCACGGCCAGACCTTTTCCAATATTGACCGCATCATGGATACTCGCCCGCCGGGCGCCGAGCTGACCGAGCGCGGCCGCGGTCAGGCAGAGGACGTGGGCCGAGAGTTGGCCGAGCTGTGTGAAGGCCGCCGCGTACGCTTCGTCTGCTCCATTGCGCTGCGTGCCCAGCAGACGGCCATGCTGGCATCCAAGGCCTATGCCGAGGCTGCCGATGAGCGCAACGTCCCCGTCGAGGTCCGCGTAGGTCTGCACGAGGTCTTCGCCGGTGAACATGAGATGAGCGGTAGCGAGGATACCCACCGTGAATACATGGTGGCCCTGCGCGGCTGGGTTGATGGTGATCCGGAAGCCCGCATGCCAGGCGGTGAGAGCTACACGGACGTGCTGGAGCGCTACCAGCCGGTGTTGGAGGACATTGCCGCGGAGATTGGCGACGACGAAGATGTCATCGTCGTCAGCCACGGCGCGGCAATCCGCGTAGTCACGACCCATGCCTGCGGCGTGGACCCGGACTTTGCCTATACCGGCTACATGCCGAATTGCCGCTTTACCCTCATGGAACCGCGCGGCCAGTCCTTCGGCCAGTGGACACTGAAGCGCTGGGCCGATACCGACGTCTAATTCGGGAAAGCCCCCGTAGGTGTCCCGGGGGCACCTACCCCCAGCCCAGCTCGTGGAGGCGGTCTTCTTCGAAGCCAAAGTAGTGGCCTACCTCGTGGAAGACGGTCACCATGACCTCGTGCGCTAGCTCTTCCTCTGAGTTGCAGATGGACTGCAGCGGCTTGCGGTAGATAGAGATGGCATCCGGCAGATAGCCGGTGTGTGAGGCGGTGCGTTCCGTCAGCATGACTCCCTCGTAGAGGCCCAGCAGGTGGGGATTTTCTGGATTCTGGTCCTCGACGAGGATGACGACGTTGCGCATCTGCTCCACGAACCTGTCCGGAATTTTGTCCAGGGCTTCGCCGACGAGTTCTTCAAAGCGCTCCTCGCTGACCTCATACATTGCTGTTCCTCTTTGTGGTTCGGGCGCCTACTGTGCTGGCGCGGCAGCCGGGTCTTCGGTAGGAGCGGCAGGGGTCTCGCCACCGCCTTGCTCATTCGGATCGCGCAGAGGGTTGCGCTTGGGTTGCTCGGTAGGCGGGGCGCCATCGATCATCAGACCATCACGCCCGTCCTTGGCCGAGCCCGTCACGGTGGAGAAGAAACCACGGTTGACGTGGATCAAGGAGCAGTTCACCGAACGTGATCCGCCTTCCCAGGATTCGCGCGATAGGGCATCCCAGAAGGGCTGCAGAGTGGACTGGTAAAGATTCTCCTCGCCGTCGAGGTAATCCATGGCGTCCTGGGTACAGGTCTCCGAAAGGTGCTTGTCCAGTTCCTCATCGCTGGGGTAGCCGTCGGGGAAACGCTCCGCCAGGTTAATGACGGAGACGGTCTCCATCTGGTGCGGCTCAGTACACGGCACGGTGCTGACCACCTGTGATTCATCGACCTTGCGGCATTCGCCTGGCTTGGCGACGACCGCCTGGTCCACCTCCGCCACCTTTCCCGTGGACTCTTGCGGGACACCCGCGGCGTCTGTGGTTTGTAGGCCGCACAGTAGGGTGCGGTCACCCTTCTCCCACGAGGCTGCTGGCGGCAGGATGGAGGCGATGTCGTAGCGCCCTTGGGGGTCCCACTTGCCGTTGAGGTAGCTCACCGTCGGTGCCTCACAGAGCTCATCGCGCAGAGCATTCTGGCGGGTAATGTCTGGGCGCTCGGCATTGCGGCCGAACTCACTGGTGGGGTAGGCACTCAAGTCCTCGCGCGCGGAGATTTCAAAGCGGTGCGGCTTATCGCAGCTGGTCTGCTCGAATCCGGTGACGGTGCCATCTGGCGCAATATCCCACGTCACGCATGCCCCCGCGGAGGCGGAGGTGAAGGATGCTGCTGCTGCGTCCGGGGCAGAGGGGTCGGCGGCTTGGCTACCGTCGACGCTGGGGGCGGTGGACTCGCCCGCGGCCGTGTCGCTGCTGGAAGAATCGCCGCTGAACACACCGTAGGCAGCCATGAAGGCGGCCGCGGCCAAGGCGGCAACGAGGACGACGCGGATGGAGGAGGCGGAGCGCCAGGCAGAAGTAGTGCTCATAGAACTCCTTATAGTACCCCCTCAGCCTGAGCGGCTCCTAGGCGCTTCCCCCCATGACCTACCGTGATGGTTCCTGAGAAGCTCGGGCGACGCGGGAGGTCAGCCGGTAGCGGTCAGTGCGGTAGACCGAGGAACACCATTCCACTGGTCGGTCCCCAGAACGGGCGAAACGGGTGATGTGGAGGAGGGGGGTTCCTGGGGGGACGTCGAGAAGCGCGGCAATCTCTTCATCCGCCGCCACCGCCGTTACCGTTTGTTCGGCCTCTGTAATGGGAACATCAAACGTTGAGTCCAAAATGGCATAGACGGACTTGTAAATGTCATTTTCCAGCAGCGTCGGCGCGAAGGTGGAGTTGTACCAGCCGTCATCGATGGAATAGGGCTCGCCATCGCCCAAGCGCAGGCGGCGCAAGTGGGTATGGGCCACGGTGGGAGCGGTATTAAAGAATTCGCACACCTCGTCCGGCGCGGTGCTGCGCTCACCGAGCAGGATCTTGGATGACGCCGTGACCTTCTGGATCCCCATCTCATCGGAGAATGACGCTAGATGCAGGCGGCTCACCAGCGGGTTCGGTGCAACGAACGTGCCTTTGCCACGCACGCGGCGCAGGCGGCCCTCCGCAACCAAGTCCCCGATGGCGCGGCGCACCGTGATGCGGGAAACGCCGTAGGTTTCTTCCAGAATGCGCTCGCCAGGCAGGATATCGCCAGGCTTGAGTGTGGTGCGGCAGAGCTCCGAGAGGATATCCCGCAGCTGCGCGTGCTTAGGCACGGGGCCGTCGGTGATGATGTGGGGCGCCATAACACTATGATAGGCCGCTGGTTATTACCACCGCAAAGGGTAGTGCATGCGCTAGACTATAAGGCGTGATTGATCTCAAGTTTCTTCGCGAAAACCCCGATGTAGTCCGCGCTTCCCAGGTTAACCGTGGGGAGGATCCCGAGTTGGTGGACCAGCTGCTTGCCGCCGATGAGCAGCGCCGCGCGGCGATTGTGAAGGCGGACCAGCTGCGTTCTGAGCAGAACGCTTTTGGCAAGAAGATTGGCCAAGCCTCTCCGGAGGAGCGCCCGGCACTTCTGGAGGGCTCGAATGAGCTCAAGGAGAAGGTGAAGGCAGCGAGCGAGGAAGCGGCTGCCGCTGAGGCCAAGGTGGAGGAGCTGCAGTACCAGCTCTCCAACGTGGTCGAAGGCGCGCCGGCCGGCGGCGAAGATGACTTCGTGCTGATTGAGGAAGTAGGCGAGAAGCCGGAGTTCGACTTCGAGCCGAAGGATCACCTGGAGTTGGGTGAGACGCTGGGGCTTATCGACGTCAAACGGGGCGCCAAGGTTGGCGGTGCCCGCTTCTACTACCTCACTGGTGATGGTGCCTTCTTGCAGCTCGGCATGCTCATGTTGGCCGCGCAGAAGGCCCGTGAGGCTGGCTTTAAGCTCATGATCCCGCCGGTGCTCGTGCGTCCGGACGTCATGCAGGGCACGGGCTTTTTGGGTCAGCACTCGGATGAGGTTTACTACCTCCAGGAGGATGACCTTTACCTCGTTGGCACCTCTGAGGTGGCTCTGGCCGGCTACCACAAGGACGAGATTATTGATCTCTCCAACGGCCCGATTCAGTACGCTGGCTGGTCCTCCTGCTTCCGCCGCGAGGCCGGTTCGCACGGCAAGGACACCCGCGGCATTCTGCGTGTGCACCAGTTCGACAAGCTGGAGATGTTCATCTACTGCAAGCCGGAAGACGCCGAAGAGATGCACCAGAAGCTGCTCGCGATGGAGAAGGACATGCTGGCCGCTATGGAGCTGCCGTACCGCACCATCGATATCGCCGGTGGTGACCTGGGATCCTCCGCTGCCCGTAAGTTCGACAACGAGGCATGGGTTCCTACTCAGGAGACCTACCGCGAGCTGACCTCGACCTCGAACTGCACGACCTTCCAAGCTCGCCGCCTCTCCACTCGCTACCGTGATGAGAACGGCAAGACGCAGTACGCCGCTACCCTCAACGGCACCCTCGCTACTACTCGCTGGCTCGTGGCCATCTTGGAAAACCACCAGCAGGCGGACGGTTCTGTCGTGGTTCCAGAAGCTCTTCGTCCTTTCGTGGGCAAGGATGTGCTTTACCCCGTAAACTCCCAGTAGATCGCTGCGCGCGGGGTTTCACCCGCGTCGCCCTCCCTTGTCCCTCCTCGCCGCCTCCTTCAGGCGGCGAGGTTTCTTACCTGTTTGGAGCACCATGAGCGCTGTGACCAATTTTGTCTACCGGCAGATCACACACGTAGGCCGTGGGGTCACCGTGGCCCAAGGTTTGAAGATGCGCCTGTCGGGCGTGGAGAACATTCCGGATGAGGGCGGCGCGGTCATCGTGTGCAATCACACGGGCTATATGGACTTCCTTTTCGGTGCGTACTTGGCGTACCAGAAGAAGCGCCTTGTGCGTTACCTGGCCAAGGCCTCGGTGTTCAAGGCTCCGGTGGTGGGTCGCCTCTTCGAAGTGATGGGGCACGTTCCGGTGGATCGCATTGATGGTGGGGCGTCGATTGTGAAGGGCACCGAGTTGGCCAAGAGCGGCGAGCTAGTCGGCGTCTTTGCGGAGGGTACCATTTCCCGCAGTTTCGAAATTCGGTCCATGCGCAATGGTGCTGCGCGTATTGCCCACGCTGCAGGTGTGCCCATTATCCCGCAGATTGTGTTTGGCTCCCAGCGCCTCTGGACCAAGGGGCAGAAGAAGCACTTGGGCCGCACAAATACTCCGATCCTCATCACGGCGCTGGAGCCCTACTACACCACTGGTGACCCCGATGCCGATATCGCGGAAGTACGTCGCCGCATGCAGGAGGCGCTTGAGGGGCTGTGGGAGCAGTATGAGTCCGAGTTCGGGCCAATGCCTGCGGGTGAGTATTGGGTACCTGCGCGTAAAGGTGGTGGTGCGCCGACCCTGGAGGAAGCTGAGGCTCAGGACGCCGTGGTAGAGGATGAGCGCTACCGCGTGCGTCGTTTGCGCGATGACCTAACCCACCTCAAGGACCATGTCTCTGCCGCCACCATTGAGCTGGTGCGCGACCGGATGACGCTCAAAAAGACTGCCGCGCCGGAGGATGACGCAGTGCTTGCCGACGTCCCCTCTGACGCCACCCCCGACAACACCACAGACAGTAACGCCGATAGCACCACCGAGAGCACAACTGCCGACCAAGCCAAGGAGCGTCCCCGCACAGCGCCGGAGACCCTGGAGTGGATCAAAGAGAACCTCAACTCCGTGGTGGAAGAGGCGACCCGTGGCCTCGAGGAGGGTCGTGACAAGGTGACAGAGGTTATGGCGCAGCTTAAGTCGGACGTCGCCGAGGCGCAGGCCTCGATGACGGCGAGCGGTAAAGAGATTTTTGCCGGGTCTGTTGTGGAACAGGGCCTGCTCACGGCGGCCACGCAGTCTCGTCTCATCGTTTCCCGTCTGCCGCACCGCGTTAAGGCGGAGTACTCTGCTGTGCCGCGCATTGTCGTGGCGGATCAGAGTGCGATGAGCATGGAGGGCGGCGAGGTGTCCAAGCGTCTCCAGGAGGCGTTGGCGCAGGTGCACCCGCAGGTAGAGGAGCTGGTGATTATCTCGCAGCAGGGCACAGTGCTGGATGCTGCTGCCGTGGAGGACATTCCGCAGAACGTGTGGCGTATAGCTTGTGCCGAAGGTGCTGAAGGCGTGCAGTTTAACGACGCCCCCGGTGGCCCCGTCGCGACCGCCTCCTCCCCGGCCGAGGGGCTCGCCGCGGTGGTGAAGAAGATTGGAGCCGAACCAAAGGACCTCCTCCTCTTCGCAAATGAACCCGGTGATGAGACGTTTGCCGAAGGTGACGAGGATGTTGCCGTGCATATGGTGGCCCTAGAGACCGCCCCCATCGAGGTGGTTAAGGCCGCCCAGGCTGTGACGTATTCCGCGGAGCGCTTCGGCATGGCGGAAGTGCTGGAGGCGATGGCCCGCCTACAAAAGTCGAAGAAGAAATAGGTCGCTACATCTCCCACTTTTGGGAGATTCCCCATGCCTCTTTGCTGCCCCCTGATGGGGGTAGTGTTCTTTTTGTGCACCTACTGAGTGGTGCGAAAAAGTCCTGCTTACCCCTCCGGAACTTACGTGTGAGTAGCGTCTCCGGAATGAAAAAGGCGTGATCTATAGCATGGAACTTGGGAGATAACTTCTTCTTCATCTCAGCCGCACAGCAATGACCGTGGTGGACAATGCCGAGGCATCGTTGCTCGCGCGGTGGGTGAGCACATTTGCTTGAGCTGCGCCTTTGTCATGTGAACAAATCTTTTCCGCGCAGTGGTAAGCAGCGAGAGAGGAGATTCGGTCAATCATGACCACGACGAGTAACCACAGCTTTAACCCCGAGTATTTTGAACAGACCTGGAACGACTACTCCACTGAGGACTACGACGTCGTCATTATCGGCGGCGGCTCCGTAGGTGCTGGCGCTGCGGTGGATGCAGCCACCCGCGGTTTGAAGACGGCCGTGCTGGAATCCCAAGACTTTGCGGCAGGAACGTCCTCGCGTTCCTCCAAGATGTTCCACGGTGGACTGCGCTACCTCGCCATGTTTGACTTCCGCCTCGTTGCGGAGTCGCTTAAGGAGCGCGAGCTCAACATGTCGACCCTGGCCCCGCACCTGGTCAAGCCGCTGAAGTTCATCTTCCCCCTGACCCACCGCGGTTGGGAGCGCGTCATGATGTTCGGCGGCTTTACTCTTTATGACCTGATGGGTGGCGCCAAGAGCGTTCCGATGCAGAAGCACCTCACTCGTAAGGGTGTGCTCAAGGTGACCCCGGGCCTCAAGGAGGATGCCGTTGTTGGTGGCGTGCGCTACTACGACACGCTTGTCGACGACGCCCGCCACACCATGACCGTCCTGCGTACCGCCGCTGAATACGGCGCGAGCGTGCGCACCGGTACCGAGGTCATTGGTTTCGAGAAGGACAACCGCGGACGCATCACCGCCGCGAAGGTCCGTGACCTCGAGACCGGCCGCGAAACCACCGTCAAGGGCAAGGTTTTCATCAACGCCACGGGTGTCTGGAACGACAAGATTCAGGAGATGGCCGGCGCGGAGGGCAAGTTTACGGTTCATGCCTCCAAGGGCGTGCACATCGTTGTCCCGAAGGACGCCCTCGATGCCGACGCCGCTCTGTGCTTCGTCACCGAAAAGTCCGTGCTCTTCGTCATCCCGTGGGGCGAGTACTGGATCATCGGTACTACTGATACTGACTGGGAAAAGGGCCTGTCCCTGCCGGACCCGGCCCCGACCAAGGCAGATATCGACTACATCCTGGACCAGGTCAACCAGCGCGTGCGCAACAAGATCGCCCGTGAGGACATCGTCGGTGTCTACTCTGGTCTGCGCCCGCTGCTGTCCGGTAAGTCCGACTCCACCACCAACCTCTCCCGCAACCACGCCGTTGCCCGCGTAGCCCCGGGCCTCGTCTCCGTTGCTGGTGGTAAGTACACGACCTACCGCGTTATCGGTAAGGACGCAGTGGACCTGGCCGCTAAGGAACTCGGCTTTAAGGCGGCGGAGTCCGTCACCGAGCGCACCCCAATCTTGGGCGCAGACGGCTACCACGCCCTAGCCAACCAGGTTCCGGCGCTCGCTCGCCGCTACAACCTCAGCGAGGATCGCATCGAGCATCTGCTCGGTCGTTACGGTTCCCTCATCAGTGAGGTTCTAGCTCCTGCCGCCGAGGATGCCTCCCTCCTTGAGCCGGTTCCGGGCGCGGAGAGCTACATCTGGGCTGAGGTTCGCTACGCCGTCACCCACGAGGGCGCTCTCCATATTGACGACATCGTGTCCCGTCGCCTGCGCGTGGCCATCGAGTTCGCCGACCGAGGCGTCGCCGCTGCTCAGCCTGTTGCTGAGTTCGTCGCACCGCTGCTGGGTTGGGACCAGAGTGACATCGAGCGCGAGGTTTCCCACTTCAAGCAGCACACCGAGGCGGAACTTGCCGCCGAGGCTGCCCTCACCGACCGTGAGGCAAATGACATTCTCGAGCGCGCTGGCAGCGCACGAGCCACTAAGGAAGAAGCCTAAGCGTCACGGGCCCAGCGAGGACGTTTGCTGTCTCTCGCTGGGCCTTTGGCCTAGGTAAAAGAGAAAGGACAACAAATGACCGGAATGGATGCATTCCTGTGGGAGTTCATCGGCACTGCGCTGCTGCTCCTGCTGGGTAACGGCGTGTGCGCCGTAGTGAACCTGCGCACCTCAGGCGCGCGTGGATCTGATTGGATTGTGATCGCGCTGGGCTGGGGCATGGCAGTTTTCGTGGGCGCCAGCGTTGCGGACCCATCTGGTGGGCACCTTAACCCCGCGGTCACCATCATGCTGGCGGTGAACGGTTCCCTTGAATGGAGCCTGGTGCCTTATTACCTCCTGGGCCAGATTCTGGGCGCGATGGTCGGTGCATTCCTTGCCTGGGCCGCATTCAAGCAGCTTTTCGACGCCAACAATGTCGACGAAGCCGGCAACTCCACCGGCGCCAACGCCTCGACCGGCGGCATCTTCTTCACCAACCCAGCGCATCCGAACAATGGGTGGAACGCGGTCACCGAGTTCATCGCTACCTGCGTGCTCCTCATGTTCATCGCCTTCGGCCCCACCGGCGGCGAGCTAGGCCCGCTGAGCTACTTCGGTGTCGCCTTCGTCGTCGTCGCCGTGGGCCTCTCGCTGGGCACCCCCACCGGCTACGCCATCAACCCGGTCCGTGACTTGGGCCCGCGCCTGATGTACGCCTTCGTCCTGCCCATCAAGGACAAGGGCACCGCCAACTGGAGCTACGCCTGGGTCCCGGTCGTCGCGCCCCTGCTGGCAGCAGTGGCAGTTGGCCTGTTGTCCATGGCCCTGTAAAACCACCCCGACAAGGAGAAAACAATGTCAACCAAGAGCTACGTTGCAGCGATTGACCAGGGCACCACGTCCACGCGCTGCATCATCTTCGACCACGACGGCGAACAGGTGGCTGTCGGCCAGTTCGAGCACGAGCAGATCTTCCCAGAGAAGGGCTGGGTTGAGCACGATCCGGAGGAGATCTGGAGCAACACCCGCCGCGCCGTCGGTGAGGCCCTGGCGAACGCCGACATCAACGTCGAAGACATCGCTGCTTTGGGTATCACCAACCAGCGTGAGACCACCGTGGTGTGGGACAAGAAGACCGGTAAGCCGGTCTACAACGCCATCGTGTGGCAGGACACCCGCACCACCGAAATCTGTAAGGAACTGGCTGGCGACGAAGGCGCGGACAAGTGGCGCCGCCGCACTGGTCTGATCATCAACTCCTACCCGGCTGGCCCGAAGGTGAAGTGGATCCTCGATAACGTCGAGGGCGCTCGCGAGCGCGCTGAGGCCGGCGAGCTTCTCTTCGGCACCATCGATACCTGGCTGCTGTGGAACCTCACCGGCGGTGCCGACGGCGACAATGGCCAAGAAGCCCTCCACGCCACCGACGTCACCAACGCTTCCCGTACGCTGCTCATGGACATTGAGAAGCTCGAGTGGGATGAGGATTTGTGCAAGGAGATGGGTATTCCTACCTCCATGCTTCCGGAGATTCGTCCCTCCCTCGGTGACTTCCGCACCGTCCGTGAGCGCGGCTCCCTGTCTGGCGTGCCGATTCGCGCCATCCTTGGTGACCAGCAGGCCGCCATGTTCGGTCAGGGCTGCTTCCGCCCGGGTTCTGCGAAGAACACCTACGGCACCGGCTTGTTCCTCCTCCTCAATACCGGTACCACCCCGAAGTTCTCCGACAACGGCTTGCTCACCACCGTGTGCTTCCAGCGCGAGGGCGAGCGTCCGGTCTACGCGCTCGAGGGCTCCGTGTCCATGGGTGGTTCCCTGGTGCAGTGGCTGCGCGATAACCTGCAACTCATCCCGAACTCCGCGTCCATCGAGAACCTGGCCCGCGAGGTCAAGGACAACGGCGGCGTCTACATCGTGCCGGCCTTCTCTGGCCTCTTCGCTCCGTACTGGCGCCCGGATGCCCGTGGTGTCATCGTGGGCTTGACCCGCTACGCCAACCGCAAGCACCTAGCCCGCGCGGTCCTGGAATCCACCGCGTACCAGACCCGTGACGTCGCGGACGCCATGGTTGCTGATTCCGGCGTGGAGATCACCGAGCTGCGTGTTGACGGCGGCATGACCATGAATGAGCTGCTCATGCAGTTCCAGGCTGACATGCTCGGCGTGGAGGTTCACCGCCCGAAGAACGTGGAGACCACCGCCACCGGTGCGGCCTTCGCCGCCGGCCTGGACTCCGGCTTCTGGGATGACCTCAGCGTACTGGGCTCCCAGCAGGGCGACTTCAAGGTCTGGAAGCCGCAGCGCGAGAAGGAGGAGGTCGACGCTCTCTATCGCGACTGGAAGCGCGCCATCAAGCGTTCCCTCAACTGGGAAGACACCGACGATGATGACGTTATCGCCTAAGCTTTAGCGCCTTTCCTGCGGCCGTGACAACGTGTGTCGCGGCCGCATTCGCGTTCTAGGCCCCTGACGTAGACTCATGGTTATGACTTTCCCGGAGCACGCCCCGCGCCTCATCGTGAGCGATATCGACGGAACCTTGTTGGACCGCAATCACCGCGTGCCTAAGCGCAATCGGGAGGTCATTGCCCGGGCTGTCAATGCCGGAGCCGAGTTCGCTTTGGCCACGGGTCGACCCTTCCGTTGGATCATGCCGGTACTGGAGCAACTTACGGTACGTCCGGTGTGCGTGACGTCGAATGGCGCGGTGATTTATGATTCCGCTGAGGACCGCGTCCTCTCCGCCCACGAGTTATCCCCGGAGGCTTTGGCCGAAACTGTCGACGTTGCCACCCGAGCCCTCCAGCCCCTAGGGGGCGCGGGTTTCGGCGCGGAGCGCGCTGGCGGCTCGCTGCTGGATCCAGTGGAGGAGCTCTTCGTGGTGGAGTCGCACTATTCGGAGAACGCGATGTTTGAAGGTTTTGGCCTGGTGAGCGTGGGGGAGTTGGTGTCGAAGCCAGCCGTGAAGCTGCTGATTCGCAATACTGATTATTCGGCCCCGGAGCTCTATGAGTTGGTCGCCCCGCACATCGATCCGGAGCTTGCCCACGTCACGTACTCGATGTCGGAGGGTGTGCTCGAGGTCGCTGCGCCGAACGTGACGAAGCGCCGCGGTGTCCAGTGGTTGGCGGAGCATCACGCTATTGCTCGCCAGGACATCATCGCCTTTGGCGATATGCCCAATGACCTCGAAATGCTGGAGTGGGTCGGCTTCGGCGTTGCGATGGAAAACGCACACCCCGCGCTTGTCGACGTCTCCGATGCCACCACCCTTCCCCATCACCAGGCCGGCGTGGCCAAGGTGCTTGAGCACTGGTTCTAATCTTCGGGTTGCGGGGTTTCCTGGGGTGTTTTAGTGTTCTGGGTCATGGGGGATTTAGAGACCTATTTCTCCTACCGCAACTCGGGGATCACGTTGGTGGAGCAAGCGGTAGGAGGCGAGAAACGTTTACGCGCACTCGGCGCTTCGCTAGCTGATGCCACCGAACTGGCACGCCTGAACCACATTTACTTCGGTGCCACGAAATTCACGGGTAAACAACGACAAGCTCGCGCCCGAGCTGCCGAACAACGCCACGATCTGGCCACGCTCAGCCTCATTGAGTCCTACACCAAGAAGCTGAAAAATCAGCTGCATGCCTGGAACCTGAGGGTCAAGCTTGCCGGCACCCCAGCACCAAACATCCCAGCCGTGGCAGCCAAGCGCTTAAAAGAACTCAAGCCTAAACGTGTGCCGAAACCTGGGGTGCGCATGACTTATCGTGCTGATGGTCCGCATTCACTCACGATTACCGATGACCCCATGACCGTCACCGAGATGCGCGGCGTTCTAGAATCTCTCAACCAGAACAATCTGTTGGAGGCAACCAAACAGGTCTTCCTCAACAAGTCCCACGGCGGAACCAAACCCGCCGTATTCACCAGCGTGGTTGTCACCTTGGATAAGCTCGACAAGATTGTCTCCGGCGACGGGGATGACATCATCCTCGAGCTCACCAATGGTGGGCGTATGACCGGCACGCAGTTTTTGAACTATAAGTTTGCTGAGATCGGCTACGTCACCCTCATCCACCCCACGATTGGGCCGGTATGGCTGCACCGCATGAAACGCCTTGCCGGGTTTGAGCAGCGCATCATGGCCAGTGCCGAGCACCCCACCTGTGCCAGGAAAGGTTGTAATAAACCGGCTGATTATG
>NZ_KV810517.1:0-109665 GCF_001812805.1 Corynebacterium sp. HMSC078H07 | reverse complement strand
GTGCCGGCTACGTCTTCCGCCTCCGCGGCGAAGTAGGCTACATCCCACCCTGGGCAGAACCGATCACTGCCCAAGCGGCGTATCAAGCCGCGCAACGCGCACTCGAACCACCTGGCGGGTAGACCGCCACGCAAAGCACACGCACCACCACGCGGACGCCCCCCACAAGGCCTCCGCGGCGTTGGCGATCCTCAACGCGGGGCCCTGCGCTGTGCAGAGCCCCGCTCGAGCTGAGGATTAGTCCGTAAAGACGTGAATCTGCTCGGTATCTGGGTTGTAGACGATGGAACCACCCTGGAAGTGAACGCGGACTTCCTTGCCGTTGCCGGTGAGGATCTGGTCGGACGTCGGCAAGCCAAGCTTGGCGGCGTTAGCGCCGGTTGCCCACTCCTTGGCAATCTGGCCCACCAGTGCGTGGGCGCCAGTCTCCTCGGAGTAGAGGACCACGCCGTTCTGGAAGAGCTGCGAGATGATACCCGATGTCTCATCCGGGCCGCCCACGGCTAGCCCCAGGACCGGTCCGAAGTTGTTGAGCACTGCGGTCCACGTCTCCTTGAGGCCCTCATTCTTGCTCAAGGACACCACCTTGGTCACAATGCCCGGAATCTGCTCGACCGGCAGTCCGCCGACCTTTTGGTCCATGTCAATCTGCTTATCGGAGCGGCTGTACATGATGCCGAAGACCGTGGCAGCTAGGCCGAGGAGTGCCGTGATGGTGCTGAGCGGAATCTCGGAATCACCAATCGAGGACATCGGCTCTTGCGCTGCCGGTTTGTTCGGGCGCGGTGCTGGTTCATCGGTGACTATCGCTGTGTCGGTTGCAGTGGACCCTTCGAAGTCATCAGACCAATCGATTGAGCCAGATGCCCCAGACCTGATGGCCTTGTATTTCTTATGCGCTGCTGCACGAATCTGCGGCCAGAGCGCAATGGTGTAGCGGCCCGGGCATGCAGTGAAGTGAGCGTCACTGTGGCCGAAGAAGCCGTAGACCGGGGCATAAGCACCGGCCGGGTACCTCGAACCGGAGAAGCCCTGCGAGCGAAGGTTCACGCGGGATTCCGGATCGACACCAGAGATAGCGGCCTTCCAGCCCGCCAGGTCCGTGACTGACTTCAGCAGGGCAGCGGTCGGCTGAGTCTTCTCGTAATTACCAATCATCGAGATGCCCCACGTGTTTTCGTTGAAGCCACCGATGTGGGCGCCCTGCACGGCCTCGTCGAGGCCACCATAGCGGCCTTCGTAAATCGTGCCGTACTTGTCCACCAAGGCGTTGTAGCCGATATCGCACCAGCCCAGGTTTTGTGCGTGGTATTGGTATGCCGCGCGGACCTGTGCAGCTGCCTGCGCGCGGGTGTAATCATTGGAACCTGCAGTGTGGTGCAGCGCAATAGCCTTCACGCCATCATCGTAATCAGCGTCCTTACAACGCAGGCTCTCATCCGCGCCCCAACGAGCACGAGATACCACGCGCGGCATACCGTCAGTATCGGCAGTGGGTTCGATAACCTCGCCCTCCTGAGCATTGCCGTCCATAAACACGGCCTCAAGGCCCTCCACGCTGGCGGTGTTCTCGACGTCCGCGACTGGCGCAATGTCACCGACATTGGACGCAATAGGCGCCGGCAGCGGGTTCGCGGAGCGCTCCGCGGCAGCATTGGCGGCGGCGAGGGAGGGGGAGACGTCGTCAAGCGCGGCGTCCTCCTCAACCTCCGTCTCCTCGAAGGATTCATCGAGGTTGGACCCCGTCACGAGATCGACGTTGTTGATGGAAACCTGCACATCGTTAGTGTCGCCCACGAAGATGAGCTCAGTACCGTTAGTGGCAGAGGGGTCATTGCCGGAGTAGGACATCGCGTCCATGTCGTACCACTCGGACCAGGACCCGTCCGGCTGCTTCGCGCGCACGAAGGCGGCGACATCGCGCGGGCCCTTCCACGTCACGGCGAAGGAGGAAAAGGTTTCGTCACGGTGGAACTGCTTCACCGCGCGCGGCCCGGAGCCGTCACCTTGGGAGGCGATGGCAGGGTCATCGACGACGACCGTTTCGCCCGAACCGAAGGACTCGCTGTGGGACGAAACCTCAATCGGCCCGTTGCCAGCCTCTTGGGTCTGGAGAATGGTATGCCCTCCGAAGGCGGCGGTGGTGACCACGGCGATGGAGGTGACCGCGGCGATAATCGGCGTGGACCACCGAGATTTCGCGGGGACGAGACGACGTTTCTGTTGCACTGTTACTCCCTAGGGGCTATCTGCAGGTTAAAAAGAGCGCAAAAAGTTAACCAACGGGACACATGTTACGACAGTTGCGTGTGGGGTCGGAGGTGTGACACGCGCGTGTTCGTCATCCGCGGCACCAGGGGTAGCGCTGTTTTAAGCTGGAGTCCATGACTGCATATGACCTCATCGTTGTTGGATCTGGATTCTTTGGCCTAACCGTGGCCGAGCGCGCAGCCTCCCAGCTGGGCAAGAAGGTGCTCATCGTCGAGCGCCGCGAGCACCTGGGCGGCAACGCCTACTCGGAGGCTGAGCCGGAGACCGGTATCGAGGTTCACAAGTACGGTGCGCACCTCTTCCACACGTCGAACAAGCGCGTGTGGGATTACTGCAACCAGTTCACGGATTTTACGGACTACCAGCACCGCGTCTTTGCCATGCATGACGGCACGGCCTACCAGTTTCCGATGGGCCTGGGCCTGATTAACCAGTTCTTTGGTCGCTACTACTCGCCGGATGAGGCGCGTGAGCTCATTAAGGAGCAGGCCGGTGAGTTTGCAGTGGATGAGGCACAGAACTTGGAGGAGAAGGCCATCGCGCTGATTGGCCGTCCGCTCTACGAGGCCTTCATCCGCGATTACACCGCCAAGCAGTGGCAGACCGACCCGAAGGAGCTGCCGGCCGGCAACATCACTCGCCTGCCGGTGCGCTATACCTTCAATAACCGATACTTCAACGACACCTACGAGGGCCTGCCTGTCGACGGCTACGCGGCCTGGCTGGAGAAGATGGCGGAGCACGAGCTTATCGACGTCCGCCTCAACACCGACTGGTTCGACGTCCGCGAGGAGCTGCGAGAGGCGTCGCCAAGCGCGCCGGTGGTCTACACCGGCCCACTGGATCGCTACTTCGATTTCGCCGAGGGTGAGCTGGGCTGGCGCACTCTCGACTTCGACCTGGAGGTGCTGGAAACCGGTGACTTCCAGGGCACCCCGGTGATGAACTACAACGATGCTGACGTGGACTACACTCGCATCCATGAGTTCCGCCACTTCCACCCGGAACGGCAGGATAAATATCCTGCCGATAAGACGGTCATCATGAAGGAGTACTCGCGCTTTGCCGAGAAGGGCGATGAGCCGTACTACCCGATTAACACTCCGGAGGACCGCGCCAAGCTGGAGGCTTACCGCAAGCTCGCTGCTGCTGAGGCCCGCGAGAACTACGTCCTCTTCGGTGGCCGCCTGGGCACTTACCAGTACCTGGATATGCACATGGCCATTGCCTCCGCGCTGAGCTTGTTCGATAACAAGCTGGCTCCGTTCTGGAACGAGGGCAAGGCGCTGGAGCAGGAGCGTGGCCACTAGGCTACGGCGCTGCCCCGGCCGCTCCCTATAGTGCGGCACGGCGCGCTATGCTGAAACACCTCGATGGAAGGAGGTGACGGCATGGCCCAGCGCAAGAAGAGGAAGCGCGCGCCCGGGGCTGCGGACCGCAGCATGTGGAAGATGTCCCCGGAGCGGCTTGAGGAACATCTCAAGCTTCGGAATCGGGCAACGCAGATTCCCGATAAGAAGAAGCAGCAAGCAAAGAAGGCCTGCCGGAACACCCGGCAGGCCTTTGGCCTTTGTGGGCCCCGAAGACCATCGCCGGCGCCAATCATGAGCGGTGTGAAAGTAAAACTTGAGGTCGGGACAACAACTCGCTAAAGTAAACTCCAGGTTAACAATAGGCGAACAGAAAGTGAGTTTAAAATGACCGCCCCGAATTCCCGTCGTTTCGATACTCTGCGCCAGGATCTTCAGGCCGACTACGGTCACGAATACAGCACCGACGAGATTAACTCCGTCCTGGACGCTGCCATTAAGCGCCACGAGGAAGGCGCTACTCTCGAGGACTTTGTGCCAGTGATGGTGGAGCGTGAAGTGCGTGAGCACTTTGGTGGCCACCGTATCCACGTGCGTTTTGCTGCCGGCGCCGACCATGCGCTGGCCCAGGCAGCCGTGGCGTTGACGAAGAAGTACGCCGGCGATGCCCTGCTGGTGGACGCTGCCGTGGCTCACCCGGAGAACGAGTCCGATTCCCACATGGCCCACGTGCTCCAGGAGCGCGGTATGGCTGAACACCCGGACCGTTACCTTGAGGACCTGCGTCTGCTGACCATCCCGGATTACATTGTGTACCTTGGCCGCGACCTCCCACGCGATGAGGCAGGCAAGGACATCAAGATTTGGGATATCGCTACCGCTGAAACGGTGGAAGAGACCCGCGAGTTGGCCGATGACCTCGGCGCCCGCGTGAT
Source organism: Corynebacterium sp. HMSC078H07 (assembly GCF_001812805.1). Taxonomy (GTDB): domain Bacteria; phylum Actinomycetota; class Actinomycetes; order Mycobacteriales; family Mycobacteriaceae; genus Corynebacterium. The sequence goes on along the minus strand of NZ_KV810517.1, from coordinate 105,149 downwards.
CTACATGCTCAACCGCCTCGGCATCGAGCCCATTTCGGAGGATGCGCCGGTGACGGCCTAAAACTCCGGAGCCCTGACGCTAGTTGAGGGCGAAGTAGTACAGCCTCCAGTGATCTCTCGTAGATCCTGGAGGCTTTCGCGATCGGTAGCCTCTGCATTTCCCAGACCTTGCTCAGCGCCGCGTGGGAACTCAGCGGAAGAGCGCGAAACCACTAATCTTGGTTCCTGAATACTGTCGAAAACTGTGTGGAGAACCGAAGATATCGTGACTGCCAACAATCCTGCTGCGTACGAACCCGTACAGCGCATCCTGCTGCCGAAGCGCGGCGAGCCGAGCGACGTCCGCATGCTCTACCTCATCGAATCGGAGCGCAACCGCGAGCGCCTCAGCTGGAACGACCGCACCTCCGTCACCATTCCGGCGGGCGAGGAAGCCTCCTTCGAGACCTACTTCAACGCTTTCCCGGCTGCTTATTGGCGCCGCTGGTCCCAGCTGAAGTCCATCGTGCTCGTGATGGACGTCGAGGGCGAGGCCAACATTTCCCTCTACCGCTCCAAGCAGGACGGCCAGCGCATTTCCGTGGCCAACCACGTGGTGACCACTGGCCACCACGAGTTCGAGCTGCCTCTGAAGAATTTCGAGGATGGCGGCCTGCTGTGGTTCGACGTCGCGGCGGTGGCAGACACCGTGCTTGCCGACGCCTCCTGGGCCGCCCCCCACGCCCCGAACCCGCAGCTCCTCCCGGACGGCAGCGAATACTCGGCGCAGGACAAGCGCGTGGCCGTGGGTATCCCGACTTTCAACCGCCCCACCGATGCCGTCGCAGCACTGCAGGCGCTGGCGGAGGACCCAGTGGTGGACGGCATCATCGACTACGTCCTCATGCCGGACCAGGGCAACCAGCACCCGGCGGACGAGCCGGGCTACGACGAGGCCGTCGCGCACTTTGGTGAGCGCTTCCGCGAGTTCCGCCAGGGCAACTTGGGTGGCTCGGGCGGCTACTCCCGCATCATGTTTGAAGCACTGGAGAATACCGACTCGCCCTACATCCTCTATATGGATGATGACATCGCGATTGAGCCGGATTCCATCCTGCGTGCGGTCCAAGCGGCACGTTATGCGGCCAAGCCTTTCATCGTGGGCGGTGAGATGCTCAACCTGCAGGAGCGCTCCCAGCTGCGCACCACCGGTGAGCGCGTCAACCGCGCTGACTTCATGTGGGGCGCGGCCGAGCATGCTGTGTACGACCACGACTTTGCCAAGTACCCGCTGCGCGCCATCGGCACCAAGGAATCTCGCTTGGACCCGAAGAAGTACGACTCCCGCGCGCTGCACCGCCGCATTGATGTGGAATACAACGGCTGGTGGATGTGCCTCTTCCCGCGCATCGTGGCGGAGACCACCGGTCAGCCACTGCCGCTGTTCATCAAGTGGGATGACACCGAATACTCCCTACGTGCAGCATCCAAGGGTTTCCCCACGGTGACGTGGCCGGGTGCAGCCATCTGGCACATGGCCTGGGCAGATAAGGACGATGCCATCGACTGGCAGGCCTACTTCCACCTGCGCAACCGTCTTATCGTGGCGGCGCTCTATCACGAGGGCGACCCGCGCGGCATTACGCGCAGCATCTTCAAGTCCACCCTTAAGCACACCATGTGCATGGAATACTCCACAATGGCCATCCAGCTGGAAGCCATGAAGGACTTCCTGGCCGGACCGGATCGTCTCTTCGACATCCTGGAGTCTTCACTGCCGCGTATCGCGGAGATCCGCAAGGGCTACTCCGACGCTGTCATTATCGAGTCCGCCGACCAACTGCCTGCACCTACGGGCGCGCCGGGCGTGCCCACCCGCAACATCGGCGGCCGCTTGGGCAAGCTCAAGAAGATCCCGTGGCTCCTCCAGTCCGCCAAGCACTTGGTGAGCAAGGAAGACCGCGCGCACCACGAGGCCCCGCAGCTCAACCTCACCCCGGAGGAGGCGCGGTGGTTTACGCTTTCCCGCGTCGACTCCGCCACGGTCTCCACCGCAGGTGGCACCGGCGTGGCCTTCCGCAAGCGCGACCGTGACCTGGCCAAGGAGCTGGTGAGCTCTACCCGCGAGCTGCTCAAGGAAATCGAGGATAACTTCGACGACCTGCGGGCTGAGTACCGTGCAGCCTTGCCGGAGCTGACCTCCCGTGAATCCTGGCGAAAGGTGTTCGATGCCCAGTAAGCTTTCCGTCGCCGAATCCCACGCCCTGGAAAAGATCCAAGATGTGGCCTTCGACGCCCCCGGCGTCCTGCCCACTGCCCGAGCGCTAAGCCACTTCGGCGAGCACGCCCTGGGCTGGATGGCCCTGTCCGCGGTGGGCGCGGGCGTGAACTACGCAAAGCCAGCGGCGCGCCGCCAGTGGGCTTATGTCGGTGTGGGCGCATTTACCGCCCACGCAGCCAGCGTTGTGATCAAGCGCATTGTGCGCCGCAAGCGCCCGGATTATGACTACGTGAAGGTCGGCGTGAAAACGCCGTCTAAGCTGTCGTTTCCGTCGTCCCACGCGACGTCGACAAGCGCGTTCCTCGTCGGCGCCGCCCACGTCATGGGAACCCCAGCGCCGCTCGTGGGCGTGCCGGTCATGATGGCCTCGCGTATGGTGCTCGGAGTACATTATCCGTCCGATACCGCGCTCGGCGCCCTCCTCGGCGCCGCCACCGCAGAGGCCTGTCACCGCTATGAAAGGAAGACCCGATGAGCACCCGACGCGTTGATGACGGCGACCAGAAAGTCTTCCACTCGGAGCCGCACACCTCCGGCATCGATACCGGCCGCAAGCGCAAGCCGCCGAAGAACCTCGCCGATGGCATGGTCAAGGCCCTGCGCCCCAAGCAGTGGGTCAAGAACGTCCTCGTCCTCGCTGCGCCCGCCGCGGCTGGTGCGGACGCGCTGTTTCATACGCGCGTGCTTCTCGACGTCCTCCTCGCCTTCATCGTCTTCTGCATGGGTGCGTCCTCTATTTATCTGATCAATGATGCCCGCGACGTGGAAGCGGATCGCGAGCACCCAACGAAACGTTTCCGTCCTATTGCGGCAGGCGTGCTGCCGATAGGCCTGGCCTATGCGATGGCCGGTGTGCTCATCATCGGCTCGATTGGCCTGTCTTTCCTAGCCACTGCGGGCCCGCAGCTGGCGATTGTCATGGCTATCTATATCGGCCTGCAGCTGGGCTATTGCTTCGGGTGGAAGCACCTGCCGGTGATCGATATCGGCTTGGTGTCCTCCGGTTTTATGCTCCGCACCATGGCCGGTGGCGTGGCTGCTGGCATTGAGCTGTCCCAGTGGTTCCTGCTGGTGGCGGCCTTCGGCTCCCTGTTTATGGCTTCCGGTAAGCGCTACTCGGAGATTCTCCTGGCGGAGCGCACGGGCGCGAAGATCCGCAAGTCCCTGGAGGGCTATACGCCGACCTACCTGCGCTTTGTGTGGACCCTGGCGGCCACCGCGGTGGTTATGTCCTACTCGCTGTGGGGTTTCCAGCTGTCCAATGAGTCTGATGGTCCGGCGGGCGTGTGGTACCAGGTGTCCATGGTTCCGTTTACTATCGCCATCCTGCGCTACGCTGCGGACGTCGACCGCGGCAATGGCGGCGCCCCGGATGAGATTGCATTGGAGGATCGCGTCCTGCAGATTCTGGCGCTGGCGTGGCTGGCCTGCATCGCCATGGCGGTCTATGTCATGCCGGTTATCGGCGGATAAGTACTCACAGCTGTCTCAGTGCTAGACTCTCTCCTCATGCGAAAACCCGATTCACGTACTTTGGCGGCGTTGAGCGCGCTGGCCTCGGTCCTGGTGATCGGGGTTTTCTCTTTCTGGGGAGGATTCGCGCGCCGCTGGATTTCTGATGACGGCCTCATCGTCCTGCGCACCGTCCGCAATCTCGAGGCCGGCAATGGGCCGGTCTTTAACGTGGGCGAACGCGTGGAGGCCAATACGTCCACGCTGTGGCAGTATCTCATTCTGCTGGTGCACTGGGTTTCTGATGCCTCTTTGGAATCCATTGCGGTGAATCTGGGTCTGCTGCTTTCGGTGGCAGCCATGGTGGTGGGCACGTGGGCCACGGCCCGTGGGCTCTACCGTTCCCGCTCCGAAGCCGCTGAGGCGGGCCGCAACGCCGTGCCGCTCGTCGCACCTGCCGGCGCGCTGGTCTACCTGGCGCTCCCGCCTGCCCGGGACTTCTTCACCTCCGGGCTCGAATGGGGTCTGTCCATTTTCTACCTCGCGGCCTTGTGGGCTTCGCTGCAGCGTTGGGCCGAGGGCACCAGTGCTTTGAGCGCCTACTGGTTGGCCTTCTGGGCGGGCCTATCGTGGCTCGTGCGCCCAGAGCTTGCGCTGTATGGCGGGCTGACCGGCATTCTGCTTTTGGCCACGCACCGCAATTGGAAGGTGTGGCTCGGCATCCTGGGTGCAGCCCTGCCTATCCCGGGTACGTACCAGGTTTTCCGCATGGGATACTACGGGTTGGTGACGCCGCACACGGCGGTGGCGAAGTCGGCGTCGGAAAGCGCATGGGCCAGCGGCCTGAACTATCTGCAAGATTTCGTGGGGCCCTACGCCCTGTACCTGCCCGTCATCGTGCTGGCGGCCGCCGGCATCTGGGCTTTCCGTGCGCAGCTGCGCCCAACTGAGCTGCGCAGTTCCACGACGGTGACGTACCTGCTTCTGAGCGCGGTGGTCATCCATGTGCTCTATATCCTGCGCGTCGGCGGTGACTTCATGCACGGCCGCATGCTTCTGTTGCCCCTGTTCGCTGCGCTGCTGCCGGTTTTCGTGCTACCGCTCAAGGGGCTCGTTACCTGGTTGGCTGCGGGCGTGTGCGCGGTGTGGGCTCTCGTCATCGTGCTCAGGGGGCACGACACGGACTGGGATTCCTATGAAAAGACGCTGTCCATCGTGGACGAGCGCGACTTCTGGACCTACGCCACCAACCGTGAGGCAGGCCATCCGCCACGCTCAGCGCGCGACTATCTCACGATGAAGTTCATGAATGGCTACCCGGAGGCGATGAGAAAGCTTGAAGACGGTGATGCCCTCGCCGTCATCTATGTCGAGGATAAAGATGCCGACCGCCTCAACTGGCTCACCGTGCCGCGTGAAGAAGGGCGCGAGCAGGCGCCATCGCTGTTCTTGGTGAACCTTGGTATGACGTCGATGAATGCGCCGCTTGATGTTCGAGTCCAGGACACCATCGGTTTGGCTACCCCTCTGGCGGCGCGGATGCCGCGCGAGGAAGGCGGGCGCATCGGCCACGATAAATCCCTTGCCTTGGAGTGGCAGGCAGCGCAGTCGGGCGCAGATATTGACTACCTGCCGCCGTGGTACGACAAGGACACCACCCGCCAAGCCCGTGCTGCGCTGGAGACCCCGGAACTCAAGGAGTTGGTGGCGTCGTATAGCGAGCCCATGTCCTGGGAGCGCTTCCGTAAGAACCTGGTCTTTTCCTTGACGACGGGCCGTACGCTACAGCTGTCGGAGGACCCAGCGGACTACCTCCCCGCCGGGTAGGCACCCCCGTAGGAAGACAAAACGCGGGCGGGTAGGTTACCCTACAAAAGATTCTCGTTATTGATCCGTAACCATCGCTGGCGTGTTGGCGATGTACTAGTGGCAGTAAGAATGTTAAGGAGAAACATGAGTGCACTAAGTTCCGCACTGCGGACGCGTGTCATGGCGGTTGTGGCCGCCATTGCTATTGCTCTGGGCCTCGTCGTCACCGCCGGCACCCAGGAGGCCTCTGCGGCTAACCGTGACTGGCTGCGTGGCGATGCCACCGGCGCCTGCGAGTGGGACCGCGTAGGTTTCTGGGTTCAGCGCTGTGATGTCTGGTCTGAGGCTATGGGCCGCACCATCCCGGTGCAGATTCAGCCGGCCAAGAACGGCGGCAACGCGGGCCTGTACCTCCTCGATGGTCTTCGCGCTACCGACCGCACCAACGCGTGGATCAATGACGTTAACGCCGCACGTACCTACGTCGACCACAACATCACCCTCGTGATGCCGGTGGGTGGCGCCGCGTCCTTCTACGCAGACTGGCGCGCCCCGGCCACCTATGACTTGGTGGAACCGGTGAACTACATGTGGGAGACCTTCCTCACTAAGGAGCTTCCGGCTTACCTCGAGGGCAACTTCGGTGTGGCCCGCAACAATAACTCCGTTGCTGGCCTGTCCATGGGTGCTACCGCAGCCATTACGTTGGCCGGCAAGCACACGGAGCAGTTCCGCCAGGCTCTGTCCTACTCCGGTTATCTCACCACGACTCTGCCGGGTGCGCAGACCTTTATGCGCCTCGCGCTTCTCGACGCCGGCGGCTTCAACATCAACGCCATGTACGGTTCCGTCATTAACCCGAAGCGCTTCAGCAATGACCCGTTCAACCTGATTCCGGAGCTGGCCGCTCACGGTACCGACGTGTTTGTCTCCGCCGCCTCCGGTATTCCGGGTCCGCTGGATCAGCAGCGCTATAAGCCGGAGCATATTGCTTCCGGTATGGCACTTGAAGGTTTTGCTAATGCTACGACCCGCATGTGGGAGCTTAAGGCGCGCGCGATGGGCGTGCGTCTCCAGACGAACTACCCGGCTCAGGGCCTGCACAACTGGGAGCAGTTCGGCTACGAGTTGGAGTACTCCAAGTCGCAGGTGCTCAACGTGATGAACGCGTGGTAAACGCGTAGAAACCTTTCTTTTCGCCGGCTCGTCCGTCGCCTTCTAGCGGAATCATTCGCTGGAGGCGCTTAGGCGGGCCGGCTTTGTCGTGTTCGATAAGGAAAGTGTGGGCGTGTCCCTCTTCCAAAAGTCTCAAGTTCAACTTAAACTTGAGCTCACGTTAGACCGCTCACCGCGTCTGCAGTGGCGTGTTCCGCAGGAGGGGAACCTGCGGAGCCCGCTCGATGCAACGTGCCTTCACTCGACACATCGCAAGGATTCACCAATGCCGAACACTGCGCCTTCTCAGAAGTCTGCTCAGCCCTCCAAGGCAGCAGGCCTGCGTTCCCCGTCCGCCGCTCGCAAGGGCCTGACCATCGCCGCACTGCCTACCGCCGTGGCCGTCGGCTTCGCGCTGCTGCCTATGGCCAATGCGCAGTCCTCCAGCTCTAGCTCCGGCGAGGGCATTACCGACATTCTGGGAAGCTCCAACTTCTCCGACTCCTTCGCGCCGTCCAACCCGCCGCAGCGCACTCCGATTGAGACCGAGTACCCGGACATCGAGGGCCTGCCGGAAGGCGTGTCCGTCTCCCGTGTTGAGTACCTGACCAACCGCCACCTCAAGGTCTACATCAAGTCCGCCGCTATGCCGGACAAGGAGCAGGTCGTGCAGATCCAGCTGGCCCGCGACTGGTACTCCAACCCGGACAAGAAGTTCCCAGAAGTGTGGGCCCTCGACGGCCTACGTGCCCGCGACGACGAGTCTGGCTGGACCATTGAAACCAACATTCTGTCCCAGTTCGCCGACCGCAACGTCAACCTCATCATGCCGGTTGGCGGCGAGTCCTCCTTCTACTCCGATTGGCAGAAGCCCGACAACGGGAAGCACTACAAGTGGGAAAGCTTCCTCATGCAGGAGCTCATCCCAGTCCTAGAGAAGGCATATCGTTCCAACGGCCAGCGTGCCGTCACCGGTATCTCCATGGGCGGTACTGCCGCGATGAACCTGGCGGAGCGCAACCCCTGGGCCTTCAAGTTCGTTGGTTCCTTCTCGGGATACCTCGACACCACGACCACCGGTATGCCGGAGGCCATTACCGCCGCGCAGGCAGATGCCGGCGGCTACACCTCCACCAACATGTGGGGCGACCTCTACTCCCAGGACTGGATTGACCACGACCCGAAGCTGGGTATCGAGAACCTCAAGGATATGAAGGTCTACGTCTCCGCTGGCAACGGCAAGGATGACTACGGCCAGATCGGCTCCGTGGCCAAGGGCCAGGCCAACATGGCCGGCGTAGGCCTCGAGGCAATTTCCCGCATGTCTACTCAGACCTTCGTCGATTACGCCAAGCGCGCCAAGGTGGAGCCGGTGGTCAAGTTCCGCCCGACAGGCGTTCACAGCTGGGAGTACTGGCAGTTCGAAATGACCGAGGCGTGGCCGTTCATTGCTGACTCCCTCGGTCTCGACAAGTCCGACCGCGGCGCTGACTGCACCCCGGTGGGCGCAATTGCGGAGGCCACCAAGTCCGGCATCATTGGTTCCTGCGTGAACAACGAGTATGACGTCGCCGAGCGCGGCAAGGCCCAGGACTTCCAGGCCGGTACTGCCTACTGGTCCCCGGAGACCGGTGCCTACGCAGTCTTCGGCCGCATTGGCGCCCGCTACTCTGAGCTGGGCGGCCCGACCTCCTGGCTGGGCTTCCCGACGTCCGGCGAAGGCAAGACCCTCGACGGCCGCGGCCGCTTTGTCCACTTCGAGCACGGCTCCATCTACTGGACCCCGGAGAACGGCGCCTGGCCAATCCCGAAGGATCTCTACGACGAGTGGGGCAAGAACGGCTTCGAGATGGGCGACCTCAAGTACCCGACCTCCGACGTCCGCAAGGTTGGCGACGGCGTGGTGCAGGAATTTGAGGATGGTGTGCTGACCCACAACCCGGACGGTTCCTTCCATATTGTGCACGGCGCCATCGGTGCCAAGTACAAGGAGCTCAAGGCCGCCGAGTCCGACCTGGGATACCCAGTCGGCGAGGAGAAGGCGGTCAATGGCGGCTTCTTCCAGGAATTCGAGCACGGCAACATCTACTGGTCCATGGACTCCGGTGCGCACTACATCCTCAAGGGCGACATCTTTGATGAGTGGGGCAAGCACGGCTTCGAGCAGGGCGAGTTCGGCTGGCCTACCGAAGACTACAAGGAGATCCCGGCTGGTGGTCTGACCCAGACCTTCCAGCATGGAGTCATCCGCAAGGTTATGGGCAACATCCAGGCAGACAAGAACTAAGCCATGCGCATGCGACGACTAAGCTCCTCGGCTCGGGTGACAGCCGCAGCGTTGCTGGCCACCGGTGCCCTGTTGGCCGGCTGTGGCTCCGCCACTGTCGACGAGAGTGAAGCCACCGAAACCTCCGTGGCACCGCTCGAGCGCTCTTCCGGCTCGTCTGAAGGGGCGGAATCCTCCTCGACGTCGAGTTCATCGGCAGCGAGCTCGAGTGACAAGGCCTCGTCCGGCAGCGGCTCTTCCCGCGGTTCCGGCGAAGAACCGGAGGACCGCGGCGCACGCGAAATCTCCGAAATCCCCGCCCCCGCCCCCGCACCCGCCGAAGGCCCGCACCAGGAGTTCCTGGCCGCGCTTTCCGACGGCGGCGTCAACACCGAAGGTGTAGAAGATCAGCTCGTCGGTGCCGCCCAGGCTGCCTGCCAAGGCGATACCGTCACCGTGCCCGCCGTGGCCGGCCAGCTCATTGAGCAAGGCCGTAGCGAGCTCAGCCACGAGCAGCTGACCCAGCTCATCAGCGAGAAGGGCAGCGCGCTCTGCGCCGAGTAGGTGTGGCGGGGTGGCGAGGGAGACGTCGTCAAGCGCACCCAGCCCCGTGGCAGGGATTCCTCAGGGAATCCCGCACCTTCCCAAGGTAGAAATTTCCTCATGCGTAAAACAATCACCGTCCTCGCCGTCGTTGTCCTCCTCGTTGTCATCGGCGGCGGAGTGGTCCACTTCCTCAACACCCGCGACCAAGGCGAACCAGGGATTCTCAGCGAACCCTCCGACACGCCGGCACAGCCCGCGGAGGAGCCTCCCACACAGCCGGACTGGTGCCCGCGCTTCGAGTTTGTCTCCGCGCCGGGCACGTGGGAATCTGCCGCGGATGATGATCCCATCAACCCCGGTGCCAACCCGAACTCCTTCATGCTCTCCATCACCAATCCTCTTAAGGAGGCGTACGTTCCCGAGGACGTCAAGGTGTGGACGCTGCCGTATACCGCGCAGTTCAAGAACATCAACGCCCAACACGAGATGAGCTACGACGAATCGCGTGATGAAGGAACCTCCCGTCTGGAGGGCGAGCTGACCTACATGCACGAGACCTGCCCGGACACGAAGTTCATCTTGTCCGGCTTCTCCCAAGGCGCGGTCATCGTGGGAGATATCGCTGACCGTATCGGTGGCGGCAATGGTCCCATTCCTGCCTCCAGCGTGGCTGGTGTGGCGGTGATTGCGGATGGGCGTCGTCAAGAAGGCGTCGGCATCAACCCCGGTGCCCAAGTAGGCGGCGTCGGCGCGGAGATTGCGCTGCAGCCGGTCTCGACCCTTATCCAGGGCATCGTGCCGGGAGCGACCATGCGTGGGGCCCGACCCAATGGCTTTGGCGAACTGGCCGACCGCACCTTCCAGATTTGCGCACCCAACGACTCCATTTGTGATGCGCCGCTGGATGTCAGCAACGGGCTTGACCGCGCGATGGACCTCATTGAGGCCAACGGTGTGCATGCCATGTACGCCTCAAACCCGGACGTTATTGAGGGCACAACGGCCAACCAGTGGGTCACGCAGTGGGCTAAGGACACCATCGACGCACACTAAAAATGGCGCGCCGTGTAACATTCGCCACGCCTTCTCTGATATTTTCAGTGTCAAAAGTACGTGACCTATCTATCCCACAAAGGAGTCCCACATGGACCTGAAAGCATTGATCGGCCAGTTCTTCGACGAGAAGGGCGCCATCAACCTGCCGCCGCACCTCACCTTGGCAGGTTTGGCGGAACACGTTTATGCCGCCGAGCAGCAGGCAGGAATTCCGGACCGCCCGGTCATGCGCCAGTGGGTCTTCACTGATAACCCGGAAGGCACCCCGCGTGACTTCACTCGCTCCCAGGTCAACACCCGCATCAAGGTGGTGGCCGCGCGTTTGCAGCAGGTAGGCAAGATGGGTGACCGCGTGGCCATCCTGGCCGGCAATTCCCCGGAGTACATCTTCGGCTTCCTTGGTGCTTTGTATGCAGGCATGACTCCGATTCCGCTTTATGACCCGAACGAGCCGGGCCACACTGACCACCTGCGCGCGGTGTTCGGGGATGCCAACCCGCCGATTGTCCTGACTAACAATGTCTCGGCAGCTGCCAACCGCGCGTACTTCTCCGACCGCCCCGCCGCCGAGCGTCCGCGCATCATCTCTATTGATTCTCTGCCGGATTCCCTCGCCGCCAGCTGGGTGAACCCGTTGGAGACTGAAGAGGGCAAGGCCGCCCTCGCCGCTCTGCAGACCGCACCGGTGGACCACCCGGCCTTCCTGCAGTACACCTCCGGTTCCACGCGCACCCCGGCGGGCGTGCTGCTTACCAACCGCAACATCATGACGAACGTGTTGCAGATCTTCACTGCCCTGCAGATTAAGCTGCCTGCGCGCGTGATCTCCTGGCTGCCGATGCACCACGATATGGGCATCATCCTTGCTGTCTTCGTCACCATTCTGGGGCTTAACCTGGAGATTATGACCCCGCGCGACTTTGTCCAGCAGCCCAAGCGCTGGGTAGATCAGCTCAAGCGCCAGCCTGTCGACGCCCACCTGCAGGGCACCTACGCCGTAGTCCCCAACTTTGCTCTCGAGCTGGCCGCGCGGTATGGAGCGCCGGCAGCGGGGGAAGAGCTCGACTTTAGTGCCGTCGATGGCATCGTGATTGGCTCGGAACCGGTGACGGAGAGCGCAGTGAATTCCTTCTGGGAGACCTTTGGCAAGGAAGAGTACGGTCTGCGCCGCGAAACCCTGCGCCCGTCCTATGGCATGGCGGAGGCATCCCTCATCGTCACCACGCCGCAGACCCCGGAGCGCCCCATCATTTCGCACTTCGACCGCGAGCGCTTGGCGCAGGGCGAGGCTGTCATCGTGGAGAAGTCTGCGGACTCCGTGGCCTACGCTTCCTGTGGTCAGAGCGTTATTGCCCAGGAACTCACCATCGTGGACCCGGAGACCCGAGCCGAGCTTGCCGACGGTCTCGTGGGCGAAATCTGGCTCCACGGCGAAAACCGCGCGGCCGGCTACTTGGGCCGTGAAGAGGAAACCGCGTCCACCTTCCACAACACGCTGGGCGAGCGCCTGGCTGAAGGGTCCCGCGTACCGAATGCTCCGGAGGACAACAACTGGCTTGCTACTGGTGACTTGGCGGCGATTGTGGATAACCAGGTCTACATCACGGGCCGTCTCAAGGACCTCATCGTGGTGGCTGGTCGCAACCACTACCCGCAGGATATCGAAGGCACCGTGCAGGAGGCCTCGTCCCACGTGCGTGCTGATTCCATCGCGGCCTTCTCCGTCGAGGGCGGCAGTACCGAAGAGCTTGTCCTGCTGATCGAACGTGCTGATGGCGCTAGCCCCGCCGAGGACGAGGCTGCCTCCGAGGCCATTCGCTCCGCCGTCTCCTCGCACCACGGCGTGACCCCGGCGGCCATTCAGTGGTTCAACGCCAACGAGATTAAGCGCACCTCCTCGGGCAAGATTGCCCGCCGCGTGGCGAAGAAGGAGTACCTCGCTTCCTAGTCTGCGCCCTACGCTGCCCACCCTGCTCACAATGGCTGGGTGGGATTTGTCGTGCATGAGGCTAGCTAGCACCTACCGAGCGCACCGAGCCACGTGAGAGCAACCCCCGCTCTCGCGCGTGCGCGCGCCCCGCAACACTCGCCCGCGCAGCCCAAGCCCAACAGGGGCAGATTCCTGCGGGTGGCGTCACCTCGCGCGCGTGCGCGCAGCTCAAGCCGCCCCCTCGCGCGCGCGTGCGCGCGTAAGTGTGCGGATCTGTGGCGAGTTTTCGCTGGTGGGGGAGTCAATGGGTATGTCGGTTATGAAACCCAAGTTAACGAAGTGAGATAATCGTCCGATAACTCGTATAGGAGCGTCGTCGAGCGCGCCTTCGTGCTGCGCAAAATCGACCGCCTTGTGACCAGAGTCCGCGTTAGAAAGCTAGAGATTTATGACCGTTGAAGAGCTTCGTGGCTGGCTGCGCACCTGGGTTGCGCAGACCACCGGCCTCTCCGCAGAGGAAATCACGGACACCAAACCGCTGGAGAACTTCGGACTGTCCTCGCGCGACGCCGTGGTTCTTTCCGGTGAATTAGAAAACCTCCTCGGCATCAAACTCGAGCCCACCGTGGCCTATGAGTACCCCACGATTGCGCAGCTGGCGGAGCGTCTGGTCAACGGGGCCTCTCACAGCGTGCCAGGGGAAGCAGCGGCGGCGCCGCGCCCGGCCGCAATTGAAGGCGGCGACATCGCCGTCATCGGCTATGCCGGCCGCTTCCCAGGCGCAAAGAACGTCGCCGAATTCTGGAACATGCTCGTGGAGGGCCGGCCTGGTACCGGCCCGCTGCCCGTGGGCCGCTGGTCGGAGTATTCCTCCGACCCGATCACCAGCGAGAAGATAGAGCAGCAGAACACCGACGGCGGCTACATCGATGACATCGCCAGCTTCGACGCTGAATTCTTTGGTCTCTCCCCGCTCGAGGCTGCCAACATGGACCCGCAGCAGCGCATCCTCCTCGAAGTGGCCTGGGAGGCCCTCGAGGACGCCGGGGTCCCAGCCAACCAGCTGCGCGGCACCGCTACTGGCGTGTACATGGGCTCTACGAACAACGACTACGGCATGCTCATCACCGCCGACCCAGCAGAGATGCACCCCTACGCGATGACGGGCACCTCCTCGGCGATCATCGCCAACCGCCTGTCCTACGCATTCGATCTGCGCGGCCCGTCCCTCAACGTGGATACTGCCTGCTCCGCTTCCCTCGTGGCCGTCAACCAGGCAGTCAAGGATCTGCGCGTCGGCGCGGCCGACGTAGCCCTGGCCGGCGGCGTGAACATCCTGGCCTCGCCGCATGCCTCCATCGGCTTTAGCGAGCTCGGCGTCACCTCGCCCACCAGTGCCATCCATGCGTTCTCCGATGACGCCGACGGCATCGTCCGCGCGGATGCCGCCGGCGTTCTCGTGCTCAAGCGCCTCGAGGATGCCGAACGCGACGGTGACACCATCGCTGCCGTCATCAAGGGCTCTGCCGTTAACTCCGACGGCCACTCCAACGGCCTGACCGCTCCGAACCCGGACGCGCAGGTCGACGTCCTCGAGCGCGCCTACGCCGACGCCGGTATCCGCCCACAGGACGTGGACTACGTCGAGGCCCACGGCACCGGCACCATCCTCGGTGATCCCATCGAGGCCACCGCTCTCGGCCGTGTTCTCGGGCCGGGCCGCCATGCCGCCACCCCGACCCTTCTGGGCTCCGCCAAGACCAATATCGGCCACTCTGAATCCGCTGCGGGCGTGGTTGGCCTCATTAAGGTCATCGAAGGTATGCGCCATGGCGTCATCCCGCCGAACATCAATTACGCCGGCCCCAACCGCTACATCGACTTTGACGCTGAGCACCTCGAAGTGGTCGAGGACCCACGCGAATGGCCCGAATACTCCGGCCAAAAAATCGCCGGCGTCTCCGGCTTCGGCTTCGGCGGCACCAACGCCCACGTTGTCCTTACCGATTACCGCGGGCTGACCTACCAGGCTGCCCCGCAGGTCGCCGTCGGAGAGGGCCAGCCGGTTGCCCTGCCGGTCTCCGGGCTGCTGCCTTCGCGCCGCGCCACTGCTGCAGCCGACCTCGTTGAGTACATCGAGGCCGAGAACCCGAACCTGCTCTCCCTGGCCCGCACCCTCGCCCGCCGTAATCATGGGCGCTCGCGGGCGGTAGTGATGGCGTCGTCAAGCGAGGAGGCCATCAAGCGCCTGCGCCAGGTGTCTGAAGGAACCATCTCCGTGGGCATCGCCGCGGCGGATTCCCCGTCGGTGCACGGCCCGGTCTTCATGTACTCCGGCTTCGGCTCCCAGCACCGCAAGATGGCCAAGGATATGATTGAGATGTCGCCGCTGTTTAAAGAACGTCTGGTCGAACTCGACGCCCTTGTGCAGCGCGAATCTGGCTGGTCCATTCTGGAGCTCGCCCACGATGACTCCCAGACCTACAACACCGAAACCGCGCAGGTGGCGATTACCGCCATCCAGATTGCGCTGACGGACCTGTTCGCCGCCTTCGGCGTGCGCCCGGCCGGCGTGATCGGCATGTCCATGGGTGAAATCGGCGCGGCCTACGCGTCCGGCGGCATCTCCGCGGAGGACGCCATGCTCATTGCCTGCCACCGCGCGCGCCTCATGGGGGAGGGCGAGGCCTCGCTTCCCGACGATCAACAAGGCGCCATGGCCGTCGTCGAACTCTCCGCCGAGGAGATTGGCGCCCTACCAGGCAATATCGAGCCCGCCGTCTACACCGGCCCCGGCATGACCACAGTGGGCGGCCCGCGCGAGGAGGTCCTCGCGCTGGTGGAGAAGCTCGACGGTGAGGGCAAGTTCGCTCGCGCCCTCAACGTCAAGGCTGCCGGCCATACCTCTGCCGTCGACCCGCTGCTCGGTGAGCTTTATGCCGAAATCGCCGGCATTGAGGCCCGCCCGCTGCATACCACGCTGTTTTCCTCCGTGGACCGCGGCAAGGCCTACCGTCCGGGCACTGTGCTGCACGACGAAGACTACTGGATCCGCATGACTCGCCACTCCGTCTACCTGCAGGACGCGACCGAGTCGGCCTTTGACGCGGGCCATACCCAAATCGTGGAGATTTCCCCGAACCCGATTGCGCTGATGGGCCTCATGTCCACTGCTTTCGCCGCGGGCAAGGCGGACGCGCAGCTGCTGTACAGCCTGAAGCGCAAGGTGGACCCCACCGAGTCGCTGCTGGATGTGCTGGCCAAGCTCTACGTTGCGGGTGTCCCAGTGGACTACACAAAGGTCTTCGGCTCCGGCGCGCTTGTTGCCGCCCCCTCGACCCACTTCCGTCGCCAGCGTTTCTGGACCAACGCCCGCCCTTCCGCTGGTATCTCCGGTCTGCCGGGCGCGCGCGTCACCCTGCCGGAGGGCGCCGTGGCCTTCTCCACAAACGCGGACCAGGCGCCGAGTGCCCTGGCCATCCTAGAGGCTGCCGCCGAGGCCGTGTCCCCGGGCGCACAGATTGCCGCCAGCGAGGAACATGCGGACCTGCCGGCGAAGGGTGAGGTCACCACCATTGTGCGCCGCACTCTCGGCGGCCTGTCCGTGGCGGTGCACTACGTGGATGGCGCGTCGACCAAGCTCATCGCGGAAGGTTTCGCCTCTACCCTCAACCTTGAGGCGCCTGTCGCCGCCCCGGAGCCGAGCCTGCCGCAGGCCGTGACCGCGCCGCAGTTCGCCGACCCCGAAGTGGGCGTTGATGCGGTGCGCTGGGACCCGGAGAAGGAGAGCGTGGAGGAGCGCTTGGCGCTCATCGTGTCGGAGTCCATGGGCTACGACGTCTCCGATCTCCCGCGCGAGCTGCCGCTCATTGACCTGGGCCTCGATTCGCTCATGGGCATGCGCATCAAGAACCGCGTGGAGAACGACTTCCAGATTCCGCCGCTGCAGGTGCAGGCGCTTCGCGACGCCTCCCTCGCCGACGTCATCACCATGGTCGAGGAGGCCGTCGCCGAGCAAACCGACCCCGCCGCGCCGGCCACCGACGCCGCTGACGCTCACACCGCTGACGCTCGCACCGCACCCTTCGCGCTCACCGAGAGCGACGACACCACCCCAGACGCTTCCACGGTGAGCGCGAAGGACGGCGCGGATGGGCTGCGCGGCGAAAATAGCGGCGAGGAGCACGAAGGCGTGGGCGTGGCCCCGCGCGATGCCTCCGAGCGCATGGTCTTCGGTACCTGGGCCACCTTTACGGGCAAGGCCGCCGCCGGCGTGACTTCCGCGCTGCCGCAGGTCAGCGATGAGATAGCAGAGAAGATTGCCGAGCGCCTCACCGAGCGCGCCGGCATCGAGGTCACCGCGCAGCAGGTTCAGGAGGCCGAAGCGCTGGAGAACCTGGCGGACCTCGTCCGCGAGGGCCTCGAGACCGAGGTCGAGGGCAACATCCGTGTGCTGCGCGAGGCCGATGGCCCAGCAGTCTTCATGTTCCACCCGGCCGGCGGCACCACGGTGGTCTACCAGCCGCTGACCCGCCGCCTGCCTGCCGACGTCGCCGTCTACGGCGTCGAGCGCCTCGAAGGCAGCCTGGAGGATCGCGCCGCCGCCTACATTGAGGACATCCTGCACTACGCGCGCGGCCGCAAGGTCGTGCTCGGCGGCTGGTCCTTCGGCGGCGCGCTGGCCTATGAGGTGGCCTACCAGCTCCAGGAGCGCGCAGCCCGCGGCGAGGATGCGGCTGAGGTGGCCTTCATCGCTCTGCTGGATACCACCCAGCCGGCGCATCCGGCACCGAAGACGCTGGAGGAAACCAAGGCCCGCTGGGGCCGCTACGCTGCCTTCGCCAAGAAGACCTACGGTCTTGACTTCGAGCCGCCCTACGAAATGCTGGAAACCGTCGGCGAAGATGCGCTCATGGCCATGCTCGCGGAATTCCTCAGCTCCACCGACGCCTCTGAACACGGCCTCTCTGCCGGTGTACTCGAGCACCAGCGGGCGTCCTTCGTAGACAACCAGATTTTGGGCTCGCTGGATATGGGAAGGTGGGCGTCGGTAAGCGTGCCCGTCATCCTCTTCCGCTCCGAGCGCATGCACGACGGCGCCATCGAGCTCGAGCCGGCGTATGCGGAGATTAACCCGGACGGCGGCTGGGGCGTTATCGTGAAGGATCTGGAGATTGTGCAGCTGCCGGGCGACCACCTGGCGGTTCCCGACGAGCCGGCAATCGGTATCGTGGGCAAGCACATGGAGGATTGGATCGAGGAGAAGATTCGCAAGTGACTAGCACCGCTGACAAGCTAGCGGACCTGCGCGAGCGCCTCGAGCGTGCCCAGGACCCCGGCAGCGAGCGCTCCCGTGCCCGCCGCGACGAGGCCGGCCGCTCGACGCCTCGCCAACGCATCGCCGCGCTTCTCGACGAAGGCTCCTTCGTCGAAACCGGCGCCCTGGGCAAGACCCCCGGCGACCCGGATGCGATTTACTCCGACGGCGTGGTCACCGGCCACGGCCGCATCAATGGCCGCCCGGTGTGCATTTACGCGCACGATAAGACCGTCTACGGCGGATCCGTGGGCGTGACCTTTGGCAAGAAGGTCACCGACATCATGGACCTGGCCATCAAGATTGGCTGCCCGGTCATCGGTATCCAGGATTCCGGTGGCGCGCGTATCCAGGACGCGGTGACGTCACTGGCCATGTACTCCGAGATTGCCCGCCGCCAGCTACCGCTTAGTGGCCGCAGCCCGCAGATTTCCATCATGATGGGCAAGTCCGCCGGTGGCGCGGTGTATGCGCCGGTGACCACGGACTTTATCATCGCCGTCGATGGTGAGGCGGAGATGTACGTGACGGGCCCGAACGTGATCAAGGAGGTCACGGGCGAGGAGATTTCTTCCCACGACCTAGGTTCCGCCCGCCAGCAGGAGCTCAACGGCAACGTCTCCGTTGTGGTGCCCTCGGAGGATGATGCCTTCGATTTGGTTCGTGACTTGCTGGATCATTTGCCGTTGACCTGCTTCGATGAGGCGCCGGTCTTCGACGCGCCGTCTGATGAAGAGGTGGCCCAGGACACCGAGTTGGATTCCTTCATGCCGGATGACACGAATGCCGGCTACGACATGATGGACCTGCTCACGCAGCTTGGCGACGACGACGAGCTCATCGAAATCCAGGAAAACTACGCCCCCAACGTCATCACTGCTTTTGGCCGCATTGATGGCAAAGCCGTGGGTTTTGTGGCGAATAACCCGATGCATTCGGCGGGTTGTATCGATGCGGACGCCGCCGATAAAGGCGGGCGTTTTATCCGTATTTGCGATGCCTACAACATCCCGCTGGTCTTCGTGGTCGATACGCCGGGTTACCTGCCGGGCGTGGACCAGGAGAAGGCAGGCTTGATTCACCGCGGCGCGAAGTTCGCGTTTGCGGTGGTGGAAGCCACTGTGCCGAAGGTCTCGCTCATCGTGCGCAAGGCTTATGGCGGTGCTTATGCCGTGATGGGCTCGAAGAACCTGACCGGTGATATCAACCTGGCGTGGCCGACGGCCCAGATCGCCGTGATGGGCTCGGCCGCCGCTGTGGTCATGATTGCCGGCAAGCAGCTCGAGGCCGCCGAAACCCCGGAGCAGCGCGCGATGACGAAGAAGATGTTCATGGACTTCTACGACGAGACCATGACCGCGCCCTATGTCGCTGCGGAGCGCGGCTACCTCGATGGCATGATTAAGCCCTCCGAGTCGCGCCTAGCCCTGCGCCGCGCGCTGCGCCAGCTGGCCGATAAGCAAGAGAAGGATCTGCCCAAGAAGCACACCATCTCCCCGCTTTAGCCCATCGCCCGCGCCGGCGGGATGGTTGCCCTGCCGAATTCTCTACTGGGGGTGGTCAACCCTCTGGCTTGCCGCGGTCCTGCCGCGGTGCTGGGTGGGAGGGCTGTGGCCGGTTAGGGCCATTCCCCACAAACTGCCGGATTTTTCGCGTAAGGCGTAACGTCAAAGGCATCCTCGCACGATAGACATTAAGTCTAGGTAATCGAATAAAGGAGAACTCTCATGCTGTCTAGCGTTATTGACCTCGGTGGCGACATCATCAACCTCGTCATCATGCTGCTCAACCGCGCCGGTGTTACCGTCTCCGGCTCCTCCCTGAGCTCGAAGTAAGCCAACACCTGTAGCCCCTCCTGGTGGAGGGGCTTTTTCGATCCGTGTTTTAGGGCCAGGCAGGACTGGGGCTGGGAACTGGAGGACCGCCACCGGGCGGCAACCAATGGACTCTGCCGTTGATGCGGTCGACCCGACCCCGGCCGGTGGGGCGAGTGGGATCGTCGTCGTTAATTGCGTTGTGATACTGGCATAAAGGCACCAGATTGGCGATGTTGGTAGGCCCGCCATCTTGCCAGCGTTGTATGTGGTGCATTTGGCATTCCGTGACGGGTTTATTACAACCAAACCACGCGCACGTCGGATGCTCCGCGCCCAACATGAGCCGCATCTTGTCGTTAGCGAAGCGGCTCGTGCCGTAGAGATTCACCGGGCCCAGGGTGGGGTGGATGAGGGTAACGAAGCCGCGCTCGGCAAACTTCGTGCGCACGAACTCCGCGCCGGTCATCGTGCCGCCGTCGGTGGCCTGCAGAATGATGTCATCGCCTTCGCCACGCACAATTGTGTCCAGCTCGTCGAGGCGCACGATGACATGGGCATGCAGCGCCGGCGCGGGGGCGCCGCCGCCCTCAAAGACCTCGTGGGCGGCTTTGAGCAGGTCGTCGTTTGTCGCCCGAAGCGTGCCCACCATGTCGGCGATCGCTCGTGGACGGTCCGTAATCGTGATGCTGTGCAGACCGGTAGCGCTGCGGCGCACACGGACACCAGGGCTGGGCTTCGGGGTGAGCTCGGCAAGCCGGCGCTTCGCCACACCCGCAACCTCTCCCACTGGTGTTTCGCACAATTCCACCCGCAGGTCCCAGGCTTTGCGGGAATCTTTCACGCGCGCGACGTGGCGCTCGATGGTGAGCAGCGTATCAAGCGCGTGAGTGGTCTCCCGCGCGCGGCGCTGCTTGGCGGTGTAGGCAGTCTGCCCGAAATAGACGCGGAGGAGCGCATCTAACTGCCGTGCCACCCGAGGAGTCGCGCCAAGTGCGATCATCTCATCGAGCGTGTGGCCCGCGCACAAAGAAACGACGTGCATGCCGCGAGCGAGTACCCCGAGTAAGTCCCCCAACTTCATGCCTCACACCTTAAACCCGCTCCACCTACCCCGCAACTGGAACGGCAAACTCCCAGCTCAAAGGGGGTGACTATGGTTGGTTGTAAGCGTGGCAAGCCTGGCTGGCGGGTGCCTCCCTAACACGTGAGCGCGTCTTGTGAAGGGAAGAAAACAGGCTAGAGGAAATGGCGAAGCCGGATACTAAGCGCGGGAGCGGGATGCAAAGGCCGCGATGCCGCGCCAGCCGAAGAGCAGCAGCGCGGACATGACCGTGGCCACGATGAGGAAGGACCAGTGCGGCAGGCGCCCGTTGACCAGCATCCACAGGGCCATGCCGCCAACAATGGCGCTAACCCACACCACAGCGCCCTGCTTCCACAGGCCGCCCAACTTCGCGGCCATGATGATGACCCAGCCCACGAGCGCGCCCACAGTCCACGGCCAGAAGGCATCGACCCACGAGCTGAAACTCAATCCACCGTGCGCTAGGCGGGCGAGGATGGCGAAGAGGGCGAGAGCGAGGACGTCGATAAGCGGGGCAACGCGCATTTAGGATTCCTTCCGGTTCAACGCCGCGTAAGAGAAGCCATCGCGGGCGTAGTGGGCGAAATAGATGACCCATCCAATGATAGTGATGAGCGCAAAAGAAATAAGCCGGTAGATGATGGCCGCGGAGGTGGCGTGCACCACGGTCAGGCCCGTGGCCACCAGCGGGGTGATGAGGGCGGCCTCAACCGTGCCCACACCGCCCGGCGTGACCTGCGCGGAACCGGCCAGCTTCGCGGCGAGGAAGGCTAAGGCTACGCCAGCGATGGTGGTGTCATCAGCACCCGCACGCAGCCAGGGGATCTCCCCGGTCATTGCCCACACGGATGCCCACAGTGCACCCATATCAGCCAGTCGGTGCACCAGCGACGCCCCCGCCACGATGGCGAAAGGTCCTCGTGAGAGGTGGACCTCGCCGAGGTTGCGGATCTCCTCAATGGCCCGATCTCGCGCCGACCCGGGGCGCAGTTTGCGCAGCCAGCGCTCGAGGGTCACTGGGTGCGAGGTTAGCCAGAAGATCCCGCCGAGTGCCGCGAGCATCAGGACGATAGTCGTGATCAGCGAACCCAAAGCCATATCGGCGTTGAGGAAAAATACCCCACCGAGCCCAATGAGCGCGAGGAACATCGAGCTAATGATCGAGGACAAAAACAGGAAATAACTGCACAGCGCCACCGACGCGCCCCAGCGGCGCTGCACCTGGAAGGTGAGCAAGGCCGAAAAGGCAGGGCCCGCGGGCAGCGTCGTGGACCACGCGTTGGAGGCCAGCGTGATGGCGTAGGTTTCGCGCAGCGGCACCTTGACGCCGCCGGCGCCGATGAGCCGCTTCATCACCTCGGCCATGCCCGCGATGGAGAGCAGCGCAAACACCACGACGAGCACCACCGGCAGCGGCTCGGCGTGGCGCAGGCGGCGCAGGCCTTCGGTGATGAAGTCGAGCTGGTCACGAAAGAACCACGCCAGCGCGGCCAGGATAACCAGGGAGATTATCCAGGTGAGCCACTTCTTGTTCATCGTCTATCCGTCGAGTTGAGGCGCTGCATCAGTTCGGTGAAGGGGATGAGCTCCTCATCCGTGTCGGCGCTGCGGTCACCACGTACAGGAGCATCGCTTGCCGACGCCTCCTCGACCTGTTCTGCCGGATTGGCAGCTGGAGCGTTGTCGCCGCCGAGGCGATGGGTCAGGCGGGTAAGGAAGCGCGGGGCCCACCAGTTGTCTTCGCGAAGCAGGTGCATGACGGCGGGGACGAGGAGCATGCGGACGATGGTGGCGTCGATAAGCAGGGCGAAAATCATGCCGAAGGCGATGTACTTCATCATGACGATGTCGGAGAAGCCAAAGGCTCCCGCCACGACAATCATGATGAGCGCAGCTGCCGTGATGATGCCACCCGTGTGCGCGGTGCCCGCAGCGATGGCCTCATCGGTGGACGCACCGCGGCGGCGGGCTTCCACCATGCGCGAGACCAAGAAGACCTCATAGTCCGTGGAGAGACCAAAGACGATGGCGATGATGAGCACCAGAATCGGGCTCATGAGCGGACCGGCGGTGAAGTTGAGCAGGCCGGAGCCGAGGCCATCGACGAACATGAGCGTCAGAATGCCCAGCGTGGCACCCAGGGAAAGCAGCGTCATGATGATGGCCTTGAGCGGCAGGATGAAGCTGCCGAAGACCAGCGCCATGAGGAGGAAGGTGGCCAGCACCACGTAGAGGGCCATCCAGGGGAGGGTCTCAAAGAGCGCGTCGAGGGACTCGACCTCCATGGCCGGGGTGCCGCCGACGTAGAGCTCCACGCCCTCCGGCGCCTCGATGTCCTCGAGTTCGTGGACGATGCGTGCGTAGTCCTCGCGGTCTTGGATGCCGGCGCCGAGGACGGTGGTGCCGTCGACAGTCGCGGTCTTCGGGCCCATCGGCTCGGTAAGGCCCTGGATGGAGCGGGCCTGCATGACGACGTCCACAAGCTGCTCATTCGTGGCATTCTTCACCACGAGCTTGACCGGTTCGGTGCGGAAGGAGGGGAAGTCCTTGTTGAACTGGTCCTGGGCCACGCGCACATCGTTATCCGGCGGCAGGTAGGTTTCGTTGATGCCTCCAAATTTCACGCCCAGCACCGGCAGGGTGAGCGCGATGAGCAGGGCGCAAATGGCGGCGGTCATGAGACCTGCGCGGCGCATGGCCCAGCGCGGCAGCTTGTACCACCACGTGTCCTCAATGCGGCGCCCGCGGCGCGAGGTCTTGCGCACGGTCCACTTATCGATGTTGTGGCCCAGCATGCCGAACAGGGACGGCAGCACCATGACCGACAGCAGCGCGGCCAGGCCCACCGCGGAGATGGAGCCATAGGCCACGGACTTGAGGAAGGCCTGCGGGAAAAGGAAGAGCCCGGAGAGGGACACGGCCACCATGGCGGCGGAGAAAACCACGGTCTGACCCGCAGTAGCGGTGGTGATCGCCACGGCCTCCTTGGTATCGCGGCCCTTGTCCAGCTCCTCGCGGAAGCGCGACACCATGAACAGGCCGTAGTCGATGGCCAGACCCAAGCCCAGCAGCGTGACCACGGCTTGTGCGAACACGTTGACCTGCTGGAAGCCAGCCAAGATGGAGAGGATGCCCAGAGAGCCCAGGATGGACAGGCCACCCACGACGAGCGGCATGAAAGCCGCGACGACGGAACCGAAGACGATGAGCAGCAGCAGGCCCACGAGCGGCAGGGCGGCCTTCTCCGCGCGGGAGATGTCCTCGGCCATGCCCTCGTCGAGCGCATCGGCCACGGCGGTGGCGCCCGCTACCTGGACCGGCAAGTCGCTGGAGTGCAGCGACTCCTCAATGGCGCGGAAGTCCTTGAGGGTCTGCTCGCCGTCGCCTTTGAGCCCGATGGCGGCGAATGCCGTGGAGTGGTCCTGCGTGATGAGGTTCGGGTTGCGCTTATCAAAGTAGCTGGTGACGGAGTCGATCTGTTCCGGATGCTGAGCCTTGAGGTCATCCAGAAAGGATTTGGCCTCGGCGGCGTGGGTTTCGGGGTCGTCGAAAAGCAGGATGACGTCGCCGGAATTGTCCCGGCCGAAGGTCTCCAGTTCGATCTGTGCAGCGCTTGTCGACGCCGCCCCCGGGTCCTCCCAGCCCTCCTGACTCATCCGGTCACCCAGGCGGGTGCCGAAGCCGAAGAAGAGGCCGAGGATGAGCCCGACGATGATAAGCGGGATGACCTTGCGGTGGGCGTAGGAGAAGCGGCCCCAAGAATAAAACATGCGGCTCCTAACTGTGCTCGGGCGCGCGGTCCGGAAGCAGCGCGGACAGCGGGCGGAAAGGCTGCAGCCAGGCGCCGCCTGGAGGCAGATTATCCAGGTTAACGCGTGGCAGCGGTTCGCGGAAGACACCCTCGATGTCTTCGAGGTCGACGAACTCAATCTCCGGATGGGTCACAGCCCAGGAGGCGTGCTCGTGGAAGCCGAGGACGCAGGTGGGCAGGCCGGAAGCAGAGAGCTGTTCCAGCAGGTGCTGGAAGTTCTGGCCGTCGGCTGAGGCGACGATGACACCGGAGAGGTTCTCGCGGTTGGCCTTGATGTATTCGACCATGTCGGGGTCGACGTCATCGTCCTCGTGCAGCTTTGGCTTGGCAAAGACGGCAAATCCAACATTGCGGATGGCTTCCACCCATGGGCGGATGACGTCGGCGCCGCCGGGAGTGACGTTGGTGAAGACGGCGGCTTCGGGAGTGGCGTCGTTGTCGAAGGCCAGCTCCACCAGCCAGCGGCCAATCGCATCAAAACGCGGGCGGTGTGCGGAGGTGGGTCGCCCGCCGAGGATGGCGCCGAGCCCCATGTCCATGTTGGGTGCATCCCACACCAGAAGATAGGTGCCGGCCATTACTTTTTCTCCCACAGGTACTCGGTGATGACGTGTTCCTTATCTAGGCCTTTGCCCTCGAACTTGGTGATGACCTGGCGGTCGGTGAGGATGGGGCATTCCGGCCAGGGCCAGCCCTTGTAATCCAGGGAGGGCTCGACCTCAACGAGCTCGTTAATCCACTCGGCGTAGCCGGCATGGTCGGTGGCCACGTGGAGCACGCCGCCGGGTTTCAGGCGGGAGGCAAAGAGGTTGAGCGTGCCGGACTGGATAATGCGGCGCTTGTGGTGGCGGGCCTTGGGCCACGGGTCCGGGAAGAAGATGCGGATGCCATCCAAGGACTCGGGCGCGAACATGCGCATAAGCACCTCGATGCCATCGCCGCGCACCATGCGGATGTTCTCAATATTATTGCGCACGATGGAGCCCAGCAGCTTGGCCAGGCCCGGCTTGTAAAGTTCCACTGCGATGATGTTGGTGTCCTGCTCCAGTGGCGCCATCGCTGCGGTTGAGGTACCGGTTCCGGAGCCGATCTCCACGATGGTCTTCGCACCCTCGCGGCCGAACCAAGAGGGGATGTCGAGGGGGACGTCGGCAAGCATCTGCCCCAGCTTGGGCCAGTGTTCCTCGAAGAGGGCGTTCTGGTTGTCAGTCAGGGTGCCGCGGCGGAAGGTGACGTTGCCAAGGCGTGGGTAGTCCAGATCGTTGTTGAACTCTGCATTGAAGTCCGTCTGGAGACCGCGGCCATGGGGCATCTCGGCGGCGGGGTTCTGGGAAGAGTCTGCGCTATTCATCGGCTTATATCTTTCCCTTAAGCAGGGGTTTGAGGCAACGTGCCGCGCCGTGCGGGACGCCCGGGTGATGCCCGATCGGGCGAGTCGGGGGTAAGAGTACGGCCGTACGGTACGTGCCGATAGAGGATTTTTCACCCCCGTGCAGGGGTGAGTTTCTCCCTGCCGTGCTGTATTTCACAGTCCTATACCCTTGGGATAGTCGGCGTGAGCTGGGTGGATATAACCAGGGTGGCCCTTATTACACATCTTGGTATCACCAGCGTCCGTACTCTGGAAGGCGAGACGTCGATGGTGGAGAAAATCCCCACCGACGCTAAGAAGTGCCCTGGCCCACCGAACACAGGAGAATATGAAATGACCGCAACTATTCCAGGCCTTGTAGGTGACTTGCCCACGAAGAATGAGAAGCTCATTTCGTGGATCAGTGAGAGCGTCGAGCTCTTCCAGCCGGAAGAGGTCGTGTTCGTTGACGGCTCCCAGGAGGAGGCCGATCGCCTCGCTGCCGAGCTCGTGGAGAAGGGTACCCTCATCAAGCTCAACGAAGAGAAGCGCCCGAACTCCTACCTGGCTCGCTCGAACCCGTCGGATGTCGCCCGTGTCGAGTCCCGCACCTTCATCTGCACCGAGACTGCCGAGGACGCAGGCCCGACCAAT
This sequence comes from Corynebacterium sp. HMSC078H07, assembly GCF_001812805.1. Taxonomy (GTDB): domain Bacteria; phylum Actinomycetota; class Actinomycetes; order Mycobacteriales; family Mycobacteriaceae; genus Corynebacterium. Next base: position 78,641 of record NZ_KV810517.1, on the reverse strand, counting down.
AACTGGGCCCCGCCGGCAGCCATGAAGGAAGAAATGACCGAGGCCTTCCGAGGTTCCATGAAGGGCCGCACCATGTATGTCGTGCCGTTCTGCATGGGCCCCATCAGTGACCCGGACCCCAAACTCGGCGTGCAGCTTACTGACTCCGCTTATGTTGTGCTGTCCATGCGCATCATGACCCGCATGGGCCAGCAGGCTCTGGACAAGATTGGTGAGAATGGCGACTTTGTCCACGCTCTGCACTCCGTCGGTGCCCCGCTGGAGCCGGGCCAGGAGGACGTCGCGTGGCCGTGCAACGAGAAGAAATACATCACGCAGTTCCCGGCGACCAAGGAGATTTGGTCCTACGGTTCCGGCTACGGCGGAAATGCCATCCTGGCCAAGAAGTGCTACGCGCTGCGTATCGCTTCCGTCATGGCGAAGGAAGAGGGCTGGATGGCAGAGCACATGCTCATCCTCAAGCTCACCAACCCGGAGGGCAAGAACTACCACATCGCAGCCGCCTTCCCGTCTGCTTGCGGTAAGACCAACCTGGCCATGATCACCCCGACCATCCCGGGCTGGAAGGCTGAGGTTGTGGGCGATGACATCGCCTGGATGAAGCTGCGCGAGGATGGCCTGTACGCCGTGAACCCGGAGAACGGCTTCTTCGGTGTGGCACCGGGCACCAACTACGACTCCAACCCGATTGCCATGAAGACGATGGAGCCGGGCAACACCCTGTTCACCAACGTCGCGCTGACCGACGACGGCGATGTCTGGTGGGAGGAAATGGGCGAGGCCCCGGAGCACCTCATTGACTGGCATGGCAACGATTGGACCCCGGATTCCACCACCAAGGCTGCGCACCCGAACTCCCGCTACTGCGTGCCGATTACGCAGTGCCCGTCCGCCGCGCCGGAGTTTGATGACTGGAAGGGCGTCAAGATTGACGCCATCCTCTTCGGCGGCCGCCGCGCGGATACCGTTCCGCTGGTGACCCAGGCCTTCGACTGGAACCACGGCACCATGATTGGTGCCCTGCTGTCCTCTGGCCAGACCGCTGCCGCTGAGGGCAAGGTCGGTGCTCTGCGCCATGACCCGATGGCCATGCTGCCGTTCATGGGGTACAACGCTGGTGACTACCTACAGCACTGGATCGACATGGGTGAAAACGGCGGCGACCGCATGCCGGAGATCTTCCTGGTCAACTGGTTCCGCCGTGGCGAGGACCGCCGCTTCCTGTGGCCGGGCTTCGGCGAGAACTCCCGCGTTCTCAAGTGGATCGTGGACCGCATCGAGGGCAACGTCGACGCCGTCGAGACCGTCGTGGGCCACACCGCCCGCCCGGAGGATATCGACCTCACCGGTCTAGACTTCGACATCGAAGACGTCCGCGAGGCCCTTGCCGTGAACCCGGCCGATTGGGCTGGCGACATGGAAGATAACAAGGAATACCTGCACTTCTTGGGTTCCCGCGTGCCGTCTGAGGTGTGGGACCAGTTCAAGGCGCTCAAGGAGCGCGTTGAGGCTGCCTCCTAACCTTTACTGTTAAGAATGCTCCCCTGCGGGGGAGCATTCGGCGTTTTACGGGGGTTAAGCGCGCAAGACGAGGGCCAGGTTGGAGGTGAGGAACTCGCGCACAACCGGTACTTTGGTCACCCACCATGCCCACCACGGGTGGTACCGCGGGAAGGCGGCGACGAGCTGCGAGCCTTGCGACGTCACGCCCCGCGCCCAGTCCAAGCCCTCACGAGCGGAGAGCGCGAAGAGTGAGGTGCCGAAGACGTTCTTCGGCGGGTGGCCATGGCGGCGGGTATAGCGGTCGCGGGCGAACTCGCCTCCCACGTAGTGCTCCCACAGGCCGGTCTCGTGCCCGCCGAAAGGCCCCAGCCACACTGTGTAGCTGAGGATCACCAGCCCGCCGGGCTTGGTCACGCGCAGCATCTCCTCGCCCATGTCCCACGGGTTCGGGATGTGCTCGGCTACGTTGGAGGAATACGTGATGTCGAAGGTGTCATCTGCAAAGGGCAGGCGCGTGCCATCGCCGCGTATGGCTTGGGCCACTTCGATGCCAGCGGCGGCCATCTCGCCCACGTCGGGCTCCAGCCCCACATAGCTGGCCCCGCGCTGGGCAAAGGCGGAAGCGAAATAGCCGGGCCCGCCCCCGACGTCGAGCACGCGCGCGCCGGTGAGGGGGAGGGAGAGGTCGTGGCAGAGGGCGTCGATAAGCGCGGCGGTGTCCTCAGCCAAACCACCATAAAAGATGGCGGGCGCTGTCTGCTCGAAGCGGAAAGAGCGCAGCAGCCGCCAAGAGCGGCGCAGGGTGGCCAAGCTACGGGTGCGTTTCATAACCCACTAGGCTAGTTCCTCGACATGAAAATCCTTCTACTCTGTTGGCGCGATTCCACCCACCCGCAAGGCGGTGGCTCGGAGCGCTACCTCGAGCGCGTCGGCGAGTACCTCGCTGCCCAAGGCCACGAGGTGGTCTTTCGTACTGCGCGCCACATGAACGCCGCGAAGCGCGAGCGCCGCAACGGTGTGCTGTATTCGCGCGCCGGCGCCAAGTTCAGCGTCTACCCGCGCGCGTTGTTGGCGATGTTGTTCGGCGCGCCCGGTATGCGCGGCTTTGATGTCGTGGTGGATACCCACAACGGCATCCCCTTTTTCGCGCGCCTGGCTACTCGTGCGCCCGTGGTGATCCTGACGCACCACTGTCACCGCGAGCAGTGGCCGGTGGCCGGCCCTGTCCTGGCGCGGCTGGGCTGGTTCCTGGAATCCCGCGTGGTGCCAAGGCTCTACCGTGAGAACACGTGGGTGACGGTCTCGGAGGCCTCGAAGCGCGACCTGGAGAAGCTAGGGATCCACGGTGCGCGCATCATTGAGAACGGCCTTGACCCTCTGCCGGAGCACGTGCCTACCCTGGAGCGCGAGGCTGAGATCCACCTGGTGACGCTGTCGCGCCTCGTGCCGCACAAGCAGATTGAGCACGCCATGGACACCGTGGCTAGGATTCCGGGCGCGCTTCTCGACGTCATCGGTTCCGGCTGGTGGGAATCCCAACTGCGCGAGTACGCCCGGGCCCACGGGGTGGAGGACCGCGTGCGCTTCCGCGGTCAGGTCACCGAGGACTATAAACATGCGTTGCTCGCGCGTGCCGACGTCCACCTCATGCCGTCTCGCAAAGAGGGCTGGGGACTGGCAGTCATGGAGGCAGCCCAACATGGGGTTCCCACGGTAGGGTACGCGTTTGGCCTGCAAGACAGCGTTATCGACGGTGAGACTGGTGTGCTGGTGCAGCGTGAGGAAGAGTTCGCCTCAGCGGTGCGCATGCTTGTCGACGACCCCCTTCTCCGCACCCGTCTCGGCCAGGCTGCCCGCGAATTGGCGGCTACTTTTTCGTGGGAGAAAACCGGCGCGCGTTTCGAAGAGTTGCTAGAAGCGGAAGTGCGCACCATGCGACGCTAAGCCCCCACGGTACGGGTGCCGGTTGTGCGTTCGTGGTGGCAACGATGCGGCCGTCCTCGACTACTGCGCCCACGCCGAGTTCCTCCAACCGGGCGAGGTCGCGCGTGGTCCAGGCTTCGGCGGCCGCCAGGTAGCGCGGAGATGGCTCATCCACGGTCACGCCGTCGACGGTGAGCTTGCCGGAGTCGAGCTTGTTCGCCGCCTTGGAGTAGGGGTCGAGGGCAATGCCGTCGTCGAGCGGCACCATGGCGGGGCGGTCGGCGAAGAAGGTGAGCCGCCCGTCGAGTTCCTCGACGAGCTGGCGGTCGATGCCCGTTTCGCGCGGCTTCAACACGACGAGCTCCCGCGGGGCATCAGGGGCTTGGATCAGGCAGGCGCATAGTGCGAGCGCGGCCGGTAGGTGGCGCAGGGCCCCGATTCCCGCGACGGCCAGCGGCAAAGCCAGAAGAGTGAGCTTGGAGGAATCGCGCAGCAAACCCGCACCGGGGATGTGCTCGATGGCGAAGGCAGTGACCCCAGGCGCCAGCGCGCCGAGGATGGCCAGGCCCATGCCAAGTACTGCCAGGGCCGCAAGGGGGCGCAGCTCGCGCCGAGGAAGGCGAGTGGCGCCCAAGACGGCGAGGACGACGACCGCTAGTCCCGCCACGGCGAAGCCGTTCTCACGGGAAGCCGGCACGGCGGCGGCATTCCAGATGCCGCCGAAACCGAGAAGCGAGCCGACCGTGCCCACGTAGGCTTCTGCGCGCGGGGCGAAGGCCGCGGCCTGGGCGGCGGGGTCCCCAAAGGCGGCTGGATGTCCAGCCACGAGGCTTGGAACCAACCACGGCAGCCACAACAACACCGAGCCGCCCGCAAAGAGCCACCTTCTTCGCCCTTCGCGCTCACAGACAACCGCGATGAGTCCCCCGAAGAGCCCGCCGGTGGGCGTCAAGGACGCAGCCCACAGCGCCAGCCACGCTAGACGGGGGCGACCTTGCAGACAGCCCCACGCGATCACGGGTGCTAACCATGCAGCCACCACCAGGGACCATTGGCCCTGCAGGAGGCGCTCAATGACGAAGGGGTTGGCCACGGCACACGCCATCGCCGCGGATGCGGCCCACGGGCCAGACGTGCGTGCCCACCGGCACGCTACCCACGCCGAGGCACTCGCGGCAGCAAGGATGAAAACTCGAGCCAGCCACGCACCGCCGAAAAGAGCGAGCACGCCATCTTGCGGGGCATTGCGCGCAGGCAGGTCGCCGGCACCGAAGGCAGAGGCGCTCAAAGCTGGCCGGTCAAGCAGGACCATATCGCGCCACACGAATTCACCCGGCAGCAGAAACGGCCAGCACACCGCAAGCACAAGCACTCCACCCCAGAGCCCAAGGGCCCACTTCACTGCCCGAGAACTGGAGGTCGCAAGAGCAGATCGCTGCGAGGAGGACACGGCAGACGCCCTTAAGCGTTCTGGCTACGGCCACGCATGAACATCGCGGCCGCTACCGCCAACAACACCACGCCGATGGCCTTGCCCAGCCAGCCGACGATACCCAAGACCTTCACCGTGTCGATCACCCGGCGCACCGAGTCGAGGTGCTCGGTGAGGGTGTCAGGGGACCAGGTGAGGGGGACGTCGAGAAGCGCACGCTCCTTAGTGTCATCGGCGTCGACCATAGCCTGGGCCTGGGTGGCGTCGGTTGCCCAGAAGATGCGGGGGTGCTGCTCCTCCTTCACGATGGTGCCCGTGGTGGGCTCCACCCACACCGTGCGGCTCACCGCGTAGAAGGGCTCAAGGATGACGTGCGAAGCCGGCTTCAGGTGGTAGCGCTCCAGGGACTCCGGCGAGTAGAAATCGCCCGCGGGGCCGGCGCGGTGGGCATCAAAACCAAAGACCTGGAGAAGTGAGACCGGCGCGACGTCCTGGTGGAAGACGTAGGTGGGGATGCCGTCGAGCTTTTCATCGCGAAGGAAATCGATGGGCTTAGCGCTTTGCGTCAGGGGATCGAAAAAGGGATAGGACCGCTGCTCCGCGCCGGCGGGGAAGAAGTAGCTCATGCCATCGCGCTCGATCTCGTTGTCCACCTGCAGGTCAAAAGCCGGGATCTCGATGTGCTGCGTCGTGTTGGGGCCGGCGACCGGATAGGTGGATTCGCGGTTAAGCAGGGAATCCTCGGTGATGTGCACGACGGTCTCGCCATCGACGGTGAGGTCCATGGTGGACTGTGTGCGTGCCACCGCATCCTTGTCCACAGGTGTGGTTGCGGTGTGCCGGGTCAACGCGGCGCCGTCTTGTTCCGCGCGGACTTCGAAGGTCAGGTCCGTGGCTAGGGGCCTCGACTGGTTGTTGTACAGCGGCGGCAGGATGGACCCGAGGATGAGGAAGACCGCGGCGGCAATCGTCACCTGCGCTAGGCGCGAGCGAAGGAACACGTCAGCTCCGATCGGTCGAGGGATGTACTGCAAAAATAGTATCGTAGTGGGCCATGCGCTTTCTCCCTGAGCTCGAAGGCGTGCGTGCGCTGGCCGCATTGGCGGTCGTGGTCACGCACGTGTCCTTCCAGACGGCTACCGGCTGGGCCTGGGCCGAGCGCTTGGACTACGGCGTGGCGGTCTTCTTCGTGCTCAGTGGGTTCTTGCTGTGGCGCCGGCGGCACGCGCATACGGCACGGCAGTATGCGCTCTCCCGTGTGGCGCGCTTGGCGCCTCTGTATCTGGTGTGCGTGGTGGCGGTACTCGCCTTGCTTCCCGACGCCTCCCCCTTAACCCTCCCTCAACTCCTCACCAACCTGACCGGCACGCAGCTGTATATCGCCGATGGGCTGGTGCCTGGGCTGACGCAATTGTGGTCGTTGAGCGTGGAGTTCGCCTTCTACGCGGTGTTGCCTCTGTTGGTGTGGATGTTGGATAAGCTCTCGGCACGCCCGCGGGTGGTGCTTATTGCTGGTGTTGGCGTGCTGAGTCTGTTCTGGGGTTTCCTGCCGTTTGTGGCCGGATATGAATCTGGCGATGTCAATACGCAGATTTGGCCACCGGCGTATTTCTCGTGGTTCGCGGTGGGAATGCTGGCTGCGGAGGCTGAATCGGCCGGTGTGCGCGTACGCGCTGGACGTATTGTGCGTGCCGTCTGCTGGGCGGTGGCCGCGGGGTGTGTGTGGCTGGCTAGCCGCGAGTGGTTCGGGCCGCAGGGCTTGGTCCACCCGGAGCCTGGCGAGTTCGCGCGCCGCATCGCGGTGGGCGCAGTGTGCGGGGCCTGCATCGTGGTGCCGGTGGCGCTGGCGCCCCGTGAGAGCTGGCTTTCCTCCGAGTGGATGCGCGCACTGGGCCGCTGGTCGTATGGGGTTTTCATGTGGCACGTGGCGGTGCTGGCCATCGCTTTTCCGCTTTTAGGCGTGTCGGCCTTCTCCGGTTCTGCCTGGGATTTCGCGGTGGTGCTGGTCTTTACAGTGGTGGTCAGTTGCGTGCTGTCTGCTGCGACCTACGCGTTTGTCGAGGTCCCCGGCCGCGACCTCATCCGCTCCCTTGCCCGCGGCCGCATCGCCGTCCCGCGCTCCCTGCCCCGCCAGGCAGATAGCTCTGCCGGCTCCGCTTCCCATTCCGCCACCGTGGGGTCCGCATCCCTTGCCAGCGCCGCTGGCTCGACTGATTTTGCTTCCTAACTAGCCTTCTTGGCCTCGCCTCCGAGTTCGCAGCAGGCATCTGACAAAAGGCATCTTGTACAAGGCATCAGTCAAAAGGCGTCTTTGCTCCTAAAAACGCCATTTGCCCCTTCTAGATGGCGTTTTTAGCGCTGAAGATGCCGTCTGTGGGATGCCTTCTGTGGGGAGCCCTTTGAGAGGCGCTTTGCTCGGAGCACCATGCGTAGCGGGTCCGCGTCGAAACCAGCGGCCCCAAAGGAAGCAGCAGGGGCGGACAGCTATGTACAGCGCGGCTGCGTCCCTAAGAGGCGCGGCGGGGTGGGAGGCAAGCACACGTGATAGCCGCGACGCAGAGCAGCTGGACCAGCAGCGAGTCACCGGCGTAGCCCTCCGAGGGCCAGGGTGCGCGGGCGAGCATCGCGCCCGCGGCCAAGGTGAGCGCGCCCGCCAAGTAGTCGGAGCGCAGCGTGGTCCAGCGCGTGATGGCCCACGCCGCGGCAGCGGCGGCCACACCGGGCATACCCGCGACGAGCGCCATCGTTGCCGCGACGAGTAGTGCCAGAAGGACACGCGCCGAGAGAGACGAGTGGGCAACACGGGCGGGCGAGGCCGTTTCGGAAGCCGCGGAGGTTGCCAGGAGGGCAGCATCGGCGACTGGGCCGGTTGCGGCTGAATCGTGTGCTGCGTTTGTCGCGGATGAGGCAGGGGCAGTGGCTTGGGAACGGAGGCCGCGGGCCATGACGAGCAGGCACAGCGCGGTAGTCAGCGCGGCGAGCGCGCCGCCGAAGCCGAGGCCCACGCGGTAGGCGCAGTCAGCAACAAAAGTCATGTGGAAGATGCCGCTAGCGCCAGCAGGGATGAGGAAGGCCTGAGTGTCGGCATCGATGGAGCGCGGCTTGAGGGCTAGAGGTTCCGAGCTGGAGGCTGGCGCGGAATCTTGTGCCGAGCCCGGGGCTGAGCTGGGGGAGCGGAGCTCGCCGCGCAGGCCCTCGTTGAAGGCGCGGCCGGTGACAAGGAGGCGGTCGTGGTCGGCGGGCTCGATGGGGGAACCAGCAGCGAGCGGGGCATAGCCGTGGTCCGCGCCGGATGCGGCGGCCGAGTCGGCGGCGGAACCGGATAGGTCAGGAGACGAGGCAGACAGGGGCGCGGGCAAGGAGGACGCGGTATTTGTCAGGGCCGCCCAATCGCCGGTGGTGCGCACGAGGTGTTGTCCGGCGGACAGGTCGAAGGTGGAGCCGGGGGAGTGGGGGGAGCCGTCGATAAGCACGGGCTTCTCACCCAACACACGCACGGTCATATCGCGCGGGGAAGTAAAGGAGCGGATGAGGATGCGTTCGTTGTCCTGCTGGAAGAGGAACTGCTCGGCATCCGGTGAAGTATCGGGCACGGTGACGAGGCGGCGCGGGGAGGGTTGATCCACGATGGAGGCCTCGGCAATTCCGGTGCGGCGTTGCGGCTCGATGCGGATAGTGGAGGCATGCGCGCCGGGCACGCGAATATCGCGGGCGCGGAAGGCCTCCATGGTGACAGTCACCTTGGAAGCGCCGTTGTGGATGGTCACCTCAGTCGTGCCGGTGGTCATCAGCCGCAGCTTCGGCGAGGTCCACGTGGAATCGGAGTGCAGCTCCAGCCAGCCGGAATCGCCAGGCGCTGGCCACCAAGCGGTGGAGTTCTCGCCGTCGACGGCCGCGGTAAGAGAACGCGCCGGGTTCGCCCCGCCGAAGGCAGAAGCATCCGCGGCAGATGACGACGCGGTGACGCGGCCATCGTGTTCTACCACCTGGGTCAGCGGGCCGGCGGAGGGATAGTCGCGCAGGCGATTGCGCACGGAGGTGGGGTCATCAGGGGCCAGCGGCGCGGAAACCGGTCCGGAAAGCGTTCCGTAGTTGCGGTCACGCAAGGTGGGCGTATCGGTGACGATGTCCGCGTTAGCAGAGACGAGCTCGTGGGGGCCGGAAAGGAGTGCCAGCGATTCCCCGCCGCCCGCCACGCGCGGCGGATCCGCAGGTGCCAGGTTCATGGAGAGGTCGGGGTCGAAAACCACGACGTCGACCTCCCCGAAGGTGTGGACCTCGCCCGGAATGTGCACCGAAGAACCAGAGATGAGGTCGTGGCGCACGGCGACGGCGCCGATGCCGAGGCGCTGCAACACTAAAGGCGCGGACGCGGGGTCGCGGGAAATCTGTGCCATCGCCCCGTCCAAGCCACGGATGGCTTCGGGCGGGATGAGGGGGATGGCGTCGCGGACGGCCCAGGGGACGTCGAGAAGCGGCTGCGCCGGTTCATCTCGCGTCCAGCCCCAGTCCTGCCGGGCAAAGGAGGCCGGCGGGTAGATGAGCACGCGCGTATCTAGGCTGTTCATGAAAGAGGCGGCCTCGTGCCAATAGGCCGGGACCTCCTCGTACGCCCCCTTGGGCAACAGCCGGCCTGCCCACGCCGGGGCGGTCGCCCCCATCACCACGAGGCACACCAGAAGGCCCGCTGCTTGACGACGCCCCAGGGACAACGTCCGCGGCAACCTCACGCGGGCGGCAATCGCGGCCACTCCCAGCACCAGCGGGATGCGCACCAGCGGGTCGAACTTGTGCACGTTGCGCAGCGCGGCCAGCGGGCCATCGAGCGCATCGAGATACCATGCGGCATGCGTGCCGAGCACGGCCACGCCCACCAGCAGCATGAAACTCCACACGCGCGGCAGGCGGGACAACCCCACAAGACCCAGGGCGGCCACACCGGCCGTGAACAGCACGAAGACCGGCTCGGTGGCCAGCTCATTACCGGCGATGCGCTCGGTATCCACAAAGGGCGCCCAACTGGTGGTGCCGCGCAGGATTTCCGCCAGGTTAAGCCAGCGCGTGGTCACCCCGGCGGACTCGATGAACTCGGTAAAGGGCGGGGCATAGCGGCCCAGGATGAACAGCGGGATAATCCACCATGCGGACACCGCGGCGCAGCCGGCCAGCCAGGCAAGACCGGTTTTGCCCGCGCGCCGCCACAGCAAGATCAAGCCCGCCGGAAGGCAAGCGGCGAGTGTGGCCGTGGCGTTGACCGCGCCCATGCACGCCACCGCCACCACCGAGGGTGCGGCGTCCCGCCAGCAAAGCCGGCCCAGCCGCAGGAAGGGCAGCAGTACCCAGGGGGCCAGCATGACCGGCCAGGTCTCCGAGGAAATCGCGCCTAAAGTCGTCAGCGTGCGCGGCGAGAGCGCAAAGAGCAACCCGCCCATAAGCGCGGCATAACCCGGCGCAGCGGGAAGCACCGTGCGGACGAGGCGGAAGAAACCCAGAAAGCCCACGGACAAGACCAGGAACCACCAGGCGCGCTGCGCTATCCAATCCGGCAGCGGGTCCGCCAGAAGGAAGAACAAGCCCTGCGGGAAGAGGAAGCCATATGCCTGGTTCTGCAGCTGGCCCAGCGTGAAAGTATCGGTATAAGCATGCAGCGCACCAGCTAGAAAGCCCGCGGGGTTGGCCACCAGATCATGTTTGGTATCGGCGGCGGTGAGCCCCCATGGCTGCACCAAGACCACGAGGGCTAGAAAGAAAAGCCCCCCGCTGCGTGCGCGCACGTTTACTCGCGCGAGCCGTACTCCGGCCCGCCCATCACGGCGTCGGAGGCCTTGACAGAATTATCGCTCGGCACGGCGTCTGCCTGCGAGAACTGGGCAATACCCAGGATGGTCACGACTCCCAACGCCACGCCAACAACAGCACTGCCCAGGGCGGGGCCCAGGGTGCGCTTGTTGAGGGAGTCGCTATCGAATGCCATGGCGCCAGATTCTAGCAGTCCTCGTCCTCGTCGTCGTTCTCCGGCGGCACGATAAAGACTGGCAGGCCCGCATTGCGCACGATGTACTCTGCCGTCGAGTTCGTCCACAGTGAGCGGAAGCCGGTCAGCGCGCGGGTGCCGGTGACGATGACGTCGACGTTGAGTTCCTGGGCGGCGTCGACAATCGCGCTCTGAATCGACGTCACCGACTCCACCAGGTGGGCATGTCCGCGCAGGCCCAGGGATTCCGCCTTGGCGATTCCCCGGCGGCAAATCGCCACGGCTTCCTCATAAGCAGGGTCCTCCTCCACGCTGTCCGGCGAGATCGTGGACTGGTGCAGGCCAGTGCGGCTGACCGCACGTGCGGCCTGGCGCGCGGAGGTTTCCCACGCGGTGAGAATTTCGACGTCGGTTGGGCGCAGCAGGTTCGCGGCGTATTCGAGGGCGCGGTCGGCGCGGTCGGAGCCGTCGTAGGCGATTAGCAGGGTCTCTCCGTTGCTCATGTGACCATCCTAACAACCGGGTGTTGCCCGCGCGGCGCCTTCAGGCACACTGGTGGGTATGAGAAAAGCAATGCCCGCCCTCCTGTTGAGTACCGCGTGCGCCCTCAGTGCGTGCGGTTCGGAGCCTGTGCTTTCCGACGTCCCGACAACGCCCACCCCAACTTCGTCCGCCGCCCCAAGCGCTGCGGACGGGGCCAACGAGGCCGGTACAACCGAGGCTGAGACAACCGAGGCCGAGGCGCCCGAGGACGTGCGCGCCCGTGCGGCAGCGAAGCTCATGCCACCGGCACTGAACTATGAGGATGCGCGCGCGAAGCTGGACGCAGGTGTGGGCGGGCTGTTCATCCCGAGCTGGGCCGACCCGGAACTACTCAGCGATGGTCCGCGGGGAATCAACGCCCTGCGCGAGGAGGTGGGCCGCGACTTCGAGGTGTCCATCGATTTCGAGGGCGGCCGCGTCCAGCGCTTTTCTGAGATTTTGGGCGACTATCCTTCGCCGCAGGCCATGGCGGAGGGCCATACCCCAGAAGAAGTGGAGCAAATGGCCACCGAGATTGGGCACAGCCTGCGCGCGCACGGCGTGACGGTGGACTTTGCTCCAGTACTTGATGTGGATGGCGGAGGCCTGGAGGTGGTGGGGGACCGCGCCTTCTCCACCGACCCAGAGACCGCCGGCGACTATGGCGCGGCTTTTGCCCGCGGGCTACAGTCAGCAGGTGTTAAGGCCGTGTTCAAGCATTTCCCCGGACATGGGCGTGCCTCCGGGGATACTCACCTGGGTGAGGCCGTTACCCCGCCCCTGGAAGAACTGCATGGCCACGAGTTCGTGCCCTTTCACACAGCTCTTCCGCAAGCCCCGGAAGCAGCACTCATGATGGGCCACCTCGTGGTCCCCGGCCTGGGTGAAGAACCTGCTTCCCTTAACCCGCGCGCCTACCAGCTAGCCCGCGAAGAACTTGGCTTCGAAGGCGCCATTTATACCGATGACCTGGGAGGAATGGCCTCCATTTCGGAGAACTTCAGCGTGCCGGAAGCCGTGGCCGCCGCCCTCGCCGCAGGTGCTGACATGCCGCTGTGGTCCACCGATGACGACATTGACGCGGTGATTGATGCGGCGGTGGAAGTAGTGGCACAGCAGGATGCCGACTAGGAAAAACTAGCTGGCAGACGTTAATCTCATACACGTGAAAAAGGCAATCGGACACAGCCAATACCGACGCGACCGCAACCGTCGGGGACTCAAGGTCACCCTCGGCGTGCTCGTCGGCCTCGTGCTCATCGCCGGCGTCGCCTACGCGTGGGATGTCATGGCTAATCAGCACAAAGTGCCGCGCGCGACGTCAGTGGGCGGCGTGGACATCTCCCGCATGGAGCGCACCGCCGCGGTAGAAAAGCTGGAAAGTGAACTCGGTGACGTGGCCACCCGGCCCGTCATCGTGCGCGCAGACGAAAAGGCCTCCGAGCTCATCCCGCAGGATTCGGGGCTGAGCCTGAACTACCAGAAGGCTGTCGACGGCATCCCGGATGCCTCGCTCAATCCTTTTGCCCGCCTCTACAGCTTCATCAAACCTACCGAGGAAATCCCAGTCGCCGTCGATGTCGATGATGCCCAGCTCGACGGCGCGCTGGATCGCGTAGGCGAAGAGCTTGCGATCGAGCCGGAGGACGGAAACCTCGAGCTTGTCGACGGCTCCCTCAAAGAGACCAAACCCGTACTCGGCCAGGCGGTGGAGAAAGAGGTGTTGAGGGGGGACGTCGAGAAGCACTGGCTCGACCCCGACGGCGTGGAGGTCACGCCCATGGTGGTGGAACCACAGATCAACGCTGCGGCGATTGAGGCCATGCGCACCGGTGATGCCGCCCGCGCGCTGGATAATCCGCTCACTCTGAAAGGCGAGAACAACACCGCCGGCACCCTGCGCAAGCCGGAGATTTCCCAGTTCGTTTCCATCGCAGCCGAGGACGGTGAGCTGCACCTCAAGGTAGACAAGGACCGCGCGCGCGAGCTTTTCCAAGAGCGTATGCAAGGCTCCGAGGTGCCCGGCACCAACGCCAAGATTTCCTTCAGCGGCAACGACAAGCAGATCACGCCCTCAGTGGATGGCTCCGTCATCGATTGGGAGAAGACCCTCGACGGTTTCGAAGACCGCGTGAGCAGCGAAGATGACCGCGAGTGGGATGCCGACTACAAGCCGGACCCCGCGGATTTCACCACCGAGATGGCGGAGAAGGCCACCTTCGATGACACCGTGTCGGAGTTCTCCACCGGTGGCTTCTCCGGGGCCTCCGGCACTAACATCCGGCTGGTGGCCCAGCAGGTCAACGGTGCCGTGGTCAACCCAGGCGAGACTTTCTCCCTCAACGGCTACACCGGCCCGCGCGGCACTGCGCAGGGCTACGTGGAATCCGGCATCATCATCGACGGCCACGCGGGCAAGGCCGTGGGCGGCGGCATCTCCCAGTTCGCCACCACCTTGTACAACGCCGCGTACTTCGCCGGCATGGAGGATGTGGCGCATACCCCGCACTCCTATTACATTTCCCGCTACCCGGCCGGCCGAGAGGCTACCGTGTACGAAGGCGCGATTGACCTGCAGTTCAAGAACACCTCGAACCACCCGGTGCGCATCGAAACCAGCTTCGGCAGCGACATCACCGTGCGCTTCAAAGGCGTGAAGACAGTTGAGGTCGAGTCCATCAACAACGGCCGCTGGGCCAAGACCGAGCCGCAGCGCAAGTCGGTGAGCGAGGATTGCTCGCCGTCGTCTGGCGCGCCCGGCTTCACCACCTCCGATACCCGCGTGATCAAGGACCTCTCCGGCAAGGAGATCTCCCGGGAGACCACCACCACGGTCTATGACCCGCAGCCTATCGTCACCTGCGGTTAAATCATGACGCGGCCGATGCATACCGCGGTGAAGGACCCCGCGGACGTCGATCAGCTGGCCCAGCACCCGGTTGCCTTCCGCCGCGTGGCCGGCCTGTTTGCCCCGCACCGCGGCACGCTGCTGCTGGTGCTTGTGCTCATCGTGGCGACCTCGGGGCTTACGGTGGTGCAGCCGTTCCTCGTGCGCCGCACCGTGGATGAGGCCATTCCGAACCACGACACCGCGCTGCTTTTGTGGCTTGTCGGCGGCATGCTCGCCATCACCGTGGTCTCTCAGGCAATCGGCGTTATCCAGTCCTTTTTATCCGCGCGGGTGGGACACACCATCATGCACGAGCTGCGAACGCAGGTCTTTGCCAACCTGCAGCGCCAATCGCTGCAGTTCTTCACCAACAACCGCGGCGGTGAAATCCAATCGCGCTTGACCAATGACATCGCGGCGATGCGCGGCATGGTGACTACCACCGCGACGTCCGTGGCCAGCAACCTCACCATGACGGTGGCCACGCTGGTGGCGATGGTGGCCCTCTCACCGACGTTGTCGCTGCTGTCCTTGCTGGTGTTGCCTCCTGCCGTGTGGCTCACGCGTCGCGCCGCCGTTCTGCGCCGCAGCCTCATGGAGAAAAACAGCCAAGCCCAGGCGGAACTCCAACAGACCATTTCGGAGAACCTGTCCGTTTCCGGCATGCGCCTGGCCACCACGTTGGGCGCGCAGGATCGGGTCTATTCGAGCTTTTCGGCCACCTCGCGCTCCCTCATCCGCTTGGAGCTCGAGTCCCAATTAGCCGGGCGCTGGCGCATGGCGCTGACCCAAATCATCTTTGGCGTTATGCCGGCCCTGATTTATCTCGTTGCCGGCCTGCGCCCGGGGATTACGATTGGCACGCTCATCGCCTTTTCCACCCTGCAGACCCAAATCTTCCGCCCGATTACCGGCCTGCTCAACGTCGGCGCGCAGTGGGTGGCGTCCATGGCGCTGTTCAGCCGCATCTTCGAGTACCTGGACTTGGAGCCCGAGCTCACGGAAGCCACCGAGCCCGCCCAGCTTGCCGACGCCTCCCTCACCCTCCACCACGTCTCCTACCGCTACCCCGGCACGGACACCGACGCGCTTTCCGACGTCTTCCTCACCATCCCCGCCCACACCACCACCGCGCTTGTGGGGCATACCGGTTCCGGCAAGTCCACCGTCGCTGCACTTATGGCGCGCTTGGCTGACCCGACCTCCGGCTTCGTGCTTTTGGGTGGTGTCGACCTACGCGATATTCCACCTGAGCAGCGCGCGGAGGTCATCGGCGGAGTTTCCCAAGAGACTTACCTCATCCACGGCTCGGTGCGCGAGAACCTGCTCTTCGCACAACCCGATGCCACGGAGGAGGACATGTGGAAGGCCCTTAATGCGGCACACGTGGCCGACGTGGTCAAAGAGCTTCCCGACGGCCTCGATACCCTCGTGGGCTCGCGCGGCTACCGCTTCTCCGGTGGTGAGCAACAGCGCCTCTCCCTGGCCCGCACGCTGCTGCGCCGCCCGCAGGTCCTCATCCTCGATGAGGCCACCTCCGCCCTCGACAACGAAACCGAGCGCGCCATCCAGGAAGCGGTGTTTGGTGCGGATGCTACCCGCCTAGTCATCGCCCACCGCCTGTCCACGATTTACGACGCCGACCAGATCATCGTCCTCGACGCCGGCCGCGTGGTCGAGCGCGGCACTCACACCGAGCTCCTCGCCCGCGAGGGCGCCTACGCCGCGCTCCTTCGCGCCGCCTCCGACGCCTAGTTACCATTCGGCAAGGTTTGCTTTCGGGCTATTTCCAGCCTCATCTGGGATGGTATGGCCGAGTTCTCGGAGAACGTCGATGGCCAACTGTGGGTTGGAACGAATGATTGCCTTCTTTTGCGAGTTACGGAATTCTTCTCGCCCCATCAGCACGCGCTGTTCCCAACCATCGAGAGCTGCAACGCCAAACTCCCGAATCACAAGTTCGACTACATCTTCCAAGCACACGCGGAAGCGGTGACCTCCCATAGGGAAGTGGATATCTTGTTGCTGGAAAGCCTTGTCTTTCTGCCCAGTTGAAGCCAGTAAAAGTCCAAGAGCAACGGAGTCGGAATGAAAATGGAAATGGGAAACAGGTTTATTAAGTGCGTCCCGTTCGTATTCAAAGCGGACGATAGGAGGCCGCTTTTTCGATTGGCGATAACAAATCTTAAAGCTGCTTGATGCTACAGCCAGATACTCGCCTGAGCTGTTCTCGCACATTGCGTAAGATGCTTCGAGCAATGCGGGTTTAGCATTTGAGGTTTGTGCCTGCAGTGGTTTCGACAGCTGAAAACTGAACCTCTTGAGTTCAGAGTTAAAAGCCTCGCCAGTGATGACGGTTTGTCCGGGCAGGCAATCATCCAAAAGCTTTGTGGCTCTGGAAGCGAACGTGTTAGCTAATTCAGCTAGACGGTCTGCATCCATATCTCCGAGCTAATCTCCAATAACGAATGAGAGGGCTTCGTAGCGGTTGAGAATGTCCTCGTCCGCAATGGTGATTTCGTCGATAGCGCGCAACGCGTAAAGCTCATCAATAGTGCGCGGGCTCAAATCCTGAAGGAGCTGTGCGCGTTCCAAGCAGAGTTCGGCGGTAGTGCGTGGGGTAAAAATAGGTGCGGACACGGTGACTCCTTTCCTCGTGGCTCTAAGCATAGACGCAACAGCGGACACGTGCGGTGGAGCTAAGAAAACCCAGCCTGAGCTGGGTAAACAAGTGGAGCCGACGACGGGAATCGAACCCGCGCCAGCAGCTTGGGAAGCTGCAGTTCTACCATTAAACTACGTCGGCACAATGCAGGTTATGCACTCATGAAAGCTTAGCACCGCCATAGCGCGCGCCCGCAAATGGCCCTGTAGGAGGGGAGTGGGGTCGTGGCCGCGTAGACTGATAGCCGTGCTTCTTTCAGATCGTGACATTCGTGCCGCCATCGCCTCTGAAGGTCCTGATGCTTTGAGCATCGAGCCTTACGACGCCGAGATGGTCCAGCCGTCCTCCATCGACGTGCGCCTCGACAAGTTCTTCCGTGTGTTCAATAACTCGCGCTATACGCATATTGACCCGAAGGAAGAGATGCCGGACCTCACCAGCGAGGTGGAGGTCGCGGACGGCGATGCTTTCGTCCTGCACCCGGGCGAGTTCGTGCTCGGCGCCACCTTGGAAAAGTTCACCCTGCCGGCCAACCTAGCGGGCCGCTTGGAAGGCAAGTCCTCCCTGGGCCGCCTGGGGCTACTCACGCACTCCACGGCGGGTTTTATTGACCCGGGTTTTTCCGGCCACATCACCTTGGAGTTGTCCAACACTGCGAACCTGCCCATTACCCTGTGGCCGGGGATGAAGGTGGGGCAGCTGGCCATCTTTAAGATGTCCTCGCCGGCGGAAGCACCGTACGGTTCCGGCGTGCTCGGCTCGAAGTACCAGGGCCAGCGTGGGCCGACGCCGTCGAAGTCCTATCTGAACTTCCGTTAAACAATCCGCATCTCGCCGGGCGAGCCGGCATTACAGCGCGTAAAATAGCCGGTTATGCGTATGACTGTTATTGGTACCGGCTACCTAGGTGCGACACACGCCGCCTGTATGGCGGAGCTTGGCCACGAGGTACTCGGCGTAGATGTTGATGAAAACAAGATTGAGGCTCTAAAAAACAGCCGCGTGCCGTTTTACGAGCCTGGCCTGCCGGAGGTCCTCGAGCGCAACATCGAGGCTGGCCGCCTGGACTTCTCCACCAGCTATGACGACGCCGCCGAGTTCGCGAACGTGCACTTCCTCGGCGTCGGCACGCCGCAGGCTCACGGTTCCTATGCCGCGGACCTGACCTACGTGAAGTCCGTCATCACGGAGCTCGTGCCGCGGCTGAAGGGTGAGCACATCATCTTCGGCAAGTCCACCGTCCCGGTGGGCACCGCGGCGGATCTCCAGCAGATGGCCAATGAGCTTGCCTCAGAGGGCACCACCGTGGAAATCGCCTGGAACCCGGAGTTCCTGCGCGAGGGCTACGCGGTCAAGGACACCATCACCCCAGACCGCATAGTTCTCGGCGTCGGCGAGGCAGGACTCGCCGACGGTGAGAGTCGAGCCGAAGAGGTCGCCCGCGAAGTTTACGCTCAGCCGCTGGCGCAGAACACCCCGTTCATCGTCACGGACCTGCAGACCGCCGAGCTGGTCAAGGTTTCCGCCAACGCCTTCCTGGCTACCAAGATCTCCTTCATCAACGCCGTGTCTGAAATCTGCGAGATTGCCGGCGCGGACGTCGTCAAGCTTGCGGACGCCATCGGTCACGACGAGCGCATCGGCCGCAAGTTCCTCGGCGCTGGCCTAGGCTTCGGCGGCGGCTGCCTGCCCAAGGACATCCGCGCATTCATGGCGCGTGCTGGCGAGCTCGGCGCGGACCAAGCGCTGACCTTCCTGCGCGAGGTCGACGCCATTAACATGCGCCGCCGCGACCGCGTCGTGGACCTGGCTAAGCAGGCCTTCGACGGCTCTCTCCTAGGACACCGCGTGACCGTCCTGGGCGCTGCCTTCAAGCCGAACTCCGACGACGTCCGCGATTCGCCGGCGCTGTCCGTCGCAGGTTCGCTCTCCCTCGCCGGCGCTGCCGTGACGGTCTTCGACCCGCAGGGCATGGAGAACGCCAAGAAGGTGTTCCCGACCCTCAACTACGCGCCGACTGCCGACGCCGCCCTCAAGGACTCCGAGCTCGTCATCCTGGCCACCGAGTGGCAGGAGTTCCGCGATTTGGACCCGGCCGTCGCCGGCGAGCTTGTTGCCCGCCGCCACATCATTGACGGCCGGAATGTGCTCAACGTCGATGCTTGGCGTGCCGCCGGCTGGACTGTCGACGCCCTGGGGCGCGTCCTTCCGGCATCGTAAACGCCGCAATTGCCGTGGTCAGTGGCACCGCTAGGGTCAAGGCCATGGCACCGAGTAGCGAGCGCATGACCTCCGTCGCCACGAGGTCGCTGGAGAGAATCTGACCCGCTGGGCGCTGCGCCGCCGCAATAAGAATGAGCAGCGGCAGCGTGGCACCGGTGTAGGTCAGCACGATGGTGTAGACCATGGACGCGATGTGGTCGCGTCCCACCTTCATTGCTGATGCAAACAGCTTTCCGGGGCCCGCCGAAGGGTCGGCGGCGTGCAGCTCCCGCACGGTCGAGGCCTGCGCCACCGCGATGTCGTTAAGGCTGCCCAGTGCGCCCACAATGAACCCGCACAACAGCACGCCGACGACGGGCACCCCGGGCATATAGAGCAGTAACTTGAGGTTGTCTTCCGAGCTGGCGCCGGTCAACGCCGTGCTGCTTATCGACGCCCACCCCAGCGCCCCCGCAACCCCCAACGCCACCAAGACGCCACCCAGCGCTGAGGCGGATTTCCAATTCACTCCGTGGACGAGTGGTACGACGAGGAAGATGATCGCGGCGCAGGCCACCATCGCCAGCGGCAGCGGCGCGTGCCCTTCCACCAGCGAAGGCACGAGATAAAACAGGACGATAGCCAGGCTAATCCCCAAACCCACCAGCGCACGCAGGCCATGCCACGCGGCAAAGCCCACGATGATGAGTGCTGAGATGATGGCCCACAACGCGAGGTTTCCGCCGCGTCGATAGTCGGCGAAGGCATATGTTCCGTCAGCCGAGCGCGACAGCATCACCTCATCGCCGGGGTTCAGTGTCGGGTCGCCCGCCACCCCATAAAACACGAGCTGCGTTAAGCGGCCTTGGTCGTCGCCGGACGTGAGGTCAAGGAGAACGCGCGTGCAGGACGTGTCATCGCCTGAGGCGGGGATAAGCGGTGCCTCGTCGAAGGCTTTGCCTGTGTGCGGGTCGCTGCATAAGTGGTTATCCACAGTCGTGACCGTACCTTCAACTTGCGGCTGGTTGAGAGCGTACGTCGACGCGAAGTCGGGGCTGGTGTGCTCCATTAGTGCACTGGTGGGGCGGAGTATAAGCAGGCCAGCCACCGTTGCGAGCGCTGCCACTGCCAAGAATCCGAGAAGTCCCGTCCGCCAAGGGCTTAGGCTAGTCATGCCTACTATTGTGAACGATTGTCATGAGAATGAAAACTTATGCTGACGCGGTCAACAAGTTGTCCACAGGCTTTTTCTTGAACCATTGTGCACTCTCGTGGCACCCAATAGCGTCGTTGGCATGAACCTTGTTGAAGCGCATCTTCGCAGCCAGGCGGCGGGTATCGAGCTCGTCGCCGCCGTTGCGGGCCTCAGCCTTGACCAGCTCCGGGCGTGGGGCCCGGAGTCGGTGGCGCGGTCCTTGCTAGCGCTTTACGACGTCTACTTTTCCCCCACCACCTTCTCCCGCAAACAAACCCGCGCCGTCGATGCTGCCCGCGCCAATAGTCATGACTTGCCCACGCTGATGCTTATCGAGCGCTTTGCCCGCCGCCTCACGAAACAGCGTGAGGCCTGGGACTTGCGCATTGAGCTGTGTAGCATCAGCGGCGATGAAGAGGCAGTCGCTCGGCATGCCCGCACTCGCATCCGCGAGCTTGCCCCGCCTCCTGCTCCGAAGCCCGGCGTGAAAATTCGCCGCGGCAAGGAGATGTCGAAGCTCACGGTGACAGCCCCGCCTTCTGTCATTGAGGACCTGCGCTACAACATCGACGAGGACGATCCCGTGGGTTCCTTCACCGCTGCGTTTCGCGAGGGCCGCCTCGCCCGCCCCGTCGCCCAGACCTTCGCCGTCATGGAGCTTCCCGAGTACGCCCGGATTCTCGGCCGCCTCGGGGACCCCTCCACCCCGCGCCCCGATTCCCACCCTGCCCCGCCATCTCCCGGCTCCACCGTCACCCCACACCCGTCAACCACCGCGGTGCAACCTGGTCCTGCGCCGGATCTTGGGGACATCGTCGTCCAGCTGTCCAATGGTGCGAAAATCACTGGGGCCGAGCTCATCGAGCGTGAGCTCGCCGAGGAGGGCCTCGTCATGCTTGTCGACCGCGTCAAAGGCCCCGTCGAACTGCACCGAACCCAGCGCCTCGCCTCCGACAAACAGCGCACCATGGCCATTGGTGAGCAGCCCATCTGCGCGTGGCATGACTGCCTATGTGGTGCGGACTACGCCCAGATTCACCACATCACCGAGTGGCGCAACGGCGGCGCCACCAACCCCGAGAACCTCACCCCACTCTGCGAATACCACAACGCCATCAACGGTTTGCCCGGTCGTGGGCGCATTGTGCGGGAGAACGGGCGCATTAAGTGGCAGCCGCCAGGGCCTCGCGATCCGCGCGAACCGGTCAATCCGCACCGCGCGCCTCGCTCCCAGCGCCTCCGCAACGCCCGCACTGTCTCCGCCGGCGTCGCTGGCAGCACCGGCTCTGCCGCTCCCGTTGCTGGCCGCGGTGATTACCCATGCTCGTCGACAGGCCCCGCCGAATCCACCGCAGCTTCCCTCTCCGAGCCTGGACCAGACCCGCCCCGCGACGCTTAGCCTTGCGCCGACTCCATTTCTCGCAGGTCCGGTCGAATCCGCGCTACTGGCGGTAACTCACTAAGAAATTACCGAGGCGCTCAATCGCGTTCTCCAGCTGCGATGCCCACGGCAGCGTCACCACACGGAAATGGTCCGGGGTAGGCCAGTTAAAGCCCGTGCCCTGCACCATGAGGATCTTCTCTGCGCGCAAAATGTCGAGCATGAGCTTCGAGTCATCGTGAATGTCGTAGACCTCCGGATCCAGACGCGGGAAGCAATACAGCGCCCCCATCGGCTTCACCACGGATACGCCCGGAATCTCGTTGAGCTTCTCGTACGCAATGTTGCGCTGCTTGAGCAAACGACCATTCTCAGCGGTGAGCTCATAAATCGACTGCCGCCCGCCCAGCGCCACCTGAATCGCGTGCTGCGCCGGCACATTCGGGCACAGGCGCGTGCCCGCCAGCAAATCCAGGCCCTCGATGAAACCGCGGGCATGGGACTTCGGGCCCGTCAGCACCATCCAGCCAGCGCGGTAGCCGGCCACGCGGTAGGCCTTCGACAAACCATTAAAAGTAATCGTCAGCAAGTCCGGCGCTAGCGAAGCAATCGAGATATGCTTCGCGCCGTCGTAAAGAATCCGGTCATAAATCTCATCCGCCAGAATCAGCAGATTGTATTCGCGTGCTACCTCAACGATTTTCTGCAGCGTTTCACGCGAGTACACCGCACCCGTCGGGTTATTCGGATTAATGACCACAATTGCCTTGGTCTTCTCCGTTACTTTCGCGCGAATATCTTCAATGGACGGATTCCAATCATCCTCTTCATCGCACAAATAGTGCACGGGCGTGCCACCCGCCAGCGACGTCGCCGCGGTCCACAGGGGATAGTCGGGGGCGGGGATGAGAACCTCGTCGCCGTCGTCAAGCAGCGCCTGCGTCACCATCGAAATGAGCTCTGAGACACCATTGCCTAGGTAGACATCATCGACATCAAACGGTGGGAAGTCTTCCAGCTCATAGCGCGTCACAATCGCGCGCCGCGCCGGGATAATACCCTTCGACGTGGAATAACCCTGCGAGGTCGGCAGCGCCGCAATCATGTCGCGCATAATGACATCCGGCGCATCGAAACCAAACACCGCGGGGTTGCCGGTGTTGAGCTTGAGAATGCTGTGCCCGTCGAGCTCCATGCGCTCAGCCTCCGCGGAAACCTCGCCGCGAATATCGTAGGCAACGTCTTGTAGTTTGGTGGATTGATCAAAAATCCGATGGTGAGTCATGCGGGATATGTTACTTCTGGTTCCACTCGTCTAGCTTACGTTTCGCCAGATTCATCGCATTTCCCGTAATTTCACTTGCTTGCCGACGCCTCTCCGCCCACTGCGCCTGCTCCAGCGCCCTCGTCTGCGCGCGTTCCTCCGCCGTCGCCGCCTTGAGCTCGCTCATACGCTGGCGCTCAATCTGCCGCGGCGAGGGGCGGTGCCAGGATTCCGGGCCGACCTTGGCCACGTAGAGCATGATCCACAGCGCGGGGATGAGGAAGAGCAAACCCGTTCCGGTCAGCGCGGCGGTGACGCCGGACATGGCGCCGAAAGATGCAATCGAGCCGAACAACAACCCCAGCGTGCCCACCATGGCCGTGGCCAAGCGCGGCTTCCGCGTGGATTGGTACGCGCGCTCCATCTCGCCGCGGGAGTAAATCTTGAGCTCCGTGCTGGCCTTGGTGGGAATATCCATGAAGACTTCCGCCAATTCGCGGCGGGTCGTGGCTTGCATGACCGCGTCGGTGCGCTCCTCAAACTCATCCATAGTCAGACGGCCTTCACCCAAGGCCTGGGCGAGGTCGTTGACGGCGTCGGTCCGTTCGGCGTCGGAAAGCCGCATACTGAATGGATTAGTCACAGCACCTATCCTAACAGGCTATTTCTCCGACTTAGCCGGCTCCTTTTCACGCACCAGGCTGGCAATGAAGGGGAAGATCGCCACCGTCAGCGCGCCACCGGCGACGAAGATGGACGCCATTTCGTTGTCGACGATTCCCGACGCCACCGCCAGCGACATCACCGCCACGATGATCGGCAGACCCGTCGCGGCATAGAGCGCGACCTGAATGCGCTCGCGGGTGGTCTCGACGTCGGAGCCGGTGTGGTGGATGTTCTCACGTAGGAACACCGGCAGGCCGCGCGTGACCAAAATAAGCAACGGGATACCCAGCACCTTGATGGGCTCGCTCACGATAACGTTCCAGTCAATCGCCATGCCGGAAATCACGAAAAACACCGGGATGAGCATGGAATAAAACACCACGTCGAGGCGGTTTTCCAGGCCTTTGTGATATTCATCCGGGATGATGCGGTTCAGAATGATGCCCGCAGCGAACGCTCCCAGCACGATGTCTAGCTCAAACACGGCCGTCACCGCCATAAGAATCGCCAGAATGAGGATGATGAGACGCATGATGGTTTGGTTCGTCGAGCCCGCGCTTGAGATGAACGCGTCTTTGAACCACGGCATGAGTGTTGTGATGGCAAACGGCATAATCGCCACCGCTACGGCAATACCAATGAAGGCCAGCAGGATGAGCATCGTTGCCAGCGTCGATCGCGAGCCCAGAAGTAGCGCCATCGCGGTAATCGGTGCGACCTCACCAATCGCGCCGTGAATCAGCACGGAATCGCCCACGCGCGTGCCGAGTAGCTTGTCCTGCTTCAGCATCGGCGTAATCGTGCCGAGCGCTGTCGACGTCAGAGCAATCGCCATCACGATGGCTCCCGGGATGTCGTCCATGAGGAAATACGCGCCGACACCACAGGCCACCATGCAGATGGCCCACGTGGAAAACCCGGTCACCGCTTCTTTGGATTTCAGCGCGGCAATGTCGATTTCGAAACCTGCCAGCAGGAACAGCGCGCCGACGCCCAGTTCCTTCAGCATGCCGATACCCGGGTCCTCGTGCGCCAAACCCAGCATCGAGGGTCCGATAATCATGCCGAAAAAGATAAGCAGCGCCACGGCCGGCATCTTTTTGCCCGTCAGGTGGGAGACCAGTGGCGCCAGCAGGGACACCGCCATAATCCACGCGAAGGATACGAGCGAGTCGGTGTAGTTGCTTTCGCCAGCGGCGAGGACGTACGTCACGTCAAAATGCATGTCTAGAGACTACCCGTGCCGCCCCAATCGCGCCTAGTTTAAAAACTAGTCCTGGCTCGGTGGCTTCGGGGCCTGTGCCACGCTTTCCGACGCCCCCGGCGCCACCGGCACTTCGGGGGCTTTCGGCGCGCTTGGTGCCTTCGGCGCCGCGGGTGCCGCAGGTGCCTGGGGTGCTGTTGGCGCGCTCGGAGCCTTAGGCGCCGCCGGGGCACTCGGTACATCCGGCGCAGCGGGCGCTGCTGGAGCCTTCGGCGCTCCTGGCGCACGAGGAGTCTCCGCTGCCTTCGGCGCTTCCGGCACCGCAGGTGCGCTTGGCACGGATGGGGCGGTTGGAGCCGGCGGCGTGGCGGGAGCTGCAGGGGCCGCGGGCGCGGACGGTGCGGTTGGCGCCTTTGTTGCTGCCGGAGCGCTAGGTGGCTTCGGAGTAGCAGGTGCGGACGGGGTGGAAGAGTCCGTGGGGGCACTGGGTGCTGTGGGCACCGACGGAGTGGAGGGAGCAGCCGGAGCTGTTGGTGCGCTTGGCGTGGCAGGGGCCGAAGGCGCGGAAGGGGCAGATGGAGCTGGCGGGGTGGCGGGAGCTGCAGGAGTCGCCGCTGGGGTTGGAGGCGTCGGAGCGGGAGATTCTAGAGGCTCTGGGGTGGTGGGCGCATCGGCGGCAACGGCGGGCGCGGAAGTGTCGGGCACCGACGAGTCGTTAGGTCGCGAAGAAGCGGTGGGGTCGGACGGTGCGGCAGGGGACAGACGACGCGGCGTATCGAGGAAAGCCTTCTCGCGCGGGGCGGGGAGAGTGCCGGAGGGGGCGATGGCGTCGCGAAGCATAAGCGCTACATCGCTGACCTGGGTTTCCGGCGCAACGGACTTCACACCACCGGTGAGCATGACGTTACAGAACGGGCAACCGGTTGCGATCTCAGAAGCACCGGTGGCCACTGCCTGCTCCGAACGGAACTCATTGACGCGCTTGCCCAGGTTTTCTTCCATGAACATACGCGCACCACCGGCACCACAACAGAAAGCTTCGTCACGGTTGTGGTCCATTTCCGCAAGCGTTGCGCCAGTCGCTTCCACGAGTTCACGTGGCGGGTCGAAAACCTTGTTATGACGGCCCAGGAAGCAGGGATCGTGATACGTGACGGGGCGGCGATTCTCCGGCGAACGTGGCACCGGCACGAGCAACTTTTCGCGCACCAAACGGTTGAGCAGCTGCGTATGGTGCAGCACATCAAAGTGGCCGTCGAAATCGGGGTATTCGTTGCGAATCGTATTAAAACAGTGTGGACACGTGGTGATGATCTTGCGTTGGCCTTGGGGGACGCCGTGGAAGGCGTCGTTAAGCGCGGCAACATTCTGCTCCGCCATTACCTGGAACAGGAACTCATTGCCGGCACGGCGCGCCGGGTCACCCGTGCAGGTCTCGCCCGTGGCCAGCACGCCGAATTTCACGCCGGCGGTGTGCAGCATGTCCACCACCGCGCGCGTCGTGGCGCGGCCCTTGTCGTCGTAGGCACCGGCGCAGCCGACCCAGAACAGGTACTCGAGGTCGGAAAAATCCGTAGCGTCCTCGCCGATAATCGGCACCTCAATGCCGTCGGCGCGCGCCTGGTCAATCCACGCGCGGCGCTCCGAGGCGTTGCGGCCCCACGGGTTGCCCTTCGTTTCCATGTTCTTAAACAGCCCGGTCAGCTCCGACGGGAAGTCAGACTCCGCCAGAACCTTGAAACGGCGCAGGTCCGCGATGTGGTCGATGTGCTCGATATCCACCGGGCACTGGTCCACGCACGCACCACAGTTGGTGCAGGACCACAGGACGTCATCATCAATCGTGCCCGCCATCGCCAGCACGTTGAGTCCCTCGTGCGGGTTGTAATTATCCAGCGCACCCTGGCGCAGGTCCATCATGACTTTCTTCGGACTCAGCGGCTTGCCGGTATTCCACGCGGGGCACAGGTCCTGGCACCGGCCGCATTCGGTGCAGGAGGAGGCGTCGAGAAGCATTTTCCAGCTCCCCGGCTCGAGGTCCTCCAGGTCCGGCGTGGGCACAGCACCCAGCGCCTTTGCACCGTCGGCGTTGCGCTGGAAGAAGATGTTGAAGAACGCCATAAAACGGTGCCACATCACACCCCACTGGAAGTAGCGGGCGATGCAGGCGATGAAGAGAAGGCCCGACAGCAGCTTCACCAGGGCAAAGAATTGCACCATGCTTGGCGACGCCCCCATCACCCCCGCCACATGCACCGTCAAGAAATCAGCCCACGGCGACCCACCGCCAAACGTCGCGATGGAGGACGCCTTGACCAGGAGCATGCCGAGGCCCTCGACAAACACGATGGCCTCCACCAAGTGCGCTGGGAAGACCTGCGAATTGTAGAAGCGGCTGCCGCGCTCAGTGTGGCCGAGCTTGAGGCGTACTGCGGCGAGGAAGCCAATGCCCAGCACCGTTGCGATGCCGAGGACCTCCTCGATGAAGTGATAGACCGGCCAGTCGCTGAGCCACGGCCAGCCTTTATCGGGCGCGAAGGTTTGGATATAGGCCTCAAACCACACCAGAATGCCGAAGAGGAAACCTACCATGACAAGCCAGTGCGCGGCGTTGACCAGCGGTCGGCCTTTGAAGTGGGTATGGCCGAAGACTTCGACGAGGACGCGGCCGAGGCGCGCCATGGGGCGGTCGGTGCGGTTGAGCTGCGTGGGTCCACCGGAGCGGATGAAACGGAAGAGCACACCGACTCGGTAGAAGAAATACAGCCACACCGGGATCGATGCGGCGATGGCAACCCAGCCGAACATGCGCGCTCCTTTATTGCTTGGCTCAATGCTGCTTCCTACCTTAAAGCCTCACTGCTCAATTCCGGGAGTCGGGATTCAGCTATCATTCTGAGGGTCAACTTTTCAGGAGGCGTTGTGGGCAGAATCAGTGTGCCGAAAGCCGCGGCGGGCCTAGTAGCGGGCTTCGCGGCGTTTGGCGTGGCGGGCTTTGCGGTGGCGCAGGGCGGTCTGACGGCGAACCTGGCGCTGTCGGGCACGTTCTTTAACGTCAACATGCGCCACTTGGAGGGCGAGGGCTTTTCCCTCTTCATCGATAGCGACAAGAAGGGTGAGGAGGACGTCCCCACCGCGCGCCTCAAGCTGGAGCACGCCGTGGCCTCGGACTTGTGCCTTTACGTCACCACGGACCTGCCCGCAGTGGGGGAGTCCACGCTCGCGCTCAAGGCCAAGGGCGATAACAGCGTGGAGGCCACCGACCTCCTCGTCGGTGCCTCAGATATCGAAGGTTCGCTGGTCATGCAGGACGCCAATGTGGGTATTGACGCCCGCCAGCTTTCCGACGCCGCCGACCCCGGCACCTGGGGCCTCTACTCCAAGCAGGTTTCGCTGACCGCCGACGACGTCCGCGCCACCTCCATCGGCGCGAAGACCCTGTCCGCGCAGAACGTGGGCGTATCCGTGGAGCGGGGCCGTGGCCATGCCTGCTGATGACGCTAGTGGCGCTCCAGGAACGAGCGCCGTGGAACCCGATTCAATCGATGCCGATCAATCTGGCTCTGTAGCACCCGAACCGTCAGCGTGGACGCGCTTTAAAGCCTGGCGCCGCGAGCGGCCTTTCATCCCGGGGCTGCTGCTCATCCTTTCGGGCGTCATCATTGCCATGCCCGCCTACTTCACGGTCCAGATTTCGGACCTACTCGTCATGATTTCCACCGTGTCGGGCGTATCCACGCTGCTCATCGGCGCGCTTCTCGTCATGTTTGGCCTCGGCGCGTGGTGTCGACCCGCCACCGCGACGTATCTTGGCGTGCTGGGCATCATCGTGGCGGTCATCGCCCTGCCGGCGTCTAATTTAGGAGGCTTCCTCGTTGGCTCGCTGCTCGGCATTGTTGGCGGCGCGCTGACCTTGGCTTGGGAGCCCAGCGATACGTAAACACCGCCCTTCGCGCTCACGGAGCACAGTGATCGCGGCCGCTGTGGCCCTCGCGGTGAGCGCGAAGGGCGGGGTGGAGGTCGTGAGCGCGCAGGTTGCCCCCGACCAGCCTTGTTTCTCCACGGTGACCGCGAAGGAGGTGACGTTGCGGGGTAACGTGGGCGCCACCATCAGCACGACACCGACCGGCGACGGCGAGGTGCGCGTCCTGGAACTCACCGGGGACCGCCTAGACGCGCGGGATCTCGCCATCACGCTGCCCGGCAACGCCGGTGATGGACTACTCACCACCGGTGGTGCGCAGACCACAGTGGAGGGGTCCGTACGCATCGTCGCGACGTCTCTGACCGCTACGCCCACCATTGAAGGCGCGCGTACCGTGCCGGTCACCGTGGATCTGACCGGGGATATCAATCACGTCCTCGACCAGCTCGGCATTCCCCAGCCACACCCCGTCCCGGACGCCGCGCTTCCCGACGCCCTCATGGACCACCTCTCCCTCACCAACGTCACCCTCGAACTGGCGAACCTCACCGGGGATAGATTCTCCGCGCCGGTGATTGCGGTGGGCGTGGACTAGCGCGCAGTGCGGGAGCACCGCACGGGGTTAGGGTTCGCGGAACTGGGACTGGTGGAGGCGCCGGTAGGCGCCGTGGGCGTCGAGAAGCTCGGCGTGTGTGCCTTGTTCGACGATGCGGCCTTCCTCCATGACGATGATGACGTCGGCGTCGCGAATCGTGGATAGGCGGTGCGCGATGATGAAGGAGGTGCGGTCCTTGCGCAGGGCGTTCATGGCCTGCTGGACGAGCATCTCGGTGCGGGTATCGACGGACGAGGTGGCCTCGTCGAGAATGAGCAGCGCCGGCTGGGCCAGGAAGGCGCGCGCGATGGTGATGAGCTGGCGCTCGCCGGCGGAAATGGCGCCGCCGTCCTGGTCAATCTTCGTGTCGTAGCCCTCGGGGAGGGAATGGACGAAGCGGTCGACATAGGTGGCCTTCGCCGCGGCGATGACCTCTTCGTCGGTGGCGTCGAGGCGGCCGTAGCGGATGTTGTCCATGATCGTGCCTTCAAAGACCATGGCGTCCTGGAGCACCATGCCCACTTGGGAACGCAGCTCGTGGCGCGAGATCTCCGCGGTGTCGATGCCATCGAGGCGGATGGTGCCCGAATCAATGTCGTAGAAGCGCATGATGAGGTTAACCAGCGTGGTCTTGCCAGCACCCGTGGGGCCCACGATGGCGGCGGTCTGGCCGGGCTCGACGCGCAGGGAAAGGTCCTGGATGAGTGGCTTGTCGGGGTCATAGGAGAAATCGACGTCCTCGAACTCGACGAGGCCCTTCGCGCGGCCGCCTAGGCGGGAGGTGGGCTGCTCGGGGGTTTCCTCCTCGGCGTCGAGGAACTCGAAGACACGCTCGGCTGACGCTACGCCTGATTGCACCTGCTGCATCATGCCACCGAGCTGGCCCAGCGGCTGGTTGAACTCGCGGGAGTACTGGATGAAAGCCTGGGCACCGCCCAGAGTTAGCGAGCCGGAGGCCACTTTCAGCGCGCCGAGGACCGCGATGACCACGTAGGACAGGTAGGAGATGAACTGCATGATCGGCATCATCATGCCCGCGAGGAACTGTGCCAGCGACGCGGAGCGGAACAGTTCCTCGTTGCGCTTGTCAAAGTCTTCCGTCATGGCATCGATGCGGCCGAAGACGGTGGCGAGGTCGTGGCCGGAGAAGGCCTCTTCGATCTGGCCGTTGAGGTCACCGGTCGCTTTCCACTGCGCCTTGAACTGCTTCTGCGCGCGGGAACCAATGACCGCAATCACGACGGCCGTCAGCGGCAGCGCGAGCAGCGCCACGAGGGCTAGCTGCCAGGACACGGAGAACATCATGACCGTAATGCCCACGACCATGAGCAGGTTGTAAAACAGCTGCGAGATGGCCTGCTGGAGGGCGGACTGGATATTGTCGGCGTCGTTCGTTGTGCGCGAGAGCAGGTCGCCGCGCGATTGCGTGTCGAAGTAATTGAGCGGCAAGCGGTTGAGCTTGGACTCGATATCTCCGCGCAGGTCGAAGACCACCTTCATCACCAGGGAGTTGAGCAAAAAGCCCTGCCACCACTGGAAGAGTGAGGACACCACGTACATCGCGATGACAATGAGGATGATGGTGCCGAGCTTGGAGAAATCAATGCCGAAGCCGGGGTTTAAGTCCATGGCGGAGGCCATGTCGGCAAAGTTGTCCTGCCCGCCCGCGCGGAGCGCCTCAATGGCCTGCTCCTTCGAGATCCCCGCCGGCATGTGGCGCGAAATAACGCCGGAGAAAATGACGTCGGTGGCCATACCCATGACCTTCGGCGCGGCTACCGCCAGCAGCACGCACACGATATTCATGGCGGCAATCGCGAAAAGCTGCACCTTGAACGGTGCAAGCAGGCCAAAAAGCCGTTTCGCAGACGGCCAGAAGTTCTTGGCCTTGCGCGGGGCGTTCTCGCCAGTCTTTTCTTCCAGCTCTGCCGTTTGTGCGTCGTGTTCAGCCATTTACGCCACCTCCGCGGTCTTCTGGGATTCTACGATTTCGCGGTAGGTCTCGGAGCTTTCAAGCAGTTCCTCGTGCGTGCCGCGCGCGACGATGCGCCCAGCCTCCATGACGAGAATCTGGTCCGCGTCCACAATCGAGCTCACGCGCTGCGCCACGATAATCGTCGTCGCCTCGGCGGTGTATTCGCGCATGGCGTCGCGCACCGCGGCGTCGGTGACCACATCGAGTGCGGAGAAGGAATCATCAAACAGGTACACCAACGGCCGCGCGACGAGCATGCGGGCAATAGATAGGCGCTGGCGCTGACCGCCGGACACATTCGTGCCGCCTTGCGCGATGTGCATATCGAGGTCCTCGACAAAGTCCGCCTGCGCCGTGCGCAGCGCGGCCCACAGCTCCTCATCGCTCGCCTCGGGGGCTCCGAGGCGCAGGTTGGAGGCCACGGAGCCGCTGAACAGGTACGGTTTCTGCGGCACCAGGCCCACACGCTTGACGACGTCCCCCCGCTTCATCTCGGCGACATCCGTCCCGTCGAGAAGCACCTGGCCCTCGGTGGGCAGGTAGAGGCGCGGGATGAGTGAAAGCGCGGTGGTTTTGCCGGAGCCAGTCGCGCCGATGAGTGCTGTGGTGGTGCCGGGGGTGGCGGTGAAGGAGACGTCGCGAAGCACAGGCTCCTCGGCGCCGGCGTACTGGAAGGTGACGTTGCGCAGCTCGACGACGCCTTCGGAACGGGCCGGGGTGACGGGGTTGGTGGGTTCCTCGATGGAGGGGGCGTGGTCGAGAACGTCGGTGATGCGGCGCGCGCAGATGATGGAACGCGGCAAAATCATGGCCATGAAGGTGCCCATCATGACGGCGGCGAGGATTTGGAGCAGGTACTGGAGGAAGGCGGTCAGCGAGCCGACCTCGACGAGGCCCTCGTCCACGCGGTGGCCGCCGAACCACAGGACCGCGCCCGTGGCGACGTTGAGGATGACCGTGATGATGGGGAACATGAGGATGAACAGCTGGCCCACCTTGAGCGAGAGGTTGGTGAGGTCGCGGTTGGCGTCGCGGAAACGTTCGGACTCGTGTTCCTCACGGGTAAAGGCGCGGACGACGCGGATGCCGGCGATTTGCTCGCGCAGGGTGCCGTTCATGGTGTCGAGCTTGTCTTGCCAGGCGCGGAAGAGTGGCATGAGGCGCACGATGATTGCCGAGAGCGCGGCGAGCAGCACGACGACGGATACGATGACGAGCCAGGACATTCCGGCGTCTTCGCGGATGGCCATGATGATGCCGCCGATGGACATGATGGGGGCCGTGACCATGAAGTTGAGGATCATCATGTAGACCATCTGGATTTGCTGAACATCGTTGGTGCCGCGTGTGATGAGGGTAGCGGTGCCGAAGTGGCTCATGTCTTCGGCGGAGTAGCGGGTGACGCGGCGGAAGATGTCGGAGCGCAGGTCGCGGCCTAGGCCCATCGAGGTGCGGGAGCCGAACCAGATGGCGGCGATGGCGGCGGTGACCTGGACGAAGGCCACGCCTAGCATGATGCCGCCGGTGCGCCAGATGAAGTCGATGTCGACCTTGGCGACGCCTTCGTCGATGATGCGGGCGTTGAGTGACGGCAGGTAGAGCGTCGCCGCGGTGGATAGCGCTTGGAGGAGCAGAACCGCGATGACGTAGCCGGTATAGGGCTTGGAGCGGGATAAAAGGATGCGAACGAGTTCCATGTGCCAGCGTTTCATACGTGTGGGCGGCCGTGCGGTTTCTGCGCTGGGCCGCTGAAGAGCATTGACCGCGCAATTTTATCCGTTTCCCCGCGTGAGCGTCTAGCTCACGCGCTAGCTCGCGCGTCTAGCCCGCGCGCTCGCGCATGGGCGGAGGCCGCGTGGTGATGAGGGTGAAGTCGGGGGCCGCGTGGTGATGAGGGTAATGCGCGAGCGATGAGCTCGCGCGCTAGAAGCAGACCGGGGCGCGCTGGGCGCGGGCCGCGACGGTAGCCCAATCCTCGATGTCGGCAGTGGGGCGGCATAGGCCTTCCCACGTCGTGATGGCCACGCCACGTGCCATGAGCTCTAGCAAAACGAGGTGGCGGTCGCCAGACGCGGAGAGCTGGTTGAGGTCCGTGTGGCTAATATCGGCGCCGGGGCCATTGCCTACGCGGACGTTGCCGATGAGTCGCAGCCTCGGCGTTGTTCCCTTTGGGCACGGAGCAGGAGCGGATTCGGCACCGGAAAGCCCTGCGAAGCGGCGCAGCAAACCGAAGGGCGCGGGGCGCTCGCAGTAGAGGTCCACACACAAACCGGCCGCAATGAGCCGTTCCGCGGTGGAGAGCGCCGCTGGGCTATCGCCGACGATGGCAACACGCTGCATGAGAACCCCTTCGGTTCGAAAAAATAGACTGTATAGTCTGTAAATCTAGTCCGCTCGGTTCACTACGGCCAATTTTTATTCTCCCCAGTGCCCAAGCTCACGGCACTAAGCCCCCCGGGTAGGGCTGCGCGCCGCACCCATCACCCCTAAAGTGTGATGCCATGACCGAACCGATCAACCTGCTGGACCGCGGCGACTACCGCGACCCCAGCATCAGCCCCGAGGGCACACGAGACACCGCACCTCTCGACCCCTCAGTGGCCCAGCGCAACCAAGAACTCGTCGACGCCTGGGCCGACAAGCTTTACGACGCCTCCGCCGAGACCATCACCGAATGGGCCGCCGAGCACGCGCCGGGCCGGCTTGCAGTGACGATGTCTATGGAAAACACCGTCCTCGCAGAGCTCGCTCACCGCGCCCACCTCGACGCCGACCTGCTCTTCATCGATACTGGGTGGCACTTTGAGGAGACGTTGGGGGTGGCGGGGGACGTCGCCAAGCGCTATGCGGACCTGCCCTTGGTCAGGGTCCTGCCGATTCTGAGCCCCGAGGAGCAGGACAAGATTTACGGTCCGCGCCTGTATGCGCGCGATGTGGCGGCGTATAACCGCATGCGCAAGGTGGAACCGCTCAACATGGCGATGGACCCGTACGTCGGGTGGGTCACCGGCCTGCGCCGCGCCGATTCCGAGCACCGCGCCACCGCGCCGGCGCTGAGCCTGGACCGCACCGGCCGGCTGAAGATTTCCCCGATCATTACGTGGGACCTCGATGACACCGATGCGTACATCAAGGACCACGACCTCATCATCCACCCCCTCACCCTTCAGGGCTACCGTTCCATCGGCTGCGCGCCGCTGACGTTCCCGGTGGGCGAAGGTGAGGACGCGCGCTCCGGGCGCGTATTCGCTGACGGCAAGACAGAATGCGGGTTGCACGAATAATGACTCTTTCACCACACCTTAAAGACCTAGAGAACGAATCCCTCCACATCCTGCGCGAAGTCGCCGGGCAATTCGACAAGGTAGGCCTGCTGTTTTCCGGCGGCAAGGACTCCGTCGTGGTCTTCGAGCTGGCCCGCCGCGCCTTTGCTCCCGCTACCGTGCCGTTTGAGCTCATCCACGTGGACACTGGCCACAATTTCCCGGAGGTCATCGAGTTCCGCGACCGCCTCGTTGAGGAATCCGGCGCGCGCCTGCACGTGGCCCTGGTCCAGGACTGGATTGACCGCGGCGAGTTGCAGGAGCGCCCCGACGGTACGCGCAACCCGCTGCAGTCCGTGCCGCTGGTGGAGACCATTGCCGAGCGCGGCTACGACGCCGTCCTGGGCGGTGCGCGCCGTGACGAGGAACGCGCCCGCGCCAAGGAGCGCATCTTCTCCATCCGTGATTCCTTCGGCGGCTGGGACCCGCGACGCCAGCGCCCGGAGCTGTGGGACCTCTACAACGGCGGCAAGATGGCCGGCGAAAACGTGCGCGTCTTTCCCATCTCCAACTGGACCGAGTCTGACATTTGGGAGTACATCGGCGCCCGCAACCTGGAGCTGCCGTCCATCTACTACTCCCACCAGCGCGAGGTGTTCAAGCGCAACGGCATGTGGCTGACTCCGGGAGAGTGGGGCGGGCCCCGCGAGGACGAGCAGGTAGAAACCCGCACCGTGCGCTACCGCACCGTAGGTGACATGTCCTGCACCGGCGCGGTGGATTCCACGGCTTCTACGACAGATGAAATCCTCGCCGAAATCTCTGTGTCTACCCTCTCCGAGCGGGGTGCTACCCGTGCCGACGACAAACTCTCCGAGTCCGCCATGGAGGACCGCAAGAAGGAAGGTTACTTCTGATGACTCTCGCGCCCAATGTTAGCGCCCTTAAGCAGCGCGATACCCTGCGCCTGTGCACCGCTGGCTCCGTTGATGATGGCAAATCCACCTTCGTCGGCCGCCTGCTCTATGACACCAAGTCCGTGCTGGCGGACCAGGTGGAGTCCATGGAGCGTTCCTCTGCCGACCGCGGTTTTGACGGCATGGATCTCTCGCTGCTTGTCGACGGCCTCCGCGCCGAGCGCGAGCAGGGAATCACCATCGACGTGGCCTACCGCTACTTCGCCACCGATAAGCGCACTTTCATCCTCGCCGATACCCCGGGCCACGTGCAGTACACGCGCAATACGGTCACCGGCATGTCCACCTCCCAGGTGGTGGTGCTGCTTATCGACGCCCGCCATGGCGTCGTCGAGCAAACCCGCCGCCACCTCAACGTGGCAGCGCTCTTGGGCGTGCGCCACGTGGTGCTGGGCGTGAACAAGATCGACCTGGTGGACTACGACGAGGCCACCTTCCGCTCCATTGAGCATGAGTTCTCCGAACTCGCCGCGCGCCTGGGTTTGACTGATTCGGTGGCTATTCCGATTTCTGCGCTCAAAGGCGACAACGTCGTGAAGCGCTCCACGAATATGGACTGGTACTCCGGGCCGACCGTCCTGGATGTTTTGGAGACCGTCCCCGTGGCAACCGGGCGCGCCGATGACCTGGACTTCCGTTTCCCCATTCAGTACGTCATCCGCGAGCACGCTTCCGATTACCGCGGCTATGCCGGCCGCGTGAAGGCCGGCCACGTCGCGGTGGGGGACACCGTGACGACGCCAGGCGGGCGTTCCACCACCGTAACGGGTATCGACACAGCTGATGGCCCGCTCGCGGAAGGCAAGCAGGCCACGGCTGGGGATTCTGTCGTGCTGTTGTTGGCTGATGACATCGACCTTGCCCGCGGTGATCTCCTCGCCGGCTCGCAGCGCCCCGAAGCAGTCCGCGAGTTCGCCGCGACTGCGGTCGTGCTTACCGACAAGGACCTCACACCAGGCCAGATGCTCAAGCTGCGCTACGGCACGGACCTGGTCAAGGCTCGTATTGCGTCGGTGGATCGCGTCCTCGACCTCGACGGCGTGGCCGACGACGAGTCGCCGGAAAGGGCCTCCCTGAACGACATCGCTTACATCACCGTCCAGACCCAAGCGGAGCTGCCGGTCGAGGACTACGCCGCGCGTGGCGCGGTGGGCAACTTCTTGCTCATCGATGCCTCCAGCGGCAACACGCTGGCCGCGGGCTTTGTGGGCCAGCGGCTGCGTTAACGGTTGCGTTGCAGCGGCCGATCTGCCGCGCTTAGCTTCCCGGCGGGACGTCGCCGCTCATGATGACCTTCTGCTCGGCATCGTCCCAGCGGAAGCCGGCCTCCGTGGTCCCGGTGTGTTCCGCATTGGCTTCGCCCTCGCGCGGCCAGTGGTAGGTCACGGCAATCTCAGCGCCGCTGACCTGCTCGACGGTGGGGAAGAAACCGTAGGGCTCGGCGGTGGCGGTTCCGATGTACTCGCCCTTGTGGAAGAGCATGATGTGGTACGGCGAAGAGGCCGTTCCGCGCTCGATGGTGATGATTTGCCAGCTCAGATCCGCACAAGGATCGAACTGTGAGAAATCCACCAGCGTCCAGTTGTTGTCCTTCCATGGAGGAATCGTGCCGATTCCTGATTCATAGGCAGCGTGGGCGTCGATAGTCTCGCAGGATTCCGCGTCCTCTTCTTCTGCCGGGGCCTCAGCAGGAAGCGTCGGCGAGGCGCCCGCGGCCGGTGGTTCCGACACAGGGTCTTCAGTGCTCTCCGTGTCATCCGGAGCGTTGTCCGTCGCACTGTCGTGGACGGTATCGAACGCCGGCGAATTATCCTGCGCCGCGTCGCCGGAGCAGGAGGCGAGCGGGAGGCAGAGAAGGGCAGCACCCATAAGTGCACAGCTACGCCTCAACATTAATGTTCCTTCCTCGCATTGTGCGCCTCTTGTGGGGCGCACGACTGGCTCTATCTTATCTAGGCCTTCGGGGGAACATCGCCGTTCATGATGACCTTCTGCTGGGCGGCGTCCCAGCGGAAGCTAGCATGCGTCTGGCCCGTCGGCGCCGCATTGGCGTCGCCTGCCTGCGGCCAGTGGTAGGTCACGGCAATCTCGCTACCGTTGACCTGCTCGATGCTCGGGAAGAAACCATAAGGCTCAGCCGTCGCGGTACCGAGGTAGTGGCCCTTGTGGAAGAGCATGATGTGGTGCGGCGAGGAGGCAGTGCCGCCCTCGACGGAAATGGTCTGCCAGCTCAGCTCCGCGCACGGGTCGAAGTGGGAGCTATCGACAACCTTCCAGTTGTGGCCATTCCACTGCGGAACCTGCGCGATGTTGGCGTTGACAGCCGCTTGGGCGTTTCCTACCCCGCAGACTTCGGCGACGGGGCTGGCCTGGACTTCTTTGGGGCTGCTGCAGGCGATGAGTGGGAGGCAGAGTAGTGCTGCTCCGGCGAAAGCTCGTGGTGTGAACATTGTGTTCTCCTTTCTGAGGTCTCGGTGTGATTCCAGACCCTACAAGCGGCCGTGGACCCCAGACCAGAGCCGCGGAGAACATTCCTCGGGTCACCGGGTAGTCTCGCAGGCATGGAGAATGTCTTGTTTGTTGCCGCCGTTGACGCTGAAGCCTCCCACGTCCCGGACGGCGCGCCGCTGCTCATCACGGGGATCGGCACGGTGCCCGCCGCGATTGAGCTGACGAACGCGCTGGCCTCGGCTGAGGTGCTGCCGGAGCGTGTCATCAACATTGGTACTGCGGGCGCGCTTGTCGACGATCTCTCTGGCGTCTTCGAGATCTCTCACGTGAGAAAGCACGACTTTCACTTGGACGTGCTCAGCGATGTTTCCCGCTATCTCCCTCCGGAGGTCATCGAGCTGGAGACCTCCGGTAAGTTGCCCACGGCGTCGCTGGCGACGGGTGATTCCTTTATCTCCGATACCCCAACCCGCACGCGCCTTGCCCAGGATTCCGAGCTGTGCGACATGGAGGGCTATGCCATCGCGGCGGTGTGCCGGAAGTTTGGTGTGCCGTGCACGTTGCTCAAGCAGGTCTCGGATACCGCCAACGAGGAGTCCTATGGCACGTGGGCGTCTGTGCTGGACCGCGCGGCGGAAGAACTAGCGGTGGCCTTCGGCACGGTCACCGCAGATTAGGCCCTACATATGGAAAGTGCCCTAGTTGCCAAAACCGTTGCTCCCGCCGCGGGTGGTGGGGGAGAAGTTTGGCAACTAGGGCAGTTGCACGGCCGAGAGAGCTCGAGCCATGAGCCGGTTGTGTGATTAGCGGGCGCCGCTGGCCTCGAGGTGCTCGTAGAGCTTCATAACGGTGTCATGGCCCTCGGTGGTGGAGATCTTGATGTTCTTCGCCTCGATCTCGCCGGCGCGAAGGCTGGCCATCTCCTGGTGGTAGCGGAAGACGACGGCAATGGTGGCGGCGACCGGCACAGCAAGGAAGGCGCCGATGATGCCGGCTAGGGCAGAGCCGACCGTGACGGAGAGTAGCACCATGGCGGCATGCAGGCCCATGGCCTTGGACTGGAGCATCGGCTGGAGGACGTTGCCTTCCACCTGCTGGACCACGATGATGAGCAGCAGGGCGAGAAGGGCCTTGGTGAGGCCGTCGGAAACCAGTGCGATGATGACGGCCAAGGCGCCGGCGGTCACCGCGCCGATGACGGGGATGAAGCTGGCGAAGAAAGTCACCACGCCGATAACCAGGGCCAGCGGGACCTGCAGGGCCCAGAGGCCGAGGCCGATGAGGAGGCCGTCGACAGCCGCCACGGCAGCCTGGGCCTGGATGAAACCGGACAGCGTATTCCACACGCGGGTCAGCAGCTCAGTGGCGTGCCAGCCGGCGGAGTAGCCGGTGTAGGTGCGCAGCCACGGCAGGAATTTATCGCCGTCCTTGAGGATGAAGAAGGACACGAACAGCATGATGGCCAAGGCCATGACGATGGAGCTGGCCATGGAGACACCAGAAATGACGCCGGTAGCGATCTGGGAGGCTTGGCCCTTGATGAACGCCATGGCGTCATCAAGCACTTCCTGCACCTTCGCCGCATCAATCTCGAAGGGGAGATCCTTCGCCATGACGACGAGCTTGTTCAGGCCGTCCTCGGCCTGATTGACCAGGGCTGCTCCCTGCGAGGACACGACCGGTGCCATCGCGGCGAAGACACCGCCGATGATGGCCAGGAAGCCGAGCAGGGTGGTGATGGCGGCTAGGGCGCGGGGGAATTTCTTGCCCCGCAGCCAGGCGGTCACCGGGAAAAGTACCGTGCAGACCAGGATGGCAAGGATCACGGGCAGGAGGCCCACCCAGATGAATTTCAGCAGGTAGCCGGCCAGGCCCACGCCTGCGACCACGATGATGAAGATCAGGCAGATCTTCGCCAGGGAAATGGCATCGCGGCCGAGGACACGGGACTTGTCGTCGGTTTCTGAGGGGTGAAGGGTGGCTTCTTCATTGATAGGTTTCGCCGCCGCGCCGGAGGCCTCAGTGTTCTGGGCGTCCGAAGCGGTGGCATCACCGGTGTTTTGACTCATGCGCTACATCTTCTCATATGAGCGCAGGAAATTAACTATGCGCGGATGCTGCCCACCGTGCGGATGATGCCGAAGCGGTGCATGGTCACCGATACGGCCTGCTCGAGGAGGAAGGGGAGGAGCTCGCGGCGGCCGTCGGCAAGCACAGGCTGGTCCAGCACCACGGAGTTGGACTGTACTGCGGCCTCAAAGACGCCAGCTTCCACGGAGCCTACCGAGCGCACACGGCCGGACTCGAGACTGGAGACCTCGCGGATAAAAGCCTCGAGTGCTACGCCATCGACGCCAAAGCCGAGCTCGCGCAGCTCCGCAGCCTTCTCCGGGGCGGCGCTGAAGCGAACCGGGGAGTTGGTGCGGGTGGCAGCAAGGGCGAGACGGGCGACATCACGGAGCGAGGCATCCGCCCCAATGCGCACCTGTAGCGGGGTGAGCACCGGGCGGTAGCGGAAGACGTTGGCCTCGCAGACCAGGCCAGCGCGGTCGTGGTCGCGGCCAAACTCCTGCTGCCAGGCCAGCTCGTCGAGCTCAGCAGCGCGCCACAGCCAGGCGGTGTCCTCATCAGAAAGGGACAGGTTGGCGAAGGCACGCAGCTGGGACACCACCGGCTGGGTGATGTCGACGTCGAAGGGGCGCAGCGCGCCATCGGCCCAGGTACCGAACTGCGCGACGTAGTTCGGGCCACCTGCCTTGGCACCCGGGCCCATGACGGACTGCTTCCAACCGCCGAAGGACTGGCGCTGGACAATCGCGCCGGTAATGCCGCGGTTGACGTAGGCGTTGCCCACCTCGACGCGCTCGAGCCAGTAGTCAATCTCGTCGTTATCCAGCGTGTGAATACCGCCGGTGAGGCCGTAGCCGGTGGAGTTCTGCCACTCGATGGCCTCATCCAAAGTCTCCGCATGCATAATGCCGAGGACCGGGCCGAAGCACTCGTTGACGTGGAACCAGGAACCCGGGCGCACGTTATCGCGGATACCCGGCGACCACAGCGTGCCCTCTTCGTTGAGCTTCTGAGGCTTAATCAGCCACGTTTCGCCCGGCTCCAGCTGGGTAAGGCCATGCAGGAGCTTCTCGCCGGGCGCTTCGGCCAGGCCGTTCATCGTGGTGGTGATCTCGTGACCGGGGCCGGGGATGAGGGTCTCGACGGCGTCGACAAGCTGCGAGCGCAGACGCTGGGAATCGCCGGCCGCGCCGACGAAGATGACCAGAGAAGACGCCGAGCACTTCTGGCCGGAGTGGCCGAAGGCGGACAGGTAGAGATCCTGAATGGCCAGGTCTGGGTCGGCAGACGGGGTAATGATGAGCGCGTTCTTGCCGGAGGTCTCCGCCATGATGTTCATCTCCGGCTTCCAGGAGCGGAAGAGCTGGCCGGTATCGGACGCACCCGTGAGGATGACGGCGTCGACGTCGGCGTGGGAAATGAGCGCGCGGCCGGCCTCGCCCTCATCGGTGAAGACGAGCTGGACCAGATCCGGGTCCAGGCCCTGGGCTTCCAGTGCGGTGCGGAAGGCATCGACGACGAGCTTCGCGCAGTGCACCACCTGCGGCGCGGGCTTGATGATGACGGCGGAACCTGCGGCGAGAGCTGCGGCGATACCACCGGTGGGGATGGCTACCGGGAAGTTCCACGGCGGGGTCACCACGGTCACGCGGTGCGGGGTGAACTCGGCGGCGTAGTTCTCCAGCAGGCGCGCGGACTGGGCGTAGTAGGTGCAGAAGTCGATGGCCTCGGAAATCTCCGGGTCGGTCTGCGTGACGGTCTTGTTGGCCTCATAAGCGGCGACGGAGATGAACTCGCCGCGGCGGTTGGCCAGCTCATCAGCTACGGCCTCGAGCGCGCGGGCACGGTCCTCAGCGGGGCGGGCACCCCACTCGGCACCGAGTTCGGCGGCGCGGGCCACGTGCTTGTCGACGTCCCCCGCATCCGTCACCTCGTCCACGCCATGGGCACCGGGGTCGGTGTTCAGCGCCTGGATGGCCCATTCGCGGTTGGCCTCCAGGGCTGGGTCGGTGTCCGGCTCGTTGGCGAAGCGGCCGGTGCGCGGTGCTTGGCGTCCGGCTGCGTGTTCGGTTTCCTGCAGGCGGTTTTGGGTGCGGCGTGGGCCAGCAAAGGTGTCCCAGCGCTGCTCGACGGCCTGGCGGAAGACCGCCTCCTGGTCCTTGAGCGCCTGCTCCTCTGGGGCAAAGAGGGCGTAGAGGAAGTTCTGCGGGGCAGCGTTTTCCTCCAAGCGGCGCACGAGGTAGGACACGGCAACGTCGAAGTCCTCCATATGCACCACCGGGGTGTAGAGGATCTGGCGGCCGTCAAAGGCCTTGCGCACGGCTGCCTGCTGGGCCGGGGACATGCCCTGGAGCATCTCGGAATCCATCATGGACAGCACGCCGCGCTTCTTGCCCAGTTCGTGGGCAAAAGCTGCGGTGTAGAGGTTGTGGGTAGCCACACCGATGCGCACGGACTCGGCGAATTCCGGGCGCAGGATGTAGTCGAGTAGGCGGTAGTAGTTGGCGTCCACCTCTTCCTTAGTGGAGTAGGGAGCGGACGGCCAGCCGTGGATTTCCCCTTGCACGTGCTCCATGGAGAGGTTGGCGCCCTTGACGATGCGAATCTTGATGTGCGCACCGCCTTCTGCCACGCGCTGCTTGGCGAAGTCCGCGAGGTGGGCCAAGGCGTCGAAAGTATCGGGCAGGTAAGCCTGCAGCACGATGCCGGCCTCGAGGTTGGTGAACTCCGGCTCGCTGAGCAGCTCGGTAAACAGGCGCACGGTGAGGTGGAGGTCGTGGTACTCCTCCATATCCAGGTTGATGAAGACCTTGTCCGGGCGCTTGACCGCGGCTTCATACAGTGGGCGCAGGCGCTCCTTGAGGCGAACCAGCGAGCCCTCGATGTCCCACGGGTTGAGCTGGGCCACCATGGAGGAGGCCTTGACAGACACGTAGGTCACGCGCGGGTTCTGGATGAGCTTCAAGGTGCGGTCAGCGCGGGAGCGGGCTTCCTTATCACCGAGCACGGCTTCACCGAGCAGGTTGAGGTTGAGCTGCTCGCCGGATTCTGCGGCCCTGTCCAGGGTCTTGTTGAGGGCTTCGCCCTCAGCATCGAGAACAAGGTGGCCGACCATCTGGCGCATACGCATGCGGGCCAGCGGCATCACGAGGTTAGGCAGGATTGGGCCGAAGAAGCCACCGAGGCCCACGAGGGAGCCGTTGATGAGGCCAAGGAAGGACGCATCGTAGCTGGCGGTGACAGATTTCAGTGCGTGGGCCGCCACCTTGTCATCCTCGGGGCGCATGACGCGGTCCACGAAGTCCATGGTGAAGGCCACGCCATCCGGGTTGCGGAGGAGGTCCGCAAGCTGTTCCGTGGCGGGGTCCTGCTCGTCGGCGGTGGAGGCGAGCCAGGAGTGGGCTTGGGCCGCGGAGGCGTCGATAAGCGCGGCGTCGATGTCAGTGGATTCGGGGACGGGGGTGTGAGCGTTCGTCATTGAGTTTCCTTAAGTAGTAGAGATGGTGGGCGTTAAAGCCAGGCTGACCGGTGGTCGGTCGCCCTCGCGGCGGGTGCGGAGCACGGCAGAAATCATGAGTCCGATTCCCTTTTCTCAGTGATGAACGGGGGCCTGTAAGTCGGGCCACGGCGGGGGATTTCCTGTGATGTGTCACATGGAATGTGCGCACAGTATATGTAATAGACCTCACGGTGAAAAGAACGGGGGCAGTTGGCTAGCTGTACTGACCGGACACGTTGATTGACTACATGCCGTGAGGTCACCTCCTGATTAGTTCCACTTGTTATACTTGTGGCACTAACCAGACTTGTTATACTTGTGGCACCAACCAGGAGGTCAACATGGACATGGATCAAACGCCCCCACCGGGCAAGTACGCCGCGACAGTCAAGGTCGGCCCCAAGGGACAGATCGTCATCCCCAAGGGCGCGCGGGAGCTCTTCGACATCCACCCGGGCGACACCCTGCTCCTCCTCGCTGACGCGAACCAAGGGATCGCTTTGATGCGCCAGGAGACGCTCGATCAGATCGTCATGCAGGCGATGCCTGGCCATCAGACCCCCGTGGACTCAGAGGGTGATGAGGAATGAAGAACGTCGTGAGCTGTGCGGCTGTCAGCCGCAACTTCGGCAGCTTCACTGCCCTCGAAGACGTCTCCTTCGAGGTCCGTGAAGGAGAGGTCTTCGGGGTGGTGGGCCCGAATGGTGCTGGTAAGACGACCCTGTTGAACTGCATGGAAGGACTGGACCGCCCTTCGTCTGGGCGCGTCGAGGTGCTCGGCTTCGACCCCGTGCGGGACCAGCACTCGTTGGCTCAGCAAATTGGGGTCCAGCTGCAAAGCGCGGCCCTGCCACCTCGCCTCACTGTGCATGACGCCCTCGAGCTCTACTCCGCCTTCTACGAGCGCCCGCGGCCTTGGCGCGAACTGTTGACGGATCTGGGGATCAAGGACAAGGCCAACGCCCGCGTTGACAGGCTCTCGGGTGGGGAGCGTCAACGAGTGTTCGTCGCCCTCGCGTTGATCAACCGCCCCCGGCTCGCTTTCTTGGACGAGCTCACCACCGCTCTCGATCCTCAGTCACGTCGAAACATGTGGGACACCGTCGAGCACGTCCGCGATGGCGGTGCAACGGTCGTTCTCACAACCCACTACATGGAGGAGGCCGAACGGCTATGCGACCGCGTAGCAATCATTGACCACGGCCGGTTGATTGCTTTGGATACAGTGACTTCCCTCATCCAGCAACATGCCGGTGACACCACGGCGAAGCTCATCCTGTCGGCGTCGCCTAGCGCAGAGTTCG
Organism: Corynebacterium sp. HMSC078H07; assembly: GCF_001812805.1. Taxonomy (GTDB): domain Bacteria; phylum Actinomycetota; class Actinomycetes; order Mycobacteriales; family Mycobacteriaceae; genus Corynebacterium. The sequence continues at coordinate 33,761 of NZ_KV810517.1, read as the reverse complement.
ACCTCACCGGAGTTCCTGGCGTGACCAGCGCTCGAACAGAGGGACGGGAACTGACCATCTGCGGCGCTGCGGACGGGCTGCAGGGCGTCCTTGCTGCACTGACGGCACACCGCATCACCGTAACGAGCATGAGCACGACGACTCCCGGCCTTGAAGACGTCTTTCTGGCCCTCACCGGTCGACACATCACCACAGAGGAGCAGGCGGCATGAACGCATATCGAGCCCTTCTCAAAGCCCTATGGCGCTCCCAGCGCCGCGACCCTGTAGGCCTGTTCTTCTCTTTCGCCTTCGCGCCGGTTCTGGTGCTGGCCTTGGGTGTGATCTTCGGTAACGATCCGCGACCGGAGTTCGGTGGACGGGGATTCCTCGATGCGACCCTGCCCGCCTTCGCCTCTCTTGTTCTCGCCATGACCGGGGTCCTCCAGGTGCCCGTGGCGATGCTGACCCTTCGTGACACGGGCGCACTCCGACGCCTGAGTCTTACGCCGCTGCGTCGTTCCACCTTCATCGCAGCGAGCCTCACCGTGCACTTCGTCGTAGGTATTGCGGGCATGCTCACCGCTTTGGCGATTGGGATCGGGGTTTTCGGGGTGCCCATGCCTACCCACGTCCCAGGTGTCCTGGCCGTGTGCCTCATCGGGCTCAGCACCTTCCTCGCAGTGGGTTGCGCGCTTGCGGCGCTCTATCCCTCCGCCACTGCCGCTACGGGCATAGGGAACGTGCTCATGATCCTGCTCATGCTCACATCCGGAGCCTTTACGCCATTGGCGGCGATGCCGTCGGCGATTCAGCAGATCGTTAAGTATTCACCCGTCCGTTGGTTCGTCGAAGCCGCTCAACACGCGTGGGACGGCGACCCACTAGCCGCCATGATCATGCCGGTGTTTCTTCTGTGCGTTGTACTCGCTGTCGCTGCTCTCGTTGGCCGGTGGCGCTTCCAGTGGGAGCCGGTCCGATGACGACGCACGCGAACGCCGCTCTCGCACCTCGCCACCGACTCAAGGTCGCCCGCCTCGTCGTCGACGAAGGATGGCCGATCAGCGAGATCGCAGCCCGGTTCCAGGTGTCGTAGCCCACCGTGAAGCGTTGGGTCGACCGCTATCTGTCCGGCGAGTCCATGCAGGACAGGTCCTCGCGCCCGAAGAACTCACCGACCAAGACATCGCTCGCGGTCACGAAGCGCTGTATCAGCCTGCGAATGAGACTGCGAGAAGGACCGGTTCAGCTCGCCGTGCGCGTCGGTGTCGCTCCATCGACCGTGCACCGCATCCTGCGCTCGGCTCGATTGAACCGACTTGCTTACCTCGACCGCGCCACTGGCGAGCTAGTTCGCCGGTACGAACACCGCTACCCTGGCTCCCTCGTCCATGTAGACGTGAAGAAGTTCGGGAACATCCCCGATGGCGGTGGCTGGCGCTACGTGGGCCGCCGCCAAGGAGAGAAGAACCGTTCCGCCACCCCCGACAAGCCGAAGAACAAGTGGCGCGATCCCAAGCTCGGGTACGCCTTCATCCACACCGTGATCGACGATCACTCACGAGTGGCGTACTCCGAGGCCCACGACGACGAGACCGCCACCACTGCGGTCGCTGTGCTGCACCGTGCGGTCGAGTGCTTCACCGATGGTGGCGTCACTGTCGAACGAGTCTTATCAGACAATGGCGGTGCCTACCGCTCGCACCTGTGGCGCGACACCTGCGAGGCGCTGTCCATCACCCCGAAGTGGACCCGCCCCTACCGGCCGCAAACCAACGGCAAGGTCGAACGCTTTCATCGCACAATGGCTGACGGATGGGCTTACGCTCGCTGCTACACCAGTGAGCAGGAGCGTCGCGACGCACTCACTGACTGGCTCCACCAGTACAACCACCACCGGCCGCACACGGCCTGTGACTACCAGCCGCCCATCTCTCGATTGACCAACGTCCCCGGTCAGTACAGCTAGCCCCGCCCATCGAACAAGAGTGTTTCCCGTCACAAAAAGGGGATTTAAAAGCACGCTGTGCTGGGGTGATGTGGTGTGAGAAAAGAAAGTTGAGCCAACCGGGAACAACTTTGGGGCACGTGCCGTTGAAAGGGTTGAGTGACCAGCGCTCAGGTTTGGATGACTTCGGGTGCTGCTTCTGCTACAGTCGCTGACTGAACGCGGCAGAAGTTGAGTCGCGCACTATCAACTTAAGAACAAACCCCAACAAGCAAGGAGAAACATCATGGGACGCGCAGTAGGAATTGACCTCGGTACCACCAACTCGGTCGTATCCGTTCTGGAAGGTGGCGAGGCCACCGTTATTGCAAACTCCGAGGGTTCCCGCACCACCCCGTCCGTCGTGGCTTTTGCCAAAAACGGCGAAATCCTCGTCGGCCAGTCCGCGAAGAACCAGGCGGTCACCAACGTTGACCGCACCATTCGCTCCGTCAAGCGCCACATTGGCACCGACTGGACCATCGACATCGATGACAAGAAGTACACCCCGCAGGAGATTTCCGCCCGCACACTCATGAAGCTGAAGCGTGACGCTGAGGCTTACCTGGGTGAGGACGTTACCGATGCCGTCATTACCGTCCCGGCATACTTCGAGGACTCCCAGCGCCAGGCCACCAAGGAGGCCGGCCAGATTGCGGGCCTCAACGTCCTGCGTATCGTGAACGAGCCGACTGCCGCTGCTCTGGCCTACGGCCTGGAGAAGGGCGAGCAGGAGCAGACCATCCTGGTCTTCGACCTCGGTGGCGGTACCTTCGACGTCTCCCTGCTGGAGATCGGTGACGGCGTGGTTGAGGTCATGGCTACCGCTGGTGACAACCAGCTCGGTGGTGACGACTGGGACCAGCGCATCGTCGATTGGCTTGTCGATAAGTTCAAGGCTTCCCAGGGCGTGGATCTGACCAAGGATAAGCGCGCCGTGCAGCGTCTGCGTGAGGCTGCGGAGAAGGCCAAGATTGAGCTGTCCTCCTCCCAGTCCGCCAACATTAACCTGCCGTACATCACGGTGGACTCCGAGAAGAACCCGCTCTTCCTGGATGAGACCCTCTCCCGTACCGAGTTCCAGAAGATCACCCAGGACCTGCTGGACCGCACCAAGGCTCCGTTCAACCAGGTCATCAAGGACGCTGGCCTGTCCCTGTCCGAGGTTGACCACGTGGTCCTCGTCGGCGGTTCTACCCGTATGCCGGCCGTGTCTGACCTGGTCAAGGAAATGACCGGCAAGGATCCGAACAAGGGCGTGAACCCGGATGAGGTCGTGGCCGTCGGCGCTGCTCTGCAGGCAGGTGTCCTGCGCGGCGAGGTTAAGGACGTGCTGCTTCTCGACGTCACCCCGCTCTCCCTCGGCATCGAGACCAAGGGTGGCGTGATGACCAAGCTCATCGAGCGCAACACCACCATCCCGACCAAGAAGTCCGAGACCTTCACCACGGCTGATGACAACCAGCCTTCCGTGCAGATTCAGGTCTTCCAGGGTGAGCGTGAGATGGCCTCCGCCAACAAGCTGCTCGGCTCCTTCGAGCTCGGCGGCATTGCCCCGGCTCCGCGCGGTGTTCCGCAGATTGAGGTCACCTTCGACATCGACGCCAACGGCATCGTCCACGTCACCGCTAAGGACAAGGCCACCGGTAAGGAAAACACCATCAAGATTCAGGATGGTTCCGGCCTGTCCCAGGAAGAGATTGACCGCATGGTCAAGGACGCCGAGGCTCACGCTGAGGAGGACAAGAAGCGCCGCGAGGAGCAGGAGACCCGCAACCAGGCCGAGTCCACCTCCTACCAGACCCGCAAGTTCATGGATGAGAACTCCGACAAGCTGCCGGAGGACCTCAAGACCCGCGTCACCGAGGCTGCTGACGCCGTCGATGAGGCGCTCAAGGGCGATGACATCGAGGCGATTAAGTCGGCCGTCGAGAAGCTCGGCACCGAGTCCCAGGAGCTGGGCAAGGTTCTGTACGAGGCCCAGGCAGCTGAGGCTAACGCCGAGGGCGCTGCTGGCGACGCCGCTGGTGACCCGAACGTTGTCGACGCCGAGGTTGTCGACGAAGACGACGAGAACAAGGAGAAGTAAACCATGACCTCCCCTCAGGACCCGGGCAACCCGGCCAACACCGACCCTGAGGCAACCTCCGCCGACGCCGCGGAGGCTGCCGCCGCAGAGGCCGCTGCTGCCGACGGTGCCGTGGACGAGGCCGCTGAGGCTCAGGCCAACGCCGCTACTGCGGACACTGCTGAGGCCGAGGCGGCCGTTGATGACGCCGCGAGCGATATTGCCGAGGAAGCCGCCGCCGGTGACGACACCGCTGCGGAGGACTCCCTGGAGGCTCAGCTGGCTGAGCGTACCGAGGACCTCCAGCGCCTCAACGCGGAGTACACCAACTACCGTCGCCGCACCGAGCGTGACCGTCAGGCCGTGATTGAGACTTCTAAGGCCAAGGTCCTGGCAGATTTCCTGCCTATCCTTGATGACCTGGAACTCGCACGCCAGCATGGTGACCTCAACGAGGGCCCGCTCAAGGCCATCGCGGACAAGCTCAACGGTGTGCTCACCGCCAACAATCTGTCTCCCTTCGGTGAGGAAGGCGATGCCTTCGACCCCGAGGTGCACGAGGCCGTCCAGGACCTCTCCTCTGGTGACGAGCAAGTTGTCGGTACCGTGCTGCGCCGCGGCTACAAGGTGGGCGAGCGTGTCGTGCGCACCGCCATGGTGATTATTGCTGACCCAGCCGGTTCGGCTGAGAGTCCGGACAACCCGGATAACGCAGAATAACGACAGATGGTGGCGTCAGGGTGTTCAGTCCTTGGCGCCACTCTTCTTTTAGACACACACTTTTCGATTCTCCTGAAAGGAGGAGATGCCCAGTGAATGCTAAGCCAGAATGGGCAGACAAAGATTACTACGCGGATCTGGGGGTCTCCTCATCCGCTACCGCCGACGAGATTAAGCACGCCTACCGCAAGCTCGCCCGCGCGAACCACCCCGACGCCAACCCGGATAACCCGGAGGCAGCGGAGAAATTCAAGCAGGTGGCTGAAGCCTACGACGTGCTGTCAGATGCTTCCGACCGCAAGGATTACGACCAGTTCAAGGCCATGATGCGCAGCGGCGGCGGCTTTGGACGGAGAGGAGGCGCCGGGTTTCCCGGCGGGTTTCGATCCACGCACATGGGTGGACCGGGTGCGCAAGACTTCGACCTCTCCGACATCTTCGGAGGATCCCCTCGAGGATCGGCTCAAGGCGGCGGTTTTGGGGATATCTTCGGTGGCGTTTTCAACCGCGGCGGTAGTGCTGGCCACACAGCTCGGCCGTCGCGGGGGGCCGACGTCGAAACGCACATAACCCTCTCCTTCCGTGAAGCCGCCAAGGGCACGACCATCCCGCTTCAACTCAGTGGTGAAGCGCCGTGTACGACCTGCCACGGTTCGGGTTCGAAGACCGGCAAATTGTCGAAGTGCTCAACCTGTGACGGCACCGGCTTCACCTCGGAGCAGCGCGGCTCCTTTGGATTGTCCGCTCCCTGTACCGACTGTGCTGGCAGCGGCCAGCGTGCTGAGGACCCATGTGCGGATTGCTCCGGTTCCGGTACGGTGCACCGTACGCGCTCGATCACGGTGCGCATTCCGGCCGGTGTGATTGATGGGCAGAAGGTGCGCTTGGCAGGCCAAGGTGAGGCCGGCCCCAACGGCACACCGTCTGGTGACCTTTTTGTTGCCGTGACGGTCAAGCCGGATGAGGTCTTTACCCGTGAGGGCGATGACCTGCACGTCACCGTCCCGGTTTCCTTTGCGGAACTGGCGTTGGGGGACACCATTACGGTGCCCACCCTCGATTCGCCGGTACGCGTCAAAGTGCCTGCCGGCACCCCAGACGGCCGCACCTTGCGCGTGAAGGGCCGCGGTGTGCCAAAGCGTTCCGGTAAAGCCGGCGACCTCATGGTGACAGTGCAGGTGACCGTGCCCTCTACCTTGGACGCTGCCGCCTCCTCGGCGCTGCGCACATACGCGCAGGCGGAGAAGGACTCCGGTTTTGACCCGCGCAAGGGTTGGGCCGGAAACCCGGTCATGCGCTAGAAGGAGGTAAGTGATGAACAAGGAAACACCAGGCAGAAGCGATACCGCAAAGCCCAAGGCCATGTACGTCATCTCCGTGGCGGCCGAGCTATCCGGCATGCATGCGCAAACCCTGCGTACGTATGACCGGATGGGGCTGGTCTCCCCAGCTCGCACCTCGGGCGGCGGCCGCCGCTACTCTGAAAACGACATTGAATTGCTCCGTAAGATTCAGACCTTGTCGCAGGACGATGGCGTGAACCTGGCGGGCATTAAGTCCATCATCGAGCTCACTGCCGAGCGTGACCGCCTTGCTGCTGAGCGCGACGAACTCCAGGCAGAGGTCGAACGGCTGCGCAGCCAGGCCCGCCCATCGCGCGGCGAGCTGGTCCACGTGCCGCGCTCCACCTCCGTGGTGATGTGGAAGCCGCGCCGCGGCCGCCACAACTAGGCGCCTTTACCCCCTCCTAGATGGAGGGGGTTCTTTCGTTTTCGGCCTTTCCAAGTCCCGGCCGGCCCTGCTCGGCCTGCCTGCCCGGCCGCATGCTTGAGCCCAGCCTTCTTCTAGGCCACCTTCTGGGCTAATTGCCCAGTGTCAAAAGCTTTCTTCTGGAAAAACGTGAGTTTGGCAAAATATATCGCTACACTCGCATTCAACGTTGTGTCGCCCGTCACGTTCCAAGTGTTTTGTGCGGGTGGCCGCCGTGATGGAACAGAACCCACAAGAAAGGCACTACGCACATGACCTTGTATGCAAACCCCGGAACCGCTGACGCCATCGTCTCCTTCTGCGAGCGCTACGACAACTACATCGGCGGCGAGTGGGTCGCACCCGTCGATGGCAAGTACATGGACAACATCACCCCAGTCACCGGCGAGGTTTTCTGCCAGGTCGCCCGCGGCAAGGAAGCGGACATTAACTTGGCTATCGATGCCGCCGAGAAGGCCTTCGAGACCTTCGGTAAGACCACTCCGGCAGAACGTGCACTGCTGCTGCACCGCATTGCGGACCGCATCGAGGAGAATCTAGAAAAGATTGCTGTCGCGGAAACTTGGGAGAACGGCAAGGCCGTGCGTGAGACCCTCGCCGCTGACATTCCACTAGCCGTGGACCACTTCCGCTACTTTGCTGGTGCTATTCGCGCCCAAGAGGGCCGACTTTCCCAAATCGACCAAGACACCGTGGCGTATCACTTCCACGAGCCACTGGGCGTGGTGGGCCAGATCATTCCGTGGAACTTCCCTCTGCTCATGGCCGCATGGAAGATTGCCCCGGCCCTAGCTGCCGGCAACACCATCGTGATGAAGCCGGCCGAGCAGACGCCTGCATCCATCCTGCTGCTGATCGAGATTATTGAGGATCTCCTGCCTAAGGGCGTGCTCAACATCGTCAATGGTGTCGGCGAGGAAGCCGGTGCGGCATTGTCCGGTTCTGACCGCATTGCCAAGATTGCCTTTACCGGCTCCACTCCGGTGGGCAAGATCATCAACAAGACCGCTGCTGACAAGATCATTCCGGTCACCCTGGAGCTGGGTGGAAAGTCACCGTCCATCTTCTTCGCCGACATTATGGATAAGGATGATGACTACCTAGAGAAGTGCGTCGAGGGCTTTGTCATGTTCGCCCTCAACCAAGGTGAGGTGTGCACGTGCCCGTCGCGTGCGCTTATCCACGAGGACATTGCGGACAAGTTCCTTGAGCTGGCCGTTGAGCGCGTAAAGAAAATCAAGATTGGGCACCCGCTCGACACTGAGACCATGATGGGCGCCCAGGCCTCGCAGGAGCAGATGGATAAAATCACCGAGTACCTCGAAGTGGGCCCGAAGGAAGGTGCGGAAACCCTCGTCGGTGGTCACGTGAACAAGGTGGAAGGCCTGGAGAACGGTTACTACATCGAGCCCACCGTGTTCAAGGGCACCAACGATATGCGTATCTTCCGCGAGGAGATCTTCGGTCCGGTGCTTTCTGTCGCCACGTTCAAGGACTTCGAGGAAGCTATCCAGATTGCGAACGACACCAACTTCGGCCTCGGTGCCGGTGTGTGGTCGCGCCACCAGAACACTTGCTACCGCGCTGGCCGCGAGATTCAGGCCGGCCGCGTGTGGATTAACCACTATCACGTGTACCCAGCGCACAGTGCCTTCGGTGGCTACAAGGAGTCTGGCATCGGCCGTGAGAACCACCTCATGATGCTGGGGCACTACCAGGAGACCAAGAACATGCTCGTGTCTTATTCAGAGGAGCACGCTGGGCTATTCTAGAGACTAGATATCGAAGAAGTGAGGAAGGTGATCGGCGGTGACTGAAACTGTGGCTCCTGTAGCTGTTACCGCCTCTCGGTGGGAGCATGGCTGGGATTTGGTGATCGATGAGGAAAACGCAACAAGTACCGCTCAACTTAAAAACGCCGAAGCACAGGTACGTGACTATCTCGACACCATTGACCCAAGCGTAGACCATTCGGGCGTTCCCGTCGTCGTTACGGTAGGACATTGAGGTCTTCAAGATGAGGGCGCTGAGCAATAGCGCCTAGACCCCGCAGAAATGCGGGGTCTTCCCAATAGGTGCCGTGGTCGCCCGGCAAACCGTTCGCGCCGGGGAGGGGAGAAGCGCCAAAATTGGGGGAGGACGGGCTAGGCCCGTGGATGCCACCGAGGGGGCCGGTGGTCAAGGCGATGGGATCCTCGGCATTGGTTGCACTCCATACCCGGCCGTGGAGCTGGTCCGCGCTGGGAGTGGAAGCGCCAGGGCTGCCGACGAGCACGATGTCATCAGCTACCTTTGCCTCTTGTACAGCCTTGCCCACCACGACCGAGCCATAGGAATAGCCGACAAGCATGTGCTGCGCCTGGGGAAAACGAGCGCGGAGTGCGCGCTGAAAGCGAACCAGTTCGGCGGCACCGCGCTGGGCAGGTTCCTCGTGTGCGGCGCGGGATAAGGAGGAGGGAGCAGAATAACCGAGCCACGCCACCGTGGGCCCGCCGGTGGCGTGAGCAATGGAGCGAGCCCGCTCAAGCGAGGTTGGCCAGCCTGCTGGATCGGACGAACCCACGCCGCCCACGAAGGTGTTGACCTGAGGTACCTGTGCGGGCTGAGTGGCGAGTCCAGAAGGGTCGATAAGAGCCACGAGCCGCCCGGGGCTGGTCTCCAGGATGGTCATGTCAGGGTTCGCGGCGGCAAGCGCGCGGACCTCGTCGCTGGCGACGCTGAGCTGCACCTGATGGAGCTCAGCCAGGGACAGGTCGGCGAAATCCTCCAGCCGAGTTGGGGGTGCAGACATCTCGGGAGTGCATAGGGCGTGGAGTTGGCGGGCGCAGGCCCAATCGAGGGCGTCGGCAAGCGTGTCGAGCTGGCCCATGAGACTACTGCGTGGATGGGCAAGAGGGGAGGAGCTGAGGCGGGCGCGAAGGTTCTCAATCTTCTCCTGGAGGGGAGCGTACAGCGACACGATCTGGGCGGCCGCACGCATCTGCTGGGCGGGACTGAGAAGACTGTCCGTGGCGCGGCGAAGAGAGGAGCGGGCAGCATCGCCAGCGGCGCCGGAGATAGCTAGAGCTACCCAATGATGGTGGGACGCATCGATATAACGATCCAGCTCATGGGATGAAGTGGCGAGCGCAGAGGAGGTGGCATAGAGAGCATGAGCGTTAGTCATCGGGCGCCACCCAAGCCGGCTGATAGCCCGGAATCGATATCGTGGGCCGCCACCACGAAACGCTCCAGGTCCTCTAATTGGGCCATGCGCGCGGTGTCACTGGAATGGCGGGAAGATTCCCACCGCGAAGCTAAACGTGCAAGAGCCGCCGCGGTGCGGGGCGGGGCATCTAAGGCCGCGGGGCCGGGAGGTGGGCGGTGGTCGTAGAGAGAACGGATATGCGGAAGCGCTGCGGGGTCAATATCGAGATGATTCATGCAGCCCAGAGTGCGGCACGAACGTGGCAAGGTAAAGGGGCAGAGGCGCTGAAGAACGCAATCTGTGGATAACTAGCCCGGGCTCGTCTACCGTGGGCCGCATGAAGGTAGCAGCAGTACAGTTGACCAGCACCGGAGACGTTGAGGAGAACCTCGAAATAGCCCTCGAAAAGATTCGAGAGGCCGCCGAGAATGGCGCCACGCTCATCGTCTTGCCAGAGGCCACCACCCAAAGCTTCGACTCTGGGCGTCTCGACACCCATGCGGAAGGCCTCGACGGCCGCGTGGCCACGGCAGTGCGCGCGCAGGCAGAAGAACTCGGGGTCTATGTGGTGCTGGGCATGTTTGCGCCGGCCGATACCGTCGAGCGCGACGGCAAGACAATCAACCGCGTGGCCAATGTGGCGCTCATCGCCGGCCCAGGTGTGCTGGGCGGGTACGAAAAAATCCACACTTACGACGCCTTTAAATACAAAGAATCCGATACCGTGCGCCCGGGCGAATCCCTCGTGGTCTTCGACGCCGGCGACATCACCGTCGGCGTGGCTACCTGCTATGACATCCGCTTCCCCGAGCAGTTTAAAGAGCTCGCCCGCCAAGGCGCGCAGCTCATCGTCGTGCCCACCAGCTGGGCCGATGGGCCGGGCAAGCTAGAGCAATGGCGCCTGCTGTCCGCTGCCCGCGCACTGGATTCCACCAGCTACATCCTCGCTGCCGGCCAGGCGCGCCCAGGCGGGGAAGCGAAGGCAGGGGAGGCCTCGGGGCCAACGGGAATTGGCCACTCAGTACTCGTGGCGCCCGATGGCACCCGCGTGGCCGAAGCCGGATATGAACCGGAGATCCTCTACGGTGAGGTGGACGCGGACACCGTGACGAAGGTTAGGGAATCCCTCCCCGTCCTGGACGCCTAAGCGCTTAGGCCCACTGCGATTTCTTCCACGCAGCCCACGCCTCCCAGTCATCACCCCAGCCGTCGAGCTCGGCGGCCGACGCCGTCCACTCACTGCCGCGCTGCCAGCCCTCCGTCACGATGGATGTAGGAGACACCCCGCCCTTGAGTAGCGCCGCCTGGGCTACCTCGACGCGATCCGCCGGACCAATGAGCACGAAACGGCGATCCGTGCCGCGGGCAAGGACGGGCCCCATAGGCTCCTCCGCCACGAGGGGCTCAAAGCCCTCCGCTGGTGCTTCTGCGCCCAGCAGCCAGGGATCGTGAGCATCGCGCACAATGTGCTGAATATCAAGGGAAGGAACAAGCGCCTTCAAATTGGCCCGAAACTCCGTGTCATAGTGCTTGCCCGGCGTGGGAGCAACGACGACCACGCGCAGGCCGGCGGGGAGGTCGGGGAGGGCGTCGAGAAGCACTGCCCGCGCACCGGCCCACCCCGTGCCAAACGAGATGAGCGTCGTGGAGGAATCCAAAGTCACCGGCTCGCCAGCAGGCGCGCCCAGCGTCCACCAATCGCCCGGCTGCGCCATGGCCAACATCGACGAGGCCTCGCCCGCCAACGCCACGTGGAAAGTCAACTGACCCGAAGGATCCGCCGGGGCAGCCGGAGTCAGCAGGCGCCAGGTACCGGGCGTGAGCTGCGACGTCACCGGAACGTGCTGGCCCGCGCGGTACTCCAGCGGCACACCCGATTCCAGCCGCACCACGGCCGTGCGTCGATTCGGCTTTTCCACGGACACGACCTGGGCGCTGTGGGCAGGGGGGATCCCGGAGGCGTCGTCAAGCTGTGCTGCCTCCTGCATCAGCGCGCAGATACGGGAAATCGTCCGCGCCGCCACCTCATGTTGATGCGGCGTGAGCCCCAGCACCCCCAGCCCATGAATGAGCGAGGCCTCAAACTGCGGATAGACCTCCGGTGGGAACCCATGGCGGCGATGATCACGGCCCATGAGGGCCATGCGCTTGGCGACGTCCCCCCGAACCTCCCCATCCTCCAAATTCTCCAGCACCCACGCCAAGGCCGGCGCCATCGAAGGGTGCGTGTCCTTCATGGAGAGAGCGAAGATCTGGCGAGCCTGTGCCACAGTGCTGAAAAAGTGGCTGTGTACTGCGTCGCGATAGTCCTCAGCATGATTGCGCAGATGCTCACCCAGTTCCCTCATGCCCGCCCATCCTAGTCGCCGGGGGTAACCACCGATTACCCACGGGTTATATGCAGGGGGTGGCGTAGAGGGCATCTGGTTGTAGTGTAATCTACGGTCCATTTCCCGGAAGAGGGTGACTCGTATCTCTATGACGCCGCGCTCAGCGGCATGGAAGGAAGTTTTCGCATGGAAGAATTCTCTGCGTATACGATCATGGTCGATGTCGGCTGGATCTCGTTGCTCATGGTCATCGGCAACGTTCTGCGCCACCAGGTCAAGTTCGTATTCCAGGATTTGCTCCTACCCGCGCCCATTACTGCCGGCCTGCTCGGCTTGCTCCTAGGCCCCAACGTCCTGGGCTGGATCGGCCTATCGGACAACCTGGGCAACTACACCTCGCTGCTCATCGCCGTGGTGTTCGCCTCCATGGCGTATTCCATGGAGATGGGCGGCAACATGGGCAAAGGTGCCCGCAATATGTGGGGTTATTCCACCATGATGTTTACCGGCCAGTGGGGCCTGTTCATTGTGCTGGGTCTTCTGGTCTTTAAGCCGGCCTTTGACACTCCTGACTGGTTCGGCATGATGCTTCCGGTGGGCTTTACCGGTGGCTTTGGTACTGCTGCGGCCGTGGGCGGCGCACTCGAAGGCGTGGGCGCGGATGCAGCCTCCTCCTTGGGCTTTACTTCCGCTACCGTGGGTACGCTGGCCGCCATCGTAGGCGGCATCGTGGCCGGTAACTGGGGTATTCGCAAGGGCAAGGTGTCCCATGTTCCGAAGGAACTTCCGGAAGAGCTGCGTCGCGGCTACATCTCCCGCCTCGAAGATCGCCCGTCCCTGGGCCGTGCGACGACCAATCCGTCTGCCATTGAGCCCATCACCCTCCACGTCGGTTTCATTGCGCTGACCGTGATGACCGCCTACGGCATTACTCAGGGCATCGCCTCCCTCTGGGAGAACGTCTCCATCCCGCTGTTTGCCATGTCCATGGTCGTCGGCCTTCTCTTCCGCGCCATTATGAACATGATCGGTGCCAAGGACTACCTGGATAAGGACACCGTGAGCTCCGTATCCGGTGCGGCGACCGACTACCTCATCGCCTTCGGCGTGGCCGCCATCGTGCCGGCCGCCGTGGCCGCCTACTGGCAGGCGCTCCTCCTGCTCTTCGTCCTCGGTACTGTCTACTGCATTTTCTTCCTCATGTGGTTCCCCGCCGAGTTCTTTGGCGAGCGATGGATCGAGCGCGGCATCTTCGGCTGGGGCTGGGCTACCGCCACCGTGGCGACGGGTATTGCCATCCTCAAGATCGTCGACCCGAAGCTCAAGTCCGGCACGCTGTCTGAGTACGGCATGGCCTACATCGGCTTCGGCCCCTTCGAGATTTCCTGGACCATCATCGCCCCGCTGGCCGTCATGTACGGCTTCACCGCAGGCTTTGGCTGGCTCTCCTTGGGTATTGCGGTGGTCATCTACCTCGTGTTCAAGTTCACCGGCATGATGCCTCCGCGCGGCACCATCTTCAAGGAGGGTATCGGGCACGTCGGCGCCTCAAAGTAGAAAAGTAGAGCGCACCTATCCCTCGTCGCTCCCCAGGCTGCATGAACGAGCAGCCTGGGGGCTTTGCTATGCGTCCACGGCCATCAGGATCAACAGCCATCAGAATCCGCGCCAATAGAACCCGCCGCCACGCGTGCTCGCCCTGGCGAAAGGGGGAGCTGAGCAAATAGTCGAAATACTAAAATATTTTGAGGAGAAATTACAGCAGGCGCTGCGGCTGGGTTAAGTGAACTCACGCTGTATAGCTGCTGTGGGATAGCAATTAAATACCCTTCTCGCATTGCTGTTTAAAGATTGCTCAGGCTAAAATCTGAGGGGCTGTTAATCTGCCTCTATCTTTCTCTTTCGCCTGCTGGGCACAATCTTTAGGAAACTACATGAAGCATCTTTATGAGGACTCTCCTCGCGAGGCTGTCCTCGAGTCGGCGATCCACGTGGCCGCTGCCCAGGGCGACGATGCCGTCACTGCGGAATCGGTGGCTAAATACGCAGATCTGAAGCCCTCCGATGTCACTGCAGTATTTCCTAACCGTGAGGAGATCATCTCCGCTATCCCCGAGTACGTCTCCCAGCGCAGGGTGAACTTCCTCAAAGACACCCTCGAGGCAGTCCCGAGCTACGCGGGTTTGTTTGACAGGCTCACCACGTTTGTGGAGTCCTACTACGAGTATGCCGAGCGTGAACCGGAGCTTTTCCGCTACCTCTTTGAACAGAAGGCCCGCGTTCTCAATGATGAATGGCAGGCGTTGCTGAAGGGGGGCCCCTCCAACAATTTGGCCTTGGAACTTGTTCACCAGAACATGGCTCTCATCGTGGACCATGCTGGGCTTGAGGTAGGCCCAGATGTGTGCCCGGAGACCCTGGCAAAACTCAGCGTGGCCAGCTGGGCCACCGTTCATGGCATGGCGCACTTGAGTGTTCTGGGCGTCTTGCGCCACCAGCACCCGGTGGTTCGCCGCTTTAATCTCCGCGAGGTGTGCAAGGCACTCATCGGAACGCTTTTCCATTCCGCTGAGACCTGTGAGCTACTCGACGTTAGCGATAGCATGTCTGTCTTCCGCGAGCGTATTTCCGCCTACGGCCCAAGCCGCGAAGCGCTACCGGATATCTCCACTATTGAGGACCTCACGGCATTTCCTACGGAGCGGGCTAGGGCTGCCGTTATGGAACGCGCCATTCAGCTTGCGGGCCGGCAAGGCATGCAGGCGGTGACTATCGAGAACGTCGCCGAGTATTTTGGTGTGTCTGACGTTTTTGTGGCGTCACTCGTGGACAATGACTTTGTGCTGCGTGAGCGCGTCGAACATGAAACCGACCGCGAACTTGAGGGCATGATTCTCTACCTCCTAGATAAGCTGCCGGCGGATGCCAGTGCCAAGGACAAACTCTTGTGCAGTGCCGTGGCGTACTTCCACTACGCCATGACTGCTCCGGATCGCTACGGTGCCTGCATCGCAGCTGCGTCAGGCTCCGTGGTTCCGCTGAGTGAGGACGGCGAGGAAGACCAAACTCAGATGGGCGTGTCCTTCGCGCAGCTCATGCGCTTTAACCGTGAAGCACTGTGGGAAGCCGGCCTCGAGCCCAAGGACCGCCTGGTTTACATCAAGAACTTCACCCTGTGGGCCGGCGCCGACGGTATGTGCCACCTGGCCTCCGTAGGCGAGTTCCGCTCCATTGACCTCGAACAGAAGTGGTCGATCTACTACGCCGTTATCGGCATCGTCTTCGCCACCTTCGAGCACGGCCTCCGCGCCTAACATTCTCTCCACGTAGCGCGCGCCCATCGCGCGATTAACAATCCCGTCACGTAGCGCGCGCCCATCGCGCGCTACCCGCACCGCATCCCGCCCTCCTGCGCCCGCACTGAGGGCGCTTCGTGCTTTCTGCATTCGGGGCAAGCCTGCAAACCCTCCCGCAAAGTTGAGTGAACCTATATCAACCTGCCCGGATAAAAATCTCCACAAAAGTTTGACTTGAGTGGAACAGACTCAAGTTCTTTGGCGTTATAGTCGGTGAAGCCACCTTCCCGCACCGGGCATAACCACAATCACCTTGGTGCGAGGGAGGGCAATAAACACAAGGAGATAAACGCATGAATTCTTTTAACCCCACCACCAAGACGCAGGAAGCACTGCAGCAGGCGCTGAAAGTCGCCTCCGCTAACGGCAACCCGGACATTCGCCCGGCACACCTTTTAGCAGCCATCCTCGAGCAAAAGGACGGCATCGCCGCCCCGGTCCTTAAGGCCACCGGCGTGGACCCGGACACGGTTCTTAAGGAGGCGCGCGAACTTATTGATGCCCTGCCCAAGGCAGAGGGCGCCAACATGGCGAACCCGAACTTTAACCGCGACGCACTCAACGTTCTTACCCGCGCCCAGGAGCTGGCCGGTGAGCTCGGTGATGAATACGTGTCCACCGAGGTACTGCTGGCTGCCATCGCGGGGTCCAAGTCGGATGCCGCTGAGCTTCTCACCTCCCGCGGCGCGACTTACGACGCGCTGAAAGGTGCTTTCCCTTCCGTGCGCGGTGCCGCCAAGGTGACCTCGGAGAACCCGGAGGATCAGTTCCAGGCACTAGAAAAGTACGCCACGGACCTTACTGCCCGTGCCCGCGAAGGAAAGATTGATCCGGTTATCGGCCGTGACCAGGAAATCCGCCGCGTGGTGCAGGTTCTTAGCCGCCGTACCAAGAACAACCCGGTGCTTATCGGTGAGCCCGGTGTGGGTAAAACCGCCATCGTCGAAGGCCTGGCTCGCCGCATCGTGGCTGGCGACGTCCCCGAGTCCCTCAAGGGCAAGACTCTCATTAGCCTGGACCTCGGCTCCATGGTTGCCGGTGCAAAGTACCGCGGTGAATTTGAGGAACGTCTCAAGGCCGTGCTCGATGAGATTAAAGCCTCCGAGGGGCAAATCATCACCTTCATCGATGAGCTGCACACCATCGTCGGCGCCGGCGCTACCGGTGACGGCTCGATGGACGCCGGCAACATGATTAAGCCCATGCTGGCCCGCGGTGAGCTGCGCCTCGTCGGTGCCACGACCCTGGACGAGTACCGCAAGTACATTGAAAAGGACGCCGCCCTTGAGCGCCGCTTTCAGCAGGTCCATGCCGCCGAGCCTTCCGTCGAGGACACCATCGGCATCCTGCGTGGACTCAAGGAGCGCTACGAGGTACACCACGGCGTGCGCATCATGGACTCCGCCCTGGTGTCCGCCGCGGAGCTGTCGAACCGCTACATCACCAACCGCTTCCTGCCGGACAAGGCCATCGATTTGGTCGATGAGGCCGGCTCCCGCCTGCGCATGGAGATTGACTCCTCCCCGCAGGAAATCGACGAGCTGGAGCGCATCGTGCGCCGCATGGAGATCGAAGAGCTGGCTCTCAAGAAGGAGTCCGACGCCGCTTCCCAGGACCGCCTGGTAACCCTCCAGCAGGAGCTGGCAGACCAGCGAGAAAAGCTCGGTGAGCTCAAGGCCCGCTGGGCTAATGAGAAGAAGGCCATCGATGATGTCCAAAACATCAAGGAACAACTCGATGACCTGCGCCGCCAGGCGGAAATCGCTGAACGCGATGGTGACCTAGCGCTGGCTTCTGAGATCAACTACGGCAAGATCCCACCGCTGGAGAAGGACCTCGCTGCCGCTGAGGAGAAGGCCACGCAGCAGCGCAACACCATGCTCAGTGAGGAGGTCACCCCAGACACCATCGCGGAGGTCGTCTCCGCGTGGACCGGCATTCCTGCCGGAAAGATGCTGCAGGGAGAAACCGAGAAGCTGCTCAATATGGAATCTGTGCTGGGCAAGCGCGTCGTGGGCCAGAAGGAAGCCGTCACCGCGGTCTCGGATGCGGTGCGCCGCTCCCGCGCGGGCGTGGCTGACCCGAACCGCCCGACCGGATCCTTCCTCTTCCTTGGCCCCACCGGCGTGGGTAAGACGGAGCTAGCCAAGGCAGTGGCGGACTTCCTCTTCGATGATGAATCCGCCATGGTCCGCATCGATATGTCCGAGTACGGCGAGAAGCACTCCGTCTCCCGCCTCGTCGGTGCCCCTCCGGGATACGTTGGCCACGAGGCCGGTGGTCAGCTCACCGAAGCTGTGCGTCGCCGTCCGTACACGCTGGTGCTTTTCGACGAAGTGGAGAAGGCCCACCCCGACGTCTTCGACGTCCTCCTGCAGGTCCTCGACGAAGGCCGCTTGACGGATGGCCAAGGGCGCACGGTGGACTTCCGCAACACGGTCATCATCCTGACCTCCAACCTGGGTGCTGGCGGCACCCGGGAGGAGACCATGGCCGCAGTGAAGAAGGCCTTCAAGCCCGAGTTTATCAACCGTCTCGATGATGTGGTCATGTTCGAGCCCCTCTCCGAGGAGCTCCTGCGCGGCATCGTTGACATCCAGCTGCGTGGCCTGGCTGAGCGCCTTGCCTCCCGCCGCCTGACCCTGCAGGTCTCGGACTCTGCCAAGTCTTGGCTCGCGGACCGCGGCTATGACCCGGCCTATGGTGCTCGCCCACTGCGCCGCACCATTCAGCAGGCCATCGGTGACCAGCTGGCTAAGAAGCTGCTGGCCGGTGACATCGTGGATGGCGATACCGTCCATGTCGACGTCGCCGATGGCGGCGAGCGCCTGGACCTCACTGCCCGCCGCTAAGCCGAGCCGTCTCCGCACAGCGCGCGCCAACTCGCTCATGCCCCTATCATCGGGGGCATGAGCATTTTGGTCTCCCCGCACGAGCTTCGTGACAAGATTTACCACGGCGACAAAACAACTATCCTTGCCTCTCTTTGGGCTCCTGGCGAAGGAGAGTCCTTCAACCAATTTTCCTCCCTCCATGTGCCGACCGCCCAGTATGCGGACGCTGCCTCTGCCTTCGTGGGCCTGCCAGGCTCCAAGGTGGGCCGCAACCCGCTGCCGCTGCCGGAGAAGGTCCAGGAGTGGGTTGACCACTGGGGTTTGCGCGAGGGCTACGAGGTCGTCGTCTACGACGAGGGCCGTGGCCTCTTCGCTGGCCGCGCCTGGTGGACGCTGCGCTGGGCGGGCGTACAGAACGTCCGCATTCTCGATGGCGGCCTGTCCAATTGGCGCGCCCAGGGCATGCCTACCCTTACCGGGCCGGGCAACTTGGGCATGACCTCGAATATCACCGTTCAGCCGGGTTCCATGCCCACGGTCACGATCGATGAGGTCAAGGAACATACGGGGCTGCTTCTCGACGCCCGCACGCGCAACCGCTTCGCTGGCCGCCGCGAGAACCTCGACCTCAAGGCCGGCCACATCCCGGGTGCAGTCAACCTGCCGGAGCGCCTCTTCCACACCGACGGTGTTACCGTCTGGCGCTCCAAGGAAGAAATCCTTGACATCTTGGGCGAGCACGGCGTCACCAAGGAGAACACCGACGGCGCCATTATCTACTCCGGCTCCGGTAACCACTCCTCCCTAGCCATCGCCCTCTTTGAGTACGTGGGCTTTACGGGCCTGCGGCACTTCGTGGGTGGTTGGTCTCAGTGGTCCGCGAACCCGAAGAACCCCATCGAGCGCGGCGACCGCGACCACGTCTAAGCGCCCCGTCCTCGTCCCGAGCGATTAAGCTCAGTCAGTAATGCCTTTCGTACTCCTACTCCTCGCCGCCGCCGCGCTCCTCGCGGGTTTGCTCCTGCTCTGGTGGGACCAGCGCCAGCGCACCGACTCTCCGGCCGCTGACACCACTCCTTCCGCCGACGAACAGCTGCCTGAGCAGCCCACCTCCGAGCCCGTCGCCACCGAATCGGACGCTGCCGACAACGCAGCAACCGATACAGCAACCGAGCCCGCACCGGCAGACGAGTCTGCGCCGCAGCCCGAACCGGCACCTGAGCCCGAGTACGAACCCACTTCCGAGCCGGAACCCACGCCAGAGCCATTGCCGGAAGCAATGCCGGCAGCAGAACCAACTCCGGAACCAATTCCAGAGCCAGAAACTGCCGCCGATTCCAATTCCGGGGAACCGGCTCCGGCACCCCGCTTTACGGAGCGCGCCGAACGCGCCAAGCACCTCGTGCCCGGCAGCGCTCGACGCGAGCGGAAAACTTTCGGCCAACAGCGCGGCTGGGAGTACGCCAAGCATGATTCCTACCTCGCGGATGAATGGACCCGTGGTGCTGCTGCCCGCGGCCAGGAGCCGAAAGACATCATTGCTGGAACGGTTCGTGGCCATGAAACGCTGCTCTTCGATATGGGCGCTATCCCCATCATGGCCATGCGCACTGGCGCAGCTTCTGACATCGTGATTGATTTTCGTCGCGTAGGGGAGACCGTGGACACTCCTTCCGACGACCTCGTCCATGTGTGCACGGAGGAAGGCTTCGACGTCTTCGCCTCCGAAGCCGGCGTGGGCCAGCGTCTCATCGATGACCGCGTCACTCGTGCTTTGCGCGCGCTACCCGCTGTAGTCACTGCTGCGTGGATGGAAGGGGAGTGGGTACTTGCCCAAACCACCAAGCAGGCTCGCAGCACCGAGTGGGAAGAGATGCTCGAACCACTTGCGGTGCTGGCTGATACCGCACGCGTCCTTCCGCCACGCTCCGAAGCTACCCAGGTGCTGCGCGTAGACGAGCTCGACCCGAGCCGCGACATTCCCGCACCCCCACAGCCGGAACCCACTGGCCCCACGGCCGTCCCTGACCGTGACGCCTCCGTCGGTGCCCCTAATATCCAGCGCCCGACTGAACCTGTGGTCATGCCGAGCCGCACGACGAGCGAAGCACATGGCCCCATCGACCACACGAGCCTGGGCGCGGACGAGGTGGACGCCATCGCTGATGGTCGCGAACACCCCACCCACGAGCAGAACCAAGCCCGCCTGCCGCGCCGCTTTGATGGTGGTTCCTCTATTTTCGACTAGCCAGCGCCACGAATAGTCCGCGCCGCAAGCACTGCAGCCCGTGTAATGGTCTGCCACTTGGAAGAGGGTAGACTACAGGGCGGATTTTTAAAGGCTAGAGACAGCCACATACCGAAGGAGCGCGCGATGAGCCTGGATCAGCAGAAGAAGCAACGCCTAGCAGAACTGGTAAAGGAGCTGGCCGTCGTCCACGGCAAGGTCACGCTGTCCTCCGGCAAGGAGGCTGACTACTACGTTGACCTGCGCCGTGCCACCCTGCAGCACGAGGCATCCCGTCTCATCGGCTCCCTGCTGCGTGAGCTCACTGCGGACTGGGACTTCGCCGCTGCCGGCGGACTGACCATGGGCGCCGACCCTGTCGCGCTGTCCATCATGCATGCTGATGGCCGTGACATCGACGCTTTCGTCGTGCGCAAGGAAGCCAAGAAGCACGGCATGCAGCGCCAGATTGAAGGCTTCAACGTTGAGGGCCAGAAGGTGCTCGTCGTGGAAGACACCACCACGACCGGTAACTCCCCGCTGACCGCTGTCAAGGCCCTGCGAAACGCAGGTGCTGAGGTTGTTGGCGTGGCCACCGTTGTGGACCGTGATACCGACGCTGGTGCAGCCATCGCCGCCGAAGGCTTGGAGTACCGCTACCTACTGGGCCTTGAGGACCTCGACCTTGCCTAATACCGGCGACGCCGCTCACCACAACGAAGCCACCGATGCCAAAGGCCCCACCGAGTGGAACGAAGGCCGCCATGGCGTCGGGCCCTGGGAAGGGCCGCTTCCCGAAGGGCCAGAAGCGGAAAAATACGACCCAGAGCTGCTTGCCGAAGGCGACCGCCGCAACGTCGTGGACGCCTACCGCTACTGGTCGCGCGAGGCCATCCGTGCGGACATTGATACCCGCCGGCATGCCCTCCACATCGCCATCGAGAACTTCGAGAACGACGCCAACATCGGCACGGTCGTGCGCACGGCCAACGCCTTTGCTGTCGACACCGTCCACATCGTAGGCCGCCGCCGTTGGAACCGCCGCGGCGCCATGGTTACGGATAGATACCAGCACCTCATGCACCATGCGGACGTTAGTGAACTAATGACCTGGGCCGCCGAGCAGGAGCTCACCGTCGTCGCCATCGACAACACCCCCGGGTGTGTGCCTCTCGAAACCGCAGAACTACCTGAACGCTGTCTTCTCCTCTTTGGTCAAGAGGGCCCCGGTGTGAGCCAAGAGGCCCAAGACGCAGCGCTAATGACGTGCTCCATCGCCCAGTTTGGCTCCACGCGCAGCATTAATGCAGGTGTGGCCGCAGGTATTGCCATGCATGCGTGGATTCGGCAGCACGCCGACTTATCAAAAGCATGGTGAGGCCCCGCCCACTATGTTTACATGTGAGGTAACGAATTCACATGCCAGAATGATGAGACAGACGTGAAAGAAAAATGGGCACACCGTGCTGACCTCGCGGAGACAGCCATCAACGAGCGCCACGCGAGCGCCGTGTGGGGCTTGCCGCGTACCAACCTTGCGGTGGTGAGCTGGCCGCCCACCACCAAGGAATCGCTCTTTGTCCATTGGCACTACTGGTGGCAAGCCCACTACCTGGATTGCCAGGTAGATGCCGCACTGCGCAAAAACACCAAGGTGCGCCGAACGCTTATCGCCAACACCATGCGCGGCATTCACGTGCGCAACCTGCGCGCGCTGACGAAGAATCGTTACTACGATGACAAGGCCTGGATGGCCCTCGCCATGGCCCGCGCCGGGGAGCTAAATAAGCTGCGCCCGTATAAGAAGCTCAGCGTCCTGCAGGGAAACATTCGCGCCGGAATCGATTCCCAGGTGGGAGTACTGCCGTGGCGCGAAGGCGAGACCTTCCTTAACGTGCCTTCCAACGGCCCCGGCGCCATCATGCTTGCCCGCATGGGTCGCCTAGACGAAGCCCGCCACATCGTGGACTGGATCTATGACCATCTCATCGACGATGACGGCTTCGTCATGGACGGCATCCGCATGCGTATGGACGGTCGCGAAGTTGTTCGCGCCATCCATCCCTACTGCCAAGGCGTTGTCCTCGGTGCTTGCCTGGAAATTGTCCTTGCTCTGCGCAAGAAATCAGGACTGACCTCTTTGGAAACCATCGACACCATCTACGAGGCTGACTTGGCCAAAGACATGATGGACTACACCACCCGCATCCGCAGTCTCGTTCAGGCTGTGGCCACGGGTATGGCAACCCATACAGGCGTTATTGACTGGAAAACCGGTGACGGTGATGGCGGCCTATTCAAGGGCATTCTCGTGCGCTACCTCGCAGACGTGGCCGTGCGCCTCCCTGGGGATTCGCCTGCCAATCGCGCCACGAAAAAGCTCGCGGCACGCCTCGTCATCAGCTCTGCCGAGTCCGTGTGGGAACACCGCCTCGAGGTGGACGGCCTGCCCATCTTCGGTTCTGACTGGACCGCGGACGCGAAACTGCCCCACAACTATGGGTTCGGCCCGTCGAGCCTGGGCCAAAAGGTCGGCATTATCCGCGTGGCCGAGCGAGATTTGTCCGTTCAGTTGTCCGGTTGGATGCTACTGGAGGCCTGCGCCCGAATTTGGAAGCACAAGGAAGAATCCAAAAAGGTACAAAACTCCTAGTAGACCTGCACACCTTCGAACTGAAATCACCCCCTTAAGTGAGATCACACCGTATCGTACGGCGGAAACCAACATCGATAGGCATACTTGGGTGTTGGAACGTGTTGTTTCGCCTAACAGCGAGGTAGCACGGCTTACTGCACAGCAACTCCAAAGGATGGATCTTTATGCCAATCGCAACCCCTGAGGTCTATAACCAGATGCTCGATACCGCCAAGAAGGGCGGCTTCGCATTCCCGGCCATCAACTGCACCTCCTCCGAAACCATCAACGCAGCACTCCGCGGCTTCGCCGAGGCTGAGTCCGACGGCATCATCCAGTTCTCCACCGGCGGTGCCGAGTTCGGTTCCGGCCTGTCCGTGAAGAACAAGGTTGCCGGTGCAAAGGCACTCGCTGCCTTCGCGCACGAAGCAGCACAGCACTACGGCATCAACGTTGCGCTGCACACCGACCACTGCCAGAAGGAAGTTCTGGATGAGTACGTGCGCCCGCTCATCGCCTTCTCCCAGGAGCGCGTAGACCGCGGCGAGCTGCCGCTGTTCCAGTCCCACATGTGGGATGGCTCCGCTATCCCGATCGATGAGAACCTGGAAATCGCTCAGGAGCTGCTGGAGAAGGCAAAGAACGCCAACATCATTCTCGAGGTTGAGATTGGTGTTGTCGGCGGCGAAGAGGACGGCGTTCAGGCTAAGGCTGGCGCTAACCTCTACACCTCCCCGGAGGACTTTGAGAAGACCGTTGATGCCCTCGGTACCGGTGAGAAGGGCCGCTACCTGCTGGCAGCTACCTTCGGTAACGTCCACGGCGTGTACAAGCCGGGCAACGTGAAGCTGCGCCCGGAGGTTCTCGATGAGGGTCAGAAGACCGCATCCAAGAAGCTCGGCCTTGAGGATGGCTCCAAGCCGTTCGACTTCGTCTTCCACGGTGGCTCCGGCTCCGAGAAGGAGAAGATCGAGCAGGCTCTGGGCTACGGCGTTGTCAAGATGAACGTTGACACCGATACCCAGTACGCCTTCACCAATCCGGTCGCTCGCCACATGTTCGCTAACTACGATGGCGTCTTCAAGATTGACGGTGAGGTTGGCAACAAGAAGGTCTACGACCCGCGCTCCTACATGAAGAAGGCTGAGCAGGCTATGGCTGACCGCGTGGTTGAGGCCTGCACCGACCTGCACTCTGTGGGCAAGACCGTTTCTAAGTAACGGTTCTAAGTCGCTGTTGCTTGGCGCCATCCCTCTGGTACAGCTCCCCAAGCCAGCGCATGATCTGAGCACGATAGCTCCCGAATCCACCCGGTTCGGAAGGCTACCGTGCTCATTTTTTTGCATCCAGCCCAG
The DNA here is from genome assembly GCF_001812805.1 of Corynebacterium sp. HMSC078H07. Taxonomy (GTDB): domain Bacteria; phylum Actinomycetota; class Actinomycetes; order Mycobacteriales; family Mycobacteriaceae; genus Corynebacterium. The sequence continues at coordinate 9,314 of NZ_KV810517.1, read as the reverse complement.
GCTGCCCCAGTCAACGCCTACAGCTGAACGCGTAAGATACGGAAACCATGGGAGCGCAAGAGTCATCGTCGAGTACCGTCAAGCGCGTTCGCAGGACTACCCGCGAGCAGCTGCGGCTGGTGGATAAGTCGGTTAAGTCGCGCTTTACGCGCGTGCGCAACCGGCTTGTCTTCATGGTGCAGAGCACACTCGGTGCTGGCCTCGCATTCTATGTAGCGCATGATTTTTTCGGCCACGAGCAGCCCTTCTTCGCCCCGATGGCGGTCATCATCATTTTGGGTCTCTCCGGCAGTGATCGCATTAGCCGCGCGGTGGATATGGCCATCGGCGGTGTCATCGGCGTCCTCGTGGGCACGTTGCTCGTGGATGCTCTGGGCACCGGCCCAATTCATATGACCATCATCATTGGTCTGGCGTTGATTATCGGTTCTTTCGTCACCGGATCGCAGTTGGTGTCCAACCAGATTGTCATCGCCGCCATCCTCATTGCCACGATTTTGCCCCCGACGGAGATGGGCGGAGTCTCCCGCGCGATTGACGCCATTATCGGTGCAGTCATCGGGCTGTCCATGATCATGCTCATCCCGAATTCGCCTCTGCGAGCGGGCCGAACCGAGGTGTCCAAGGTTCTTGGAATCACGTCATCGGTGCTTGTCGATGTCTCGAAAGGCCTCGAGGATAACGACCCCGACCGCATCCAAGAAGCACGTGATGCTGTGCGCGGAACTCAGGATGACATCAACAACATGCTGAACGCCACGAAAGGTGGTGCGGAGACCGCACGTCTATCACCGTTCCTGTGGGGCTCGCAGCGCAACGTCCGCTCCTTGGAGCGTATTCTCACCCCCGTCGATAACGTTGTCCGCGGCACCCGTGTGCTGTCCCGCCGTGCACTCGTCCTGGCTGAAGATGATGATGAAGCAACCCCGGAGCAGGTCGAGCTTATCGACGACATCTCGGACATCATGATGGAGCTCTCAGAACTCTACAGTCACCAATCCGCGCGGGAACGCCGCGTGGATGAGGCCCACGCTATCCCCGACATTGTTCACCGTCTGCGCCAGCTAGCGGCACGCTGTTCCGTTGACATGGCGGGGGACAAGCCGGTTCTCTCCGCTTATGCGGTGCTGGCACAAACGCGTTCCATCATCGTGGACTTGCTCATGATTTGTGGCATGTCCCGCGAGTCCGCGGTGGCGCAGCTAGTGCCCACGTCGAAGCACCCGGCCTACCCGCCGGAGGTGCTGGAGGACGAAGACTAAGGATGACTAGGGCCGCAACTTTAGCAGTGCGAATTCGGAAATCATTCGGACTACTTGTTCGGTGAAGGCAAATCAGATGTGACTTTGGCAGCCAACAGAGAACTACTCTGAAAGTACCGGGGTCTCTTCACAAATGCGGAGCCGCGTCCACTTGCTTCGTGCAAGATTTCCTGCTCACCAGCGGTAGTGAGAGTTAAGGCGTGCTTGGGTCCACTAAGGTGATACACCTTGTAGGTTTTCTCCGGTGGATAGCTTTTAACGAATGGATCTGAGAGGGCGTAGCTCATGATCTTCCCGAGACGATTTTCCTCGGGGTCGGATGATTTCTTAAGCTCGTTTGAGGTCTTCTTGTTCCAGTTAGAAGCGATTTCGATGTCTAAAACCCTTGGAAAGATTCCGATGATTTTCTGGCTGAAATAGAACCCTATGTAATCTACTTGTGCAAGTGGCGTGGAGGCTTCCAGAACCACGGCACCTACCCTTTGGTAGAAGGTGAAAAGGGAGTCGTCGGCGTGCCCCAAGATCGCGGTATTGAGCTTTGGAGTGCGATTTGTGGCTAGCTCCGTGACGCGTTCGAGGTTTTCTAACCATAGTCTTGCATCTTGGTCTATCCAACTGGCAAGTCTTAAAATTTTCTTTAGCTCTACCGTTGGGTCCACGTTGAGAAGTGAGTCCTGATGAGCACACCGATTTCGTAGGACATTGAGGTCTGTCAACAAGGTTGCAACTATTTTCCTGCTACCTTGGCCCGGAAATGCGTTTCGAAGGTATTTTCTCCAGATTTCCTCATTGGCATCGGACTTCGTGGAAAGTAGTGAAGCCCAGTACCCCATGTTCAGATGCGCGATGATGTCGTCCTTTGTGACAGGACGCTTGTATTTCTTGGCTAGCTTCGTAGAGAGTGCGGAAATATCGAAAGAATCTTGACTCCAGCCGAAGTCAAAAGGGTGAGCTTCGGCAAGTGAATCACTCATGGCATTCCGCAGCAAGACCTCAGTGTGATGAATGACTTCAGACAATGCAGCTGCGATTTGTGCGTTGAGTTCATATAGCTTCCATGCTTCCTCCGGTGTGCCACATTCTTCGAGGTATGGAGCGAATCTGGCCTCGGATACCCAAGAAACTTTTCTTGTGAGTGGCATGGGTTTGTTCTTTCGGGAGTCGAGAATGGTAGAGTTTTCCGCATACCGCCTAGGCGCATTGCACAATGCGCATGCGGTGAGGATCCGGTTCCGAGCCTAGTACCGAAAGGTAATGCTGGTCGGATCCTCATTTCGTTTTACCCTCAAACTCGTGCCCGAGAATCGGGGCCTAAACGACATTTCGTGCTGGCCTCCCAAATTAGTGGCCCCGGTACTGAGCCAGATTGATCGGATTACTAAGCAGGAGAATTAGGGCCGCACTACCTGCAGGTCCCGAAGGTGCCGGTAGAACGTCACGCGTTTGACCGGACGCGGTGCGCGGATGCCATCGACGCTGACGCTCAGCTCTGGCCCGCCTGCCTGCACGGCTCTTCCCTGCACCACACTATCGGGGTCGAGTTGTCCCGGCTGTGCTTGTTTGCGGAGACGAGCGAATAGTACCCTCCGTGGCTCATCTTCCGCAGTAAAGCTCGATACCGCCTTTGCCGCCACGATGCCCGGTGCATCGGTCATGGGGACAAGGCGAGCGCCAAAGACATGCTTCTCGCGGTCCGCGCGCAAAAGCACAGCATCATCGACGATAATCTCACCCGTAATCTCCTCCCCTGACCATTCCGCAATGGTGGCAGAGCCCGCAACGGCCAGACCCGCATCATTTCGAATGAGCGGTACCGGTTTAACCGGCGCAGTCAACGCAAATGAGAGAGCGTCTTCTGTGGATGTTGGTAGTCCCCAATTCATCGCTGCCGTGGATGTCTCATCCGTTGGCACGAAGCCCACCTCAGCCCACAGGTAGTCCGCCCGCATCATCCGGGTGAGCACGGCGCTCAGCGCCGCGTCGCTGCCGACGACGACTACGCGCAATGGCTCGCGCAAGAACCGTGCTTGCGGTGCTGAGCCGGGCTGTCCTAAATGATCCACATCCGGCTGTGCAGCGATCTCATCGAGCGTTGGCGTCGGGTCCTCCGGTAGGACCTCCTTTGCCAGTGCGTCAAGCTCCTTGAGTTCGGCACGCGTCGGAACCTCGCTCATGTGCAGGGGCCGCACCTTCACTCCTTGCTCTTCAGCATGGGCAAGGGGAGCGGAAGCGGTGCCTGCGGCTTGGCCACCGCAGTATAAAAGCGCACAGAACATACAAGGATCATAGAAGCCTTATCTACAAACCTGTAACGACAGGCAGTTCTCCAACCGAGAAACGGGGAGCCTTGCCCAATGCTGTAGTGCGCGTCACAAGGGCTGGGTAGTCTGGCAGTCAAACCCCACAAGGTTTCCTACATCGAAGAGTTCCAGCAGAGTCCTATCTACCCCTTGGAGGTTTCTCACTGTGTCTGCTCGCATGACTACTCTCGCACTCCTCTCCGCTACGGGCCTGGCGCTGAGCGCCTGTACTTTTGGCGGAGGCTCTGGTGACAAAGCCGAAGAACCCGCTTTCACCACAGCGGCGGCAATGACCCTGGCAGAGTCGAGCTCCGAAGCATCCACGACCTCGAGTACCGCATCCTCCAGCAGCTCGGCTTCATCCACCACGAGCGCCAAGTGTGGGGAAGGCACGAAGCTGGAAGACACCGAACTCGGCAAGGTGTTGGAGAACAAGGAAGCTTACGTGAAGGGCTCCACCGAGAAATTCGAGGACCTCACCGTCGGTGAAGACGAGTATGACCCGTGCAAGTTCCTCAGCTACGTGGTGCTGGAGGGCAAGTTCGGTGGAGAATCCGTTAAAGTCCCTGCTTTCTTCGTCAATGGCAAAATCTATAGCGAGGATGCTCTTTACATCACATCCTCCTCGTTCGAGGTCAGCGAGGATGGCGAGGGCTACACCTATGAGTCCGAGACCGACGGTGACATTGTTGGTGTTGAAGGCAAAGTTTATAAGCGCCCAGGCACCGAAGCACCTATGATGGATGACTCTTTTGACGGTGTGAACTCCGACATTTTCTACCTCGATGTGAAGTCTGAACCCACCGAATCTGCGGACTTGGCTAAGGATGAAGAAGACCTCCGCGGCGAAGAACTCTTCACTATCGCTGCCGATGGCTGGAACATGGTCTGCGGAATCGCTGAGGAGAATAGCGCTATCGACTGTGCACATGGCGATGGCGGGGGTTGGGGCATTAAGGGCGGTAAGAGTCCAATGCCAGAAGGCATGGAGTTTAACTTAGTGACCTTCCTGCCACTGGAGGGTAATACCGAGTTCAGCCAGTATGACGACGATATCCCAACCAACGGCAAGAAAATTGAAGGAAACGGGCTCTACCGAATCGGCATCGGTGACATCGAAGCTCAGATCGCCGTTGTCGATGACGGCATCATCGTCAGCACCCCAGACAAGTCAAGGCTGATGTTCACCAACGACACCATCTACTTCGATAACGAGGAATCGGGCGGTGGCGACGCGAACACCGAAAGCGTCTAGTCAGCCCCAGGCTTAACTCCTCGCGGACGGTGCTCCGTGCTGCCAGCGCTCTAATTCTTGATGACCTTGTCACAAACCCACCACTGCTCCAGCAAGGCGGGTAAAGTAGGTGCGTATTTGACTTCAATAACTAGGAAGTGACACCAAAAATGGCAGCGATCGTCATCGTCGGCGCCCAGTGGGGCGACGAAGGCAAGGGCAAGGCTACCGACATCCTCGGCGGCAAGGTCGATTACGTAGTTAAGCCCAACGGCGGTAACAATGCCGGCCACACCGTCGTGGTCGGCGGCGAGAAGTACGAGCTGAAGCTCCTTCCCGCCGGTATTCTTTCAGAAAACGCCACCCCGGTCCTGGGCAATGGCGTGGTGATTAACCTGGAGGCTCTCTTTGATGAGATCGATGGCCTCGAAGCCCGCGGCGCTAATGCGTCGCGTCTGAAGATTTCCGCCAACGCGCACCTCGTGGCGCCTTATCACCAGACGCTCGACCGCGTACAGGAGCGCTTCCTCGGCAAGCGAGCCATCGGCACTACCGGCCGCGGTATCGGCCCCGCCTATGCCGACAAGGTTGCCCGCATCAGCATCCGTGTGCAGGACATCTTCGATGAATCCATCCTGCGCCAGAAAGTTGAGTCGGCTCTAGATATCAAGAACCAGATGCTGGTGAAGATGTACAACCGAAAGGCTATCGACCCAGATCAGATCGTGGACTACTTCTTGAGCTACCGCGATCGCTTGCGCCCGATGGTCATTGAGGCCGAGCTGGAGCTCAACAAGGCTCTAGATGCCGGCAAGCACGTCCTTATGGAAGGCGGCCAAGCCACCATGCTGGATGTGGATCACGGTACCTATCCGTTCGTGACCTCCTCGAACCCGACTGCCGGCGGTGCCTCTGTAGGCTCCGGCATCGGCCCAACTCGCATTAGGACTTCCCTGGGCATCATCAAGGCTTATACCACCCGCGTGGGCGCTGGTCCGTTCCCTACGGAGCTCTTCGATAAGTGGGGCGAGTACCTGCAGACCACCGGTGGCGAAATCGGCGTCAACACTGGCCGCAAGCGCCGTTGCGGTTGGTATGACTCCGTTATCGCCCGCTACGCAACCCGCGTCAATGGTTTCACGGACTACTTCCTCACGAAGCTGGATGTGCTTACCGGCATTGGTGAAATCCCCATCTGCGTGGCCTATGACGTTGATGGCAAGCGCTACGACGAGATGCCGCTGACTCAGTCCGAGTTCCACCACGCCGAGCCCATCTTTGAAACCATGCCTGCCTGGGATGAGGACATCACTGACTGCAAGACTTTTGACGACCTCCCTCAGAAGGCTCAGGATTATGTCCTGCGCTTGGAGGAGCTCTCTGGTTGCCGTATCTCCTACATTGGTGTCGGCCCAGGTCGTGATCAGACCATTGTGCGCCACGACGTCATGGAAGATCAGTAAGCAGGCAGGGGGACGTCGCCAAGCAGCATGGCGTTAAATGTGTGCGATAATTCGAGAATGACTACCGCAGGCGATAACGCAGGCCGCATCGGCACCCCGCTCACAGCAACCGCTACCAAGGTGCTATTGCTGGGGGCGGGCGAGCTAGGCAAGCAGCTGGCCATAGCCTTCCAAAATGTGGGGCTCGAAGTTCATGCCGTGGACCGCTACGCAGGAGCGCCAGCACAGCAGCTCGCGCACTTTAGCTACATTGCGGATATCCGCGACCCCGAAAAGGTCTGGGAGCTCATCCAGCGCATCGAGCCGGACTACGTGGTCCCCGAGGTGGAAACCGTGGCGATTGAAGCCCTCGAGCGCGTGGAGGAAGAATTGGGAGCCACCGTGGTGCCCTCCGCGCGTGCGTGCGCGCTGACCCAATCGCGTGAGAGCGTTCGTGCCGTGGCGGAGAGCATCGGCTTGCCCGTGTCCGGCTATCGCTTTGCGGAGTCCCCTGAGGAGCTGCAGAAGGCAGTGGGGGAGTTGGGCCTGCCGTGCATCGTGAAGCCGGACATTACGACCTCCGGCAAGGGGCACGTCCTTCTTAAGGAAGAAGAGGATGTTCAGGAAGCCTGGACCATGGTGCGCCACGTGTCCTCAGATAATAAGCGCGTGGTGGTGGAGCGCTTCGTGGACTTTGATTATGAGGTTACGCTCCTAGCAGTTCGCTCCATTGACCCGGCCACGGGCAAGATGGCCACGTGGTTTAGTGAGCCTATTGGTCACCGTCACGAAAAAGGTGACCTGGTGGAGTCCTGGCAGCCCATGGCGATGAGCGAGGATGCGCTGGCGAATGCGCGTTCCGTGGCCGCGCGTATCTCCAATGAGTTGGGTGGGCGCGGCGTGTACGGCGTGGAGCTCTTTGTGGCTGGCGATGATGTGTACTTCTCCTCAGTATCGCCGCGCCCGTTGGATACGGCGATGCTAACGGACTATACGCAGCGTTTCTCTGAGTTCGATCTGCACGTGCGCGCTATGTTGGGCCTTCCCATTGACGTCACGTTGGTCAGCCCTGGTGCTGCGGTCATTCTCCATGCGGACGCCAAGCTTGACGCCGTCTCCTTTGCCGGCCTCGACGCAGCCCTTGCCTACGAGGAAACTGACGTCCGTCTCTTCGGCAAGCCCAGCGCCTACGCCGGCCGCCGCATGGGCATGGTGTCCACGACCGCTGAGGACGTTGAAACTGCCCGCGACAGAGCCAACTTAGCGGCTTCTAAGATTACTGTGGGGTCAAGCCATAGTGAGTACGCTCAGGGCGCCTCAGAGGAGCCGGCGCTTAGCGACGCCCCCATTCCCGACATCGACGTCATCGAAGTCGCCGAGCCCGTCATTGACGTCGATCCCAAGCTCACCAGGTCTGCTGACGACTAATGGGGAGGTAACACTACACCCTTGGGTGTAGATGTGTGCAGGAATTTTTTAAGCGGTTGCGCGGTATGCGCGGCCGCTTTCGTCTATCTCAGGGACTGCGCAGGGTGGGGAAGCTGACAAAATCAAGGGAACGGGCGTTCTAGTTAAAGTTGAAGGTTCAACAAACCTTTTTACCCCTTCTTACTGGGCTTCATGTTCACTCAGTGCTCTAATGTCCGCGATGCTGTTCATATTTGGTTGAAATTTGCACATACCAACCCCTGCTAAAGCTTAGAAAACCTGAGTTGAGAAATTAAGACGAGAGAACTCCAACTTAATCAGTTTTTCTAAAAGCTGAGAATGTAGATACGTCAACAAGGCGTCGAACATTTTAGCTAACAGCACGATTTGCTGGTGTTATCATGCCGATTTACCTGCCGGTTTGCCGACTTTCCACCGACATAAGCGAAATTTATGAAAGAATCACCAATCTTGCAGGAGCCTGTGTGTGATGATATTCTGCTGAGTGGACTTTAAGAGTAGATCGAGAGTCTGAAGGTGTTTGTGCCGGTCAGGGTGGAAATGCCACGTCAAGATTTCAGATATTCTCAGCATCCATCCGGACGCTGCGCAGAATAAATTGTAAGAGTTTGCAACATCCGAAGAGGAAACAATGAGTAGATTACGAAACATCTCCAGAGAGGGGTGGATGGTCTTTACCGCAGTGCTGACTGCCATTGCGGTAATTGCGGCCATGGTCGCCATTCCTGGAGTGCGAGCGGAGGCTGCGGAGCCAACCGATTTTGTGCCTGACACTACGCTTGGTAACGAGCAGAAGAAGGAAGAAACGAACCCGCAGCATTTCGCCGCGGACTATAGCTGGGGTCTGCTTGTTTGGGCGGGTAAGCCGGCAGGACCTGGGTTCAACAACGGCGGATATAAGGGTAACGATGTGGGCTGGGCTTGGTGTATTGAGCCGCACGCCAAAACCCCGCTCAATACGTGGGAAAAGTACGAACAGAAGAAAGCGACGAAGCTTAAGTTCGACAAGACCTATCACGACGCTGTAATCAATCTCGCGCGGAAGATGGAATCTGCAGCTGCCCGGGGTGACAGCAAGTCGGCTGCTAACTATTACGTCTATCTGCTGATGTTCCTGAACTCGTCGCAAAACCCGAAGAGCTGGCCTGCTGGTGCTATCAAGGAGAATGATAAGAAGGCATTCCCGGCGTTTACCGGATCGCACGAAGAGTTTACGGCACTTACGGGCTATAAGATTGAAGGCTCCGTTGATGTTCCGAAGCTTGTAAAAGACCCGTCGGTTCAGATTGCGAAGCAACCTGCAGATGCGTATATCACTGTTGTGCATCCCAACAACAATCCCAATTCGAGTGCCCAGTCTGTTATCCCAGTAGACCAGCCGGGTCTGCCGGACGATGACGGTGAGAATCCGGGTACGGAAGAGACCCCCAAGCCGTCTGAGCCGTCCACGACCGAAGAGCAGACCACCGAAGAGACGCCGTCTGAGACCATTGATGAGTCGACTACTGATGAATCTGATGAGCCTTCTACTACTCCGAATACTGACGTAGTTCCAGAGCCGACGCCGTCGAGCTCCGACCGGCCTGAGCCTCGTGAGCCGAAGGTTTCGACGAATGCTGACTTTGCG
>NZ_KV810516.1 GCF_001812805.1 Corynebacterium sp. HMSC078H07 | reverse complement strand
CCTGACTTGGCTCACGGTTAGGTGATGAAGGTCACCCTTGACATTGTGGCCTGGGGGTTTGGTGTTGTGGTGGTTGTTTTTCGGCACTAAGCGGGTATCGGCGGGGGTAGCCGGGAGTCTGATTTTGTGAGTCCATACATTCGCACTGTCAAGACCGCTTCCGGGGCGACGGCGGTTCAGGTGGTGTGGTCTGAGCATCGGGGGTCGAAAAAGCTTCAACAAGTCGGATCAGGGCATTCACCTGATCAAGTTGAGCAGCTTAAAGCCCAGGCCCGGCGTCTTATTGATGCAGATCAACTCACCCTTGATCTTGGAGTAGAGCCTTCAGCAAGCAGGGGAACCGCTGATGACCCGGTGCCGGTGACAGCACAGCGAGCTGGTTACTTGTTGGACTGTATTGATGCGTGTTTCAACGAGTTAGG
>NZ_KV810515.1 GCF_001812805.1 Corynebacterium sp. HMSC078H07 | reverse complement strand
ATCGGGAACACTCAGATTGGGGTCAGCGTGCACGCGACGACCGATGCAGCATCCTGTTTAAAAAAGCACTTATAAAAAATATTTTCTAGTGCTTGCGCATGCGCGTCCACCACTAAGGAAAAACTGATACCCATGAAACCAATCAATGATCTACTCGCTACTCACGGTGTGCCTGTTTATGATCCTGACGATGCAACCTTAAGTAGTGGCGAGCACACCCAGGCGATCATCGTCGCGGCCTTGAACGAGCAGTAGGATCGTCTTGATGGTGGCCAGCAACTGAGCATCGTGAACGCTTTGGACGCGTCTACCGCTGCGACTGAAGAGGCCGAAAAGTGGGCGAAGGATCGCCTTCGCCCTGCCGAATAGCGCGCTATTCGGCGTAGACGGGACAACAAACGCAATGCTGGTCCAGATCCACGCTACAACTTTGTCTGGCCTGACCCACGATGTGTCTACTTTCCCGGGGTTAGGCCCGTATGCCTAGGACTCTGCAGTTAGGCGGCGCACGGCTTCCCGTATCACCTCAGGACGCTTGCAGAAGGCGAAGCGCACCTTGTACTTCCATGGCTCGGGGTTGTCCGTGAAGGCGGCCAGCGGGATGGCGGCAACACCTTTGGTTACAGGCAGCTGCATGCAGAAGTCCACGCTGGTCATGCCGGTGGAGGAGACGTCGGCAACCACGTAGTAGGTGCCGCCGGTGTCATGCACGTGGAAATCAAGCTGCTTGAGGCCTTCCACGAGGATGCTGCGGCACTGGGCAAGCTCATCCACCATGCCGTCCAGCCACTCTTGTTCATAACGTAGAGCATGGGCCACGGCGGGCTGGAATGGCGTGGTGGAGACGAAGGTGGTGAACTGCTTGGCTTTGATGACGCCGTCGAGAAGCTTAGGTTCCGCAACGGCCCAGCCGGTCTTCCATCCAGTGCAGTTGAAGGATTTGGCCGCAGAAGACACCGTAACGGTGCGAGAGGCCATCCCCGGCAGGGAGGCAATGCTAACGTGCTCGGCGTTGCCGAAGGTGAGGTTCTCGTAGACTTCATCGTCCAAGACGATGAGGTCCTTCTCCACGCAGAGCTCGGCGAGTTCGGTAAGTGCTTCGCGGGAAAAGACTGAGCCGGTCGGGTTGTGCGGGGTATTGATGATGACCATGGCGGTCTTGTCCGTGATAGCGGCACGCACGGCGTCGACGTCAATGTCCCAGCTATTGCCGGAGGCTTTGAGGGGGACGGGGATGCGGGCGGCGTCGGCAAGCGCGACGGCAGCGATGTACGCGTCGTAATAGGGCTCGAGGACGATAACTTCCTGGCCCGGCTCCACCAAGCCCAGCACCGTGGCTGTGATGGCCTCGGTCGCACCCGCGGTGACCACGACGTGCTCCTGTGGCACGGTGTAGGTTTCGGCAATGGCGCTGACTAGCTCCGGTACACCGCGCAGAGGAGCGTATTGGTTGTTGCCGCCGGCGATATTCTCCTGGGCAATCGCCAGCATGCGCTGCGGGCCGTCGCTATCGGGGAAACCCTGGCCTAGATTCACCGCATCATTCTCCACGGCGAGTGCGGTCATGGTGGCGAAGATAGTCTCGCCGAATTCTTCAAGCCTGTGAACAGTCATTTAGAGCACCAGAAGATCGTACTTCGTGGCCTTGATATCGGAAAGCCGCTTGCGGGCGCGTTCGAGACGTTGCCACTGATCTTCAGGGATGGCCTTGCGTGCCACGGTAACGGTCTCAGCGTCCGGGGTGCCCCACGCAATGGGCATCGGCGTGATCTGCTGCCAGTGCTCCTTGTCGCTGGAGCTGCGCTGGCCTGAGACGGCCGCAACCGGAACCTTGGTGCCGACCATGCGTTTGATGCCGGGAATGTTGCTAACGGTACGCAGGCAGGCGCCCCAGCGCGGGGGGAGCTTGGGGTCGACGTTGGTGTTTACCAGGGCCAGAAGCACCATGTCACGCTCATTGACCTCCGCTACCACCGCGGGTGCGAGAGGGTAGGAGTCATAGAGCTTTTGCGCCGAACCGATCTGACGGGAGGCCAGCACACCAATAACGGCGCAGAAAATACCAAAGAGCACCATGCCTAGGCCTACGGTGATGCGCCAGGTGGCGTCGATCCCGAAATAGAGCGCAATGCCGCCAATGATGAGCAGCAGCCCCATGATGAGACCGGAATTGCGCAGGCGTGAAGAATCACGCAGGAGCTCGTTGTTCTGCTTGGCAAAGTCCTCGTGGACATCAAACTTGAAAATCTTCATTAGGTCACAAGTCTACTGCGTCCACCAGCCGGTAGGCATAGCCTTGTTCCGCCAAAAAGCGCTGGCGGTGCATGGCGTACTCCGCATCAAGGGATTCGCGGGCCACGAGCGTGTAAAACGTCGCTTCTTGGCCGTCCTTTTTGGGCCGCAGCAGGCGGCCCAGGCGTTGGGCCTCCTCCTGGCGGGAGCCGAAAGTTCCGGAGACCTGGATAGCGAGGGCGGCTTCCGGCAGGTCGATGGAAAAGTTCGCCACTTTGGAGACGACGAGCGTGGTGAGTTCGCCTTCGCGGAATTGTTGGAAGAGTTTCTCGCGTTTGGCGGTCGAGGTCTTGCCATCGATGACGGGCGCGTCTAAGTGCTGGCCTAGTTCCTCAAGCTGATCCACGTAGGCGCCGATGATGAGCGCTTGCTGGCCTTTATGTTTCTTGAGCAGAGTGTCCACGGTGTGGAGCTTCGCGCTTGCCGACGCCGCAATTCTGTACCTATCCCGCGACTCTGCTGTGGCATAGAGCATGCGCTCTTCCTGCGTCATGTCCACGCGCACCTCAACGCAGTCTGCGGTGGCGATATAGCCGGCGGTTTCCAGCTCCTTCCACGGCGCGTCATAGCGTTTGGGCCCGATGAGGGAAAAGACGTCACCTTCGCGGCCATCCTCGCGTACGAGGGTAGCGGTAAGCCCTAGGCGGCGGCGCGATTGGAGGTCGGAGGTCATGCGGAAGACCGGGGCGGGGAGCAGGTGGACCTCGTCGTAGATGATAAGGCCCCAGTCCCGGGAGTCGAAGAGCTCGAGCGCTCGGTATTCACCTTTAGTCTTGCGGGTGACCACCTGGTAGGTGGCGATGGTAATAGGTTTGATTTCTTTCTTCTCGCCGGAATACTCACCGATCTCATTCGGGGTGAGACTGGTACGGCGCAGCAGCTCATCGCGCCACTGGCGCCCAGCCACGGTGTTGGTGACGAGGATGAGGGTGGTGGCCTGGGCCTTGGCCATGGCGGCTGCGCCGACGATGGTTTTGCCCGCACCGCACGGCAGAACCACGATGCCGGAGCCGCCGGCCCAGAAGGACTCGGCGGCGTACTGCTGATAATCGCGAAGCTGCCAGTCCACTTCCTCCGTGCTCAGAGCTATGGGATGGGATTCGCCATCGACGTAGCCGGCGCGGTCATCTGCCGGCCACTTGGCTTTGAGAAGCTCTTGTTTTAACCGACCGCGCGCAGAAGGCGGCACGGCGATGGAGTTGTCATCGATGCGTTGGCCCAAAAGCTCGCCCACCTTCTTGTGGCGCGTGAGCTCTTCCAGAATAGCGGGTTCGTCCGATTCGAGGATGAGGCCGTAGGCCGGGTGGGCAAGCAGCCGGACGCGGCCGTAACGTGACATGGTCTCGGCGACGTCGATAAGCAGTGCCTGCGGGACTGGGAAACGGGAGAAGTTCTCCAATACATCGACAACTTGCTCCGCATCATGGCCGGCGGCGCGCGCATTCCACAAGGCCAGCGGGGTAATCCGGTAGGTGTGGATGTGTTCTGGCGCGCGCTCCAGCTCAGCAAAAGGCGCAAGCGCTGCTCGGGCCTGACTGGCCTGCGGGTGATCGACCTCCAGCAGGACTGTCTTATCCGACTGAACAATGAGCGGTCCGGACATAGTGTGGGAACGAGTCCTTTCTGGTCGGTTTTAATCGTCGCTGGCGAAGCGGACGGTGGAAATGCGGTGCACGGGGAATCGCACCGGCTTGCCCTCTGCACCGAGGGCATCGATGTAGCCGCCTTCGACAGACAGCGGCTTCACTGTGACGGTACGGATGCTGCCGCCCTTATCGGCGTAGGAAATCACGATATCAGCGTGGAAACGGGCGGCCGCACGGGCCAGAGTGAGGGGATCCGGTTCTTCCTCGTCCTTCGAGGCAGGGTTCTGTGCAGACTTTTTCAACGTCTGCACGGCCTGGTCCACCGAGAACGGTTCGTGCGCGCGTGTCTGCTTGCGCGGCGTAGGCAGAAGGTAGGGTTCCGGGGCAGCAGTAAGCGAGGCGCCGGATTCATCCTCTGGGGAGGGAGAAAGGCCCTTGTTGCGGAGCTTCTCCAGCAGCTCGCCGACGCGCAGCTGCGAGACCGCCACGGTGGGCGCGAGCAGGCGCAGCCCCGGAACGGAGGCAACAGCGAGCTCGAGCAGCGCAGGGTCCTCGCTGCGTAAATATGACAGTGCGGGTCCGGTGCGGAGGGTGCCGTGGCGCTTGGCGACGTCTCCGATGGCGAACTGGAGCGCCTGTGGCACGCCCGTGGGTGAATGCTTTTTAAGGAAGTCCGTCATTTCCTCCGCGGTGAGTCCATGGTCCATACCGCGGCGAATGGTGGATTCGCTGATGCGGTACACGCTGGCCAGACCTGGCGATTCGAGGTCCGCCAGCGAGGCCAACGTGCGGTGCGTGGCGGGTTCTAGCGGCCCCGGCACGAGGACGGTGAGGTCTTGCTGGATGATGAACTCGGAGACGGTATCGGGGACGAGGTGGGCGGCGGTGGAGGCGTCGATAAGCACCTGCGTGGCCTTGCCCAGAGCGACCGCACCAATCCATTCGGCCTCGGCGCGCAGCTTCTCAATGGTGCGGTTGCGGGTATGGCTGGCAAAAAGCGGGGAGCGGAAACATAGGTCTTCCCAGAATTCCTCCTCGGTGAGTGCGACGGCAGAGTGCGCATAGACGTCGAGAATGAATTTTCGGAAATGGCGGAGGCGGCGCACGTGGGTATCCTCCTCCAACGCGCGGGTGCCTTCCCAGCTCGCCCATGGTGAATCGCGCCAGGCCTCCAGCAGAATGCGCCACTTTTCCCCGAGGTCAGCCTCGAGCCACTCCTGGGAGCCGGTGGTGGGGGCCAGAAAATGACCCTCGAGGCCGTCAGGCTCGCCGCGGTAGAGCAGCCGCGCGTGATAACCCAAGCCGATAAGCTGCGCGACGTCCTCTTTATCTAGGTCCAGCTCCTTCGCCAGCTGGGTAAGCGAGCGCACGCCTACGGAGGAGTCCTTGAGCAATGGCACTGGATGAGCACCGAGAATCTCGATGAGCTGCTCCATGTTACGCACCACCCCCAGGCCGGCGGCTGCTCCGGCCTCATCCGCCTTTGAATCCGGCTCCGGGGTGCCGGCGCGTCCTGACGGCGTGGTGGGAATAGGTGGGGTGGCATCCCCGGCAAGTGTGCGGGCAAGTGCTCGCGGAAGGCGCATTGAGTGCGCATTGATGCGCTCAAGAAAGCCCTTGGCTAGGAGCCGCTTGGTGGGGTCATCAGAGTTGATATCCGGCTCAGTGTCAGTGGTGTATCCCACGCCCTCGCCGGCGGCCAAGGTCTCAAGGAGGCGGCGCTCGTCCTTGCTGAGCGCTTCGATGTCCTCTGCTTCGAAGCTTTCTTGGTTGAGCAGCGACCAGCCGGTAGGAAGCGAGCCCATCACTGCGGTGACGATGCGTACCTGCGGGGCATTGCCGAAGACCAGCCCGAGCTCTTTGAGCTGCTGCGTGACAATCGGATTGGTGTCCTCCACCATGCCCACCTCGCCGCCGCGCTGTGCAATGTCCTCCAAGGCCGCGAGCTGTTCTGCGTTGCTCGCGGACAGTGCATCCACCACGTACATGGGCAGCGTTAGACGGGTGGCCAATGTATCGAAATTCTCCGGCGTCGGTGCCACGACATCGCTGCGGCGCGCCAACAGCGCCCGCAGGTCCTCCTCGGGCAGCTGGCTGAGCCACTCGCGGTAGCTGTCGGTGATGCGGGCACGGCTTTTAGGAGAGGTCATGATGGACCCCAAGCTTAGTGCTTCGATGAACGGCAAGACGGGACCGGTCTGAGGCTCCGGAGAGCACTGCACCGATGTGGACGTTGATTGAGGCGCTAGCAGGCCATTGTGATTGTGCAGTAATTCTTGTACGGTTATTGTGCAAGAATTGCTGCACAATCTCTGGAGGCTTGATGTCACCTCGCGTTTACCGCCATCCGAGTACCGACGAAATCACTTTGGTTGGGGTGTTTGCCGCCTTGAGTGACCCGACGCGGCTGGAAATGATCCGACGGCTGGCAGACGGGGAGGAACATGACAGTCTGGAGCTGGCGGACGATCTGCCCCGGTCGACGCTGACGTATCACACACGCATGTTGCGGGAGGCAGGGGTGACGTGGACTCGGAGTGCGGGTCGCGCGTGTTTGATCCGGTTGCGGCGAGAAGACCTGGACCAGCTATTTCCGGGAGTGCTTGCAACGGCAATCGCCAACGCAGATTGCGGGGTGGATAAGCCATGATGCATCGGCTATGGCCATTCGTGCTAGGTAGCGTAGCGCTCGGCCTGGATGCATACGTTGTAGCGGGTCTCCTGCCTTTCATCGCAGAATCTCTTGATGCTAAGGAAGCCACGGTCGGACTGGGTGTTGCGGCTTTCACGGGCTCCTACGCGATCGTGGGGCCCTTACTGGCAGGACGAGCTGGGCAGAAGTCACGGGGCAGCCTTCTCGCTTCCTTGCTGGTATTTACTGTGGCGAACTTGGCTACGGCGCTTTCGCCTACAGTGGGGTTCTTTCTGGTCGCTCGTGTGGTGGCTGGCGCAGCAGCAGGTGTTTACTCGCCGCTGTCGTCCGCAGTCGCCGCCGAACTCGCGGGACAGGAACGTCGAGGGCGCGCTGTGGCGCTGGTGCTTGCCGGATTGGCGGTCGGCACCGTGTTCGGAGTCCCTGTCGGTTTGGCGCTGGCGCAGCGATGCGGCTGGCGCGCCGCGATGTTGT
Source organism: Corynebacterium sp. HMSC078H07 (assembly GCF_001812805.1). Taxonomy (GTDB): domain Bacteria; phylum Actinomycetota; class Actinomycetes; order Mycobacteriales; family Mycobacteriaceae; genus Corynebacterium. Next base: position 34,321 of record NZ_KV810515.1, on the reverse strand, counting down.
TGATCGTGGTCATCGGTGGTGCAGCGCTGGCAGGCATCGCGCTACGTGGCGGGGAATTGCCAGCAATTCCAGCCTCAGTCCCCGCTGAACGGCTGCGGTCCATAACGCGTCCAAAAAATCTACTTACAGTCACCGTGACTCTACTGACAGGCGTCGCTTCTCTGGGTCTCTACACCTACCTGGCTGTCGTACTTTCCGCGGGAAGTCTCGCATCGCACCAGAACATGGCGATTTGGATGTGGGGTCTCGGCGGGGCGGTTGGGGCATTAGGAATCGGGTGGCTCGTGGACAGGTGTGACCCCCTTCGCTTGAGTGCTGTCATTCTTGCTGCCCTTGCATGTGCACTTGCCGGTATGACTCAAAGTGAGATTCCAGGAATACTGGTGGTTAGTTTGTTCATTTGGGGGTTGTGTGGTTGGGCGTCTCTCGCGCCTCAGCAGCATGTGCTCCTTCAGGCGAATCCTACCGATGGTGCTACGGCTGTGGCTGCGAATGCTTCGGCCAACTACCTGGGCTCGGCACTGGGGGCGACCATCGGTTCACTGTTAGTCGCTGCGCATGTGGCGCCGACTGTTCTGTGTGGTTCCGCTTCGGCCGTAGCCGTGTTCGCACTGCTCTGCCAGCTTGTTCGACAGCGCATGGGTTTCAAGGCGTAGATATATGCATCTCAACGCCGTGGGGGCGGAGGCTGATTCGAGCGATCAAGCAGTTCAACGCTTACGGTGCCACGGTCGGGGCTTGGTTTCGGGGGCCGATGAAGGCGTTGCAACGAGAGTCATTTCTTGATGGGGGAGGGTTGGGGCACTCGTTGCTGAGTTGAGTTACTTTTTGCCGCAGGGTTTGGAATAATGGGAGGCATGTCGAACGAGAACAAAGGCCACATTTCCCCGGCTTGGCCAAAGAACAGCCCCCGCGAGCACGCCATTACTGAGATCTCCGCACCGTTTGCTGGCGCATCCAGCCCTTTCGGTGACGATCTGATTCTGCCGATGCCGGCAGAGAAGCTGAACTACGTTCACCCGTACACTCGCATTAACCGCTAAGCGGGCGCGCGGTTGCTACGCACCCCCGGCATATGATGTGGCCGCGCTTTACGCGGCCTAGTAAGCCCCTCCGAGAATGTTCTCCTCGGTGGGGCTATACGTGTTTGTGCCGTACCTAAACGGCACGGGCTTGGGCCTTGAATCCATCGAGCAATGTATCGATGAGCCTGGCCTGCAATCCCGACAGGTACTCGGCGTTCATTGGCGCGCCGGGCAGTGGGCGGGTGATGAGGCCGATGCCGATGTGAAGTTCGAGTGGGGTGAGCGACTTGGGGTAGAGGTGTGCGCGTTGAGCGGGCTCGAGAATGGACTGGTAAATCGACTCAAGTTCTGTGGTGCGATGAGTGACGATCTTCTGCACGTCCTCATCTGAGAACGTGGCCGTATTCACCTCGGCTGCCGCTGCCTGAACAACCGCGGCGAAGTTAAGGCCGGCGATGCGATGAATGGTGTCGCGCCACGTGCCCTCTGGGTTTTCGTCAAAGCTCTGTAGGTGGCTGTCGATTTCTTCCTTGATTCGTGCTACTTCCGCGCCACTGACAGCGTCAATGAGGGAAAGCCGCTCGGGGAAGTGGCGTGAGACTGTGGCGACGCCCACGCCGGCCTTCTTAGCGATTGCGCGCATGGACACGCCTGGTCCTTCGCTAATGAGCAGTTGCCGCGCTGCGGCAACAATGGCTTGCTTGTTTTCTGTTGCGTCTTGTCTCACAAGTTGCATCATAGCAAATGGAACACTACGCTCCACTTTGTAAGTGAAGCACTGTGATCCATTTGGAGAGTGGAAAATGCCAAACGCGATACCTCAGGAAAAGAAAAAGCCGTCTGTGGCTGCGAAGTCGATGGCAGCGATCGTTGGAATTCCCATTGTCATTGGGCTTATGCTGTGGGCCTTCTTGGCGCCAACCTTCGCGTCGGGGCCCGCGGGCGTCCCGATCGCGCTGTCTGCGCCGGAGCCCATGCAGGACAGTATTGTGCAGAAAATTGAAGAAGGCGCGGGAGAGGATGCGCCGGAGATCGTCGTCAAGCACGGCGAAGAAGAAGTACGTGACGCGGTTCTCAACCGTGAGGCCGTGGGCGGATTGGTCCTTGCACCAGAGGGAGCGAAGGCGTTTACGGCCTCCGGAAATGGTGCCCCCTATGTAGCGCTGATCGACGGCATTGCGAGCCAGCTTGAGGCCCAGGGTATGTCCGTGGAAAAGGAAGATATAGCGCCCACGACTGCCGATGACCCGCAAGCAAGTGGAATTGCGCTGCTTGGATTGCCGCTGGCATTTGGTGGTGTCATTTCCGCTGTGATTGCGACCTTTGGGTTCTGTGGTAAGAAGTGGGCAAAACTGGGAGTGCTGTGCGGAATTGCCGTGCTGGGCGCGCTGGTTGCCACGTGGATGCTGCACTCGGTGTACGGAACTCTGAGTGGGAGCTTTTTTGCTGAGTGGGCGGCGATTGCAGCGGGAATTCTTGCAACGTCCCTGTTTACCGCAGGGCTTGCGGGCCTCATTGGCACTGTGGGTATTGGTGTCGGAGCGATCCTGACCATCTTCCTGTCGAACCCTCTCTCCGGTCTGGCAACCGGACCGTGGCTCTTGCCTGCGGGGTGGGCAACGCTGGGACAGTGGATGCCGATTGGCGCAACGGGCTTTCTCGTTCGTTCGCTGTCCTTCTTTGACGGCCAGGGAAGCGGCAGCGCGTGGTGGATACTAGCGCTGTGGATTGTGGTCGGACTGGTGCTGTTGGTCTTTGACCGTTCCAAGCCGAAGCCTGTGGTTGCAGAGGTGACTGAGTAAATAAAGGAACGTGAAAGGGGGCCGACCGGATAATGTCCGGTCGGCCCCCTTTCGCTGTCTGCGCTGTTGTGAGCGCTAAGTCTTTTTAGGACTCCTGAGCGGCGATGATGGTCAGGAACTGTGCCAGCGGGTCGATGACGTGGCGGTTTGCGGAGTAGAACGCATCGTAGTCGTGGCGGTTAGCCTTGTACTGCTCGGTGAAGGATGCCGGGATGGTCAGGCCGTACTGGGTAGCGGTGTCCTCAACCAAGGTGTAGAGAGCATCAACGGCCAGCTCGTCGGTCGGCTGCTCCTCGGCAGCTTCCTTCACGACCTCCGGTGCGTCGGCCGGAGCCTTCGGAGCGGTCTCTTCCTTAGCCGGAGCCGGGGTTGCGGCCGGTGCCGGAGCAGCGCTGACGTTGCGCGGGGTCGGAGCGGAGTTCAGGCCCAGGCTTGCGGAGCAAGCCGGCCATGCGCCCCAGCCCTGCTGTGCCAGGGTGCGCTCAGCAACAGCGATCTGCTGCTCGCGGGTAGCCAGGTTAGCGGTCGGAGCGAACTCGCCGCCGCCGTATGCCTGCCAGGTCTGAGCGTTGAACTGCAGACCGCCGTGGTAGCCGTTGCCGGTGTTGATAGCCCAGTTACCGCCGGACTCGCACTGTGCGAGGCGGTCCCAATCAGAATCCGGGGCAGCGGCAGCGTTCGGAGCCATGATGGCTGCAGCAGCACCCACGGCAACGGTGGAAGCGGCGAACTTGGTTGCGATGGACTTGTTCTTAGCGGAGTGGCGTCCCATTAAAGTATTCCTTCTCTAGGTTGTCTCTTGCTTTCTCGCGCCCAGATAGTGCCCAGTCCGGCAAATGTTTATGTGAAAGATGTTCATTTTCATGCACATCATTGTTGGCCGCTGTGTGGAAGCCCGGACTGTGTCTGGGGCGAGACTTCCACGGCCGGCGGCCGAAGTGCCTGAGGGAAACAGTAGCGGTTTATAACGAATCAGTCACGTTAAATGACTCAAAACGGTAACAAGAGTCGTGATATAAGCCTGTTTCCCCAGCTCGCAAGCTTAATGTTAGGTATGTCACACCTGTAACGGGTGTCGTGGTTGGGTCGATACATACCGTAGGTTTCTTCGGTGGGGGCGCCAGGGGTTAGAATGAATCTCTTTATTAGTTCCACCGGACAGTTCCCGCGCGCGGCCTGACAAACCTCAACCGAGCTTCGCCGCGCCTCCTCTTCCGGGAGTCGAACGCTCATGGGTTACGTGCCCCCGGCAGCGCCTAAACTTCTATAGAGGAGAGACGGAAAGAAAGTGAGTGAAGAACCATGCCTATCGGCAAAGTGAAGTGGTATGACGCCGACAAGGGTTTCGGCTTTGTGAGCAACCCCGGCGATGAAGACGTTTACGTGGGCCGCAACGTGCTGCCTAAGGGCGTTGATGAGCTATTCCAGGGCCAGCGCATCGAGTTCGATTTCGCCGCTGGTCGCCGCGGCCCGCAGGCCCTGCGCGTCAAAGTGCTCGATGCGCCGCGCCGTCGCACCCCGGCCCGCAAGCCGGAGGAGCTGTCGAGCATGCTTTCCGACGTCATGACGTTGCTCGAGACCCAGGTCCAGCCGGTCTTAAGCCAGGGCCGTTACCCAGAGCGTAAGACGGGCCGCCAGGTGGCGGAGATTCTGCGCGCTATTGCTAAGGACTTGGATAGCTAGGGGCTTAAAGTCTTGAAAAGTGCCCTAACTGACGAAAGTCTGGCTGATTTTTGAATGATCAGTCCTACTTTTGGCAGTTAGGGCACTTTTGTTTGTTCGGAAGGGTATGCTGCAGCGCGGCTACTTGTCTTTAGGAGCTTCTGCGGGTGTCTCTGCATCACCGGTGGCCTTGGATTCCTTGAGCTGCTCCTCGGTCATCGTGGAGAGGGACCACACGGTGTGCATCGGGGTTTCCTCGCCGTTGGCATCGTGGCCAATCATGAGGGTGGAAATCTCCACCACCATCAGCTGTGGGCGCTCGCCCGTGGAGACCTCGATGGGGTCGACGGAGCCAGGGATCTCCAACGAGGTGGTGTCGTTGGCGCCGTGAGAGGTGCTGTCATTGGCCGCTGGGGCATCGTAAATCGAAAGCACGGACCACTCGTGGTTGTATATGGCCTCAGGGATTTCCAGCTTGAGGGTGTCATCTGGCCCCACCGTGAGGTTAGGAACTTCGCCTTCCTGGCATTCGGTTCCGGGCTCGCAGATACTGTACGGCGAGACCTCCACGGTCTCATCACCCACCGAGGCCGTGATGGTGACGTCCTGCGGCTCGGGACCGGGGCGGTCATTCCACCATTTCTGGAATAGCACTACCGCCACGACGATCACCGCCACGGCGATAATGAGCGCCAGAAACTGCAGCAGTGACTTCTTCCTTGCTTGCTTCACGGTTGCCATGGCTGAGAATCCTACTCGAAGCGCACCCGGTACAAGTCATCCCAGAGCTTGCCGGTGATCCAAAACTCGTCCGTACCTGGGATATGGGCAATGCCGTTGAGCACAGCATTGGGGTCGTCATAGGGGCGGTGGTTGAGGTTAGCGGTGTCGATCACTGCGGTGACCTCGCCGGTCTTAGGATCAATGCGCAGGATGTCCTCGCTCATCCACACATTGGCATAGACCTGCCCGTCAACGCATTCGAGCTCATTGAGGTTGTCCACGGGAGAACCTTCCAAGGTAACCGTGGTGCGGGAGCCACGTTCCTCAAAGTTCTCAGGGTCGAGGTGGCGCAACTCGGAGGAGCCATCAGACATGATTAGCTCGGAACCTGCGTTGCACAGGCCCCATCCTTCGCCGTCGTACTCGGCGTGGTTGAGCTCAGCAAACGTGGTGGAATCGCGCAGTATGGCCGTGCCGGATTTCCATGTCAGCTGCCAAATACCGGCATCGGTTTGGGTAATGCCCTCGCCGAAGTGGGAGTTGTTCAGTGCAATCTCTTCCAACGGGTTGAGCGATCCCGGCCGCACGCGCAGTAGTGTGGATTTGCCGTAGAGGCCGGTGCCGATGAGTAGGTTGCCATCAGGGTCTACTTCCAAACCCTGGGTAAAGGTGTGGGGGAGAAGCGGGACGGTGTCGAGGACAGTTACCCCTAGGCGTTCGGCCTTAGACGCGCTAGCAGAAGCATCCTGGGAGATGGCATGCGTACTCGGCGCAGTCTCCTCGCCTTCGGGGCTCGACGAGCAGGAGGAGAGGGATGCGAGAAGGGCCGTTGCGGAGAGTACAGCGGCAACAAGGCGGGGCGTGCAGATGCGGGAAGAGAGCGGCATGTCTGTCATTGTGCACTATGGTGACGGCCGTGATGGATAATGGGAGGGTGACTCGCAAGAAAAAGATGCATTCCCCGCTCCTCGATTCCGCCGCAGTCGACCTAGCGCGCCGGGCTGTGGAAGAGGTGGGTGAGGGGGACGTCGGCAAGCACCGCGGTGTCGCCGGAGTGGGCCGTAACGTGGCTACCCACCGCTTTGAGGCGCACGTTCCTGGCTACCCCGGCTGGGAGTGGCATGCAGTGGTCGCCTGCGCTGAAGGGTCGCGCACGCCGACGGTCAACGAGGTAGCCCTGGTCCCTGGAGGTCAGGCCCTTCAGGCCCCGGAGTGGGTGCCCTATTCCGAGCGGCTGCGCCCAGGTGACCTTGGCCCGGGGGACCTGATGCCGCCCGCGCTTGACGATGACCGCCTTGCAGACGGTGAGCTTTCTGAGACTGGCCTCAAGGAGGCTAAGGAGCGCTGGCGTAAGAAGTACGGGCCGAATTCGGAGATGGCCGCGCAGGCGCAGCTGCAGTGCAAAACCTGCGCTTTCTTTTTGAAGCTTCTACCCAATTTTGGCGTGTGTGCCAATGAATACTCTGCGGACGGCAAAGTGGTGCACGCCACTTATGGATGTGGTGCGCATTCGGGTACGACCATCCGTGAAGAGGGATCTGAGCAGGAAAGGCCCTTCGACGACGAGAAACCAATCTTTTAAAGCGCTCGTCACCTCCCGCTCGCAGCGATGATGTAGCGGGCGGGTTTTGCGTTTTAGTGGTCAGGTGGAGCACCCTTAGCAGGTAAAACTTCATTTCTCTAGATAGAAGGGGCGCTCTCTCACGATGAACGCAGCTATCGATCGCTATTTCAAGGTCACGGAACGTGGCTCCACTATCGGCACCGAGGTGCGTGCCGGTGTGGTCTCGTTCTTTGCGATGGCCTACATCATTCTCCTCAACCCTCTCATCCTAGGCACCTCGGAAGACTCCGCCGGCACTACCCTCGGCATCCCCCGGGTGGCTGCCGCTACCGCTTTCGTGGCCGGTGTCATGACCATTGCCTTCGGCGTTATCGCCCGCTATCCGTTCGCCATGGCGGCGGGCCTGGGCATGAATACCTTCGTGGCCGTGACCATGGTGTCTCTCAACGGGCTGGAGTGGCGTGAGGCCATGGGCCTTGTTGTTATTGAAGGCATCATCATTGTCCTACTGGCTATCTCTGGTTTCCGCCAGGCCGTCTTTGACGCCATTCCTGCCTCCATGAAGGCGGCGATGGGTGTCGGTATCGGCATGTTCATTGCGCTCATCGGATTCGTGGACGGCCACTTTGTCACCCGTGTTCCGGATGCGGCGATGACGACTGTTCCGGTGGGCCTCGGCGTTAACGGCTCCATTTCCACCTGGCCGGCCTTCGTCTTCATTGTGGGCCTGATTCTCTCCGGCTTCTTTGTCATTCGTCAGGTGCGCGGTGGCCTCTTCATTGGCATCGTCATCACCACCATCATCGCCATGATTATCCAGGCTCTCACTGGTAGTGAGGGCTGGGGCATGGCGACGCCGGAAATCCCGAGCTCCCTCGGCGGCATTCCGGACTTGTCGATTGTGGGCCAGGTGGATCCCATTGGTGCGTTCACCAGGCTCGGCGTGGTTTCCACCGTGCTACTCATCTTCACGCTGCTGCTTACCAACTTCTTCGATGCCATGGGCACCATGAACGGTCTGGGCAAGCAGGCCAACCTCGTCGATGAGAACGGCAACCTGCCGGACATGAAGACCGCGCTGGTTGTGGAAGGCGTGGGTGCCGTGGCCGGTGGTGCCGGTTCAGTGTCTTCCAACACCGTCTTTGCGGATTCCGCTGCCGGTATTGGTGATGGTGCCCGGACAGGCCTCGCCAACGTGGTCACCGGTGTGATCTTCCTGCTGGCCATGTTCCTTACCCCGCTCTATGAAATTGTGCCGATTGAGGCGGCTGCGCCGGTTCTCGTCATCGTGGGCGTCATGATGGCCGCACAGCTCAAAGACATTGCCTGGACCCGCATGGAGGAGGCCATCCCGGCCTTCCTGACCATCGTGGTTATGCCCTTTACCTACTCCATTGCCAACGGTATCGGTGTGGGCTTCATTGCATATGCACTCATGGCTACCTTTGCTGGTAAGGCCAAGAAGGTTCACTGGATCATGTGGCTGGTTGCCGCGCTTTTCGTGGTCTACTTCGCTATGGGGCCGATTACCGCAGCGCTGGCCTAAGGGCCGATCCGCGCTAGCCCAGCGCTAAACTGGGCCTCATGCGTTTTATCATCGATGACCCTGCAGACCCTCGCTTGGACGATATCCGCGATTTGAAACACGCGGATAAATCCGGCGAGGGTTTCGTCTTTGGTGAAGGCCCCTTGTGCGTGGAGCGCCTGCTGGCCTCGCGCTTTCCGGTGCGTTGCATCATTGGTTTTGAGGCAAAACTCGATACGTTTCTGGAATCGCACGATGTAGGCGATATCCCCGTCTATCAGGTCACCCGCCACACCTTGGGGGAAGTCACCGGATTCGATATGCACCGCGGCCTGGTGGCTGCTGCCGACCGCGCAGAAGCATGGAGCGTGGACGAGGTCATCGACGGCGCCCGCACGCTTGCCATCATGGAAGGCGTGGGCGACCATGAGAATATCGGCTCGCTCTTCCGCAATGCTGCCGGCATGGAGGTTGACGGTATCCTGCTCGGCTCCGGGGCCGCGGACCCGCTCTACCGCCGCTCAGTGCGCGTGTCCATGGGGCACGTGCTGCGACTGCCTTGGGCTCGTTTCGACGGTGGCTTCACCACGTGGCAGCGTGGGCTGGAAAAACTGCGCGAGAAGGGCTTTAAACTCGTCTCGCTGACGCCGCACCCAGACGCCGTCCACATTGCTGAGGCCCTTGAAGGCGCTGAGAAAGTAGCACTGCTCGTCGGTGCGGAAGGCCCGGGCCTGACCGAACATGCGATGAAGGCTACGGACGTGCGTGCCCGCATCCCCATGGCGGAGGGGACCGATTCCCTCAACGTGGCAACGTCGGCGGCCATTGCCTTCTATGAGCGCCAGCGCTCCCAGAGAGTTCGGGACGTCGAGACCGCGTAGCGGCGCACGAGCCCGCCCAGATGCTTGGCGGTGCGCACGATTTCCTCACCGGTGGATTCCGGCTCGAGGTCGTGCTCCTCGTAATCGTCATAGTCATTAAGCCCCAGCTTCGCCACGGAGGTTGTCGCCACCTCAGCCACGCTGCGCCGCGGGGGAGGGGTATCCACTTTCGGCTCGGGGCGGCCATCGGTGGCATAGCCCACCACGTCCACGTCGGGGCCATCTGCTCCGACCTCGATGCCGAGCCAGTAGGCCTGGGCGGCTTCGGTAATGCTCTGCGGCTCGAAGGGCAGCGCGATGCCGCCGACCGGCTCATTCTTTTCACCGGCCCAGTAGGGCGCTTCAAAGATCTCCGGCAGGCCGTGATCCTCATACAGGTTGAAGCGCGTTCCGCACAGGGAACGGCGCAGGCGCGCGCCCGTCCAGTGGGCAAATCCTGCATAGCCGGTGTCCTTGTTGGAGGCGAAGGCATAAATTTCGTGGGCCGGCACGGCCTCGCGCAATGAGCGGGAGAGCTGCGAGAGGGTGAGCTGGTCATCACGGATGATGGTCTGCACCACGGTCACGCCGGGGTAGCCGCCGATGTAGAACTCGCTCGTGCCGGGTTCGGCGGAGCGGTTGAGCGGGAATTGCCCAATAGGAGTGACAGGGAGTGCCGGGTTGAGCTGTGCGAGAAATTTTCGGCCGAAGCCGCGGTCGGCCTTAGGCTCACTGCGCAGGACCTCAGCGGGGTCGGACGCAGTGACGTACCAGAGAGTGAGAACGGCGCTTTGGGTGTCCACGGTGTGTTACCTGAATTTACTCGCGGGGGCGCTTCGTGTTAGCACGAACGCCGAGCAGAACATCCTCCCAGTGCGGGGTGACAGCCTTGCGGCGGCGCTTCGTCGGTTTTGGCTCCGGGTCAGGATTCTGCAGAAAGTCCTCGTCCACGGCGGAGTCCTTGTCCTGCGCGGCGTCAGGTTCTGCTGCCGCTGCTGGAGCATCCTTCTCGCTCGTGCCGCGTGAAGCATCATCCTCGGCATCCGCACCTGGCTCCTCGCCGCCACGCGGTGACGGCAGCACTGAAGGCTCCGCATAGTGATCCTCGGACTCGGCATCAGAAGCACTGCCGGAATACACAGACAAATCCGTCACGCCCGGGTCACCGGCGCGAGCAGACTCAATATCGTCGCGCTCTGCGTACTGTTCGCGGCCATCAATGGCTTCGTCGTAGCGCTCGCCGCGTCCCACCGAGGTCAGTGAGCGAACTGGCTGCACGAAGTCAGGATCGGTCAAATCCGCGGCTACGGAGTTGCGCGCCTCCACGGTAGCCGGGGAGGTCATGGTCTGCTTAAAGGTCCACTCCGCCTCATTGGAGGACAGTCCAGCCTTCCAGGTGATGCGCAGAATCCACGGCTCGCCCTGGTGGCGGTAGGCATCCCACGTGGACTCGGAGAGGGAATGTCCGCGCGCGGCGAAGGCCGTGGCGAGGATTTCCCACAAGGTCAGCTTGGCCGGTCCATCTTCGCGGATGGGGTGGGCTTGCTTGGCGACGTCCGCAATCCGCGCCCTTTCCAGCAACACCGGGTGGGCAAAAGGCTCGATACGGGATTCCGGGACGCCGAGCTCTTCTGCGATGTCGGCAGCGGAGGCACCCGCGCGAATGCGTGCCTGAATCTCGTTGGGGCGCAGACTGATGGGCTGCGAAGAAGCAGATGAGTTATCCGCTTCCTGGGGTTTGTACGAGGAGGGCATGACCGTGTGCAGGCCAGTGGAGTGCTCCTGAGTGGATGCCTGCGCCTCGGCATTATCCGCCTCAGCCTCGGTAGTGGATTGATTCGCGTCCTGGTCTGCTGCGGCATCAGCGGACTCAGGGGAGTCTGCGGCGCTGGTAGACCTAGCAGGCGCGAGCAGCTCACGAAGCTCGTCGGTGACTTCGAGGAAGAACTCCTCGCCATCCTCTGCTCGAAGGACGAGCGAGGTGTCAGTTGAGTCGCTGGGTGCGAGGAAAATCTCGCGCATGGTGGCGCTCCTTAGCCTGGTAGCGGACATGTGATGAAGTCCACTTTACCCAGAACATGCCCCAAACTCTGGCAAGAGCGTGGGGCATGTTGAGTGCCGCAACACTAAGTTGCACCACAAGTTGCTGTGCGGAGCGGCACGCGTGGTGAGTGAAAGTTAGCGGTTATCCAGCACGTAGTCGATGGCCTTGGTGAGCTTCGTGATGTCCTCGGAATCAATAGCTGGGAACATGCCCACTCGTAGCTGGTTGCGGCCTAGCTTGCGGTAAGGCTCGACGTCGAGAATGCCATTGGCGCGCAGAGTCTTAGCTACGGCGGCGGCATCGACGGATTCGTCGAAGTCAATGGTGCCGACCACGAGCGAACGAGCGGAAGGCTCCGCCACGAACGGAGTGGTCTCTGCGCGGGACTCGGCCCAGCTGTAGAGGACGGTGGAGTTGTCCGTGGTGCGCTTCACCATGCCGTCGAGGCCGCCGTTAGCGTTCATCCACTGGACCTGGTTGTCCAGCATGAGCAGCGTCGCCACCGCCGGGGTGTTGTACGTCTGATTCTTGCGAGAGTTCTCCACTGCGGTCTGCAGGTTGAGGAAGGCCGGGATGAATCGGTCGGAGGAGTTGATCTTCTCGATGCGTTCGATGGCCGCCGGGGACATAGCTGCGAGCCACAGGCCGCCGTCGGAAGCGAAGCACTTCTGTGGGGAGAAGTAGTACACGTCTGCCTCGGTCATATCAACCGGCAGGCCGCCAGCGCCGGAGGTGGCGTCGACGACGACGAGCTGGTCAGTGGTGTCCGGGTGGGGCCGGGTTACCGGCACCATGGCGCCCGTTGACGTCTCGTTGTGTGCCCACGCGATGACATCCGCGCCGTCTGCGTTGGCGGTCTTGGGGTCTGGAGCGGTACCGACTTCAGCCTCCGTAATGAGAGGGGAGTCGAGCCAGGGTGCCTTGTCGGCAGCTTTAGCAAACTTGGAAGAGAATTCGCCGAAGCTCAGGTGTGCGGACTTCTTGTCAATCAGCCCGAAGGTGGCTGCATCCCAGAAAGCCGTAGCGCCACCGAGGGAAAGAACAATCTCGTAGCCCTCCGGCAGGGAGAAAAGATCACTAAGGCCCTCACGAATGGAACCGACCAGATCTTTGACTGCTGGCTGGCGGTGAGACGTGCCGATAATTGCGTTGGCGCCGGCGGTGATTGCCTCAATTTGGGCGGGGCGAACCTTGGAAGGCCCGCAGCCAAAACGGCCGTCGGCAGGGAGGAGATCTGCTGGCAGGACGAGTTCTGTGTTGCTCATGTGGGCAGTCTAGCTTAATTTCGTTCGCACACTAGATATTTTGCCAGGATTGCCAATGTTGGCAGAGTCACAAACTTTGCTAAAGTGTGAAGAGGTTTAATTTAGGTCGCGCCGGCGTGAGCCGGCGTTACATATTGAGAAAGGAAAGCTCGTGGCTTCTGACGCGAACAAGGTCGTACTGCACTACCCCGGCGGCGAATACGAGATGGACATCAAGCAGTCCACCGAAGGTGACTCCGGCTTCGATATTGGCAAGCTCCGCAATGAAACTGGACTGGTGACCTTCGACCCAGGTTACGCAGCTACCGGTTCGACCGAGTCCAAGATTACCTTCATTAACGGCGAGGAAGGCATCCTTCGTCACCGCGGTTATGACATTGCTGACTTGGCTGAAAACGCTACCTTCAACGAGGTGTCCTACCTGCTTATTAAGGGCCACCTGCCAACGGAGGATGAGCTCTCCAAGTTTAATACCGAAATTCGCCATCACACCCTGTTGGATGAGGACTTCAAGGCTGCGTTCAACATCTTCCCGCGCAACGCGCACCCGATGGCGGTTCTGGCCTCCTCCCTTAACATTTTGTCCGCTTACTACCAGGATCAGCTCAATCCGCTGGACCCGGAGCAGCTGGATAAGGCCACCGTCCGCCTTCTGGCTAAGGTGCCGATGCTGGCCGCTTATGCTTACCGTGCGTCCCAGGGTAAGCCTTACATGTACCCGGATAACAAGCTCAATGCACGCGAGAACTTCCTGCGCATGATGTTTGGTTACCCGACTGAGGAGTACGAGGTTGACTCGGTTGTGGCAAAGGCTTTGGACAAGCTCCTTATCCTCCACGCCGATCACGAGCAGAACTGCTCCACCTCCACTGTCCGCATGATCGGTTCCGCGCAGGCCAACCTGTTCGTGGCCATCGCCGGTGGTATCAACGCCCTGTCCGGCCCGCTGCACGGCGGTGCTAACCAGGCCGTTCTGGAGATGCTCGAGGATATCCAGAATAACCACGATGGTGACGCTACCGACTTCATGAACCGCGTGAAGAACAAGGAAAAGGGCGTTCGCCTCATGGGCTTCGGCCACCGCGTGTACAAGAACTACGACCCACGCGCTGCCATCGTCAAGGAGACCGCACACGAGATTCTTGAGCACCTCGGCGGAGATCCGATGCTGGATCTGGCTATGAAGCTCGAGGAGATTGCGTTGAATGACGACTACTTCGTCTCCCGTAAGCTGTACCCGAACGTGGACTTCTACACCGGTCTGATCTACCGTGCCATGGGCTTCCCGACGGACTTCTTCACCGTCCTCTTCGCCATCGGCCGTCTGCCGGGCTGGATTGCTCAGTACCGCGAGCAGCTTGAGCTCAACACCAAGATCAACCGCCCGCGCCAGATTTACACCGGCGAAACCCTGCGAAAGGTTACCCCGCGCAGCGAGCGCTAAGCAGCGGTCTTCTACAGACCGCCCCGATGCGCGGTGTATGACCCCCATACGCTGCACTTCTAGGGCCGAGCCACCCGTCACCCCTTATACTAGGAGCGATGTGGCTCGGCCTGACGCGCATGTGGCCACCAAAGAATAAAGATTTATCCAAGGAGGAGAACCCCCAATGGACAAGCCCGTAATCGAGCCGGCCACCGAGCCCGCTCCCCAAGACCTTGTCATTGAAGACATTGTGGTGGGTGACGGTGCCGAGGCCCAGCCGGGCGGCTTCGTTGAGGTCCACTACGTAGGCGTTGACTACGAGACGAACCAGGAGTTCGATTCTTCGTGGGGCCGCGGTCAGTCGATTGAGTTCCCTCTTACGGGCCTCATCGCTGGCTGGCAGGAAGGTATTCCAGGCATGAAGGTGGGTGGTCGCCGCAAGCTGGTCATTCCGCCGGAGAAGGCGTATGGCCCCGCCGGTGGCGCGCACCCGCTGTCGGGCCGCACGTTGACTTTCGTTATCGATCTGATCCGCGCCTAACAACGGCTGGCGCGTGCCCTGATTTCTCATCACGGCCACGCGACAGCGCTGAGTGGGGCACAATGGATGGCATGAGTGTCCCACAAACCACGTTCAATGATGACCGCGAGATGCCGCTGCTGGGTCTCGGAACCTACAAGTTGCGCGGAGAGGATCTCACCCGCTCCGTGCGCGAAGCGATCGAGCTAGGCTACCGTCACTTCGATACCGCAACCCTCTACGAGAATGAGGAGGAGCTGGGCCAGGCGCTCGCTGCCGCCATGAAGGCCGGCGATGTCACTCGTGATGAACTGTTCATCACCAGCAAGGTGTGGCACGACCATCACGGGAAAGGCAAGGTGGATCAAGCCTTCAGTGAGTCCTTGGGCAAGCTGCAGCTGGACTATCTAGACCTGTATCTCATCCACTGGCCGTGGCCGCAGGGCGGGCTTTATGTCGAGACTTTCGAAGAGATTGCACGCCTCCAAGGCATGGGGCAGATTGCTTCCATTGGCGTGGCGAACTTCTACGAGGAGACCCTCCAGGAGCTTATTGCTAAGACAGGAATCGCTCCTGTCCTCAACCAGGTGGAGCTGCACCCAGGATTCACCCAGCCGGAGCTGCGTGAGTTCCACGACAGCCAGGGCATTGTGACCGAGGCGTGGTCGCCGCTGGCCCGCGGTGTCATCCTCAACAACCCAGAGGTTATTACCGTGGCCGAGAAGCACGAGATTACGCCCGGCCAGACTGTGCTGGCTTACCTTATGGAGAAGGGGATCTCCGTCATTCCGAAGTCCAGCCGCCGCGAGCGCCTTGAGGAGAACTTTGCCGCCGCCACAGTTGAACTGGACCACGAAGACATCGCGGCTATCGACTCGCTCGATGGCAAGGAAGGCTTCGGCCGCATGTTCAAGGACCCGCGCGAGTTCCCGGGCGCCGAGTAGGTCAGCAGTAGGGGACTGACGTAGCCCGTCTTTCTTCACCACTTCCACTTTTCCTAGTCCGCCCCGCAGTTGTTGCGAGGGGAGGGGGAGAAGCTGAGTGGGCTGAAGGGAGACGGGCTTTTCTTATGTCTCGAAGGCGTGGGGCCGTGGGGCGTTGGTGGGGTAGGGGAGGATGTGTGTGCTAGATTTTCCAGAATGATGCCACCGCCGCGCAGAATGAAGACGTACAGCTGGTTCGTCCCGCCCGCGCCGCCAGCGGACGATCCGGCGCGGCTCCACCCGGCGCGCTGGAGCAGCGGGAACCGCGTGGTCAGGGACATGGTTGGCGCCTACCCGGGCGTGCTGGTGCTGCACATTCTGAGCTACCTCATCGGCTCCGGCATCGCCGCGTTTGTGCCGGTGGTGGTGGGCATGATCGTGGACGGCCTGGTGGGGGAAGAAAAGTTCAACGCATGGTGGCTCTTCGCGGTGCTGGTCGGCATCTTCATCATCCAATTCATCGGCGAGGCCACCGGCGACGGCCTGGCCACAGCCTCGGTGCGCCGCGTGACCCACAACGCGCAGCAGCACCTGTCCTCGGGCGTGCTGCGCCGCGGGGCGGGAGCGATGAGCCCCGGCACCGTACTCAACACCATCGACGCGGACGCGAACACCGTCGGCCGCTACCGCGAGCTGCTGTCGTTTCCGCTCATGGCCATCGGCTACGCGGTCTGCGCGATGGTGGCGATGTGGTCGGTCTCCCCGTGGATCTCACTGGCCATCCCGGCCAGCGCGCTGATCATCGCTCTGTTCGCCGCGTGGACCGCGGGGCCGGTGACGCGGGTGTCGTTGAAGCGTCGCGCCGCGGAGGCGGATGTCGCTGGCTTGGCCACGGATGCGTCGCAAGGCATTCGCACCGTCAAAGGCCTAGGCGCGGGTGCAACCGTGGCAACACGTTTTCACGCCGAAACGGCGAAGGCGAAGCGCTTGATGCTCACGCACCTGCGTGTGGAGGTGTGGCTCGGTTTCGCCAGGTTTTGCGTGGCGTGGCTGTGCAACCTTGGCATCGTGGGCTTGAGCGCGTGGATGACGCTGCGCGGGGAGATCACCCCGGGGCAGCTGACATCCGTGGCACTGTTGGTGCAGCCTGCGTTGACCATGGCGGGCTTAGCGTTCGGCGACCTGGCCAGCGGGTGGGGCAGGGCCGTCGCGAGTGGCCAGCGCATCGAGCAGCTGCACCACGCGGGCGACGACACCGCGGGGCCCGAGCTAACAGACACACCGGTCCCAGGCGCGGGGCTGTGGATTCTCGAGCCGGCGGAGCGTTCCTACGCCACCGCCGCCGCGTGGGCGCAGCGCGCAGACGTGCTGTTCCCGCCGCACACCGTCAACGTGTTTGAGGGCACCATCGCAGACAACGTGAACCCGCGCGGGGATGTGCCGGAGGACGTCGTCAAGCAGGCGCTCGCCGCCGCCCACTGCCAAGACATCCTCCGCAGGCTCGGCGGTATCAACGAAGCAGGCGAGTTGCCGGACGCGCCGCTGGGGGAGGCCGGCCTGAACCTTTCCGGCGGGCAGCGCCAGCGCGTCGCGCTTGCCAGGGCGCTCGCCGCCGACCCGGAGGTGCTCATCCTGGACGACCCGACCACGGGGCTCGATTCCGTGACACAGGCGGACGTCGTGGCAGCCGTCGCCGCGCTCAGAGCAGACAAAACCACCGTGGTCATCACCGGAAACGCCGCGTGGCAGCACGCTGGAACCGAATTGGAGGTGGCGTAGATGGCGCCCGATTACGCACGCACAGACGCGGTCGCACCCGCAAGTGTGAAGGAGACCTTCGCGTACCTCTCGGCGCTGCCCAACGCGCTGGACAGACGCTGGTGGGCGGGTCTGCTGCTCATCCAGGCGCTCATCGTCGCCGTGTACACCACGCAGTCGAACCTGTTCGGGCGCAGCGTCGACCCGCTCACCGGAGGCGAGGTGCCGCTACTGGGCACCGGCACCCGCGCCTTTGTGTGGACTGTTGGACTGGCGTTGGCCTGCATGCTCGTCGAGATGTTCCTGCGCGCCCTCGGTAACTACGTGGTGGGCCTCAAGGTCGCCCGCGCGTCCATCGACTTGCGCCGTCGCTGCCTCGACGCGATCCTGCGCGCACCTGTGCCGCGGGTGATGGAGCTCGGCACCGGCAACGTGATCACACGCATGACCAAGGACATCGACGACGTCGTCCAAACCATCACCGCCATCGGCTCGCGCGTGCTCACCACCGTGTTCGTCTTTCCGATCACGTTTATCGGGCTTTTGCTTATCGACGTCCGCTTCGCCTTGATCCTGCTTTTGATCTGCATCTGCACGTACCCGTTCGCCCGCGCGGTGGTCCGCGCCATCCCGGATGCCTCCAACGCGGTGAGCGTGGCGGAGGCGCGTCGCAACGCGGTGCTGCTGGATACCGTCCGGGGCCTGCCCACGCTGCGCGCCTTCGACTTGGAGCGCTGGGCGTTGGCACGGATGCGGCGGACCTCGTGGGGCGCGGTGGAGGCGGAGATGGACCGTGTGCCCTGGTTCATCCGGCTCACAGGCATCGGCCAGGTCGCTTTCGCCGCGTGGGTGCTGCTCACGCTTGGCGTCGGCGCGTGGCTCGCGTCGGCCGGAGTTGTCACCCCGGGCCAGGCGAGCGCTGCGGTGTTCATGGTCATCCGCGCAGAGGTCATGGTGTTCAACGCGCTGTTCTTCGTCGGCGAGTTGCAGGGCGCTGCCACCGCCGTGGGTCGCGCGGTGAGCTTGGCCAAGCTCGCGGACGGACGCGACGCCACGGCCGTGCCGGCGGACCTTGCTGCACTCGTGGATGTGGAGGTGGACCACGTCTCGTTCGCCTACCCGGGCGGCGCCAACGTGCTGGAAGACCTCTCTGTCACGCTCGAGGCCGGAACAACCACCGCGCTGGTGGGCACTTCGGGCGCCGGCAAGTCCACGCTCGCCGCGCTCATTGCGGGGCTGGTGGAGCCCACAGCTGGGAGCATCCGGGTAGGGGCCGTGGAAACCTCGCAGGTCAGCGACACGTGGACCGCCAAGAACGTCACCCTGCTCACCCAGGACGTCCACCTGTTCGCCGGCACCCTGCGCGAGGACCTCTCGATGGCCGCACAGGATGCGACCGACGCGGACCTGCTGCGGGCGCTGGCAAGTGTCGGGCTCGACCCTGAAGGCACCCAGTTCGCGCGCCTGTTCCCGAAGGGGCTGGACACCGCCGTCGGCGCAGGCGCGGAGGACATACCCCCGGAGGTGGAGCAGCAGCTCGCGCTCGCACGCGTGGCGCTGTCGGGCCCGAAGGTGCTCATCCTGGACGAGGCCACAGCGGAAGCCGGCAGCGACGCCACGAACGCGCTGGAGGACGCCGCCGCGCGGATCACCGCAGACACCACGGCACTGGTGGTGGCGCACCGCCTAGACCAGGCGGCGGCCGCGGACCGGATCCTGGTCATGGACGCCGGGCGCATCATCGAGGACGGCACCCACACCGAACTCGTCGCCGCCGACGGGAGATACGCGCAACTGTTCGCTGCGTGGAGTGGCGGCGGTCACTAACTCTCCGGTAGGAATGGGGACATGACTGCAAATTATGTTTCCGACCGTTTCCCCGGCCCCGACCCGTACGCCGCGCTGGCGGACGTGCCGTCCTTCGACATCACGTCCGAGGACATCGTCGACGGCGAGCGCCTCGCCGACTCGCTGGCCGGCGACAATGCCACTAGCCCGCAGCTGTCCTGGTCCGGCGCCCCGGAGGGCACCAAGACGTACGCTGTGACCTGCTTCGACCCGGACGCGCCGACCGCCTCCGGGTTCTGGCACTGGTCCGCGTTCAACATCCCGGCTGACGTCACCGAGCTGCCCGCCGGCGCGGGCGCGAAGGACGACCTCGGCGTTGGCGCTGTGGTGCTCACCGGCGACAGCGGCGTCAAGGGCTACTACGGCGCGAACCCGCCGGCCGGCCACGGCCCGCACCGCTACCTGTTCGCCGTCCACGCGGTGGACACGGAGCTTCCCGCGGACGAGATTGCCAACCCCACCCAGCTCGGCTTCAACCTGAACTTCCACTCGCTCGGCCGGGCAATCATCTGGGGCTGGTACGAAAACCAGTAAGATTCGCCGAATGGTTCCAGTGCAACTCCGCGTCGGCGGCGCGTTCATGGGCATCGCACTCGTGCTCGTGCTCTACGCCGTGCTGGCGCTGCTTCGAGGCGACGCCGCGTTCCCCGTCACCCCGCAGGTGCTCTCCATCATCGTGGCGGTCGCCATCGTCGGCGCCTTCGCCACCTACAACACCAAGCAGGAAGGCTCACGCACCCAGGTCGGCGCGCTAATCGTGGCCGTGGTGCTCATCGGGCTCGGCTTCATCGCGCCCGACACCGAGCTGATGGCCACCACGCCGTTCTGGCTGATCGGCTGGGCGCTCGCCGCCGGCCTCTGCGCGGTGGTGCTGCGCCGCAGCGCAGCCGGACACGCTTAGAGCGCCTTCCACTCCAGCCCGCTGCCCACGGCCTGCTCGATCGAGTCCAGGCCGTGGGCTTTGATCTGCGCGGCGATCCCGCGGTGGATGCCGCGGATCCAGCCCAACCCGCCGTAGATGAACGGGGTGTAGCCCTGCAGCAGGCTCGCGCCCGCGGTGATGCGCTCCCACGCCTGCTCGGGCGTGGAGATGCCGCCGACGCTGACGAGCACCAGCTTGTCGCCGACTCGCTCGTGGAGGCGCTTGAGCACCTCAAGCGAGCGGTTCTCCAACGGGGCTCCGCTGATGCCGCCCGCGCCCATCTTCTCCACCTTGGAGGCGGGTGTTTTCAGCCCGGAGCGGGAAATGGTCGTGTTGGTGGCCACAATGCCGGCCAATTCCAGCTCGACGGCGAGGTCAGCCACGGCGTCGATGTCTTCGTCGGAAAGATCCGGCGCGATCTTCACCAGCACCGGGGTGGTGGTGGATTTCTTCACCACTTCCAGGATCGGGCGGAGTTCCTCCACCGCCTGCAGGTCGCGCAGGCCCGGCGTGTTGGGGGAGGAGACATTGACCACCAGGTAGTCCGCAAGCTGACCCAGAAGCGTCGAGGTGGCGCGGTAATCCGCCACGGCGTCCTCGGAGGTCTTGTTCTTACCGATGTTGATGCCCACCACGTCGCGGGAGCGCCGCGCGCGGAGGTTGTCGGCGACCACGAGCGCGCCCTTGTTGTTGAAACCCATCCGGTTCAAAATCGCCTTGTCCTCCGGCAGGCGGAACAGCCGCGGCGTGGGGTTGCCCGGCTGGGACTTCGGGGTCACGGTGCCCATCTCAGCGTAGCCGAAGCCGATCGCGCCCCAGGAGTCGATCGCCTCGGCGTTCTTGTCAAAGCCGGCCGCCAGCCCCAGCGGGGCGGGGAAGTCCACGCCGAAAACGGTTTGGCGCAGCACCGGGTCGTGCACGCGCACGGCCTTTTCCATCACGCGGTTGACCGGGGTGGCCAGGTGCAGCGTCTGCAGCGCGCCGCTGATGATGCCGTGGATGCGCTCCGGCGGCAGCAGGAACATGAGCTTGAGTGCGCGGTCGTAGAGCGTCATGGGTTTTTCTCCTAGTTGCTCTCGGTTTGGTCGGCGGGGGAGACGATCTGGATGCCGTCGCCGGATGCGGAGGCGGCGACCACGGTGCCGTCGTCAAGCGTAATGATGCTCTGGGCATCTGCGACGGTGGCGAAGTGCTTGCGCTTCACCGGAATGCCCTGGGAGATGTCGTAGCCGGTGGCGGTGTTGCTGGCCAGCGAGCTGACCCAGGCGAGGCGCTGCGCGGGGTCCCACGCGGCATCCCAGGGTCCTTCCGGCACCGGCGCGGACTGCTGGAGGCGGATGATGCCGTCGGTGGTGTAGACGTGGAGCTGGTTGCCGGTGGAATCCGCAGCCAGCACCAGGCCGTGCTCGCCGCCGCGCACCTTGCCCACTCCCAGGCCGACGCGCAGGGTGCCGCCTTGGCGCGAGCCGTTCCAGTCGATGTCCTGGATGGTGGTGTCGAAGCGGTTGGTTCGCACCACGGAGTCGCGCTGGCCGTCCACCTGCACCGCTTGGAGCTGATCGGTCTCGCGTGCGACGTCGATGGTGTCTTTCAGCTCTCCGCCGTCGAAGACCCACACCTTGCGCTCAGTGTCGCTGCCTGCGAGCACCTCGCCTGTCGACGCCACCGTGGCCACCGTGACCGGCTTATCCGTGGCGATAGTCTCCTCCCGGTCGCCGAAGAGCTTGATCTCGCCCGCGCAGGCAAGCGCGAAGGTGCCGGCGTTGGCGGATGCCTCGCCGCAGGATTGGTCCAGCTCGTGGCGGGCGGCCTTGCCTTGCTGGATCTCCTCGAGCGTGCCGATCGTCAGCGCGTTTTCCGTGCGGACGCCGATGCGGCCGTTCGTGACGTCCACATCGCTCACTGGCTCGAAGTCCACCACCGCGCCCGCCGGGTCCGACGACTGCGGGGACTGCACAGGCTTAGCGCTGCCCATGTTCGCAGCGGCCTCACCGCCAGCTTCCTCGATCTTGGCGGAAGGAGACGCGCCGCAGGCGCTCAGCGCCAGGGCAGCCGAGACGGCACCGGAAACTGCGGCAAAGCGGAGGCGGGAACTGGGGGCAAACAAACGAGCATTCACAAGGTCAAAGCCTAGCAACGCGCCCGTCGCGCACCGCGATGGCTAAGTAGGCGGGGTAGTGTCTTTCGCCATGACTGATCCCGCCACCACAATGTCCTGGGTTCAGGTGATCGTCCTGTCCATTGTCCAGGGCCTCACCGAGTTTCTGCCCGTGTCTTCCTCGGGCCACCTGCGCATCGTCTCCCAACTATTTTGGGGCGAAGACGCCGGCGCCAGCTTCACCGCTGTGATCCAGCTGGGCACGGAGCTGGCCGTGCTGGTGTTCTTCGCCAAAGACATCTGGCGCATCCTCACCGCCTGGTTCGCCGGCCTCGCGGACAAGTCCAAGCGGAACTTCGACTACCGCATGGGCTGGATGGTCATCGCCGGCACCATCCCGGTCGGTCTTGCGGGCGTTTTACTCAAAGACCTCATCCGCGAGAACTTCCGCAACCTCTGGATCACCGCCACAGTGCTGATCCTGTTCTCACTGGTGTTCATCCTGGCCGAGCGCCGCGGCAAAAAGACCCGCGGCTTCGAGGAACTGACTATGAAGGACGCGGTTGTGATGGGCCTGTGGCAGTGCCTGGCGCTCATCCCGGGTGTGTCGCGCTCCGGCGGCACCATCTCCGGCGGCCTGTTCCTCAATCTGGACCGCGAAGTGGCCACCCGTTTCTCCTTCCTGCTGGCCATCCCGGCAGTGCTTGCCTCCGGGCTGTTTTCCCTGCCGGACGCCTTCGACCCCCAGGCAGGCCAGGCGGCAAGCGGGCTGCAGCTGCTCGTCGGCTCCGGCATCGGGTTTGTGGTCGGCTACATCTCCATTGCCTGGCTGCTGAAGTTCGTGTCCAACCACTCGTTCGCGTGGTTCGCCGCCTACCGCATTCCGCTGGGCCTTCTCGTGATGGCGCTGCTCGGCACTGGCGTGATGGCCGCCTAGTTGTAGGGTTGTCCGCATGCATGCATGGCCCGACCCGTCCGTACCCGCAGTCGCTGGCACCCCGGTGCCGCTGAAGCTCTTCGACACCGCCGATCAGCGCGTCAAGGAAGTAGACACCACCCCGGATGCGAACGGGGAGGTGGGGATGTACGTCTGCGGCATCACCCCGTACGACTCCACCCACCTCGGCCACGCCGCGACCTACCTCACCTTCGACCTGGCGCAGCGCCAGCTGCTCGCCAACGGCCACAAGGTCCACTACGTGCAGAACATCACCGACGTGGACGACCCGCTGTTCGAGCGCGCAGAGCGCGACGGCGTGGACTGGCGCGAACTCGGCACCAGCCAGATCAACTTGTTCCGCAGCGACATGGAGATCCTGTCCGTGATCCCGCCGTGCGACTACATCGGCGCGATGGAGTCAGTCGACGAGGTGATCGCAATGGTGCAGCAGCTTCTCGACGCCGGCGCGGCCTACGAGCTCGACCAGGGCGACATCTACGCTTCCATCGACGCCACCGAGCAGTTCGGCTACGAGTCCAACTTGGACCGCGCCACAATGGAGGAGTACTTCGCGGAACGTGGCGGCGACCCGGACCGCGAAGGCAAGCGCGACCCGCTGGACGCGCTGGTGTGGCGCGGCCACCGCGAGGGCGAGCCCGCCTGGGACTCGCCGTTCGGCCCGGGCCGGCCGGGCTGGCACGTCGAGTGCTCCGCGATTGCCACCAACCGCCTGGGCAGCCACTTCGCCATCCAGGGCGGCGGATCTGACCTGGCATTTCCGCACCACGAGTTCTCCGCCGCGCACGCGGAGGCCGCGCTGAAGGTCGAGCGCATGGCCGGGCACTACGTCCACGCCGGCATGATCGCCCTCGACGGGGTGAAGATGTCCAAGTCCCTGGGCAACCTCGTGTTCGTGCACAAGCTCTCGGAGGCGGGCCACGACCCGTCGGCAATCCGCCTGGCCGTTTTTTCCGGCCACTACCGCGAGGACCGGGACTTCTCCGACGCGATCCTGGCTGAGGCCGAGGAGCGCCTCGCGCGTTGGCGCGAGCAGCTCGCCGGCGAGGTGAGCGAGGCGGGGGCGACGGATGTCGTCGATAAGCTTCGCGCAATTCTTGCGGACGATTTGAACACCCCGGAGGCACTTTCGCTTCTCGACGGCGCGGCAGGCGACTGCAATCAGATCATCGCCACCGCCCTCGACGGGCTGCTCGGGGTGCGCATTTAACGCGTCTCACGCACAATGGGGCGCATGAGCGCACCTGCGGACAACTCGATTCGGGCCCAGTTTCAGCCCGAGGTAGACGAATTCATCGACGACCTGACCACTTTCGCCACCGGTTCCTACCTGCAGGATGAGGACAAGGAACTGTGGGAAGAGCCCTTCGACCCGGCGGTGCTGCCGGATTTGAAGAAGCTCCTGGAGATGTTCCTGGACGCCCTCGACCTGCTCGGCGACGACCCTGAGGGCGATGCGCTGGTGAAGGTCGTCGCGCCGTTCTACGAGAACCTCGAGGCGTTCAACGAGAAGCACGCCAACGCGGTGCTCGAGCCGGAGGAGAAGGCCGACATCGAGACCCTGGTGTTCCGCGCGGCGGCCGCCACCGGCGCCACGGACGAGGCTCTCAACGAGCTTCCGGAACTTGAGTAGGCCCAAGGCCGTCCTCTGGGACATGGACGGCACCCTCATCGACACCGAACCGCTGTGGGGCAAGGCCACCTTCGAGCTCGGCGAGCTGCTGGGCCGCCCGCTCACCCCGGAGGTGCGCGCTAAAACTATCGGCGGCAGCTTCCCCAACACCTTGAGCGTGGTGGCCGAGTGGGCGGGCTACGAGCTTAAAGACGGCGACCTGGAGCGCTACCGCACCTGGATGTTCGGATGTGGGAGGTTTCTTCGCAGAGTGCGAAGGAAACGCCCGATTTCCTGCTAACTTTCGGTTAGCTAAATTAGATTCTTATGTATTTGTTCTTCGCGGGGGTGTTATGAAATTTATAAAACCCGCACTTCAGAAGCGTTATTGGGGGTAGGGAAACTAAACTCGGACAACTTTTCTTGGCAGGATTTACAACCTTGCATGGCGTGTTCGGTAACTTACTAGGCAGGACAAAACGTGACTGAGGACACTATCTCTCGTCTCTCACATCGATTTGTGCAGAAATGACCCCTACTAAGGAGAGCGACATGACTGACGCACCTGCTTCGCTTGACTCACGCCGCGAACCCACGCCGCAGGAGTTCATCGAGATGCGCGAAAGCCCGCAGTTTGCCAAGCTGCGCGGCACCTACCGCAAATTTACCTTCCCTATGACCGTGGCCTTCTTCCTCTGGTACGTGCTCTACGTGCTGGCGGCTGTGTTTGCCCCGGAGTTTATGGGAACCGAAATTGGTGGCGGCTGGAACGTAGGGCTTGTCTTCGGCTTGGCCCAGTTTGTGACCACCTTCGTTATTACGTACATCTACGTCAATTACGCCAACAAGAACATTGAGCCGCAGGCAGCGGCCATTCGCCAGGAATTGGAGGGCTAAACAATGCAGACCTTTACTTTGGCCGCAGCGGAATCCTCCGCCGGCAATCCGATTCTCAATATTTCAGTCTTCGCGGCGTTCCTTGTTGTCACCATGTACGTGGTGCTGAAAGCCGGTAAGTCCACCAAGGAAGCTTCTGACTTCTACACCGGTGGTGGCTCGTTCTCCGGTCGCCAGAACGGTCTCGCGATTTCCGGTGACTACCTCTCCGCAGCATCCTTCCTCGGCATCGTCGGTGCTGTGGCACTCAACGGTTACGACGGCTTCCTTTACTCGGTCGGCTTCTTCGTGGCCTGGCTGGTTGCTCTCATGCTCGTCGCAGAGCCGATGCGTAACGTCGGCCGCTTCACCATGGCAGACGTGCTGTCCTTCCGCCTGAAGCAGCGTCCGGTCCGCGTGGCCGCAGCTATTTCGACGCTGTTTGTCTCGCTGTTCTACCTCATTGCGCAGATGGCCGGTGCAGGTTCCCTCGTGGCTGTGCTGCTCAACATTCACGAGTTCAAGTGGCAGGCCGTTGTGGTCGGCATCGTTGGCATCCTCATGATCGTCTACGTCCTTGTCGGTGGCATGAAGGGCACGACTTACGTGCAGATGATTAAGGCCGTGCTCCTGGTTACCGGCGTGGTCATCATGTGCATCCTCACCTTCGTCATGATCAAGGGTGGCTTCAACACGCTGTTTAGCTCGGCCGTTGACATGCACGCGAGCTCCGCTGTCATCCAGGAAAAGGGCTACGAGGC
Organism: Corynebacterium sp. HMSC078H07; assembly: GCF_001812805.1. Classification (GTDB taxonomy): domain Bacteria; phylum Actinomycetota; class Actinomycetes; order Mycobacteriales; family Mycobacteriaceae; genus Corynebacterium. The sequence continues at coordinate 8,149 of NZ_KV810515.1, read as the reverse complement.
CTCCCAGATTATGGAGCCAGGCCTGAAGTACGGCAAGAATCTCACCACCAAGCTTGACTTCATCTCCCTGGGTATTGCTCTCGTGCTGGGTGTTGGCGGTCTGCCGCACGTCCTGATGCGCTTCTACACTGTGCCGACCGCAACTGAGGCCCGCCGTTCCGTTACCTGGGCCATCGTCATCATCGGTGCTTTCTACCTCATGACCCTGGTTCTGGGCTACGGCGCTGCGGCCCTGGTTGGCCCAGACCGCATTCTCGCTGCACCGGGTGGTGCTAACTCTGCAGCTCCGCTGCTGGCGCTGGAAATTGGTGGCTCCGTCTTCATGGCGGTTATCTCCGCGGTCGCCTTCGCTACCGTTCTGGCGGTTGTTGCTGGCCTCGCCATTACCGCCTCGGCCTCCATCGCGCACGATATCTACCACTCGGTCATTCGCAACGGTGAGTCCACCGAGGCAGAGCAGGTCCGCGTCTCCCAGATTACCGTGGTTATCCTGGGTATCGCATCCATCATCCTGGGCATCCTCGCCATGACCCAGAACGTGGCCTTCTTGGTGTCCCTGGCCTTCGCCGTTGCGGCCTCCGCCAACCTGCCGACCATCCTCTACTCCCTGTACTGGCGCCGTTTCAACACTGCAGGCGCTGTAGCGTCGATGTACACCGGCGTTATCTCCTGCCTGGTGCTCATCTTCCTGTCCCCGGCAGTGTCTGGCACCCCCACCTCGATGTTCCCCAACGCTGACTGGTCTATCTTCCCTCTGTCCTCCCCGGGTCTTGTGACCATTCCGCTGGCCTTCTTCGCCGGTTGGATCGTCTCCATCATGACTCCGCCGGATAACCTTGAAGAGCTCTCCGCTGAGATGGAGGTTCGCTCCCTCACTGGTGTGGGCGTTGAGGCTCCGGTTGACCACTAAAGGTCACCTGGATCAGTACTTTTAAGGGCTCAGCAGGTAAACTCACACGTCGTGTTTTACTCGCAGCCTTTACACAGGGCGGCATCAGCACGAGCTGGTGCCGCCCTTCTGGCGTGCGCACTTGGCGCATCGGCTCTCAGCGCCTGTACTCCGCCTAGTGAACAGGACGCAGACTCCTCGCGTGCAACGAGCTCCGCTCCCGCTACACCGGCGCCCATCTCTCACCGGAAGGGAGCTTCACAGCTGGCGGCAGTCGACGATAAAGTGGGGCAGATCCTCAAGGGCGATGATAAGAAGGCGATAACGTACTACCGCATCGAAACCGGTATGCACATGGGCTCGCCCACTGAGCACACGCCGCGCTACGCGCTGAGCCTAATCAAGCTCTATATCGCCACCTACGTCATCGAGCACGGCTCTTTCGAGGACAAGTACGTGGCGCTGGACATGATCGCTGACTCTTCAGATGAGAGCGCCGGAAGGCTCTTTAAGAAGTACCCTAGGTCCATCGATTCCATCGCGAAGGAGTATGGTCTGACCTCCACCAGCGCCGGGAAGGACTGGGGACACTCGAAGACCTCGACTTATGACGTCGTGCGCTTCATTGTCCAGCTCATGGAAGATGACCCAACCCATCCAGTGCTCGTGGCGATGGCCCACGCGGATGAGGTCTCTGCTGATGGCTACCAACAGGATTATGGCACTGCAGCGCTTAGCGACGTCGTCGGGACGAAGTGGGGATGGTCTGACAGCAAGGACCGGCACTCCTCAGTTTCCTTTAGCGAGAACTTCGTCGTCGCGGCCTCTATCGAGGGCTCTGCCGACGAGCTGACTTCCTACGTCCGCAAGGAAATCACCGGTAAGAACCTGGTAAAGGGCAATAACCTCAACAAGGAAGCCTTGGTGAATCCGCAAGCCTTCTCCTCGACGCACACGCCGTCAAGCATCACGACGTCGCCCAGCACGACGTCCTCCGACATGCAGACGACGTCGGGATCAACGTCAACGACAGCGACAAAGGCGACGCCGACTGTCGCGTCAACGTCGCCTTCAACAGACAAGAAGTAGGGAAGCGCTAGCCCATTGCCTTGCGCACGGTGTTGAGAACATCAATGGCTCCGCGCACCTGGTCATTGCTCACCGAGGAACCAGCGATTGTGATGCCATCGCCTCCCACGCTGGAGCCGCGGCCGGTGGGATCGGGGAGGGAAATGTTGGGCAGTGGGGCGTCGTTAGGCACCGCGGGAAGGTCCTTGAGCTTCGGGCGTGAAGCTGCCGCACCCTGCCCCGGCGTCCACTGACCCCAGTCGCGGGCATACACGGTGTTGATATCGCAGGTGATGCCGTCAATGGTGGCCTGCGTCTTGGCCTTCTGGTGGATTGTGGTGCGCGGGTGAATCTTGCCACCGGAGCCCCAATCATGCATCCAGAAGAACTCTCCAATGCCATCAGCAACGCACCAGTCGATGACGTTGTAATTGCCATACACACCGGTCTGGTAGCCCGCGGCAGTCAGCGCCGCGGAGAAGGCCTTGAGGTAGGGGCGAATCTGCTTCTCATATTGGGCGTGGGTGGGGTTGTCATCGATGGCGATGTAAATCGGGCGGCCGGTCGGTCCGCCCGCGGCCTTATGGATAGCGATGGCCTGCGGCGCGTGGACACCGGCGCCGGCTGCACCATTGAGCCAGTCGGCGGTCTCGGCGCGACCAAACTGGTAGATGGAGGCGGTCTGGAGGCCCGCTGCGGCATTGGCCTTGGTCTCTGCCAAGGTTACGGGTTTGCCCTTCATCCACTGTGCGTCCGGGCGGCGCTGGGACACGTAGCGAATGGCGCCGAGGTGTCCGGCTGCCTTGATGGCGCTGGCCGAAGGAACGCCAGCGGAGAAGTCAATGATCGTGCCGAGGGCCGGGCCCACGGCGAGGGCGGCGGGGGCCTGGCTGCCAACGGCACCAGCGGCTAGCGCAATGGCGCTCGCCTTGAATAGGGAACGACGGGACAGGGACACGGTTTTCTCCTCAAGGGGGATTGCGGATGACGGCGGCGACTGGTGTAGAAGGTTGTCGCGCGTCACTACAGTTGACGGTGAAAGTAGTATCTGGAAACACTGTAGTCACATTGGTTTAAAATTGCACCACCTGTAACGGGAAAAGTGGCCCTCGTGATGCATGAATATGGTGACTGACGATGAGGTGCTGGCATTCGACAAGGCGGATATGCGCAACCCCTCTGTCCCCTCGGGCTTCTTTAGCTACAGCATGCTCAAAGTTGAGATTCTAGGGCTGCAGGCGATGATCCGGACTATATGGCACAGGCGAACCTTGAGCGCTACCGCGGTGACTTACTGCGCGCTGGACGCAATCCCTTTAGTGACGCTGCCGGGTCGATGTTTACGGCGATGGACAACCCCTTTGCTTAAGCGTCTTTCGTACGGAAGGTGACGGTGGTGGGGTTCTCCACCGTGCGGGAAACCGTGCAGTCTTTCTCATGAGAAATGCGGACTAGGCGCTCAACCATGGACTGTGCTTGGCGGCCGGCGTCGGTATCAGGGAAGCGGAGGGAGAACTCCACGTTGACCTCGCTCAGCCGTGAGGCGCCGTCTTCGTTGACGCGGGTGCCATCCACGTGGACGTCGAAAAGCTCTGGTTCTGCTCGCCGCGAAGTGACGACATCGACGTCAACTGCCGAGCAGCCCGCGACCGCGGCCAGGAGTAGTTCCACCGGGCTCAAAAGCCCTTCGCCGCTTCCGAACTCGAGGCTCGCCCCGTCAGCATTCGTTGCGCGGTAGTGGCCTGTATTGACGCGGGTGACGTCGACTCCGTACTTCTTGGTGACTTCGCTCATGCCCGCCATCCTAGCGGTGAGCCGCGATTTAAAAAGAAGTTAATATCGCGGTCACGTGGCTGCAAACTGCGAATCATATTCTGTTCTTCGTCTCTTTCAATTGAATAACGTCAACCCTCACTTGGATAGGAAGAACTATGACTACTCGCCGCCTTCTCGGCACCGTGGTCACCGCTTCGGTGGCCGGAACCTTCTTGGTTGCTCCTGCTTCTGCTGCTGAACCAGAGGAGGGCATGGGCTCTCGCTTCACCATCGGCGTTCTGCCGGATACGCAGTTCTACTCCCGTTACTCCACCCCGGAGACCGGCAACCTGGCCCAGGCGCGCTACGGCAGCGAGCCCTACACCGCGCAGACCGAATGGCTGGTGAAGAACCAGAAGGCCCTGAACATGGACTTCGCTACCCACCTCGGTGACGTGGTGGACCAGGCAGATGTTGAAGGGGAGTGGAAGATCGCTGACAAGGCCATGAAGGTCCTCGATGACTCCGACCTGAACTACTCCATCCTGCCGGGCAACCACGATATGATTGAGGACAAGTCGGCGCACCCGTACAACGCTTACTTCAGCGCCGAGCGTGCCAAGGGTGCTAACCCGGATACCTTCCAGGAGCGTCACACCGCGGTCAACAATGACTCCGAGTACCACATTTTTGAGGCCGAGGGCCAGAAGTACCTGGTCCTGGCACTGGCGTGGCGCGCGGATGATGCGGCGCTGGACTGGGCGCAGGGAGTTCTCGACGCGCACCCAGACCTGCCGGTCATCCTCACCAGCCATGAGGTGCTCAACATCGATGGCGCCGGCGAGGTCTTCTACTCCGAGGACTACGGTAAGGGCCTGTGGGACAAGTTCATTAAGAAGAACGACCAGATCTTCCTCACCATGGGCGGCCACCACCACGGCGCGGGCTACCGCGTGGACAAGAACGATGCTGGACACGATGTCGTCGGCATCCTGCAGGACTACCAGATGGCTTACCAGGGCGGTAACGGTCTGCTCGGCGTGCTCGAGTTCGACCTGAGCGGCAATGAGCTGGAGATGACCGCCCTGTCCCCGTGGGTCGCGCAGAAGCCGGCTAAGGAGCTCACGCAGTTCGACAAGCTCATCCTCGACGGCAAGGGCGATAGCTACCACGTGCCGCTCAACTTCAAGGAGCGCTTTGCTGACTTCGCTCCGGAGTGGACCATCGGTGATGAGGACGACGCCGATTTGGGCAAGAAGGCCCGCGACATCGTTGAGGAAGGCTACACCCCGTACACCATCCCGGAGGACCAGCTTCCGGAGGGTCCGAATGACTTCGTGAAGTCTGACAAGACCGTCTTCCACTGGCGCCCGGGCCAGACCAAGAACAAGGACGGCAAGCAGCTTGCCGACGGCGACGTGGCCACCGAAGGCGCCATCATTCCGGATGCCTTCGGTGCTGATGGTGCCGGTGACCTCGTTCGCGAAGGTGGCCCGTCCAATGAGGGCGAACGCATCACCTACACCAAGGACCACCACCCGCTGTCCTCCGACTCTGGTTCCCTCTACTGGTCCGACCCGGCTGGTCAGGCCGCCATGGCGGAGTTCCGCTCCAAGGAGGGCGCTGAGATTAACAAGGTTGATACCTCCGAGGGCTACACCTTCGAGTCCTTCGTGAAGATTCCGAAGGACTTCAACGGCTCTGAGCACGGCTGGGGCAGTGCGCTTTCCCGTGACTCCAGCATCGCTGAGCTTGTCGACGGCTCCGACGACACCGACCCCACCGTCATGTTCGGCATCTCCAACCTGCGTGAGCTGCGCTGGTGGGCGGAGCCCAAGGAAGGCGAAGGTTCCACCGTTTGGTCTCACGAGGTACCTACCGATGAGTGGATGCACATCGCCGTGGTGAACAAGCCGGATTCCGACACCGTGGAGATGTTCATCAACGGTGCCCCCATCCTGCGCAACGCCAAGGGTGCTGAGGGGCTTCTCCCGCGCGATTTGCAGTGGGTCATGGGCGCTGGCTTTGATAACCGCAAGCCACAGGACCCGTGGTACGGCTGGATTGGTGAGACCCGCCTGACCCAGGGTGTTCTGGACTCCGACCAGTGGTTGACCGCCCGCCCAGCCGTGAAGGATGAGGAACCGTCCTCCTCCGCGACCACCTCCCCGGCTGAGACGACCACCACCGAGCCGAGCACGCCCGCTAAGCCGACCAACACGAAGGAGCCTTCCTCTGGTGACATTGGCCAGGCCTTCTTCGCCGGCTCCAGCCACGGCGCGAAGATCATCCTCCCCATCGTCGCCGTCATTGCAGCCGTCGGCGCCGCCGCCTACGCCCTTATCCCGACCATCAACCAACTCTTCGGCCTCAACATCCCGCAGCCGAAGTTGCCGAAGATTCCGGGCCTGAACTAGCGCTCAGCCCACGAAACTCCGTCCCCCGCTTCGCACTGAGGCGGGGGATTTTTGCTGCACGGCACGACCCGATTTCGGCCCCTGATTGTTAGAAATATGGCTAGTTGTTAGAAATGTGGCTTGAGTGAATCGGCTTCGCAGTGTAGTCGAAGCTAATCCAGTTATGGACAAACTATTCTGGAATGAGTAGTATGAAACTCGTGGGACGGCCTCGTAAATTCAATGAAAAAGAAGTTCTCTCTGGCGCGATCACGTTGTTTGGCAGGAGCGGATTCAATGCAGTGTCAGTGGACGTGGTGGTCAATCAACTGGGGCTTAACCGGTCCAGCTTCTACAACCTCTATGGCTCAAAGCATGGATTGTTTCGTGCTGCGGCAGAAACCGTGTGTGCTGAAGCTGAAGGCGGCCGAGTATCGGATGCTGCAAAGGACTTCGTGGTGGTGGCACTGGTTGAGGTGGCGCCAGTCAGTAAAGATTTACGCGAGCTTATTCAGCGAGCTTGTGAACTGTGCTTCGACAGTTCAGAAGCGCTAGGGAAGCACGTGCTGGCCCGTGCACAAGAAACCGAACACTAAGGAGAACCATCATGAACAACAAACTCACTCTGACAGATGCTGAGCTCATCGTCGAACCTCTCGGGCTAGACAAGCTTTGGTCTCTGACCGGCAGCATCACGATTCCGTGGGAGCATGTGCGCGGCGCTACTCATGACCCCGGCATGAAGCACGAACCAAAAGGTTTCCGTGCGCCGGGGCTGCGCAGTGGACAGAAGCTAGCGGGCACCTTCCACGCGGATGGTGGCCGACAATTCTGGAACGTCAGCGGCTATGAGAATGCCGTTGTCATTGAGCTCAAGGAAGAGCACTTCGATCGGCTCATCGTGTCCTTGGATAACCCGGCTGAATGTGTAGCGCGCATCAACGAAAAGGCTCAGGCCGCCTGAGCCTGACGTGAGCCAGCGCCAGAACCTGATGTCATTCACAGTAAAAAGCGTGTGAAAACCGCGGCGGCGAGTTTTCGTCCATTATTTACCGTGAATGACACGTTTAGGCTGAACGGCTCTCGGTTCTGGAGTTAAAGTGCCCCAGTTTTTGTCCTATCTACTCGGACGGAACAAAACCTGGGACGCTTCAGTATTCCGCGGCAAATACCGCGCAGCAGCCTTTGGTGTGTGGGGCGCGGTGATTTCCGGTGCGGCAGCGGTCGGACCGCTTGCCGGTGGTGCACTGACGGAATGGGTGTCCTGGTATTCGCGATTATCGAGGGCCCGACCTAGGCTGGTGGGAGCCCCAATCCTCATTCAGCTTCTTTGGCTGGACCTGGTTCGAAAACGCGGCTATTTCACCGGTTCCGCTAGGGCGCACGATTTCGGCCGTGGGCTTCGCGCTGTTAATCAGGTTGGAAAAGCACCGCGAGCGGGGTCACCGCTCGGCGCTGTTGTATCTTGAATTGTTTTCTTATTCCACGTTCTCGTGGGGCAATATCACCGCTGGTGCGGTAGCAATCGGCGAGTTTGCCATCATCTTCGTGTTGCCGCTGTACCTGATTAATACGTTGGACCTCTGCACGATGTTGTCTGGCCTGGTGCTGGCAGCCATGGCAATCGGTGTCGATTTGGGGTAGTTGGTACCGCGAGTCCGCGTAGTTGGTACCGGTGTTCCGTGTATCCGGTACTGCATGGGGTTTTCTTTCATAGTTGATGTTGGCGACACCACAATCCGCTGGTGTTGCGTCAACTTCTACTTGGAAGGAGCTGGTCCTTGTGGCCAACTTCAAGCAGATCATTGCGATGTGCCTTGATGGTGCTAGCTAGGCGCAGATCACACACGCATTGGGGTGTTCACGACGGGAAGTATCCCGTGCAAAGAAAGTCATCTCTGATGAGGGTTTGACTTCAGAGATTTTCCGTCAGCTCCCGCCGGGGTGGTTTGATGATCGATTCAGTGATGACCGGAGTAAGAGGTCTTTGTCCTATGACCTGCTGTATCTCGGCGGGGCATGTCGGTGTCAACGTCTAGGG
>NZ_KV810514.1 GCF_001812805.1 Corynebacterium sp. HMSC078H07 | reverse complement strand
GCGTGTTTCAACGAGTTAGGTCTTGCTGCAGCAACTGGTGATGATCCGGTGTTTCGGGATCTGGTGCGTGCCCGGTTGATTAATCCTGGCTCGAAGTTTGATTCGATCGAAACCCTTGCTGAAGTTGGGGTGACAAGCGCAAGCTACGCCACGATTAAACGCCGACTACCTGGCTTTGCTACAGATGCCTTCGGCGAAGGATTAACCCAAGTGCTGGCCCATCATGCAGGTATCGGGCCAGGTACTTT
>NZ_KV810513.1:87583-114796 GCF_001812805.1 Corynebacterium sp. HMSC078H07 | reverse complement strand
AATTACCGCCATGCCCGAATACCAAGAAGCCACAACCAGACTCGCTTCTGAGAAAGCAGCACGACAAACCACAGGCCAACCACCCGACCCACCGGGTGCAAGCTGAAGCTTCGCACCCACGCCGAGACGCTGAAACCCGCCAACCACACCACGGTCAGCGGGCACATCGGCGATCCCACTTGTAGCCCAAGCAGGTGCGTGCATTCTATAACCGCACGATTAGATTGGGCGCAGGGGTTAGCTCGGTCTAGGGGCAAACAAGGTTCGCGCTAAAGGAAGAAAAATTCGGGCGCAGGGGTTAGTCGAGGGACGGTGAGGGATCCTCGCCAAGCTCAACTTCGACGGAGACGGCGTCGGGGCGCAGGGTTTCCTCCAGCTGAGCGACCACGGTGCCGTCCTCCATCTTGACGGTGCGAGTAATCCGCAAGACCGGTTGCGTACGGCCGACCCCAAGTATCTTTTGTTCCTCCGTGCGCGCGGTGGCCGCCATGAGGGAATCTCGCTTGAACACCGGTGGAAGCCCCAGCTCCGCCAATAGCGTAGACAGCGGCTTCTCCAAGTCCTGCTCCTTAAGCTCTGGTGCCAAGGAATGCGGGATGAGCAGGGTCGTGGCCATGATGGGCGAGCCTTCCGACACATGCACTGCGCGCGCCTCCCACACGGGGTCCTCGTCCTCGATGCCGAGGGCGGAGGCGAGGTGGCCGGGGGCGTCGATAAGCACAAGTGAAAGCACCTGCACCGAAATATCGAGACCGTGTTCGCGCAGCTGCTGCAGAGCACTGCGCCCACTCGTCAGGCTCAGCGTCGGCGGGGTCGCACGCACGAAGGTGCCGCCAGTGCGGCCTCGTTTGCGGTCGATGAGTCCTTCAATCTGCACGATGTCGAGCGCGTGGCGCACCGTCATGCGCGCCACCTTGTATTCCTGGACCAGCTCCCGCTCCGTAGGGAAACGGTCGCCCGGCTGCAGCTCACCGGATTCAATCTTGCTCCTAAGCGAATCCGCGATCACCAAGTACGCAGGGCGGCGGCGTTGAGAGGTGGACACGTCTCACAACTGTACCGCGCCCCACGGTTTTTGCATCTCGAGCGACGGGTGCTTACTTTCGCTGGTTGAGCTCAATACGCGGGCGCACGCGAATTTCCGTAAGCTGCGTGGTCGGGCCGGCATCGACGGTGGCGCGGATCGCCTTCGCCACCTCGACCGGGGCGATAACGTGCTCCGGGTTGTAGTCCTGCAGGCCCTTGAGCATCGGGGTATCCGTCGGGCCCGGCGCGACGGTGGACACGCGGATGCCGAGTTCGCCGAGGCGCAGGCCATCAGCAAGCGCGTACAACGCATGTTTGGTGGCCGCGTAGATGACGTTGTCGCCATAAGAGTGGATACCAGCACCAGAGTTGATGAACACCGCAAGTCCCTCAGCCGCACGCAGCGCAGGCAAAAGCAAGCGGGTCAGCTCCGCCGGAACATGCACGTTGAGGTCCATCTGCGCACGCCAATCGGAAGGCCGAGCGCTCTCCACCGAGTGCTTATCCGCCTGGGCCGCGGCATGCACGAGCACATCGACGCGCTCGAGCGAAGCCAGCTCGGCGGGAAGCGCTGAGCCGTCGAGAAGCGACAGCAGGTCGATGGCCACCGGCACGATGTTCTCCGCCTCCGGCAGCTCCCCGGCGCGCCGACCTAGTGCATACACGCGGTGGTCTCGCGCAAGGTCCTTGATGATCTCCACGCCCATTCCACCAGTAGCACCGGTCACAACGGCAGTCTTCAGCATGTTTGTTCCTCCTTCGGTTAGCGGAAGCGCTTCGGCACGTCCGGCTCCCCCAGCGTCAGCATCAGGCGATTTGCCCAGTTGAAGAACGCGGAGGAGTTGATGACGTCAATGATGGATAGCGTATCGAAACCCGCCTCGCGGAGACCATCCACGTGGGAGGCGTCGAACGCAAAGGGCGACTCGGTCAGGGCCACGGCAGCATCGCGGATGGCGGACCACTGCGCCGAGCCCAGGTCAGCGGAAACACCTTCATCAAGCAAGCGGTCAATCGCTGCGGCGTCACCGCCCTCCTCCTTAGCGCGCTGCTGGTGCACCGACGCGCAGTACTCACAGCCGTTGTGTCGTGAGACCACCGTGGCGGCCAGCTCACGTTCGGCACGGCCCAGGCCGCCGTCGGTGTTGTAGAAGATGTCCAGATCCGTGCGCGTGCGCGCCTTGAGCGCGGCCGGGTCGCGGGCCAGCAGGCGGAAGTATTCCATGTCGATGCGCTCGGGCTTAATCAACGCATCGCGCTGCGCGTCCGTGAACTCCTCCTTCGGCTGCGGCGGCACCCACGGCTTCCAGCCCAGCGAGTGCGCCACAAAGCCCTGCGGCTTGACGACGTCCGGCACCAACGTCCCCTCCCCCGGCACCCACTCCGTAGTGTGGGTCGGGCGCGGCGCCTCAGTCACGGCTGCAGCCTGTGCGGTGCCAGCAAGCACGGACAAGCCGTGGGCCACGCGCAGCTGGAAGGACAGGAAGCTCACGAGCTGTGCCAGCGTCACGATGTCATCGTTGGACCATCCGGCCGCCTGCAGGTGACCAATCGCGGCCGGCGAGGCGTCCTTGGGGTGGAAGGCCAGCAGGTGGGCGAAGTCAAGGGCGGCGGCGAGCCGTGGAGAGCCATCGAAGAGAATGAAGCCGCCGCCGGAGTACGGGCCGGTAGTGATGCCGCGCTCTACCGCGCGGGCTATCTCTGCGGCGAGTTCCTCCGACTCCTCCGCCAACAGGTCGGAGTAAAAGGCGACGGCAGACGTCGCCTGGTAGATGCCTGCAACAAAGGTCGCGATGGCGTAGCGCTCCGCATAGCTGAAAGCACCGGGCTCCTCCGGTTCGAGGAGCGCAGCGAAGGAAGCCTGGGCGTTCTCCTTGGCTTCGGGCCGGCGCTCGCGCAGCTTAGCGACGTCCCCCTCAACACCCGCCAGCACGTTAATGATGTCTGCCATATGTAATCCTTTCGTCGGTGTCCCCAGGCTACAGGCCCAGGTTGAGGTCGCCGGCGCGGTAGCGCGAGCCGGGGATGGCCTCGATAAGTTTCCGGGTAAACGGTGACTGCGGGTTGCTAAAGACCTCGGCCGTGGGTCCATATTCCACCTGTTGGCCCTTCGACAGCACGGACACGGTATCGGAGATTTGGTTGACTACCGCGAGGTCGTGCGAGATGAAGATGTAGGTCAGGCCAAGCTCCTCCTGCAGTCGGGCAAGCAGGCGCAGGATCTGCGCCTGCACGGTGACGTCGAGCGCGGAAACGGCCTCGTCAAGGATGACCAACTCCGGCTCCACAATCATGGCGCGGGCAATGGCCACGCGCTGGCGCTGGCCACCAGATAGCTCGCGTGGGCGCCGGTCATAATAGTCCGGGTGAAGGGCGACCAACTCTAAGAACTCTTTAGCCTTGGCCTTCGCAGTGCTTGCACGTGCCCCCTTCAGAAGCCGCAGCGGCTCCGCCACCGTCTGGCCGATGGACTGTTTAGGGTCCAGAGAGCCGTAAGGGTTCTGGTAGACCAGCTGGATGTTGTTGCGCTCTTCGCGCAAGGCTTTGCCGCGCAGGCCCACGATGTCGCGCCCGCCCACGGTGATGCTGCCGGAAGTCGGGGTGTTGAACATGGCGATGCTGCGCCCAGTCGTCGTCTTGCCGGAGCCGGACTCGCCCACTAGCGCGTGGGTGGAGCCCTTGGCCACGGTAAAGGAGATGTCATCGACGGCAGTGAAATCACCAAAGCGTTGGGTCAGGCCCTCCACCCGCACCAAAGGAGTCGCGTCGGTCTTGGCTGCGGCGCGGGTGGCGGCTGGGCTGGCGTCGGCGACGGTGAGGGAGGGGGCGTCGGCAAGCAGGCGTTTGGTGTAGTCGTGCTGCGGGTTCGTCAGCACCGTGGCGGCCAAGCCTTCCTCGCGCAGTTGGCCGGCCTCCATGACCACGACGCGGTCGGCGCGGTCGCCCGCCACCGCCAAATCGTGGGTAATAAAGAGAATGCCCATGCCGAGCTCCTCGCGCATGTCATCGAGGAGGTCGAGGATGATTTTCTGCACGGTGACATCCAGCGCCGAGGTGGGCTCGTCGGCGATAATGAGGTCTGGCTCCAGCGCCACGGCCGCAGCGATGAGCACGCGCTGCTTCATGCCGCCCGAGAGCTCGTGCGGGTACTGGTTATAGCGGCGCTCGGGGTCATCGATGCCAACGCGCTCCAGTAGCTCCAGCGCGCGGGCTTTGCGCTCGGCGGCGCTGCCGATGTGGTGAATGTTAAGACCCTCCTCCACCGAGGCGCCGATGGTCTTGAGAGGATTGAGCGAGTTATTCGGGTCCTGCGGGATAAGCCCGATGCGGCGACCACGCAGCTCGAGCCACTCGCGGCGGCGCAACGAGGTGATATCGCGGCCATCGAAGGTGATCGTGCCGGCGTCAATCGTGGCGTTGGAGGGTAGCAGGCCAATGGCGGCCATAGCAGAGGTGGTCTTGCCGGAGCCGGACTCGCCCACGATGGCGGTCATTTGCCCCGGGTACACCGCAAGGTTGACGCCCTGGACGGCGGAAACGTCACCGCGTCCGGTGGAATAGGAGACGTTGAGGTCCCGCACGCTAAGCAGGGGCTGCGCTGTGTGTGTTGCTTCAGACATATTAGGCCTCCACGGGGAAGTTCTGGGAAAGGCGGTTGGCGGACATCACCACGGCGACGAGCGCGATGCCGGGCAAAATGATGAGCCACCAAGCGGTGGCCATGAAGTCGCGGCCCTCGGCAATAATGAGGCCCCACTCCGGGATAGGCGGCGGGGCGCCGTAGCCCAGGAAGCCGAGGATGGACAGCTGCAGGATGGCAGTACCGAACTGCAGGGTGGCCAGGGCGATAACCGGAGTCAGCGAGTTCGGCAGGATGTGACGCAGCAGCACCGTGGTGCGGGTCGCGCCAGCACCGTAAGCCGCCTCGATGTACTCGGCATTCGCCACGGTGATGACCTGGGAGCGGGCCAGGCGCGCGAAGGTGGCCACGGAGGTGGCACCGACGGCGACCGCCGCCTGGACCGAGCCGAAGCCCAGCACGATGATGATGGACAGCGAGAGCAGGATGCCGGGGATGGACAGCAGCACGTCGACAACGCGCATAAGGATAGTGTCGACGACTCCCCGCAGGGAGCCGGCCACAAGACCAATGAGCGTGCCGACGACGAGTCCCACCACCACAGCGATAAGCGCCCCAAGGAGGGACTGGCGCGCGCCGTACACCACGCGGGCATACAGGTCGCGGCCCACGGCATCAGTGCCCATGAGGTGGCCGTTCTCGCCCGGCGCGAGCAGGGCAACGTCGGTGCCGGCATAAGGGTCGGCCGAGGTAAACAGGCCAGGGAACAACGCAGCAAGGAAAGCCACAGCCAGAATGACGATGGCAATAATCGAGCCCGGCTTAAGCCAAGGATTGCCCTGGCCAGCAGCGGCGCGACGGTAGCCGCCGCGCGGCTTAGTGTGCATCATGCTCATGAGCGCACCGTCCTTTCTTCAGAGCCAACAGCCGGGGCTGCGGCGGGCGTACGGGGAGCCTTGTGGTCGGAGGACTTCGCGCGCAGGCGCGGATCGAGCACCGGGTAGAGCAGGTCCACGACAAGGTTGATGATGATGTAGGCCGTGGCAGCGATAAGCACCACGGCCAGCAACACCGGGGTATCGCGGTTAGCCACGGCCTGGGCGGTCATGTAGCCCAAACCGGTGCGACCAAAGACGGTCTCCGTCACCACGGCACCGCCCACCAGCTCACCGAAGAGCAAGCCCGCCATGGTCAGAGTCGGCAGCAGCGAGTTGCGCAGGATCGTGCTCCAGAAAATCCACGATTCCGACGCACCACGCGAGCGCACCGCCTGCACGAAGGGACGCGACTGCGTCTCATCGATAGAGCGGATGAGCACCTGGATAAGCGGAGCAGTCATCGGAACCGCCAGCGTGAGCGTGGGCAGGATAAGCCCCTCCACGCTGCCGGGCTCAATGACGCGTACCCAACCCAGCTGGAAGGAGAAGACCTGGATGAGCAAAATACCGATCCAGAATCCGGGCAGGGAGACCATGAGGGACGGCAGGCCACGGAAGAAGGTAGCGATACTCCCCATCCCCGGTAGCGTGGCTAGAAACGCCACAAGGACAGCCACGATGATGGCCAAGCCGATGGCGCAAGCGGCAAGGATGAGGGTGTGGGGGAGGGCGTCGGCAAGCAGCGTGGCTACCGGCGCACCCGACTGCGTCGAGTTACCGAAATGGCCGGTCAGGAAACCACCCAACGCGGTGAAGTACTGCACCATGAGCGGCTTATCTGCGCCCATCTCCTCACGGATAGCGTCAATCTCCGCCTGGGACAGGCCCAGGGCCGGGTCGCCGAAGCGCGACTGCACCGCATCCGACGGCAGCGCCGAGAGGAGGAAGAAGGCCACGGTATAGGTAATAAGCAGCACGAGCACGGCTTGCCCGATGCGGCTAAGAATCTGGCGGGTTGTCATTTATTTCTCCTCCTCATCCGATGCCGCGCGCTGCGGCGCGGCGTCGATGGTGACCTCGTAGAACCACGGGCGCGCGACCGACTCGGGACTAAAGCCGGATACCTCCGGGCGCACTGCGTAGACCACGGGTTCCTCAAAGAGCGGCAATGCATAGGCCTGCTCGGTGATGTAATCCTGGACGTCTTCGGTGGCCTTGATGCGGCTTTTCACGTCGGGGGTGTCGAGGACGACGTCGAGAAGCTCCTGCAGGTGCTTATCGACGGGCTCCCCTTCCCCATCCTGGTTAAGGAAAGCATCGCGGTTGTTGATGCCATAGAGCGAGGTGATGACGTCGTAATCGGCGCGGCCCACCATTGAGTGATAAATCTGCACCTTGTTGACGTCCTTAGCGTCGGCGTTCTGGGTGGCCTGGTCACCGGCGTTGACGAGGATTTCAATTCCGATGCCGCGCAGCTGATCCTGCACCATCGTCATGACCTCCTTGGAACGCGGCTGCGGCAACGCGGTGTTCGTGCGCAGGCTCAGGCGCTTTCCATCCTTGACCCGGATGCCATCGGGGCCTGGTTCCCAGCCGGCCTCATCGAGGAGGCGCTTCGACTCTTCTGGGTCAAAGAAGTAGGCAACGGATTGGTCCTTGTAGCCCAAGCCGGTCTCCGCCACGGTTGAGGTGGCCAGCGGGTAGGAATCGGAGAAGAGTACGCGGAGGATTTCCTCGCGGTCAACACCGTGGATGATGGCCTCGCGCACGCGCTTGTCCTGCAGCAGCGGGTGGTCGAAGCGGAAGGCGAACTGGTTATTCATCGAGTTGGTGCCGCGCGAGACAATGCTGATGCCGCGATCTTCCAACAAGGATTCCTGCGGGGCGGAAATCTGGCGAGCGATGTCCGCTTGTCCTGAGGTAATAGCGCCGGTGCGCACGGATTCCTCGGCGGCCAAGATGTAGTGGATGCCGTCCAACTGTGCGCGGCCTTGGTGCTTCACGGCGGGCGGGGCCCAGTCATAGTCCTCGCGGGCCTCGAGTTTTAGATCGGTGCCGATTTCTTCCGACTCCACCACGAACGGCCCAGAACCAATGACGTTCACCGCGTTGCCGGGGCCGAACCCTTCGTTGTCGAGCTCGAGGGTCGAATCAGATAGCAGGCCAGCATTGTAGGCGGAGGTGGCTTGGAGGAAGCCCGGGGAGGGTTTGGTGAAGTAGAACTTCACGGTGTCCTCGTCCACGACTTCGCCGCGGTCATAGTTCGCAATCTGCTCTGAGCTGGTCAGCGTTCGGGTTTTATCGCCGCGGCCGAACAGGTCAAAGTTCGCCACGACGTTCTCCGCAGTAAGTGGGGAGCCATCGGAGTACGTGACGTCCGTGCGGATATCGAAGGTGTACTCGGTGGCGTCCTCGTTGACGTCGGGCATGTCCGTGGCGATCCACGGCGAGAGCTCGAGGGTCTCTGGGTCCTGGTAGAGCAGGCGGTCGGTGAGTTGGTTGACCACGCCGCCGTTGGGATAGAAACCTGCGGCAGGTGGGTAGAGCGTGCGGAAAAATTGCGGCTCGAGATAGGTGAGGACGTTGTCCTCCCCGGCCGGCCGTTCCGTGGCCGAGCAGGCGCCGACGGAAGCGGCAAGAGCTGCTGCCAGAGTGGCGGCGAGTGCGCGTAGAGTTTTCACGGTAAGAGCTTTCACAAGATAGTTCGTTGACGTGCGTGCGATTTAACACAACGCATACCGACCGGTATTATTACACTAGACAGCACAGTCTAAAAATTGAGGTTTGATTATTATGCCCTCCATCGCCATCGTCGGCGCCGGCCCACGTGGCATCTCGCTGGTTGAGCGCCTCGCCGCCCACCTGCGCGCCACCCCTCTTGCAGCACCCCTGACGCTGCACATCATCGACGACGCCCCACTGGGCGCCGGCCGTATTTGGGATACCGAGCAAACTCGCACGCTGTGCATGAACACACTCGCGGGCGCGGTCACCCTCTTCACTGAGCCGAGCTCCACCACCACCGCCCCGGTACTGGAAGGCCCTATTCTCTACGAGTGGATCCAGCTGCTGCGCGGCGAGCGCCCAGACCTTTCCCCCGCCAAGCTGGAGCTTTACGACGCCTTCCCACCCCACCGCGACCTCGCCAGCTCCTTCGCCGAGGAGCTGGAGCAGACCCGTCCAGAGTCCAACCCTTCCCGCGCGCTCTACGGCGCCTACCTGGAGTGGGTCTATGAGGTAGCACTAGCACAGCTGCCAGAGAACGTTGAAGTGATCCAGCACCGCGCCCGCGCACTGTCCGTGGAGGACCGCGGAGAGCAAGATGTCATTACGCTTTCCAATGACACCACCATCACCGCCGACGCCACCGTCCTGGCCTACGGCTGGCAAGTCCCGGCCCTCAACGAATCCGAGCGCACCCTAGCGGACGCTGCGCAGTCAGGCTTGCACTGGGTCCGCCCCGACAACCCCGTCGAGCAGCCGGTGAGCGACGTTCCTGCGGGCGAGAAGGTCCTGGTTCGCGGACTGGGCATGGGCTTCTTCGACGTCATGGCGCTGCTCACCATCGACCGCGGTGGTGAGTTTGTGGAGGATCCTTCGACGCGCTCCGGACTGCGCTACGAGCCGAGCGGCGACGAGCCGCACTTCATCGTGAGTTCGGGCCGCGGCTACCCGTATATTCCGAAGTCGGAGTACCACGCGTTGCCACCGAAGGCAGCGTTGACTCGCTTCCGCGCCGCGGTGGCCGCTCTCGATCCGAAGGCTGAGCTCGACTTCAGCACGCAGCTTGTGCCGCATATCCTGCGCGACGCCTACGCCGAGTACTACGAGAACCAGGCGCGCGTGGCCCCTGAGGCACTTAAGCGCCCACTCGAGAACATCCTGGCAACTATCGACGCCACCGCGGTCAATGCTGCGGACCTGCGCAGCATGGCGAACCAACTCACTGCTGCGCTCGAGGGTTCCTCGAACCAACCGCTGGATCTGGCGCACTGGGCACACCCGCTGGCCGATTTTAAAGGCGGTGACCTTACTGAATACATCGCCGAGGGCTTGGCGCGCGATATCCGTGAGGCCGTCGCCGCTGCCGATTCTCCGCTGAAATCCGCACTGTGGGCCATCTCCGCCGCCCGCAAGCCCGCCTCCATCGCTGGTTCCGAGGGCCGCATGACGTGGGAGTCGCGGACCAGTACCTACAAGGAATTCATGGCCTTCGGCCAGATGGTGGGCTCCGGTCCGCCGCTGTTCCGCACGCGCCAGCTGCTCGCGCTTGTCGACGCCGGCCTCGCCACCTTCCTCGGCGAGCGACCCCAGCTCGAGGTAGGCGAGAAGTTCACGCTGCGCACCACGCATAGCGAGGCCTCCTCGGCCTGGCTTATCGACGCCTGGATGCACTCCCCCGACGTCCGCCGCGCCGCCGACCCTCTCGCGGTCTCGCTCAACGGCCGCGTGCGCGCCTTTGTTGACCACGGCCAGGCAACTGGCTCGCCGGAGACGACCTGGAACCGTCGCGTGGTCAACCCCGGCGGTGGTGAGGATCTCCGCCTGCATATCGTCGGCATCCCCACCTACGCACAGTGGCCGGACACCACCATCTCCCCCATGCCGGGCACGGACCCGCTCATGCTGCAGGAAACCGACCGCACCGCCGGCTCCCTCCTTAACTGCCTCTAGTCACCCTCAACACAAGCGCCGAGGCACGTGACCACCGCGGCGCTGAGCATGCGATCAGCCCGCGGCGCTGCGCAAGGCACGGTGTTAGTTGAGGGCGTCGAGAGCTTGCTCGAGGTCTGCGAGCAGATCATCAATGGACTCGATGCCCACCGAGATGCGCACCAGGTCCGCCGGTGGGACCAGCTCGGAGCCCTCAGCCGAGATGTGCGTCATGTTCTGCGGATGCTCAATAAGGGACTCCACGCCGCCGAGGGACTCTGCCAGGGAAATAAGCTTGGTGTTGAGACACACCTGGCGGGCATGTTCTTCGCTGTGGAAGCGCACTGACATCATGCCGCCGAAACCACGCATCTGCTTCTTCGCCAGCTCGTGGCCCGGGTGAGACGGCAGGCCCGGGTACAGAACCTGCTTGACCTCGGGGCGGGACTCAAGGAATTCTGCTACTGCCTGCGCGTTGGCGCAGTGGCGGTCCATGCGGACTTCGAGGGTCTTAATGCCGCGGGCAGTAAGGTAGGCGTCGAAAGGCGAGGAGACCGCGCCGACGTTGCCCTGGAAGTAGAGCAGGCGCTCATCCATCTCCGCTGAGTTGGTAGCAACCGCACCACCGAGCACATCCGAGTGGCCACCCAGGTACTTCGTGGTGGAATGCAGCACGTGGTCTGCGCCGAGATCTAGGGGGTTCTGCAGGTAGGGCGTGGCGAAGGTGTTGTCGACGACGATGTGGGCGTCGGAAAGCGCCTTGACCGCCTGAGCCACCTCGGCGATGTCCGTGACCGTGGTGGCCGGGTTGGTGGGAGTCTCGAGCCAGATGAGCTTCGTGTTCTCCTTGAGGGCCGCCTTGACCGCCGCGGTATCGGCAGTGTTGACGATGCTGAGCTCCACGCCCCACTCACCGTAATCGTGGTGCAGCAGGCGGTACATGCCGCCATAGGCATCGTTGCCCAGAATCACGTGGTCACCCGGGCGGACGATGATGCGGATAAGGGTATCGACGGCCGCCATGCCCGTGGCAAAGCAGCGTGCGTAGGACGCGTTCTCGAGTGCCGCGAGGGTCTTCTCCAGGGAGTGGACCGTGGGATTAGCCACGCGGCCATACTCATAGCCGCCGCGCAGCTGCGCGAGACCATCCTGCTGGAAGGTCGTGGAGGCATAGATCGGCACGTTGATGGATCCTATGTAGGGATCCGGCTGGTAACCGGCATGGATGGAACGCGAAGAAAAGCCAAGAGTGCGGTTGTCAGTCATGGAACCACAGTCTAGACCAAGCTGTTCAGTAGCGAGAGTGACAGCCTTTTAATATTCACTCATCGTGCCTACTATCGGTAGGCGTCCCTCACGAGCAAACGAAAGGCCCCCGTGATCACTTTTACTACCGCCGAAGACACCGCCGTCGATAGCGTCACCCAGTGGTGGCAGAGTGAGCACATGCGCTCGTGGCTCGTCGATAAGCCCATCGGCATCGGGCTCATCCTGATCGTCGCCATCGTGGGCAATTGGCTACTACGCCGCCTCATCACCAAGCTGGCTGATAACAGCATCAAAAAGGGCAAGCTGAGCTCGCCCCTCTCCCCGCGCAAGACTCACGTGGAAACCGACAAAGCCCTCGCCTCCACCAACGAAGCCCGCCGAGTGTCCCGAATCCAGACCCTGGCGGGCGTCGGACGTTCGGCGGTAACTATCTTCGTCTGGGTCTGGGCCGTGCTCGCCATCCTGGACAATCTTGGCGTCAACGTCGCCCCGCTCGTGGCTTCAGCAGGTGTTGTTGGTGTCGCCCTCGGTTTCGGCGCCCAAGCACTGGTCAAGGACTTCCTCTCCGGCATTTTCATGCTCATGGAGGACCAGTACGGCATCGGTGACACCATCGACTTGGGCAACGGCGTCTTCGGCGATGTGGAATCCATCTCCCTGCGCATCACCACCGTCCGCGATATCGACGGCGCCCTGTGGTACGTGCGCAACGGCGAGATTCTGCAAGTGGCCAACCACTCCGACCGCTACTCGGTGGCCCGCATCCAGGTGCCGGTGGCCCTGAGCAACGACCCAGACAAGGCCTTCTCCGTCATCAGCGCCGCGGCTGCCGACGCCTCCCACGCCCCCACCATTCGTGACATCATCCTGGCCGAACCTACCGTCAACGGCATGTCTGGCCTCGAGGTAGACCACATGTCCTACCGCGTGTCCGTTAAAACCCTGCCCGGCAAACAGTGGGACGTCCAGCGCGCTCTTCAGTCCAGAATTCTCAGCGCTATGCATGCAGAAGGTATTTCCACCCCCTACCCGCGTGGGATGGCCATCTTCGACATGGAAGAATCAGGTCAAGGACAAGGCCTGACGCGAAAGGAAGACTAGGCATGCAACCGAACAGTGTGTACGAGGCCATCGGTGGGATGGAGACCTTTGAGAAGCTCGTCGGCGGCTTCTACGCCCAAGTGCGCACTGACGACGTCATCGGCCCCATGTATCCCGACCAGGATTGGGACGGCGCAGAACAGCGCCTGCTGTGGTTCCTCGTGCAGTATTGGGGCGGCCCGCAGCTCTTCTCCGAGAACCGCGGGCACCCGCGCCTGCGCATGAGGCACGCCCCCTACCCCATCGACATGGCTGCCCATGATCGCTGGCTGGAGCTCATGGGAAACTCCCTCGCCAAGATTGATGAAGACACCATCCCGCCGGCCTACCGCACCATGATCTGGGATCACATGGAGCGGGTAGCAGCGATGCTCATCAATACAGCGCCTTAAAGGTTGAAGGCGTCCTTCACCGGCTGGGAAACCAGCTCGCCAGCACGGGTCATCAGGCCACCAGCCAGGCCCGGGAAACGCTCAACTGCGGCATCATAGCCGCCCGCGGCAAGCGCACGCGTGTACGGCAAGGTGGCCGAACCCAGCGCGCGGGTAGAGGTGTTGGCCACGGCACCCGGCATATTGGCCACGCAGTAGAAGAGGGTGTCGTGAACCTTGAAAGTCGGGTCGTCGTGCGAGGTCTTGTGGGAGTTCTCGAAGCAGCCGCCTTGGTCAATGGCGACGTCGACAAGCACGGCGCCTTCCTTCATGCGCTTGACCACATCTTCCTTCACCAGCTTCGGTGCTGCGGCACCCGGCACGAGAACCGCGCCGATGACGAGATCGGCGTGGAGGAGTTCTGCCTCCAGCGCCGCCGGGTCAGACACGATGGTGCGCACGCCGCCCTGGTACTGCTCGTCGAAGCGCTGCAGCACGTGCGGGTCGAGGTCCAGCACAGTAACCTCCGCACGCAGGCCGTGGGCCATGGCCACCGCCGATGCGCCAACCTGGCCACCGCCGATGACTACCACGCGCGCCGGCTGTGTACCCGGCACACCGGAAGCCAACACGCCGCGGCCGCCCTGCGTGGACAGCAGGTGGTGTACGCCTTCAATAACGGCAAGGCGGCCAGCGACCTGGGACATCGGCGTCAGCAGCGGTAGGGTGCCGCGGGCATCGGTGACGGTCTCATAAGCAACAGCGGTGGTGCCAGCCTTCATGAGGGCCTCCGTGAGCGGGCGGTCGGCTGCCAAGTGGAGGTAGGTGAAGAGCA
Organism: Corynebacterium sp. HMSC078H07; assembly: GCF_001812805.1. Taxonomy (GTDB): domain Bacteria; phylum Actinomycetota; class Actinomycetes; order Mycobacteriales; family Mycobacteriaceae; genus Corynebacterium. The sequence continues at coordinate 101,083 of NZ_KV810513.1, read as the reverse complement.
AAAGGTCATCGCGCAGGAAGCCGTACTCTGACTGGAGCGGCTCCTTGACCTTGACCACCATGTCCGCGGCCCAGGCTTCCTCGGCGGTCGCAACGATGGTAGCGCCGGCCTCCGTGTAGAGCTCGTCCGGGAACGAGGCACCTGCGCCGGCATTGGTCTCAATGAGGACCTCGTGGCCGTCCTGCACGAGCGTCTGCACGGCGCTGGGGGTAAGGCCTACTCGGTTCTCGTTGTTCATGATTTCTTTGGGGGCTGCAATGCGCATAGTGCCAGACTCCTTTGGAGACAGAAAATGTTCGTGCCCGGCCCAGCTTAGTCCACAACGCTGCAGCTTGGGGCCCGATTTGCTTTTTGAATCGCGCCCTGCCCCATAAGGAGCTAGGATTCCGGCAATGAGCAATCTCACCGGTAATCTCCGCGAAGTTGGCCGTTCTTTTTTCCCCTTAGGATGGACCGCTTTCGGGGGGCCTGCGGCCCATCTGGGTTATTTCCGGACTGAGTTTGTAAGCCGCCGGGGGTGGCTGGGGGATGCCGCTTATGCCGATCTGGTTGCCATGTCGCAATTCCTGCCAGGCCCGGCCAGCTCCAAGGTAGGCATGGCGCTGGGCTATGGACGCGCAGGGCTTGCGGGTATGGCCTATTCGTGGTTCCTGTTCACGTTCCCGTCGGCGCTCATCCTCACCGTGTTTGGCCTTGCGGTTCCGGGCAGCGGAGTGAGCTGGCTCGATGGATTATTAGCCGGCCTTCTCGCTGCGGCGGCCGGCGTGGTGGTGCATGCCATTGTGGGCATGGCAAAGAAGCTCTTGACGACGCCCACCGCCTGGGCCCTCGCCCTTATCAGTTCTGCCGTACTCATTGTGGAGGGATCGGCATGGCAGTTAGCCGTGCTTGCTGTGGCGGGGCTGCTGGGGGCAACGATACTGCGCCGATTCTTGCCGGCGTCCACCGCACCCGACACCGCGAACGGTCTACGTGCGGTACCCGCCGGGCTAGCGTGGGGCTGCCTTAGCGCGTTTTTCCTCCTGCTCGGCGGTTTAGCGGCTGTAGCACAGTTTAGCGATTCCTACCTCGTCACCCGCGCCAACGCCTTCTACCAGTCCGGCGCTCTGGTCTTTGGCGGCGGGCACGTGGTGCTTCCACTGTTGGAAGACCAGTTCGTGGGGGCCGGCTGGCTGAGTCAGCAGGAATTCTTGGCCGGCTATTCGGTAGCGCAGGGAGTGCCGGGACCGCTGTTTACCTTTGCATCGTATCTCGGTGCGGTTGATGGTGGTATCGCAGGCGCCATCTTGGGCACGGTGCTGATCTTTTTGCCTGGAGCGTTGTTGACACTATCTGCGCTGTATTTTTGGGCGCGGTGGAATCACCTGGCGTGGCTGCGCGGTGCGTTTTCCGCGATTAGTGCGGCCGTTATCGGCCTACTCGTGGCGGCCCTGTGGGATCCCATCATTACCCACGGGGTCACTAGCTGGGCTTCTGGAATGATTGCGGTCGCTGCCGGCGCGGCTTTGTTCTTCAAGGCTCCGCCGTGGGCCGTCGCAGTGGGCGCCGCCCTGGCAGGCGCGGTACTGCTCTAGCGCATGGCAGTAGAGCGCGTCGTGGCTTTGCCACCACGCGCTAGAAAAGGGACAGGCGCGTCGAATGATAGACGCTGCCAAAAGGAGCATCCACGCGCACCCAACGGCCTTTTCCGGCAACGCGCAGGTGGCGAGGCACATCCATGGGGGCAGCAAACCCTGGGATGAGTCCCAAGTTGGTGCAGGCGAAAATCATCCGCATGGGGATTTCAACCTTGTCCTCCCCGTTTTCTACCGTGATGACGGTTTGATTGAGCAGGCTTGACGGCGGACCCATCGGGCCAGAGAATTGGCGGGCTAACTGCTGGCCCTGATCCGCAAGCTCACGCACGACCGTCACGGGAAGCGAATCGATCTCCACAAAACCGTCCTGCGGCGGCAGCGCACCGGGCCACGAGGGATCACGGGCGGGTCCGAGTTGTAGCTCCACGGGCTCGCCGAGGAGGTCGGGGTCGGGGGAGGTCTCGAGGGCGTCGAGAAGCGACTGCGCTGAGACCACCGCACCGTCACGCCCCACCGTGCCTTCGACGCGGCGGGAGGCCACAACCTCAAAAGGCGTGGTGACAAACACCTCGGCGTGGGCATCGTCGTGCTGGCGCAGGCGCACCGACGCCGAAGCATCGAGCCCAATCGCGCGGGTGAGCAGGGCACGCAGCCCTACCCCACCACCACTCACTTCGAGCGTTTCACCGACCATGGTCTAGGCGTTATCATCCAGCTCAACGACAGCATGCTCGAGGATAATGTTGCGCTCCTCCTCGCTCACCTCGCGCGGCATCTGCGTCTGCGGGTCGATGGTGACTTGGACACAGTCGATAACGCAGGCAACCTGTCCCTGGGAGTCCTTGATCTTCTGACGCGTGGTAAAGGACGTGCGGCCCAAGCGCACAACCGTGGTTTCCACCGTCACCGTGCCGTGGCGGCCGTCCCACTTAATCGGGCGTACATAATCGGCCTCAATGTGGCGGACGAAGGCCACCATGTTGACGCCGCGCGAGTAGAAGTTGTGCATGGCGAACGCCAAGCGCGCTTCCTGCGCCAGTTCAATAAAGTTGGCGTTCATCATGTGGCCATACATGTCGAAGTCCGACCATCGCACACCAACGGTCAGCGCATGGACGTTATCAGTGGTTTCCTCTGACACGACATTCTGAGCGGACATTCCAGGTTCCTTCCTGAGGTTTAGGCAGGCGCCAAGGCAGCGCCTACCGGCTGGGCAAGGGGCTTAACCTAGCGGCTGAGCTTGCGGTGCGTCACGCGGGACGGGCGAGCTGCCTCTTCGCCGAGACGCTCGACCTTGTTCTTCTCGTAATCACCGAAGTTGCCCTCGAACCAGAACCACTGGCCTTCAGCAACGTTGCCCTCCCACGCCAAGATGTGGGTACAGGTGCGGTCGAGGAACCAGCGATCGTGGGAAATGACCACCGCACAGCCCGGGAACTTCTCCAGAGCGTTCTCAAGGGAGCCAAGGGTTTCGACGTCCAAATCGTTAGTCGGCTCATCGAGGAGGATCAGGTTGCCGCCCTCCTTGAGCGTCAGCGCCAAGTTCAGGCGGTTGCGCTCACCACCGGACAGAACCTTGGACGGCTTCTGCTGGTCCGGGCCCTTAAAGCCGAAGGCCGACAGGTACGCACGCGAGGGCATCTCGTTCTGGCCAACGTGGATGTAGTCCAGTCCGCCGGAGACGACCTCCCACACGGTGGCCTCGGGGTCGATGTTCTCACGGCCCTGGTCCACGTAGGACAGCTTGACGGTCTCACCGACGGTAACAGTTCCGGAATCCGGCTGCTCCAGGCCCACGATGGTCTTGAACAGGGTGGACTTACCCACACCGTTCGGGCCAATGACACCGACGATGCCGTTGCGCGGCAGGGTGAAGGACAGGTCCTTGATGAGGACACGGCCATCAAAGCCCTTGGTCAGGTTCTCAACCTCCACGACCTTGTTACCCAGACGCGGCGGGGTCGGAATCTGAATCTCTTCGAAGTCGAGCTTCTTGTACTGCTCGGCCTCGGCCGCCATCTCCTCGTAGCGCTGGAGACGGGCCTTGTTCTTAGCCTGGCGAGCCTTGGCACCGGAGCGAACCCAGGCGAGCTCGTCCTTCAGGCGCTTCTGCAGCTTCTTGTCCTTGGCGCCGGCCACCTCGAGGCGCTCGGCCTTCTTCTCCAAGTAGGTGGAGTAGTTGCCCTCGTAGGGGTAGAGCTTGCCGCGGTCAACCTCACAGATCCAGCCCGCGACGTGGTCGAGGAAGTAGCGGTCGTGGGTCACGGCCAGGACAGCGCCTGGGTAGGACTCAAGGTGCTTCTCCAGCCACTGGACGGACTCGGCGTCAAGGTGGTTCGTGGGCTCGTCGAGAAGCAGCAGGTCCGGCTCACTGAGCAGCAGCTTGGCCAAGGCCACGCGGCGACGCTCACCACCGGAGAGGTTGGTCACTGGGTCATCGGACGGCGGGCAGCGCAGGGCTTCCATGGCCTGCTCAATCTTGGAGTCAACCTCCCAGGCATCGGCGTGGTCCAGCTCCTCCTGCAGCTTGCCCATTTCCTCCATGAGCTCGTCGGAGTAGTTGGTAGCCATCTCCTCAGCGATCTGCTCGAAGCGCTGTTTCTTTTCAAAAATCTCACCGAGGCCTTCCTCGACGTTCTCGCGAACCGTCTTCTCCTCATTGAGCGGCGGCTCCTGGAGGAGGATGCCCACGGTCTTACCCGGATCGATAAAGGCCTCACCATTGGAGGGCTGGTCAAGGCCGGCCATGATCTTCAGGATCGAGGACTTACCTGCACCGTTGGGGCCCACGACGCCAATCTTGGCGCCCGGGTAGAAGGCCATAGTGACATTGTCCAAAATGACTTTGTCACCGATGGCCTTGCGCACGTTTTTCATCGTGTAGATGAACTCGCCCATGTTTCACCCTTTGCTTCTGTCAGGAATGGTAAATAACAGTACAAAGACTACATCACATGGGCGCTGACGGTGCCCCGGCCTGGTTAGACCATGACCTCCTCCGGCTCTGAAATCTCTTCCGCGGAGCTCTGCGCCTGTTGGCGGTCAGCGGCCGTGTCCTGCGGGGTATCTTCGGCGGCCCGTAGCGCCTCAGGCATGGGGTCCGTCTGTTCCGACGACGATGCCGCGCTGTCCGACGCCGTATGGTCCACGTCCGGCACCGGCGGGTTCTCCCCCAACCACAACTGCTCCGCGCCGTCTTCTCCATAAGGGGTGCCGATCTTTACCGATGTAATAATGAAACGGTTAAGGTCTAAGCCCACATGGCCGGCCTTAATGTACGTCTTGGAACGATTGCCACCCTGCGGGTCCTTCCATTGGTCGGTGACGATAGAGCCCATGACAAAGACGGGCATACCTTTGCTCAGTGATTTCTTGACGTTGATGGCGCACTGGCCCCAGACTTCGGCATCGATAAAGTTGAGGTCGAGCTCACGCCAGATGGTCTTGCCCTCCTCGGTGGTCTCAGGAACGCTGCGGGAGGAGGCGATGCGGAAACGGGTTTTGTACATCGTCTCGCTGATTTTGGTCAGGTGTGGATCGCTTGTCAGGCGTCCGGTCAGTGAAATGGGATATTGCGACATTGCGGGATCCTTTACGTGGTTCGTGATGGTGTGTGTGTAAGGAGGCGTTAAAGGCCTCCCTTGATTCGCATCATTGCCACGTCCCACAGCGCCCGCAATACCCTCGCCGAAAACCTGTGGATAACTTGTTGTAAACGTCAACAAAGTAGGGGTTTTAGGCCCCAAAACTCACAGGCCGCTACACCATTAGTGCGGGCGGAAACCCGCGTCATCCCCTTCGCTCATCTGCTTGAGCATGGCATTGTAGCTCTCCAGGTCAGCATCGCCATCGACGTCGGCCTTCGCATCATATCGGCGGGCCTGGGCACGGTCCTCACGGAGCCAGTCGATAAACAGCTTGCCAAACACCACCACCAGCGGGAACTGGCCGAAGCCCCATGAAATACCGCCACCGGTGCGCTGATCCTTGACAAGGTCCGGGTCCCACGGCAGGTTCAACGACTCATAAAACTCCAAGCCCAGGATGGACTGCATCTGCATGAGGTAGACACCGGCAAAAAGGTGCAGCGGCATCGAGAAGAAAAGGATGGCCAGACGAATCCTCGTCGGCGCGCGCCACGGCAGCGGATCAGGGCCGATAACCTCCCAGTAGTAGATGTAGCCGGAAATCAGAAAGACCCAGTTCATGATGACGTGCCCGGCATGTTCTGAGATGGCAACCTCATAGAAGCTCGGGAAAAGGTAGAGCACGTAGAGGAACGTCAGGAACTGCAGAACATTGACTGCTGGGTGCGTGAGAAAACGCAGGGTACGGGACTTGGTGAGGGCCACAGCGGCGTCGTGAAGCGTTGGCTTGCCAGGCGCCCCCGGCTCAAAAGCCTCCATCATGAGCGTGACCGGCGCGCCCAAGACCAGGCACAAAGGGATGGCCATGGAAAGGATCATGTGCACGAGCATGTGCATGGAATACAGCGCCGGCATGTACAAGCCGATGCCGTTACTCAAAATGAACGTCATGCCCAGCGAACCCACCAGGAACCAGGCGGTACGCTCAGCCGACCACGTGAGGCCGCGGCGCTTGAGGCGCCACAACGCATAAAGGTAGAAGCCCGCGAGGACGAGGCCCAGTGAGCCAAACATGAGGTCAAAGCGGAACATGGTCCACACGTTGGAGAAGGTGGGGGCGTCGAAAAGCTCATAGCCCACCAGGATCTGCATGGCATTCAGGTTCGGGTCACGTGGGGGCGGTGGTGGGGTGCGGCCCATGGAAATAGCCACGCCCACGGTGGCGGCCATAATGGCAACCTCCACGATGGATACCCTAATGAACAGGCGCGGGGAACGCTTAAGCTGCGGAATGGTAATGCTTCGATGCACGTAGCCGACCGCCGCGAGTACCACGGTGAGCACGGCTTTGCTCAACACGAGCAGACCATACCGCGTGGAGAACAGATCACTCAGCTCCACCCGAATGAAGGCATTGACCACGCCTGTCGCAGCGAGAGCCACGATAGAAAACAGCGCCACCGAGGAGTAGCGACGCACCGCCACATCCATGTCGGGGCCGAGGCGGCGGCCATGGGCGATAAGCCCCATGAGCCCACCGACCCACAACATAATAAAGAAGAGGTGGATAAGCAGGGAATTCGTGCCATAGTCGTGGTCACCGCCAGCCGCGGAGTGGCCCTCCATCCCGAGCGGAACAGTAAGGAGCAACGACAGGAAAAACGCACCTACTTGCCCTGCCCACGTGCGGGCAAGGAAGCCGACGAGGGCAACAAGAGCGGCAATACCGGCGGTCAGTAGCCAGACTTGCGACGCCGCAATCTGCCCCACCGCCATGCCCATCAGCTCCGGGTTGAGCACCTGGGCAATGGGCGTGCCTGTCAGGTCTGACATCACGAGGGGAACCTCAAGCAAGGACACTACGGCGGCGCCCACGGCCGCCCAGGCGCCGGTGCGGGCGGCAATGTGGCCGTCAACGGTAAGACCGGCCCGAATGAGCTGATCATTGTCCTTATCTGGCACGGCCGGGTAGATGAAGAAAGCACTGGCCATGAACGAGCCAATAGAAAGCGCCATCAACATCCACGCGGCTGCACGGAAGAAGGGAAGGCCGAAGGTGGTGATTCGGCCTGGGTCAGGGATGCCCAGCGCCGCGAGCGAGTCCGCAAGGAAAAACAGCGAGATAATTCCGCCGACAAGACCCGCAAAAACGACAAAAGAAAGATTGAGAAGGCGGGAAGATTGGGCCCGCGGACCTGATGGTGCGACCGCCGTCACAGGCGCTTGTTGGCCCTGTGAGCTGGAGTTATCTTTCTCTTCGTGCATAGTGGGCAGTGTACCGCCCCTTCTTCTCTCTTACCTAAAAGGCAGCAAAGTCTCAGCAATAGGGTAGTCTGCACTCATGGACTCTCGTCAGCTTCACCATTTTCGCACCATCGTGGACCACGGTTCGTTCACGCAGGCTGCGGAGACGCTGCGGCTTACGCAGCCATCATTAAGCCTGACCGTTCGCAGGCTTGAGGAGGACCTCAACGTCAAATTACTTTCCCGCGGGCGCAGTGGCGTTAAGACTACGGAGGCTGGCGAGTTCCTTTATGGAGTAGCCACCTCCGTCGACACGCTTCTGGCTACAGCCACCTCGCGGCTAGCGGAGATTGCAGCGGGAAACGCAGGGTCGGTGACCTTGTGCTCGGCGCCTGAGTTTAACTGGCTGTTTATGCCCTCGGTACTGAGGCGCATGCGCGAGCGCGCGCCACAAGTCAACGTCTCTCTCAGTGATGTGGAGCCCACCGAGACTCTCAAGCGCGTTCTGGAGGGCACCGTAGAGATTGGCATCATCCCCAGCACCAATCCGCAGCGATTCCAACACCTCTACGGGGAGCAGCTGGCTATTAACCGCGCGACGGATATGGAATTCCGCGTGGCGCTCCCCCAACGTTTGTCCCACCTGCCGGACCCGGTGCGCCTGTCTACGCTAACGGCAGAGACGTGGCTGCTGCCGCAGCGTTGGACGGAGCTGAGCGGGCTGCCGGAGCTGCTAGACCACCTGTGGTCCACTGCCCCTGAGTGCAAGCCAGCCACCGTGCAAGAGGTCTCGACTCTGCAGACGGGCCTGCCGCTCGTGGCGGGCGACTACGGCATCAGCCTCATGCCCCACACCGCCCAGGCTTTGGGCCAGCGGGGAGTGCACTTCCGGCGCATCGAGGAGCACCTGCCGTCGATGCAGGCCCTGCTCATCCACCGCGCAGACCGGGCGCTGACCCCGGCGGCGCAGACGCTTCTCGACGTCCTCCTGGACACCTCCTCCGAGCTTCCCCCAGCGAGCTAGGTTTCCGGCTCAGTGACGTGCTGCGTTATGATGTCTCGGTACGCCTCCATAGCTCAGCGGATTAGAGCAGTGGGTTTCTACCCCATGTGTCGCGGGTTCGAGTCCTGCTGGGGGCACGCAGGTCAGAGCCACTTTTTGCCGCTTTAATGGGCGGTTAGAAGTGGCTCTTTCTCGCTCTCACTTATGCTGAGAAGTATGGATATCACTCTCGCCACGTTTGACCATGCCCCAGACACTGCGCTGAGGGGGAAGCGCTTTCGGAATGCATGGGCGCCGTCGGAAAGCTATGCCCAGTCGCGCCGAGGAGTACTCACCGGCCAATATCCGCAACGCGGCGCAACCACACGCATCACGGAGGTCTTCGAGGAAGCGGGCTATGAGATTCGGCAGGACACCGACGAGGTTTCTGCCGCGCAGAACGTGTTCCGGCTCCTCGAACAACCGGACCCCGCCGCGGTGGCATCACTCGACGGTGTCGTGGCAGTGTGTTCGCTGCAGACCAGCGAGGATGGCACCGCGCCGATGTCGCTGTTGTGGCCTGGTGTAGCGGAGGACGGCGAGAGCATCGAGCTAGTATCCCCGTTGGACCTTGCGCCGACGCTGGCGGCCATCGCTGGCCTTGACGTGCGTCCGAACGCCGCACTGTCCTTCGACGGACTCAACCTCGTGCCCTTGCTGCGCTACGGTGCGGCGGGGCATGCGGCGCTCTTCTTCGACAACGGTGTGCGCATGATGGACGCCACGCTTATCGACGGCACCGCTACCCCGCCCTCCGCCCTCCCGCGCTTGCAGGAGGAATGGGGACTGTGGAAGAGCTTTATGGGAATGGGTCCGCTTCAGTAATTACTGGATGGGAATGACAACCCACAGAATGAGGTAAAGCAAGATTCCAGAGAAACCCAAGAGTGTGGCTACAACGAAGAGCACGCGCACCAGAGTCGGATCAAGATCGTAGGTCTCCGCGATGCCACCGCAGACACCTCCAATCATCGTGTCGGTCGTGGAACGAGTTAGGCGTTGGTTGTTCATGATGCCTCCTTTCCCTTTCTATTATTCAGAACGAGTGTGGGGAAGGGTATCGGGAAAAACCCTGATTTTCCTCTACTCTGGGTGGAAACTTTGACCTCAGAGAAAGGACGCCGTTTCACCATGGCTCATTCACCCGGACTGCCTGCCCCTACCCGCACGTCCTATGCCCTGCTTACTGGCGCTAGCCAAGGCATCGGTGCCGCAATGGCCAAGGATTTAGCGGCACGCGGCTACAACGTCATTCTTGTTGCCCGCCGCAAGGATGTCTTGGAGTCCATCGCTGCGGAGCTGCGTTCCCGCCACGAGGTCGACGCCATCGCACTGGCCGCCGACCTCTCCGAGGCTGCCGACGTCTCCCGGGTCATCGACTTCATGTCGGGCAAAGAAATCTCCATCATCGTCAACTCGGCGGGCATCGCCAGCTTTGGCAAGTTCATGGACCAAGACTGGGACTACGAGACGCGCCAATTCGATCTCAATGCGAAGGCCGTGCACCGTTTGACCCGCGCCGCACTTGACCAGATGCTGCCACGACGCAGCGGCGCTATCTGCAACGTTGGTTCGGCTGCCGGCAACGTCTCCATTCCCAACAACGCCACCTATGTGTTCACCAAAGCCGGCGTCAATGCTTTCACGGAGGCGCTGCACTACGAGCTGAAGGGCACGGGCGTTAGTTGCACGCTGCTCGCCCCTGGGCCGGTTCGCGACGCCGTCATTCCGGAGGAAGAGCAATCCATCGTGGACAAGGTGGTACCAGACTTCCTGTGGACCACATACGAGTCTTGCTCTGAGGAGACTCTCGAGGCTATGGCCCGCAACCAGCGCCGAGTGGTTCCCGGGCCGCTGTCGAAGGCCATGAATGCGCTGGGCAAGATCGTCCCTACGCCGATTGCTGCGCCGCTCATCGGCAGCTTCTATTCCAAGATGGCCTAAAACGCACCAGAGGCGCCCCCCTCTCTTGCCGAGAGTAGGGCGCCGTAGTGCGTGCGGGGTTACTTACCCTGCAACGGGGCGTCCTGTGCAATGGCCTTCTGCGCGGCCTCCTCGCGAGCGAGCTTGCGCTCTACCCAGAACTCGGCGTTCTTGATTCCGAGCGCCTCGGGGTCGAACTGCGGGTCCTTGCCGGCCTTCTTCTGCGCGCTGTAGTCCTTGAGGCACTTGAGTGCCGGGATTTGCAGGAAGAGAATCGCGATGATGTTAAGCCAGGCAGTTGCGCCCACACCGATATCACCTAGAGCCCAGGCAGCACCCGGAGTAGAAGTAGCGCCGATAACCACGGAACCTACAAGCAGTACGCGCAGTACCCACACCAGAGTTCGACGGGCGACCTTGTTCTTGATCCAACGGTTGAAGTAGGTGAGGTTAACTTCCGCCATGTAGTAGTAAGCCAGCACCGTAGTGAAGGCGAAGAACGCAATAGCAATGGCAATGAAGGTTGGACCGAAACCAGAGAGCAGAGTGTCGAGGCCGTGCTGAACATAGCCCGGGCCGACTGCAATATCGTCCGGAATCGCACCGGCGTAGCGCACCGGACCGTCCTCGGATTCGTTCTCAAAGACCTTGTACATGTCAGTGGAGATGATGATGAACGCGGTAGCGGAACACACGAAGAGGGTATCGATGTACACCGCGAAGGCCTGAACGAAGCCCTGCTTCGCCGGGTGGGACACTTCGGCAGCAGCTGCGGACTGCGGGCCCGTACCCTGGCCGGCCTCGTTGGAGTAAATACCGCGCTTCACACCCCACATGATGGCAGAGCCTAAAAGGCCGGAGAAAGCTTGCTCTGCACCGAAGGCGGACTTGAAGATCATGCCGAAGACCTCGGGGATCTGGCTGAAGTTCACAAAGAGAATGATGATGGCGAAGAGGATGTAGGCACCAGCCATGAACGGAACAACGAGGGAAGCGAAGTTGGCGATGCGCTTGACGCCACCCACGATGATGATGGCGAGCACGCCTGCGAGGACGACGGCGGACCAACCAACGCTAATACCCCATGCATTATCGACGGCCGCGGCTACACCGTTGGCCTGAATAGCCGGTAGGAAGTAGCTGGTGGCCAGAATCATGGCGACGGCGAAGACACAGCCGTAGACCAGCATGAAGGGGCCCGCTTTGGTGTGCTTGTAGGCTTTCTCAATGTAGTAGGCTGGGCCACCGCGGTACTCACCGGTGTCCTGGTCCTTCTCCTTGTAGACCTGTGCCAACGTACATTCAATGAAGGACGTCGCAGAGCCCAGCAGCGCCACGGCCCACATCCAGAACACCGCACCTGGACCACCGAAGGCGATAGCGGTAGCAACACCGGAAATATTACCCACGCCGACGCGGCCGGCTAGGGAAATCATGAGGGACTGGAAGGAGGAAACTCCGGATTCGGAGCTTTCGCCGTCCTTGAGCTGCTTGATCATGTCGGGGATGCAGCGGATTTGAAGAAACTTGGTCACCACGGTGAAGTAAATACCTGCGCCAAGGCACAGGAAGACCAACACGGGCGACCAAATTACTGCGTTGAGTGTGTCGATAAAGCCTGACATCGGAGGAAACCGTCCTTCGGGATTTGTGAGTGCCGTCACTTTTCGGGCTGGATTCATCATGGCTCATCACCTAATGCTTTCGTGAGTAGAATCATGAAAAACTTCGACCGCCGCTCCGCGTCCACGCACCCATGCACAGCAAACCCCCAGCTCACATCGATTAAGGTGACCTACCCCACCGCCTTGAGAAAACCTAAACATGCGGCCACTATTCACCCCCTTAGGCACCCCCGATAGCGCCCTGAGCCCTGCCAAGAAGGCCGCTACAAGGGAGGAAACTAAGGTGGGAGCCATGAGTGAAATCCCTACCAAGAATGACCGCCTTGTCTGGATTGACTTGGAGATGACCGGACTCGACCCCAAGCGCCACGTCATAGTGGAGGTCGCTGCCGTAGTTACCGACGCCGAGCTCACCATCCTGGACGAAGGCCTCGACCTCGTAGTCCACGCCACCGAGGACGAGTTGGACCAGATGGATAACTTCGTCGCCACGATGCACGCCAAGTCTGGCCTCGACAAGGAGATTCGCGAATCCACCGTGACGATTGAAGAGGCAGAGGAAGCGGTACTGAGGCTCGTCGAGAAGCACTGCGACCCCAACCACCCCGCTCCGCTGGCCGGAAATTCCATCGCCACCGACCGCATGTTCATCCGCACCTACATGCCGCGCTTGGATAAAGCCCTGCACTATCGCATGATTGACGTCTCGACGATTAAGGAGCTTGCGCGGCGCTGGCACCCGCGGGCCTATTTCAACCAGCCCGATAAGGGCATGGCGCATCGAGCCTTGCAGGACATCATCGAGTCCATCCGCGAGCTCGACTTTTACCGCCGCAGCGTGTTCCGCACCGATGAAGGCCCTACGAGCGAGGAAGCGGAGCAACTGAAGGCTGACACGACCACGGATTACCAGGCGTTTTTGTAAAATCACCGGCGTGGGTTAACCTGTATCTCGTTGCTTTCAGGCAACGATGGTGGCTGTAGTTCAGCTGGTAGAGCACCAGGTTGTGATCCTGGGTGTCGCGGGTTCGAGCCCCGTCAGCCACCCCGAATAGACCCCGCATTCTGCTTGAGCAGGATGCGGGGTCAACTTTTTGCATTGAGCCCCAGCACCACCGCACCCGCGCGCCACCAAGCCCCACAACCAGCCGGACTTGAGTATGTTAGCCTTACCTAATTGGATAGTGTGTAGGCTTCCGCCCACACAGCAACTCAAGTTTTCAAAGGACAGTGATAACGATGGCTGGCCAAGCTAAAGAGGCAGCGCCGAAGCGCAGGCTTAAGGGACATTTCGTGTGGATTTGCGGCGTGTCGCACTAAGGGACATTTCGTGTGGATTTAGGAGCGTCCGGCCCAGCCTTTTCTTACGCCTAAGCTGGGGTTCCATTCACTGTCGATGTGGGTGTCAAATGTGGCTGGTCTCCCGTCGGGGTGGCCGCGTCGTTTAAGTTCTTCTTTTGCCCAGGCTGCGCGTGCTGCTTTTTCTCCTTGGCGTCCGAAGT
>NZ_KV810513.1:87255-87483 GCF_001812805.1 Corynebacterium sp. HMSC078H07 | reverse complement strand
TGTAGAGCCACCAGTCCATGGTGATGCGCTGATGCTCATCGAACATGCCACGATGATTGCCCGCTAAGTCTTTGAGCTGTTTGTTGATGCCGCCTTCCAGTAGGTTCGTGGTGGCTTTTAAATCCTGTGTGACACCTTCAGGCGGGTCAAGGAAGGTAAATAATTGCCCTGCGTGGATGAGCTTTTCTAGCCGTTTTAGAGCCCTGCGGGCGTTGCGGTGGGTGTACC
>NZ_KV810513.1:0-87155 GCF_001812805.1 Corynebacterium sp. HMSC078H07 | reverse complement strand
GTGGACTGCAGCGGTAAACCGTGCAGCATCTTCACGGTTGTGTACTTGGACGAGCTTGTAGCCCAGTTTCCGGATTGCTTTATGGGCTGGGTGAATCGGGTTGCGGCTGATGTCGGCGAAAGTGTTGCGTTGGACGTGGACTAGGCAGCGCTGGATGGCAACATCAGGCCATTTAATGCGCAGTGCCTTGAGTGCTCCGCCTGCCCCGTCTGTGGTGACGATGAGTGGTTGCGCGATTTTGTCGAGCAGTTTCAGGTACTCGTATGAGCTTTCACGAAAGCACCAATGCCAGGCAATGACGTGTGTATTGGTGCAGGCTACAAGCAGGCATTTCTTGTGGAAGTAGGTGCCGTCGATAAAGACCTGGTCATAAACACGGTAGGGGTCAGTAGACGTGGGCACGGTGATAAACCACAAAAGCTTGAACCACCGGGTCAAAGTTCGTCTGGTTACCCCAAGGCGTTTGGCTAAATGGTCTGCGGATTCCCCGGAAAGAATCCAGTCAATAAAGATTTTGAAGTGGCGTATCTCGCTGGTGTGTGCGCGGGTATTAATCGATGAAACGTTGCATTTAGGACACAGCCAGCGTTGGGTTCCTGCCGCGGTTTTGCCGTTCTTAACGAGTCCATGGCCGCACATGTCACACGACGGCCGATTCCTATTAGCCATAGGAATTGGCCTTACCGCACCAGCAGCAGTCCTCCTATCACAGACCTAGGACTATCCGGTGTTGATTTCATCGATCGGGCTGTTGGAACCGATTCAAAATCAAGATCACGGCATTATCCCAGGCTGCTCCGGGAATCCGTATCGATTTATCCACACGAAATGTCCCTTAAGCCGAAGCGCAAGCCCCGCAAGGCGCATGAAGCAACCGTGACTGGTCGCTACCAGGTCTCTCCGGATTTGGTTCGGTTGAGTATGAACTCCCCGGCTTTTGTGGGCAAGGAGCTGGAGTTTACGGATCACTACATCAAGTTGTTATTCGTGCCAGAAAGCGCCGATTATTCTTGGCCGTTTGATGTCCAGCAGATTCGCGAAGAGCAGCCGCGTGATAAACAACCAATCCTCCGCACCTACACCCTGATTAACCTAGACCCAGAGACCGGGGACTTCGACGTTGATTTTGTCGCCCATGGTGATTCCGGCCTGGCTGGCCCGTGGGCACGCGTAGCTGAGGTCGGCGAGAAGATCGGCTTCCTCGGCCCAGGTGGCGCGTGGGGACCGACCGCAGGCTATGAGCACTTTGTGTTCGCCGGCGATGAATCTGCAGCACCGGCCATCGGTGCCGGTGTCCAGCATCTCCCCGAGGGCGCGACCGCTACTGCCTTCATCGAGATCGAGGAAGAAGACCGCACGTTTGAGCTGCCCACCCGCGAGGGCGTGGAGATCGTCTGGGTAATCCGCAATGGCGCTACCCACGGCACTGAGCTATCCCGCGTGGTACGCGAGGCTGGTATCCCCAAGGAGAAGAAAACCAGCTGGTTCATCCACGGTGTCGCCGAGATGATCAAAGAGCTGCGTCGCTTCCTTTTCGTGGAATCTGGAATTCCCAAGGAAGACGTTTCTATCTCTGGCTACTGGCGTATCGGAATGACTGAGGACCAGTGGCAATCTTCCAAGCGCGAATTCAACGCAGAGATTGAGGCCGAGGAAGAAAGAGCTAAGTCCTAACGCTTGTTTTCACGTTAGACTGCGACAATGATCGATTTCACCGACACCGCCGACGTCGTTGCTCCCCAGCTTCTTGGCACGGTGCTCACGCACAACGGCGTTTCGGTACGCATCACGGAGGTCGAAGCTTACCTCGGCGCAGACGATGAGGCCTCACACACTTTTAACGGCCGCACCCCGCGCAACGCCGCCATGTTCGGCCCGCCCGGCCGCCTCTACGTCTACATGTCCTACGGCATTCACCGGAACGGCAATATCGTCTGCGCGCCCGAAGGCGCCGGTCAGGGTTGCTTGCTCCGCGGCGGGGAAGTCATCGAGGGAATAGAGCTTGCCTACCAACGCCGGGGTGACACGGAATTTCATAATCTCGCCCGCGGCCCCGGCAACTTAGGCAAGGCGCTTGGCTTCAGCATCGCAGACAACGGCACACCCATTCGCCTTAAACAACGCGATAAGGAACCTGAGTGGGTCCGCGGGCCGCGCATCGGCATCTCCAAGAACCAGGACGCCGCGCTGCGGTTTTGGATCCCCTTCGACAAGACAGTGTCTCGACGTCGCGGGCTCCCCCGCTAGCCCCTACCGGCGCATGGGTCCGGAGACTCATGCGCCGTATCTTTAAGCCAAGGCTGCTCGCACCAGCTCTGCTGCCTGCGAGGGAGTCTTGCCCACCTTCACGCCGGCTGCTTCCAGCGCCGCCTTCTTGCCATCTGCCGTACCAGAACCACCAGACACGATGGCACCAGCATGGCCCATCGTCTTGCCTTCCGGCGCGGTGAAGCCTGCAATATACGCCACCACCGGCTTCGTCACATGGTCCTTGATATAGGCAGCAGCATGTTCCTCTGCATCGCCGCCGATTTCACCGATCATGATGATCGCCTCGGTATCCGGGTCGTTCTGGAAGGCCTCGATGGCGGAGATATGCGTGGTGCCAATAATGGGGTCGCCTCCGATTCCCACACATGTGCTGAAACCAATATCAGATAGCTCATACATCATCTGGTAGGTCAAGGTGCCTGACTTCGATACCAAGCCAATCTTTCCAGGGGTCGGCGCGGTTTCCGCGGGAATGATGCCCGCATTGGACTGTCCCGGCGAGTAAAGCCCCGGGCAATTGGGCCCAATAATGCGCGTTGATGACTCTCGCCCCAGCGCATAGAGCTCCGCCGTGTCCTTGACTGGAATGCCTTCCGTAATAATCACCACGAGCTCAATGCCGGCACGGATAGCTTCTTCCGCCGCATCCTTGGTGAATTTTGCCGGCACGAAGATGACGGTGACGTTGGCGTCTGTAGCCTGCATGGCCTCACGCACGCTTCCGAAGACGGGAATCTCACGCCCGTCAATATCGACGCGCTCACCTGCCTTGCGCGGGTTGACCCCACCCACAATGTTGGAGCCGGATTCCAGCATGCGGCGCGTGTGCTTCATGCCTTCAGATCCCGTCATGCCTTGCACAATGATCCGCGAGTCTTTGTTGAGAAAAATCGACATGTCTACTCCTAGTTCGCCAGTTCCGCAGCCCTGCGGGCGGCAGCATCCATGGTTTCGACCTGCTCCAGTTTGGGCAGGTGTGCGTCGTTAAGAATCGTGCGTCCCAGTTCCGCGTTGTTGCCGTCGAGGCGAACGACGAGCGGCTTCGGCTCAATGCCCTCAGAGTCCAGAATCTTGTATGCCTGCACGATGCCCTTAGCTACTTCATCGCAGGCGGTAATTCCACCAAAGACGTTGACAAAAACGGATTTCACCTGCGGGTCGCTAAGAATCACCTCAAGCCCATTGGCCATCACTTCTGCGTTAGCGCCACCGCCGATATCGAGGAAGTTCGCAGGCTTCGGCTGCGAAGAAAGACCTTCGCCGGCATAGGCCACAACGTCGAGCGTCGACATCACCAACCCAGCACCATTGCCGATGACGCCCACAGAACCGTCGAGCTTCACATAGTTCAGCCCCATCTTTTGCGCTTTCAGCTCTAGCGGGTCCGTCGCGCCATGGTCTTGGAGCTCAATATGTTCGGAGTGGCGGAACTGTGCGTTATCATCCAGCGTGACCTTGCCGTCAAGCGCAATAATGTCACTACTAGCCGTCTTGACCAGCGGATTGACCTCCACCAGCGTGGCGTCCTCCTCCGTGTACACCGTGTAGAGCTTCTTAAACACGGGCACGAGCTTGGCGACGTCCCCCTCATCAAACCCCGCCTCATACGCCATGTCCCGCGCCAGTGTGTCCGTCATCCCGTCAAGCGGAGAGAAGCTGCGCTTAATCAGTGCGTCTGGGCGCTCTTCAGCGAGCTTTTCGATCTCCACGCCGCCTTCCTTGGAGAGCATGGCTAGGTAGCGGCGCTTGGTGCGGTCAAGCAGGATGGAGAAATAGTATTCCTCGGCGATGTCCGCGCCTTCTGCCACCATGACCTTGCGCACCGTGTGGCCCTTAATCTTCAGTCCAAGAATCTCGTTGGCTTTCTCCGCGGCTTCCGCGGGGCTGTGCGCTAACTTGACTCCTCCGGCCTTGCCGCGCCCGCCGGTTTTAACTTGCGCTTTGACCACGACTACAGGCGTACTCAGCTTCTCAGCCGCTTCTTCTGCCTGCACGGCTGAGGTCGCAACAATGCCTTTGAGGGTGGGAACCCCATGCGCTTCAAAGAGGTCTCGAGCTTGGTACTCGTAGAGATCCACTTCTGCCTCCATCTTTGCAGTGAAAACTATTTCCCACCAAGATTCACCAAAATAAAGACGTGATGCAAACCATGCAACGCCCACACAAGAGTCACACTTCACACACTTCGCAGGCGGTGCGGCTACGCTATAACACTGCCCGTAACGGGGGTACACTGCGCCAGAATAGGATTAACTGATTTAACTTTCGGGGGCACCCTAAGAGACGCCGTCGATAAGCGCAGCCAACTCCTTCGACGCGCCTTTCATATCCTCGACGTCCTTCGCATCGCCCTGCGAATGGCGGAACATGAAGTTAATAACCTCCGCATTACCCACGCTGGTCACGCAAAAGAACTGCCGCAAGTCCGCCTCGGGGTGCTTGGCACAAGCGAAATAGCGGCCACCCTCGCTAAAATCGAGCTCTTCAAAGGGCTTTACCTCTTCGCCATTCTCTTCCTCTTGACGCTGGTAATCCTGAACAATAAAGGAACGCACATCTCGGGCGGCCTGATCATTGTCCTGCGGGCACGTATCAGTCTCGCCCTCGTCCAGATAGCTAGCGTCAATCATGAACTGAAGTCCGTCACGTTGATAAAAACGGCCCCAGTCATCGGACTCACCCGAATCATAGGTTGGGTCGTGCGGCAAACCAGCGAACTCTTCCGGCATAGCCTCCAGCAATGCAGGGACATCAAATTCCTTAGCGCAGGTGCCTTCCTCGACCGGCACTGGCGTGCTAACGCTTGAGGCTTGAGAGTTGTCACGAGGCGCTGGTGCAACCTCACTGCCCGCAGAACACGCCACCAAAGACATCGGCGCAACCACTATCGCTGCTCGCATCAACCAGTTCATGGTGGGCTCTTTCCCTTCGCACAATCGACAGTTTGCCTGCGAGGCTACCCGGCAATCACCTGGTTGTTACTGGTTAGCGGTAGCGTTCCCCGCAGACCACGTCTCCCAGTCCATGTTCCAGTCCCCCAAACCGTCAAGCGGGCTGAGTACACCGCCGCCGGTATTGGAAACCCGAACCACGTCTCCGCGTTTGACGGTGTTCTGGAACCACTGGGCATCTTCGGTCGTGACGTTAATGCAGCCATGGGACTGGTTGTAGCTACCCAGAGCTCCTACCGCCCACGGCGCAGCATGAACGTAGATGCCGGAGTAGGACATCTGCGTTGCCCATTTGACGTTGGTCTTGTAACCGCCGGCATCGAGCGCCAGGCCGAAGGTGGTGGAATCCATGGTCAGGTCCGGATACTGGTCGCCGATGACATACACGCCATTCGGGGTATCCCACTTTCCATCCGTGCCCATGGAAATCGGAATCCGGCGCAGAACCTCACCGTTTTTGAATACCGACATCATCTTGGAGTTGTTATCTACCAACGTGATGACGCGGTCACCGATGGTGAAGTTCGTTGAGGCGTCCTCGCCACCGTAGACGCCACCACCGAGGTTGCGGCCGTAGAGGTCGACGTCGACAGTCACGCTCGTTCCCGGCTCCCAATACTTCGCCGGGCGCCAGCGCACTTCCTGGTTATTAACCCAGTAGAAAGCGCCCTCCACTGCCGGTTCAGTCTTGACTGTGATGGCCTCCTCGGCCGCCTTGCGGTCGGTGACGTAATTGCCAAAGCGCACGCCAATAACCTGTCCTACGCCCACTTCAGACTCTGGGAGGGGGCTCAAGGCAACTTCAGAAACGGCCGCTGCCTGCGGCGTTGTGAAGGTAATGGTTTTGTGGTTGCCGTCTTTGTCTTTCGCATCAATGGTGTAGGTGCGGTTGTAGCCCAGCACCTCGGCGTTCTTCCACGTTTTCGAATCGGAGGAAAGCTTGTCCTCCACCACCTTACCGGACTCGTTGGTCATGGTGACCTCTTTGAGCCCCGCAGTGGAGGTGACTTCAATCGGTTCAGAAGGGTCAACATCTTCTGCCCCATCCTTGAGCGAGAACTTGAGTTGCTTCGCCTTTGCGGCTGCCGACGCCGATGCTTCCGCCGCCGCGCTCTCCTGCGCCTCTTCGGCCGAAATCTCCGCCGCTTCTTCCTTGGTTTCTGGAGAACCAATGGTGCAGGCGGCCATCAGGGACGCGGCCGCAAGCAGTCCAGTGAGAAATCCTGCGGGACGTGCCTTAGGGAATAGAGAACGCACACAAACCCCTAGATAGATGAGACGTTGATAAAGACAATGCACCCAGCCTAGTCCGCACAACCATGTTCAAACTAGATGACCCCGCCGCCTTTAACCGTTTCGTTATCGATCCGCAGATCCCCGAGTACACCGTCGCCAGCTCAGCGTTCAATAGCGGCTATGCACTACCCTCAAAACCGCTAACAACCTGGCGATTTTACCTTTTTCTAGCCGGGGTGTTAAAGTTACATCTCGTTGCACGGCAGGCACTGAGGAAATCAGAAGCCGCTGGGACAACGAATGCGCCATTAGCTCAATTGGCAGAGCAACTGACTCTTAATCAGTGGGTTCGGGGTTCAAGTCCCTGATGGCGCACAGTACATCCCCTTCATCAACTCAGTTGGTGGAGGGGATTTCGCATGTTTGGGGTTAACCCTAAAACACCTCAAGCTGCTCCAACTTAGGCCGCCACCACGCGGCGCTCGTGGCGAGGAATTCCTTGTGCTCTGGCCCGGATATCTCATCGAGGGCCCGCAGGTACTCGGGCACCATGGCGCGAGGAAGGCGCAGCCCCATGGTCAGGTGGGGTGTCCAGCGTGGACCGCGCCCATCCGGGTTTGCGGCGCTCAGTTGGCGCGCTGCGGTCTCCAACTCATCGGTGGTTTCCAACATCCATGCCACTGTCTGTTTGCTCTTGGTGCCGAAAACAACGGTCCCTACGCGGCGAAATACTGCGGGAATAAGCGGCGGCAACACGTCGCGGGCCAGATCCACCACAGTCTGGCCCATCGTTGGCGCAAAGGTCACCGTGATGTGCGGGCGCTGGCGCTGGAGGGGGAATCCTCGCTCGGCTAGCTCAGCAAAGACCTCCCGCACAGACTCTTCGTCCTCCGGAGTGAGGTACAACAGGAGGTTCTCGGGCGAATTGCGACTCACGCCGCCTAAGTCTAACTAACCGCCTGCAGAGCCACCACGGGATGTCCGCGGTGTTCCACAATGTCTGCTTCCACGCGATATACCTCGCGGAGAAGCTCAGGACTCAGCACATCCACCGGAGCGCCATGAGCATGGATCTGCCCGTCCTTCAGCACAACGAGCTGGTCACACATCCGGGCTGCCAAATTAATGTCATGAATCGCCACCAGCGCAAGACTGCCTTCCTCCTGCACTTTCGCCCTCACGCGGCCCAAGACAAAGAGCTGGCGGTGGAGGTCGAGGGCGGACGTGGGTTCGTCGAGAAGCATGAGGCCCGGATGCCCCACCAGCATCTGCGCCACCGCGACGAGCTGGCGCTGGCCGCCAGAGAGCTCGTTGAGGTAGCGCTGCGCAATCGCGTCCAGCCCCAGAGAGTGCAGCACCTCGGCAGTACGGGCGACTGGGTCTTCGCATACTTCCCGACGGGCCGCGATCAGAACCGCCTCAAATGCTCGCAAGGCCGCGCTGTGCGGCAGGTCCTGCGGCACATAGCCGATGAGCTGGCGGCGCCGCTTCCCACGCGGAGCCTCTCCGTCGACGCGGAGATCCACCGTGCCGCCCCGCGCGCGGTGTACGCCGGCAAGCGCCGTAATGGTCGTGGTCTTACCGGACGCATTCGGCCCCAGCAATCCCACCACCTGCCCGCCGCGCAACGTGGGAAGACTTAATCCCTCCACGACCATGTGTGAGCCGTACCCGGCCGACAGGTCAGAAATCGTGAGTTCTACGTCCACAATGCCCTCCTCCGGGTCATGACGATGGCGATGAAGAACGGCACTCCCAACAGCGAGGTGACAATGCCGATGGGAATGGCCACGCCGGGTTTGATGACGAGGCTCAGTGCATGGGCGGCGCACATGACTGCTGACCCCGCGGCTATCGACGCCGGCACGAAGTAGCGCTGGTCCTCGCCTACCAACATGCGCGCGATGTGTGGACCGACAAGGCCGATAAACCCGATGATGCCGGCGAAAGCCACGGTGGTGGCCGCGACGAGCGAGACCACGACGAGCACAATGATGCGCAGCCGGGAGGTGTTAATGCCGAGGGCGGTGGCGCGGGCGTCGCCAAGCCGCAGCGCGGTCAAGCGCCACGACAGTGCCCCCAAGATGGGCAGTGCCACCGCAAGCACGCCGGCCAACACGGCGTTAGCCTGCCAGCTGGCACGGGTCAGCGAGCCCATGGACCAAAAGACAATCTGTTGAAGGGCCTCGCTGGAGGAGCGGTATTGAATGAGCGCCAGCATGGCTTGGAAGAAGAAGACGAGGCCGATGCCGAGCAGCACCATCGTCTCCGACTTGGCGCCACGAAGAACGGCGGCGACAACAATGATGGCCGTGGCGATGGCCGCAGACAGCCACGCGATAAGCGCGAGGTTGAACTGCGGCTGGGCCAGCAGCTGCCAGCGCAGAACGATGGCGCTGGCCCCTCCGAAGGCCGCGGCGGCGGAAATGCCCAGCGTGAAAGGCTCGGCAAGAGGGTTATCCAGGATGGTCTGCATTTGTGCGCCGGCTACCGATAGGCTGGCCCCAATGAGCAGCGCCATGACCGCCATGGGCAGACGCAGGCGCCAGAGGACGGTACGCGTTTGCTTGTCGACGCCTCCCGGGTCCACCAGTCCCCGCAGTACCTCACCAGGAGTGAGGTCGATGGCGCCGACGATGACGCTGATTAGGAAGGCAGCGAGGGCTACGGCGGCGAGGGCAAGAACGATGGCGATGCGTCGGCGCGTAACGCGGGAGTGTTCTTGTGCGAGCGCCGCGGCGGCCGCTACTGGGTTCGGCGCAGCGTTCGATGCAGCTTTCGGTGCAGCGTTCGGCTCGGAGTCTTCGTTCGTGATGTGCTGGGCACTGACTGGGAGTGCACTTGATGCGGTAATGCTCATGACTAGTTGGTGCTGAAGAAGGTTCCGTCACCGGGGACGGGCGAGTATTTCTCTTGGGCTTCGGCCCATTCCTGCTGCACATCGATGTCGGCGTAGTCCTCGGGGTGGAGCCAGGCAGCGATCTGGAGCAGTGCCAGGTAGTTGAAAGGCGAGTTGTAGAACTGGTGCCACAAGCCGTGGAGCTTGTGCTCCTTCACTGCGGTGAGGTCGGGGAAGCCAGGTTGGACGTCGGCAAGCGTGGCGACACTGGCGTGGGCGTCCTTCTCGCTGATGCCGTAGCCGGCGGCCGCGAAGCCAGTATGGCCCTTAGAGCTATCAACCTTGGAGGACCAGTCGCCGCCCGTAGCGATGATCATGTCCGGATTAGCGTCGATGACCTTTTCGGGGGTAAGGGCGCCGGACTCGCCATCGATGAGGCCATCTGCCACGTTCTTACCGCCGGCAACGTTGACTAGCTGGGAAATGTTGGAGTCATTCCAGGAGCCACAGCAGTCCGACACACCTGCCGCACGCCACACGAAGGTGGACGGCTTGTCTTTCACCTTCGCTGCGCGTTCTTTCACTAGGTCAACGTTCTTCTGCCAGTCCGCGATAAATTCCTCGGCGCGATCCTCATGACCAAAGATATCGGCGAAGATTTCCATGGTGGGCACGGTGTTCTCCAGCGGCTTGGCGCGGAAGTCCGTAACAGCGTAGGTCAGTCCAGCCTGGTCCAGTTTGTCAGTGAGCCCAGCAGTTTGGGATGCCTCGTACTGGTCTTTCGAAAGAACGATGAGGTCGGGGTCAAGGTTGATGAGTTCCTCCACGGTGACATCACCCTTGGTGAAACCGCCGATTTCGGGCAGCTCATTAACTTTAGGGACGCTCTTTTCCAGCTCGCGGTAGTAGTCGGGCACGTTCTGCTTGAGATCCGAGCCGATGGCTACAACCTTGTCGAGGGGGTCCTCAGCATTCAGGACGCCGGTGGCAAATACTGCGCGGCCCTCGCCCAAAATGACGCGCTCTGGCTCATGGTCCAGCTCCACGTAGCGGCCGGCCAGGTCCGTGAAACTCACGGCAGCGGTGCCGTCAGCAGATGCGGACTGCGTAGCGTCCTCGGCCGTTGTTCCGGCGGCGCAGCCTGCCACGGTACTGGCCAGTGCTGCCACTAGGGCGAAGGTTCCTACCGCTCGCGATCGTGCTGTCAGGTGCTGTGAGGGGCTGTGAACCACTGTTGTTCCTCGAACTTTCATCGTCGTGTGCGGAACCCACGTAAGGGAGGCGCACTCCAATCAGGACGAGTTCATATTACACATTCAGGTTAGGCTACCCAAAGTCAATATAGGGTAGGCTCCACTTTTCTTAGAGGCGGCAGAGCATAAAAAAGACCCTGCCGTGAAGGTGTCCACGACAGGGGTGCTCGCGCTGCGCCGTCGGCGCAGCGTCCGTGAAAGGAGGACGCTTAGCGGCGCTCAGCCAGCAGGCGCTGCAGCTCCTTAATGTCGGACTTGCGGCGCTTGGAGCGGAAGACGGAGAAAGCGATGAGTCCTACGACGGCAGCGCCGACGCCAGCGAGCGCCATCTGCACGTTGCGGTCCTGCAGCTTCTGGGTGGCAGCCCCCTTGGCGTCGTCCACGAAGTTCTGCGGCTTGCTACGGTAAGCCAGCTCATCCAAGGTGCTAGCCAGCTGACGGCGGGTGCGCTCGATGTCGCGCTGGATATCATCAATGTTGCGTGCCACGGGAAATCTCCTGAGATTTTGACTGTGTTTTTGTTCTAACGTCGACATTCTACATTGACCCCAGCGTTGCCCGCATGTCTACTCGCGGGGTGGGTAGGCCCGCGATCACGGTAGGGTGGGGACCATGACTGAAGCACAACGACTGTCTGTAGGAGACACCGCACCAGCCTTTTCCTTGAGCGACGATGCCGGCAACACCGTGAGCCTGAGCGACTTTGCCGGCCAGCGCGTCGTGGTCTACTTCTACCCGCGCGCCAATACCCCTGGCTGCACCAAGGAGGCCTGCGATTTCCGCGATAGCCTCGAGCAGCTCAACGGAATGAATATCGCCGTCGTAGGCATTTCCCCCGACAAGCCGGAGGCCCTGGCAAAGTTCCGTGAGGACCACGAACTGAACTTCCCCCTTCTGTCTGACCCCGACAAGGAAGTCATGACCGCTTATGGCGCTTTCGGGGAGAAGAAGAACTACGGCAAGGTTGTCCAAGGCGTTATCCGTTCCACCTTCCTCGTGGAAGAAGACGGCACCATTGGCCAGGCCATGTACAACGTGAAGGCCACCGGCCACGTTGCCCGCGTGCTTAAGGGGCTCAACTAGACCGTGGAATCCAGCTCAAAGTCACCGGAGATACTGGTCCCGAGGCGTCGGCCAGCGCAGGCGCGCAGCCGCGCCAAATATGACCGGATTTTGTCCTGCGCGCGTCAGACGCTCGTGGACCATGGCTTTGAGTCTTTTACCTTCGACGAGGTCTCGCGCCGCGCGGAGGTACCCATTGGCACGCTGTACCAATACTTTGCCAACAAGTATGTGCTAATTTGCGAGCTTGACCGCCAAGATACCGCGGAGATGTTGGCAGAAGTCGAGCGTTTCTCGCATCGCGTTCCAGCACTTCAGTGGCCGGACTTTCTCGAGGAATTCATCGACCGCATGGCGCGAGTGTGGCGCAATGACCCCTCACGCCGTGCGGTGTGGCATGCCGTGCAATCCACGCCGGCTACCCGTGCCACGGCCGCCGACACGGAGCTCAGCCTGCTCAAGCCCATCGCGGAGATCATCAAGCCCCTAGCCCCCGACATGGACGATGCCGCCCGGATAGAAATCGCGGCCTTCCTCGTCCACACGGTGGTGTCCTTGCTCAACTACAGCATCATGCGCTCCGAAGACAGCGTCGACGGCGTCGTGGAGGAGATAAAGCGCATGCTCATCGCTTACCTCTTCGCTATTGCGACTGGCGGCTAAGAATGACCGTGGCGGTGGCGTAGTCGCCGTCATGGCTGATGGTGAGCGCTGTGGTGTACTCCCCCAAGGAGTCGTGGGCTTGGCTGGCTATCTCCCCGCGCAGTGCTAAGGCCACGCGGCCCCAGGCGTCGGGGCGGACCTCAATCTCTGCCCAGACCACGTCCTCCTCTGCCATGACCGGAGCACTCCCATAGAGCGCCTGGGACCATGCCTTGATAAAAGCTTCCTTGGCGGCCCAGCGCCCAGCCAGGTGCTGCGCACGGGCCTCCCCATCCATCCCTCGGGACTGTGCGACGCGTAGCTCGAAGGCACTAAAGACCCGCTCGAAACTCGTGCCCGGGGTATCCAGCTGCTGGGCAAAGGAGGGAATGTGCACTAGGTCGGTGCCCACGCTCACGCCGCTTACTGTCATGCGGGCTAGCTTAGCGCGCCAGCTCCTGCTTGAGCTCCTCCAGCTCATCGCCGCCGGCCATCCACTGGGTCAACTCAGGAAGGGTAACGTCCGCCTTGGCGGCATCTAAGGACATCTCTCCCACGGTCAGGACCACGAAATGGTCGCCCACCAGATAGGCGTGCTGCGGATTGTGAGTAATAAACACCACGCCCATGCCGCGCTCGCGGGCAGCGTTAATGAATCGCAGCACCATGCCGGACTGCTTTACGCCGAGCGCGGCGGTGGGCTCGTCCAGGATGATGTAGCGCGCGCCGAAGTAGATGGCACGCGCGATGGCGACCACCTGGCGCTGGCCGCCGGAGAGTGCGGAGAGTTCCACGGAGACGTCGCCAAGCACAATGCCCATCTCAGCCAGCTGGTCGTGCGTAATGCGCTTCATTTCTTCCTCGCGTAAGAGCCCCAAGGGACCGGTCAGCTCCTGACCCAGGAAGAAGTTGCGCCACACCGACAGCGAGGGCACCAAGGCCAAATCTTGGTACACGGTGGCAATACCAGCATCGAGAGAATCACGCGGGCTGTCGAAGTGAACCTCGCTTCCATCGACAGTGATGGTGCCACCGGTGGGCTGGTTGAGGCCCGCCAGAATCTTGATCAGCGTGGATTTGCCCGCGCCGTTGTCACCTAAAACGCAGGTCACCGCACCTTCCTGCACGGAGAGGCTAATGCCGCGCAGGGCGTGGAAGTTGCCGAAAGTTTGGGAAATATCGTGCAGCTCAATCATGGTTTATCGCCTCTTGGTGAAGTTGGCTACCGACGTATTCGTCAGCACGGCAAAAAGCAGCATGGCGCCGAGGAAGAACTTGAACCAGTCCGGGTTCCAGCCCGCATACACGATGCCCTGATTGGTCATGCCGAAGATGAGCGCGCCGATGGCGGTGCCCACCGCGGTACCGCGACCGCCGGTCATGGAACAGCCACCGATAACGGCGGCGATGATGTAAAGGAACTCGTTACCAATGCCCTGGCCTGCCTGGATAGAGTCAAAAGCAAAAAGCGTATGCATGCCCACAAACCACGCGGCAAAACCGACGAACATAAACAGCGCCACCTTGACGCGGCGCACGGGAACGCCTACGGCACGGGCGGCAGCATCGTCACCTCCGACGGCGAAGATCCAGTTTCCCCAGCGCGTTTTGTACAGTACCCACGAGGCAATCGCCACAAAAAGGATCCACCACAGGACCGTGGCACGGATACTCAACGAGCCCACGTGGAGGGTGCCAGCGAATACGACCCTCGCGGAGGGAAAACCTTCCATATCCGCGATGGTGGGCGTGGCCACCTGGCCGGTGACCAGCTTGGTGATGGCCAGGTTAAGGCCCTGCAGCATGAGGAAGGCTGCCAAGGTGATGAGGAAGGAATCAATCTTGGTGCGCGTGACCAACAAGCCGTTAAGTGCGCCGATGGCCAGCGCGGTGAGCAGAGATAGTCCCACACCTACCCAGGAGTTGAGGTGGAAATTGTAGTTGAGCATCGTGGCCACGAGTGCTGCCGAGGTCACGGCCACTCCGGAAGACAGGTCGAACTCGTTGCCGATCATGAGCAGGCCCACCGCGAGGGCCACAATGCCCAGCGTGGAGCTGGCATACAACACCGTGGAGAACGCCTCCAGGGAACGGAAGGCGGGGGCGACGATCATGAACAGGGCAAAGATGACGACCGCGCCGAGCAGGCTGGCCAACTCTGGGCGGCGGATAAGACGGGAGAATCCGCTGCGTTGGGTCAGGCGGGTATCGCCTGTGCTTGCCAACGCCTCCCCGTCACCCTTCACCGGCACTGCCTGGCTCATCGCAGGCCCTCCTTTGCCGACTCAGAAATGATGTCGACATTGGTGGAATCTACGAAGGACGGACCGGTGTAGACCGGGCGGCCGCCGCCCAGAGTGGATCCGTTGCGGTGCGCTAGCCACAGGGCGTCGACAGCAAAGTAGCCCTGCATGTAGGGCTGTTGGTCCACGGCCCATTGCACCTTGCCGTCCGCGATGGCGCCGACAAGCTCAGCGTTGGTGTCGAAGGTGGCGACCTTGGCTTCGGAACCAGCATCCGCCACTGCGGCGGTCGAGCGCATAGCAACCGAGGCCTGCAGGGCCATGACCCAGTCGATGGACTTATCTTGCGCCAGCTTGGCGTTGATGGTGGACTGCGCGGCGGTGAGGTCCTTGCCGTTGACGTAGAGGATCTCCACCTTTCCGCCGGTCATTCCTTCCTTCAGGCCCGCGCAGCGCGCCTCCTGGGAGGAGTTGCCTTGCTCGTGAATGACGCACAGAGCGTGTTGAGCGTCCTCGGATTTGAGGCGCTCGCCTGCCTTGGTGCCCGCGACCTTTTCTTCTTGTCCGAAGAAAGCACTCATGCCGTACTTTTGGTAATCATCCATGCCGGCGTTGAGCCCCACGGTGGGGATTCCAGCGTCGGCGGCCTTCTTGGCCACAGGGCCGATAGCGCCCGCATTCGGCATGGTCACGGCGATGCCGTCCACGCCAGAGTCGATGGCGGACTGGACAAGGTTGGCCTGGTTGGGTGCCTCCGGGTCGGAGGAATAGCGCAGTTCGATGTTGTCCTTGCGCGCGGCATCCTCCGCGCCCTTGCGTACAAGGTCCCAGTACGTGTCACCCGGCGCGCCGTGGGAGACCATGGCGACAACGAGACGTTCGGTATCGACGCCTCCGGCTAGTTCGCCGTCGGCGCTGGGGCGGGGTGCGCCGCCGGTGGCGGAGCACCCCCCAATCGTGGCGGCGAGGGCAACAGTAATAACACCAAGTAAAGGTTTTGTGCTGATTTTCACCCTTGCATGGTGCCCCAGCCCGCACCTCGGGTTCAACCCATCTGACCTGCTTCTTTATCGTTTCAGACGGTGCACGCTGGGGGTATCCGGCGGCTTTCTACCCCCGCTCGGCGTCGGGTTCGAGTACGCCGTTGCGCATTCGCGCGCCTTCACTGAGCAGCACGGCAGCCTCGCGTTCCTTAACCTCCGCGGCGTCGCCGCCGCTCAAGTTGCGCTCGACTGGCCTTTGGTACAGCGCTGGCCCTCCCCGCATGGCTTCCTCGAGGCGGCGTAAGCCAGAGCGTTCTCGCGCCTCGGCTTTGTCACGCCAGGCCTGTGCATAATCCTCACCGTATTCAGCCACGAGTGCCGTCATGAAGGCCTCTGGGTGCACGACCGCAATGAGCGCGGAGACATGGCCGAAGCCCAAGGACGTCACCAGCCCCGCTTTGGGTGGGGTCCGGCGCAGGTCCAGCGGCTGGCGCAGCCACACGAGGTGCTCGTGACGGCGCAGTTCCGGATCCACGCAGTCCAGCGAACGGTTTGGCGGAACGATACCTCCGCGCAGCACCTGGCAGAGTCCAATGAGCTGGAAGGCCGCAGCTCCGCCCTTGGCGTGGCCGGTCAGGGTCTTTTGTGAGATAACGTAGAGCGGGTTCCCGTCGCTGCGACCGAGGGCACGCGCGATGCGCTCATGGAGGTCGGACTCGTTGGGGTCATTAGCACTCGTGGAGGTGTCATGTTTGGATACCACCGCGATGTCGTCTGGCGCCACACCGAGTTCCTGCAAGGAACGCGCGAGGCGCGATTCGGCTCCGCCACGCGCGGCCGACAGTGCGCCAAGGCCCGGCGCGGGGATGGAGGTGTGCGCGCCGTCGGCGAAGGACTCGGCAAAGCCCACCACGCCGAGGACCGGCAGGCCCAGCTCCGCGGCTAAACTTCCGCGCGCAAGCAGCAGCGTGCCGCCACCTTCAGACTCGACAAAGCCGCCGCGGCGGCGGTCGTTAGCTCGGGAGAAGAAGCGGTGCTCGATACCCTTGGCCTCCATTTCTGAGCTATCAGCGGTGGCTGCCATGTCGCCGAAGCCTGTAATCCCCTCGACGGAGAGGGCATCAATTCCGCCGGCGACAACGAAATCCGCCTTATGCAGGCGCAGCTTGTCCACCGCCGCCTCAACGGAGACCGCCGCCGTCGCGCATGCTGCCACTGGATGCACCATCTGGCCGTAGCCGCCGACGTAGGACTGCATCACGTGCGCGGCAATGACGTTGGGCAGGGCTTCCTGCAGAATGTCGTGCTGGCGAGGATGGGCCAGGAGCTTATCGACGTACAACGAACGCAACGCCTCCTGCCCCGCCATCCCGGTTCCCTGGGTGGAGCTCACCCGCGCCGGGTGGACGTGAGCAAGTAACTCGGCTGGGCTAAAGCCGGCTGCGAGGAACGCCTCGATGGTGCATACAAGGTTCCATAGTGCCAGGCGGTCCACGCTATCCAGCATGTCCGCGGGGATGCCGTAGACCGCAGGATCGAAGCCTTCCGGAATCTGGCCTCCGACGAATCGCGTCATGGCTACGCGCCGCGGCACGCGTACAGCGGACCCGGCAGGGCGGGTCACCTGCCATTCAGCCTCACCGCCGGGGCTCGTGAGCACTCGCCGCATTGTTGCGCCCTCGCAGCTATCCACGAAGGACTGTGCGGTGGCTTCATCCTCCACGGCGAAGGTGATCGGTTTCTCCAGGTAGATGGTGGTGAGTTCAGGCGCGAGATTATCCACCATGGGCAGGTGTGGGCCGAAGTCATCGTGGAAGCGGCGCACGCCGATGCCGGCAAGGACCTCATCGTGGAAGCGGTCGTAGATATCTTCCTCTGCGATTTCTTCGCCCTCCGGCGTGGTCCACGCTGCCGAGGAGTCATCCCACGTCACGAGGCCACGGCTCCACGCCAGCTCCAGAACGCCTGTGGCGGAGAGATCACCGCTGACTTCCGCCTCGAAGCGCGTTCGCGAAGTGCCTAGCGGGCCCAGCTCCCCTGCTCCCACGATGACGACCATATCTTCCAAGGACTGGCTAACCCCATCGAAGCTGGGTGTCGTCCACTCCAGTGGCGCAAGCACATTCGGCAGAGCCTTGACGGTGCGCGGCGCTGGGCTGGGGGACTTGGTGGGGGTCGGGGAGACGTCGCCAAGCGCGGCGTCGCGAGCAAGCGCAGCGAAGTCCAGGTCGGCCCCAGCCAAACCGCCTGTGAAGTCCATAACCACCGGCGCTTCGGCAGTCTGGATGAGGATGTCCTCGTTCGCGGCATTATCCACAAGGCACATCGCCATGTCCTTCGCCGAGAAGGTGCTCACGCCGCGGGCCTCAACCTGCTCGACGAGTGGATCGTTGCCCGCCATGAGCCCCGTGCCGCGCACCCAACCAATGAGCGCGTGGACCAGCGAGGTTCGCGCGCCCCAGGTGTTTTGCTCGGAGTGCCAGCGCTGCACGAGGGCATCGAACGCTGCCTTGGCCTCGCCATAGGCACCGTCGCCACCGAAGCGCCCACGATTGGGTGATCCGGGAAGAACCACATGGAGGCGATGCCCCAAGTGGGTATCCGCGCCCAGCGCAGACAGGCCCGCGATGAGCTTTTCTACCGACCACAGCAACAAGCGCATCTGCGCTTCTGCTTCAGGACCAGCCTCCGCCACGGTGCCGCTTACGCGCGGGGCGGCGAAAGGGAAGAGCAGGTCCGGCACGAAGGCCGGCTTGCGCAGCTCGGTCTTTCCGCCCACGGTGGCCGTCTGTTCTGAGCCGATCCACTCCACGAGCGCGTCGATGTCGGCGAAGGAGTTAAGGTTGGCCGGGACTACCCACAGCGCTGCTGTACCAACGGCACGGGTGCGGTACAGTTCCTTGAAAAACTCCAGGCGGCCCGGGGTAAGCTGCGAGGTCGTCGCGATAACGGTGGCGCCTTCGACGAGCAACTCGGAGATGATCTCCGCACCAATCGAGCCCGGCGAGCCACCTGTTACCACGGCCACCTGCCCAGAGTGAAGAAGGAATTCACCGGGTACCTCAGCATCCACCGCTTGATGGTGATAGCCCAGGTACTCGGCCATACGCGCAACCTCTGCGCCAGCACCAAGGACATCAAGGGGCGGATCTTCTACGCCCGCCGCCGCAGCGCGGACAAGGCCCTCGCGGGCATAAGCCCAGCAATCATCAAACAGGACGGCCTTCTTCGCGTCGAAGGCCGGCGCTACGCGCTGCGCCCAGTCCGGGCCCAACTCCGCGGACACGAGTTCAGCGAGGTGCTTGTCATGCACCGCCTCCTCACCGTGCTCAGAGTCGTCACCGTGCGCAGCGTCCTCACGGCCTAGGGCGCCCAGCAGCGAGCGTGCGGAATCCTCGAGTGCGGATTCGAGTCGCTCCGTGTACGCAGCCAGTGCCGCTGGATCCACGACGGTGTCAGCGCTCGCGTGCGACACCCGGGCCACCGTGACGCCCGCGCGGGTGGCGGTGGCGTTAAGGGAGGCGTCGATAAGCTCATCCAGCCCCTTTACGGTGGTAGCAGCGCTGACGGGTAATGTGGCCAGCTCCCCGCCGCGCAGGGACACGCCCTCCCGGCTGCCCAGCACGAGCTCCGCCAGTGTGTGGTCGACCCAGCCCGGTCCCAGACCCCACTCATTGTTCACACGCTCGGCAATATATCCCGGCTTCTTTCCCGCCGGTCCGGTCACGCGGCGCACGGCCTGCGCCACCTGCTCGGTGAGCACCGGGCCAAACGCGTGATAGCCCGGCGCGCGCTGCGCCACGGTCTGCGCCAGCTCGCTCACCGGCATATCCGCCGCACCATCGATGGCGGCGATGCCGAACTCTACGCCTAGGTCCAACAGCAGCTGGTTGCGGCGAGAGGATACGCCCTCCACCAAACCTTCAATCGTGTCGGTGGCCGCAATCTGATCAGGACGCACCTTCGTCCATAGCGCGATAAGCATCTCAACCGCCTGCTGTGAGCTCAGCGGCTGGTCAGTAACCTTTTCGGTCGCGGCAAGGGGGGTGGCTGTGTGGGTAGCCGACAGCTCATCGGCCGCGAGCTGTGGTGTGGGCTGTGCCGGATGAGAATGCTCGTCAGCCGGCACGGTCTCACGCGCCGGCACCGAGTCTGTAACAGTGTCCTCGGCGAACACCCGGGCATGGTCGCGCTCGGTGTTGAGGACCTCGACCTGAACACCGTCATATTCCGGCAAGCTAAGAGTCTGCCCCATCATGTTGGCCACGGTGGGAGCGTGCCCCACCCCAACCTCGACGAAGCGCTCTATGCCTAAGCCCGGAAGCCCGGCCGCAGTCTTCGCATGACGCGGGGTCAGCAGCAGGTCCTGCGTTTCGATCCAGCGCACCGGGGAGGCAAACTGCCAGGCCAGCAACTCCACCAGCAGTGTGCGGCCTAGTTTCTGCGGGTGCTCCGCGGCTGCTGCGAAGTCCTCCAGGATGGCCGCGATACGCGGCGAATCAACAACGTCCGCAATGGCTTCCACGAAATCACGGTCCACGGCGAAGGGTCGGGCGACAAGGTTGGGGATGTAGCGCCCCACCAGCACATCCAGGTCGATATCCTGCGGGATGAGCTCATCCAGGTGGGCGCGGAAGTCATCCACCCCGTCCACCAAACGTGAGGAGTGGAAAGGCACATCAATGCCCGGGATGGGAACGAAGGCACGTTGGCCAGGAGCCCAGTGTTCGGCGTTCTCCTCGATGGCAATAAGGCCGTCCACCGTGCCGGCAATGGCGTACTGGCGTCCGGCCACGTTGTAGTTGACCACCTCGAGAAACTCCCCGGTGACCTCAATGGTTTCGGCGATGTAGTCCGTGACCTCATCGGCGCGCATCCCCATCTTGTGGGGCCTTAGCGCGCCCAGCCCGTAGCGCGAATAGCCCTCGGCGTCACGCTCCACGAGCCGGTCCATGGTGAGGCCACGCACATAGACGATCTCCAACACGGCCTCGAGAGAAAGTACCTCGGCGTAGGCAGCCAGCGCGTTGTACTCGCCTACGGAATGCCCGCCAAAGGCCGCCGTGTTATCCAGAACCCCGGCCTCCTTCAGCGCAGCAATCTGCGCGCAGCCCAGCGTGGCCATTGCTACCTGCGTGAACTGGGTAAGGTACAGCACACCATCGGGATGGGAATACGTCGTTCCACGCACGGCCACGGTATCCGGGTTATTCCGCACGATCTCCAGAATGGAAAAGCCCAGATGCTGCCTCGTGTGCGCGTCGGCGCGCTCCCACACCGCGCGTGCGGCGGGAGAAGTTCCATACTCCTGCATCCCCATCCCCGGAGCCTGGATTCCCTGGCCGGGGAAGGCATAAAACGTGCGTGGTGTGCTCATCGTGGCACGTGCCTCCAGCACCACCACGCCGTCACTGGACGCGGTCACGGAGCGGACCTCGCCGTGGCCGCTGCGCTTATCAACGCCCACCCGGTCCACCACCAGCTCCACCTCACTGCCCGGGCGTACCGGCGCGAGCATGGTCGCAGACCACTGCAGGACTCGGGTGCCATCGAAGGCGGCGGCAGTTTGCGCCAGCGCCGAGGTCCACATGCCATGTGCAATGGGGCCATCGTCTAGACCAGCCAATGCTGCAGCATTCGCAGACGTGTGAATGGGGTTATGATCCCCTGTCACCACAGCGAAAGGACGCATGGAGTCAGGCGCCGTAACGGTGAGGCGGTGGCGGAACGACCGCGGGGTCTCCCGAACGAACTCCACGAGGCCGTCAGCGGCGTCGTCTGCGCCCGGCGCAACACGAGTGCCGGTGCGGCCGGGGATGAGGAAACGTTCGCGCAGCCGGGCGAAGTTGCCCTCGTGCTCAATGTTCACCGCGACCTCAACCTCGCGGCCTGAGAGCGTATCCCACACGCCGCGCAGGCGGGCGGTGGCCTGTACCTGTAGGGGATCCGCCCCCGGCACTGCCGCAGCCGCGGCGGCGAGAAGCCCCGCGGCCCCGTCGACCAGTTCCAGCGAATGCTCAAGGTGGACAAGGTTAAGCAGCCCTTCAACCACGGGTTCCCCCACCGCACCATGTTCGCCGGCCGCACCCTGATCACTGGCCGTGCGGGCTTCTGCAATGACGGCAAAAACAGCCGGCCAAGCAGTACCTACCAAGACGTCGGGCACAACTGGGCCATCGGCGCTACCGCCACTGGTCACAGAGACATAGTTCGCAAAGTGCGCTGCATCGAGCGTGGCCGTGACCGTAGCGCTGCCGTGGTCTACCTCCGGCAGTGTTCCCCCAGCAGCCACACGGGCCAGCTCTCGCATGGCAGAGGCCGCATCCTCGGCGCTGACGACGGGCGAAGCGCCCGGCACGCTCGGCGCGGTGATGC
This sequence comes from Corynebacterium sp. HMSC078H07, assembly GCF_001812805.1. Classification (GTDB taxonomy): domain Bacteria; phylum Actinomycetota; class Actinomycetes; order Mycobacteriales; family Mycobacteriaceae; genus Corynebacterium. The sequence continues at coordinate 65,300 of NZ_KV810513.1, read as the reverse complement.
GCACGCGCAGCGCAGCATCAGCGTCCGCACCGCCGTGAGCACCGCCACGAGCACTGAGGCCTAAAGGCACGGTGAACCAGAAGTCCGCGGAGTCGGTGCTTACCGATTCGAGAGTCGCGCCGGACAGGTTGAGACGCAGTGGGTTTGCCTGCTCGCGGCCCGCCCAGTTGAGGCAAGGAGCTTGGCGAATGAGTTCCTCAGCGCTGGGCACAGGAGCATCCAGGTCTGGGGTAGGAGCTGCTGAAAGCAGGTCGATGGTGGCCTGCTCGAAGCGCTTCAGCAACTGCGCGACCGGCTCGTTGGCGCGCTCAATGCCCTCCACGCCTGCTGTACCTGGGATGATGCAAACACTATCGGCATCGAAATGCTCGTCGTGGGCCTGCCACAAGGAATCCTGGCGGAAGCGGCGGCGCACGGCAGCATCGATAATCGGCACAAACCCCGGTGGCTTACCGGGGCCGTCGACAAGGGACACGAACCACGCGGCATCCGTCGGATGAAGGGCAGCGTCGCCGTAAAGCTCAACAAGCTCATCAATAGCGGCCGCGGGGTCGACGGAATCGACTGTGACCTGCAGGGTTATCTCACCGTGGTCGACCTCGTGCAGGCGGGCTTCAGTACGCGCCACCATGTGCTCGAAGCGAGTGCACCACGATTCATCCGCCCAGCCGTCGTGGAAGGACAACTCCACATAGCGCTGCAGCCATTCGGCGTAGTTCATAGTGTCGAGGTCCCCGAAGTAGGGCTTGCAAGTTCTCGCCAGGGCTGCACTGATCTCTTCGCGGTGGGCAGACACCAGCTCCTCATCACCCGCGACCGCATCGAGCAGCCGCCCGGCGCAAGCGAAGGAGTTGTCCAGCTCATGGATGCTAGCGCCGAGGTCGGAACGGCCCGAAATGACATCGTGTTCCGTGGCAGCAACGAGTGTCTGCTTCACCGACTCCGACGCCGTGGACTCCGCGGTGGCCATGGCGGCGGTGCCGATCATGATGGCGTCGACAGGCGCTGCAGGCAGGCCAATGCGTCGCGACCACTCGCCGGTGAGATACTCCGCGCCCTGCGCTGGGGTGGCGATGCCGCCGCCGACGGCCAGCAAGACGTTGGGGTGCCGGCGGATGTCGTTATAGGTGGCAGCCAGCAGCTCGTCGAGGTCCTCGGCGGAGTGGTGGCCTCCAGCTTGTCCGCCTTCTACCTGCATAATGAGCGGAGTGGGAACGGTACGGGCGATGGCCAGCACCTGCTTGATCTGTTCCACTGTGCCGGGTTTGAAAGCTACCCACGGGAAGTTCTCCGCGTGGAGACGCCGTACCAGGTCACATGCCTCCTCGTGTGGCGGGATGCCTGCGGAGATGACTACGCCGTTGAGCGGCGCCCCCGCTGCACGCGCTCGCGGAATGGCACGCTGGCCTTCAATTTGGCGCCGCCACTGCGAAGCGGATAGGTACAGAGCATTGAACTGGGCATTAACCCCCGGCGCGAGGAGACGTGCGAGCCTCTCCAGGTTCTGGTTCAGAATGTCATCGGTGTGCTGGCCACCGCCGGCAAGCTCCGCCCAGTGCCCAGCATTGGCGGCCGCGGCAACGATTGCCGGATCCACCGTGGTTGGTGTCATGCCGGGCAGCATGACCGGGGAGTAACCTGTCGTTTCAGTAAAACGTGTGGAGAGGCGTCCGCCGACGAGGCGCGGCGCGTAATCGGACCAGGATGCCGGCACAGCAGGGGCACGGCCGGGCTCGAAGAGCTGCGTTTGTCCCTCAGCGGTACCCACGGCGAGGGTTCCCACACCACGTCCGGCCACCGCTTCGCGGGTTAGCGGCTCAACGCCGCGGGTGGGGCCCACCTCTAGAATCCAGCGCGCGCCGGCGGCAACCGCCTCGGCGACGCGAGCAGGCCAATCAACGGTATCCGTGAGCACCGCGCAGGCAAGCTCGCCGGCAAGCATGGCATCGAGCTCGAGGGCGGCGGCCCAGCGCTCCACCTGCTCCACAGCTATGGCTAGGGCCGGATGATGGAAGGCGGCATCAACATCAAGGTCCGTGAAGGTTACCTGTTCATCTGCCATGCTGCGGCGCACGCGGGCAAGCTCCTCCGGGGTGCCTACGATGACGCTGCGTTCACGGCCGTTGATAAGACCGATATGGGCACCTAGCTCGTGGAGTTGTTCCCGCGTAGCTCCGTCAACCGCCACCATGGGCGCTCCCTGCGCGGTACGCACAAGCCCGTGAATACGGGCAGTCGTCGTCAACGCGGCACCAATGAGCCGGGCTATGGCGAGCGCTTCGGCTGGGGTTGCGCGACCAGACGCCACAGCGGCGGCAAGCACGCCTTGGGAATGACCGATGCTCAGCACAGCCTCAGTTGTATCTAGGCCCTGTGCCCGCACAGACTCCAGGACTGCGAGCTGAGCGCACACGATGCCCGGGGTGGACGCAGCAGGGGAGGATAGCGCGAACCCAGGCTCGGCCTCCGCCCACGCTAGTGGTGCAAAGCCGTGCGGGGAGGAGGGAAGGAGGGCGGCGCCAAGCGGAGCGAGTATCTCTTCCGCGTCGGCGAGATACGTTGCAATCTGCGGCCGCACCCCCGCAGCGAGTGCCTCCCGGAGGGTAGGCAACCAGGCAAAACCCTGGCCGGAAAAGGACAGCGCATAAGGTGCCTCGCTTACTCCTGGCGCAGCGATGTTTGGGATATCCACGCGCGCTATTCCCCCAACACACGCGCTACACGTTGCGCCGCTTCCTCAAGGGAGGGCTGCGTATGGGGCTTGGGCAGGCCGCAAAAGACCTGGCAGGCGTGGTCCGGAACGACCTCGGCCGAGCGGGACAGGCCACGTTCAGCGAGGTACTCGTCAAAGAACATATCGATACTCATACCGACATCAGATTCTACCCACTAGGATCAATGCGTCATGGCCTCTCGCACCCCCTTCTTTCTCGCAGCTCTTCTCAACGTCCTCGTTGCTGCATTGGTGGTGTGTGGCCTCCTGCTCTCCTCCCCGACCGAGCAGTCAGACACTGCGCAGGGCAACGCGCCCTCATCAACGCGCGAGGAGCCCACGAGCACTCCTAAGGAGGACAGTCCCGAGGTTGACGCAGACAGACGCGAGGTGTCTAAAGCCTTGGCCGCGCTGGACTCCCTGGAGGTCAAAGGCCGCGCGCCGATGACGGATTACGATCGCGCGCAGTTTGGGCAGGCGTGGTCCGACGATGTCACCGTCGAGTTTGGCCATAATGGCTGCGATACTCGCAACGACATCCTCCGCCGTGACCTGGATAATCTCATAGTCAAGGAAGGCACCTTTGACTGTGTAGCGATGTCCGGCACGTTGGATGACCCATACTCCGGGCAGGTCATCGACTTTCAGCGTGGGGCGGGGACATCCGAGGCCGTGCAGATTGACCACGTTGTCGCGCTGGCCGACGCCTGGCAGAAAGGCGCCCAGCAATGGTCGCCCGAGCAGCGCCGCAATTTTGCTAATGATCCTCGCAATCTCCTCGCCGTCGACGGACCGCTTAACCAACAGAAGGGCGCCGGCGATGCCGCCACATGGCTGCCGCCCCACAAGCCTTTCCGCTGTGAGTATGCACAGCGCATCGTTGAGGTGAAGGCGGCATATGGCGTGTGGGTGACCGAGGCAGAGAAAGAAGCGCTCAGCCACCTCCTGCAGGAGTGTTGAGGGCTACCCCCTTCCTCCCCCGCATATTATTCACCCGCCCCCTATGCATTAACACAGGTTAACGGCCCTGCGAACAACATGCGCAGCATGCCGGTTTGCCCACTTCGCAGAAATACCTATAGGCCTATCAGTATGCAATTAATACAGAGCCCAGGCCGGGCAACTACCCCCTCATGAAAGAAAAATAATCATTATTCTTTAGCTGGCTCACATTTCTTTTATTATGTGATACAGCACCTAGTCTGAGGTCTAGGTCACAAGATCGGCGTTAATGCGTCGTGCTTCTCACAAGAGTTGTTTGCCAAAATTCACCTGCGAAGGAACCGTGATGTTCAAGTACATCATCAAGAAGACCGCCAGTTGGCTGGTAGTCATCTTCCTCGCGACTAATATCGCGTACCTCCTGGCCGCTACATTCCTCGATCCCAGATCGAACTACATGAGCCGCAACCCACCGCTAGAGCCCGAGGAGATCAGTCGCATCCTCACCCCGCTCGGGCTTAACCCGGAAACCCCGCTGGTGGAACGCTGGTGGGGCTGGCTGTCTAACATCCTCTTCCACTGGGACTGGGGTACCTCCCCTCTTGGTGACCCGGTCAGCGCGCAAATCGCGCACCGCGCCCTCGTCTCCGCACAACTGCTCCTTGTCGCCACTATCTTGTCTGTGGTGATCGGCGTAGGCCTCGGCGTGTATACCGCTTCCCGCCAGTACAAAGCCTCCGACCGCTTCTGGCAGGGCGTCTCCATCATCACCATGAACACCCACGTCGTCGTGGCCTCCATCTTGGTCGTGGCTGGTGGCCTGTGGATCAACCGCGTCACCGGCCACCGCGTGGTCTACGTGACAGGAGCCTCAAGCCTCGGCGTCGAAGGCTTCTTCCCCACACTCCTAGACATGGCGCAACACCTCATCTTGCCGTCCATCTCGCTCATCATCATCAGCTACGCCGGCTACCACATGATGCAGCGAACCCTCCTGCTGGATAATTTGAACGCCGACTATGTGCGCACCGCCCGCGCTAAAGGATTGACCCGTTCCAAAGCCATCCGCAAGCACGCCCTGCGCACCTCCATCATTCCGGTGGCTACCTCCGTGGCTTTCTCCGTCCCCGGCATCTTTACCGGCGCCATCATGACGGAAACCATCTTTGCCTGGAAGGGCATGGGCCAGTACTTCATCGAAACCATTAGCCGCAACGACATCAACGGCACCACTGCCGTTGCTGCCTTCGGTGCCGTCATGATTGCCTTCTCCGCAATCCTGGCAGACCTCGTCGTTGTAGCCCTCGACCCGCGAGTAAGGGTGAGCTAAATGTCTCCAGAGAAGAAATCCACCACCCCACGCTCCGCGGCGCGCCAGCCGCAGCGCCACCGCCGCAACGACCTCGCTATCGACACCGCAGCGGACAACCTCGGCGTGCGCCCGCATGCCGCCACGGCTGACTTTTCACCACAAACCGAGCCCAGTGCGCAGTCCGCACTCGGCTCCGGCGTCGACGTCGATGACGCACAGCGCAAGCAATTTTCCAGCAGCGATTTCCGCGGCACCTCAAAGCTCAAGCTCTACGTGCGCCGCTTCTTCCGCAACAAAGCTGCTGCCATCGGCCTCGTCATCTTCGTGCTGCTGGCCCTGCTATCGATGTTCGGTAGCTACCTCACCCCGTGGTCCTTCGACGAGCCGGACTTCTTTAACCTGGCCACCGGGCCATCCTCCGAGCACTGGTTCGGCACCACCGATTCCGGCAACGATCTCTTCGCGCAGACCGTCCACGGCCTGGGCCGCTCGCTCATCATCGCGCTCATCGTGTCGCTAGCCTCCACGGTGTTGTCCGCTTTCATCGGCGCGGCCGCAGCCATGTACGGCGGTGCGGTGGAAAAGGTCATCCTGGCCGTCATCCACTTCCTGCTGGCCATCCCGACCTTCCTGCTCATCGCCCTGGTGGTCTCCGATTCCGGCGGTGACTGGAAACTACTCATCGTCGTTCTCATTGCCTTCGGCTGGATGTACCCCGCACGCGTCATCTGGGCCATGGCGCTGAGTGTCCGCGAGAACGACTACGTCCGCGCCGCGGACTACATGGGTGTCTCGCGCCTGCGCACCATCTTCCGTCACGTGGTTCCCAACATCGGCTCGCTGCTCATCATCCAAGCGGCCCTGGGCGTGGTGTCCACCATCATGTCGGAGACCGCACTGTCCTTCCTGGGCTTGGGCGTGAAGCTTCCCGACGTCTCCCTGGGCACCCTCCTCGCCGGCGGCGCCAACGCTGTCGAGGCCTCGCCCTGGCTCTTCTACTTCCCTGCAGGCATCCTCACGCTGCTGACCGTGTCCATGGCATTTATCGCCGACGGCCTGCGCGACGCTATTGACCCCAACTCGAACTCCGGAGGCCGAGCATGACCCCGCAGAATACTGCACACACCGCCAACGCCGTCCCGGCTAGCCGCGGCAGCGATTTCGCTTCGTCCACCGAGCCAGTACTGTCCGTGCGTAACCTGTCCGTCACCTTCCCCTCGGAGGCCGGTTCCGTCCACGCGGTGCGTGGCGTCGACTTCGATCTCACGCCTGGGCGCACCCTCGCCATCGTGGGCGAGTCCGGTTCTGGTAAGTCTGTCACCTCAATGGCGGTTATGGGCCTGCTGCCCGACTACGCCAAGGTGGAAGGTTCTGTGGTCTATGCCGGCACCGAGCTCATCGGCAAGACCGACAAGGACATGTCGAAGATCCGCGGCAAGGACATCGCCATGATCTTCCAGGATCCGCTCTCCTCCCTGACTCCGGTGTTCTCCATCGGCGACCAGCTCATCGAGGCAATCCAAACCCACCGCGATGTCTCCAAGAAAGAAGCGGAAAAGGAAGCTATTCGCCTGCTCGAGCTCGTCGGCATCCCGGAGGCTGACAAGCGCGTGAAGTCCTTCCCGCACGAGTTCTCCGGTGGTATGCGCCAGCGCGTGGTCATCGCCATCGCCATGGCAAATAACCCGCGCGTCATCATCGCCGACGAGCCCACCACCGCCCTCGACGTCACCATCCAGGCCCAAATCCTGGAGGTCCTCAAGGTCGCGCAGCGCGAAACTGGCGCCGCGGTCATCATGATTACCCACGACATGGGTGTCGTGGCCGGCACCGCTGACGACGTCCTCGTCATGTACGCCGGGCGCCCGGTGGAGCTGGGCAATGTCGACACCATTTTCAACCACCCCAAAATGCCCTACACCGTTGGCCTTTTGGGTTCCACTCCGCGCGTGGACAAGGCCACCGATGAGCCACTCACTCCCATCGCCGGTACCCCACCACGCCTCATCGAGGTTGCTGCCGAGTGCCCCTTCGCCGACCGCTGCCCGGTCGTGAAGGATGAGTGCCGCACCGTGGAGCCAGAGCTGCGCGCGCTTGACGACGCCCCCAACCACTTCGCCTCCTGCCTACGCTCCGATGAAATTGAGGACGGCACGATTGGCGGCGAGCGCATGTACCCACTGCCGAAGATTTCCGCCGATACCTTGGGCGATACTCCCTACGAGCAGCGGCCGGTTACCTTGGAGGTCAAAAACCTGGTCAAGGACTTCCCGCTCATCAAGGGAGCGATTCTCAAGCGCCGCGTCGGCACCGTCCATGCGGTCAAGAACGTCAGCTTCGACGTGCACCAGGGAGAGTGCTTCGCCATCGTGGGCGAATCCGGCTCTGGCAAGACCACCACACTGCTGGAAATCATGGACCTCAACCCGCCGGAGGGCTCCACCATCGTGGTCAACGGCACCAACACGTCCGGCTTGAGTGCGTCGGCACGCCGCAAGCTGCGCAAGGACATCCAGATCGTCTTCCAGGACCCAATGAGCTCGCTCAACCCGCGCATGACCATCCGCGAGATCATCGCTGAGCCGCTGGAGTCGCTGGGGTACGAGGGGGACGTCGGCCAGCGCGTGGCTGAGCTGATGAAACTCGTCGGCCTTGAGTCCCACCAGGTGGACCGCTTCCCCGGACACTTCTCCGGCGGCCAGCGCCAGCGCATCGGTCTGGCCCGTGCGCTCGCCACCAACCCCTCCATCGTCGTACTCGACGAGCCCGTCTCCGCCCTCGACGTGTCTATCCAGGCCGGCATCATCAACCTGCTGCACGACCTGAAGAACCGCCTGGGTATTTCCCTGGTCTTCGTGGCCCACGACCTCTCCGTGGTGCGCCACCTCTCCGACAAGGTCGCCGTGATGTACAAGGGCGACTTCGTGGAATACGGCCCCACGGACGAGGTCTTCGACAACCCGCAACACGCCTATACCCGCGCGCTGCTCTCCGCCATCCCAGTGCCGGACCCAGCCGTGGAACGTGACCGGGTACGCGAGATTTACCAGCCCGCCGAATCCCCGGCTCAACAAGACTTATAACTAAATACTCCCCGTCTCCATGTTTCCTCTCGAAAGGACACAAATATGAATATGAAGCTCCGCAGGACCGCTCTCGCAGTGGTTACCGCCTCTGCCCTCATCCTCACCGGCTGCGCCTCCGATGGCGGCTCCGGCAGCTCTGATGGCTCGAGCGACTCCGCCTCCGGCGAGAAGCTCGACGTCAAGCTGGACGGCTCCTATAACCCCAAGGACCGCTCCGAGCTCAAGGAGGGCGGCGAGCTGCGCCTAGCCATTGATGAGATTTCCCAGCAGCAAAACCCCTTCCAGGCCGACGGTACCCGCTACACCAGCGACGTCTGGAAGTACTACAACCCGCAAATTGGCCTCTTCGACGGCGCGGGTGAGTTCCATGTCAACAATGACTACATCACGGACGTCAAGGACGAGGAGAAGGACGGTAAGACCGTCGTCACCTTCACCATCCACGAGAAGGCGCAGTACAACGACGGCACCCCGATTGACTGGAAGTCCTTCGAAAACACCTGGAAGTTCAACAACGGTGAGAACAAAGAGGCCAATGTCTCCTCCACCGATGGCTACGAGCTCATCGAGTCGGTCAAGCCGGGTGAGAACGACAAGCAGGCCGTCATCACCTTCAAGCAGGCATACCCATGGTGGCAGGGTCTGTTCAACATCCTGCTCCCGCCGCAGGTTGATTCCACGGAGAAGTTCAACGAGGCATACCTAGGCAAGGTGCACCCCGAGTGGGGAGCGGGCCCGTTCAAGGTAGAGAACGTCGACTTCCAAAGCGGCAGCGCCACTTTCGTCCCGAACGAGAAGTGGTGGGGTGATAAGCCCTTCTTGGAGAAGGTCTCCTACCGCCAGATGGAAGATCAGGCCTCCATCAACGCGTTCAAGGCCGGCGAGATTGATGCAACTGGCGTAGGCAACAAGGAGCGTCTGGCTGCCGTCAAGGACATGCAGGACATCGAGATTCGTACCGCCATGGCTCCGTCTAAGTCTCTCTATACGCTCAACTCCAAGAACGAGATTCTCGCCGACATTAAGGTGCGCGAGGCCATTATGGCCGGCATCGACCGCTCCACGCTGTCTGAGATCCGCTTCAATGGCCTCAACGGCTACACCGAGGACCTGCCAGGTTCCTTCAACCTCTACCAAACCCAAGAGGGCTATGAGGACAACGTTGGCGCGGTCATCACGTTCGACCCAGAGAAAGCTAAGTCGCTCCTCAATGAGGCCGGATGGAAGGAAGGCAGCGACGGCATCCGCGAGAAGGACGGCAAGAAGCTGTCCATGCGCTACACGCTGCTGGGTGATTCTTCCACTGGCAAGGCCCAAGCCACTGCCACCCAGAAGATGATGAAGGACATCGGCGTGGACCTGAAGGTAGAGGAACGCCCAGCCGCTGATTTCTCCGAAATCACGTCCTCCTATGACTTCGACATTCTGCCTATGGGATTCTCTTCCGGTGATCCCTTCGGTGTGGCCTACTTCGGCCAGGTCTACCGCACCGGCTCTCAGCTCAACCGCTCCGGTACGGGCACACCAGAACTAGACAAGAAGATCGACAAGCTTTCCCAGATCGCCGACCCAGACGAGCAGATCAAGGAAGCCAACAAGCTGGAGAAGGAAGCACTGGCACAGTATGGCATCATTCCTATCTTCAACGGACCGGCCATGGTTGCGACCCACCCCGATATCGCAAACTTCGGCGCCAACTCCTTCGCCGTCATCGAGGTGGAGAACATCGGCTACACCAAGTAAGTAGCGTCCCGTCCTCGGCAGACCTCCCTGCTTAGGACAGTAAAAGGGCCTTCCCGGCATATCGGGAAGGCCCTTCATCGCTGCTACGAGCAGTGTTTAGTTGCCGTTGTTGTTCTGGTTGAGCTGATTGCGCAGCTGGTTGAAGTAATCACGCGCGGACTGCGGCTGGCCATTGCCCTGCGGAGGCGCAGGGAAGCCCGGCATGTTACCGAAGCCCTGCTGCTGTGCATTCTGGACACGTCCTTGGGCCTGCTGCTGGGCGCGCTTGGCTTGCTCCATGACTTCGGCATCGCGGCTGGCACGCTCTTCACGCTCACGGCGCTCCTTTTCCTCGCGGCGGCGACGTGCAGCAGCTGCATCTTCACGGCTGTGCTTTGCTTCACCGGCCGGCACCTTTGGCTTCGGGGCTTCATTAATAGCGTTGGTGGACAGGAGCGTGTCGCGCATACCGCTGAAGAGGTCCTGCATGCCGCCCGGGTTCGACGGCATGTAGAGCACGTTGGTGTGTGCGCGGTCTGCCACGTCCACCATGGCGTCGAGGTACTGGGAGACCAGCATGAGGGTCTCTGGGTTCTCCTCCACACCAGCAGCGCGCAGCAGCTCGTACTGCTGGGCAATACCTTCGACAATTTCCTTACGCTGGTCAGCCACACCGCGACCCTGCAGCTTCTTGGCCTCAGCCGCACCTTCAGCTTCCTTGACCACACGGATCTTCTCGGCCTCTGCCTGAGCCACGGCAGCCTCACGCTCTCGCTGTGCGGCGTTAATGGAGTTCATGGACTCACGCACACGGGCATCCGGGCGGATATCAGTGACGAGGGTGTTGACGAAGTTCCAGCCGTAGGCAGCCATGTTATCGCGCAAAGACATCGCTACATTGCGGGCAATGGTGTCCTTGGAGGAGAAGGAATCATCCAAGTCCATGTTCGCCACAGACGAGCGAACGTTGTCCTGCACGTAGGCCACAATCTGCTGCTCGTGATTGGACAAGGTGTAGAAGGCCTGACGCTCGCTGCCCTGAACCACCTCATACTGCACCGCCACGGGAATCTGAACGAAGACGTTGTCCTTGGTCTTTGTCTCCACCATGACGTCGAGCTGGCGAATCTGCAGGCTGATCTTGGCGCGGACGCGGTCGACCAACGGCACTTTGAGGTGCAAGCCCGCGTGGGCAACGTTGACGAACTTACCCATACGCTCAATGATGGCAGCTTCCTTCGTACGGACGATGAAGAAGCCATCGAAAGCGAGGGCGGCGAGAAGCAGGACTATCACGCCAAAGACAATGAGGGGACCCATGGATTAACCTTTCTAGGATCAGTTCACTTTTCGCAACTATTTTGCCATAACGTGACACCCGCCACGAGGCTGCGTGGAGCACTCCCCAGCAATCGTTGCTCATGAGCATTACGCCTGCGCCCCGAGTGCCCTAGCCGCTCCTCCCGAGCGCTCGCCCTCAGCGCTCGTCGGCCAATCGGAAGAGCTCGTCCAGAATCCCCGAACCGTCCTCAGCAATCCCGTTGTGCTGGAAATGATTAGTCACCATCGGACGCAGGTCACGGTAGGTCTCCCCCGTTGCCATGGAATCCTCGAAGGGGACGAAGATGTCGTCGAGGTAGATGGCGGCAGCAGCGATCAGGGGGACGTCGGCAAGCACTGCGGGATCATACGGGGAGCTGGTCCACTCATGCGCAGCCAGCTCCTCCGCGCCTTCTTTGAAGGGGCGCAACGCTGGGTCCTCGTCGAATTGCCAGGGGAAGATGTGTTCGCCGGTAAGGTACGTGCCGACTTCAGCAAACTCGGGAAACTCCTCGCGGATGCGGTGCGCCGCCCAGCCTGTAACGGCTTGGCCGCCGACGCCACCGTAGATGGATTCATGAATCGCCGCGTAGAGAGGCCCGGCCTGAAAACTGACGCGCTGCCCGACATCGTTGAGGAAGTCCGAGCGCAGGCGTTTCTCGCCACTCACGGTGCGGAAAGGTTGCTCCAGCAGGTAGGCCAAAGAATCAAAGCCAGTGCCGCGGCCCAATTCAATACCGATGGTGCGGAAGCGGCGCGCAGACAGGCGCTCCCCTGTCGGCAGCAGCTCCTCCGAGTTGTCTAGGTGGTGGAGGATTTCCTCGACGCGCGCTTGAGCCCACGGGAACTGGGCGTAGAAGCGCTCATGGCGGACCTTGAGCTTGGCAAAGGTCGTGCGGTAGAGGTCATCCGCCCCCTTGGTCAAGGTGGGCAAGCCACCCGTGAGATAGGCACGCCCGATGGAATCGGGGAACAGTGAGGCATAGGCGGTGATGATGAATCCCCCGAAGGATTGGCCGAAGAGATCCCAGGACTCCTCCCCTAGGTGCTCACGCAGGCGCTCGGCATCGCGCACGATGTTCTCCTGGCGCAGTTGCGCCAGACGCGCAGCGCTGCGATCTTCAGCCGGGCTGAGCTCATCGATGCGGTGGCTGCGCCCAGTGCCACGCTGGTCCAAGAGGATCCAGCGGTAGCGCTCCAAGCCCTTCCCGATAAGCCCGGTAGCACCAACCGGCCGCGGAGACGGAAAACCCGGCCCGCCCTGGTTATAGAGCAGTGCCGGGTAGTTCTCACCGCCCGGTGGGATGATCTCGCGCGCGTAGAGTTCGAAAGAACCTGCGGCGGGATTGTCATAATCCCAAGGGACGGTGAGAGTGTGTTCCTTGATGGTGTGGCCGAAGCGTTTCATGCTTCTAGTAGACCACGAAACCCTCCTTACGGAACGCATCTCGGACAGATTCAACGTCTTCCGGTTTAGGTGGCTTGGTGTCCTCGAGAGTGTACGGGTAGCCCAGCTCGTGCCACTTGTCCGCGCCCATGTTGTGGAAAGGCAGTACCTCGACTCGCTCGACGTTGCTCTTCCAGCGGGACGCAATTTTGACCACGTTGGCGACGTTTTCTGGGGAATCCGTCAGGCCAGGGACGAGCACGAAGCGAATCCACACCGGCTTGCCCATCTCATTGAGACGGTCACCAAAGTCGATGGTGGGTTGCAACTCGCGGCGCGTGACTTCCTTGTAAGTCTCCTCGTCACCAGCCTTGACATCCAAGAGAACGAGGTCAATGTTGTCCAAGTCCTCATCGCGCAGGCGCGCGCCCAAGTATCCCGACGTGTCAATCGTCGTATGGATACCCGCGTCGTGGACCTCCTTGAGCAAACGCCGAGCGAACGCAATCTGGAACAGCGCCTCGCCGCCAGACATGGTCAGTCCGCCCCCGGAGGCGGTAAAGACTGGCTTATAGCGCTTAATGCGCTTGACCACGTCTTCGATGCGCTCCAGAGTGCCGACCTTCATTTCCATCGTGTCAGGGTTGTGGCAGTACTGGCAGCGCAGCGGGCATCCCGACATGAACACCGTCATGCGGGTTCCAGGGCCATCAACGGCGGTCACCAGCTCCCAGGAGTGAACGAGGGCAATGTCGCCAGAACGGCGTGCCTGCATCAACTCCGGGCGGCTGAACTCGTCGAGGTCATTATTTGTGCCCAAACCGGCGGCGGCGCCGCGCACCTTGTCACCCTCTTCAGGGGACAGGTGGACGACGCCGGTAATGCCATCTGCCATTTAGGAGCCCTGGTGGAAGGTACGGGAGATGACGTCGAGCTGCTGCTCGCGGGTCAGCTTGACGAAGTTCACTGCGTAGCCAGACACGCGGACAGTGAGGTTCGGGTACTTCTCCGGGTGCTCAACAGCGTCCTCCAGGGTGGACTTGTCCAGGACGTTGATGTTGGCGTGGTAGAGGCCCGAGTCCATGTTGTTGGCGGAACGGTTGGCCTTCATGGTTGCGAGACGCTCGTCGAAAGTTGGGGTAGCCATGATGTTTTCTCCTTTTCGGAAGTGGTGTGAAAGTGGTTTATTTGGAATCCATGATGAAGCCGGCGTCGAGGACACCCACCAGGTTGGTGATGCGTTCCTCAGGCGTGCGGCCCAAACCGGACGGGGTGATGGTGTTCGTCAGCGAGATGCCGTCGAGCGCATCCTTGTAGTCCAGCTTGCCCACCGACAGCATGGAAGCAACCATGCCGTGGTTGTCTGCACCGTTCTCCGGGTTTGCGCCCGGGGCGAACGGAGTACCTGCCTGGTGGCCAGACGGGAAGGAACCGGTGGCCTTGCCGTAGACCACGTTGGAGGTAATGGTCAGCACAGACTGGGTCGGGATGGCGTTGCGGTACATCGGGATGGCCTTAATCTTCGCCATCACGGTGTGGACGATGGTGGCGGCGATGTCATCGGCGCGGTCATCATCGTTGCCGTAGAACGGGAAGTCACCTTCCGTCTTGTAGTCCACGATGAGACCAGTCTCATCGCGCACCGGGTAGACCTTGGCGTACTTGATGGCGGAGAGGGAGTCAGCCACGATGGACAGACCCGCGATACCGCAGCCCATGGAGCGCACGATGTCAGAATCATGCAGCGCCATCTCGATGGCCTCGTAGGCGTACTTGTCGTGGCAGTAGTGGATGATGTTGAGGGCTTCAACGTAGGTGCCCACAACCCAGTCCAGCATCTCCTCGTACTTCTGCCAGACCTCGTCGAAGTCCAGCGGGCCATCGCCCTGGATAGCCTCGTAGCCGTCCACGACTTGCTTACCGCTGACCTCGTCGCGGCCACCGTTGATGGCGTAGAGCAGGGCCTTAGCGGCGTTCACACGGGCGCCGAAGAACTGCATTTGCTTGCCGACGGCCATCGGGGACACGCAGCAGGCAATTGCGGCGTCGTCGCCCCACTGCTCACGAATCTGCTTATCGGACTCGTACTGGATGGACGACGTCTCAATCGAGATGTGAGCACAGAATTCCTTGTAACCAGCCGGCAACTGCGGATCCCAGAAAATGGTGATGTTCGGCTCCGGCGACGGGCCAAGGTTGACCAGGGTCTGCAGCAAACGGAAGGAGGTCTTGGTGACCATGTGGCGGCCGTCAGAACCGAAACCAGCATCGGTCCAGGTTGCCCAGTACGGGTCACCAGAGAAGATCTGGTCGTAATCCTCGGTACGCAGGAAGCGCACGATGCGCAGCTTGAGCACCAGCTGGTCGATGATCTCCTGAGCGTCTTCCTCAGTGATGATGCCAGCGGCAAGGTCGCGCTCGAAGTAGCAATCGAAGAAGGCGGAGAGGCGGCCGATGGACATGGCGGCGCCATCCTGAGACTTGATGGAAGCCAGGTAGCCAAAGTAGGTCCACTGGACAGCTTCGTGAGCGGTCTTGGCCGGCTTGGAGATGTCAAAGCCGTAGGACTCAGCCATAACCTTGAGCTTCTTCAGAGCCTTGATCTGTTCGGCGTGCTCTTCGCGGTAGCGAGCCCAGTGCTCGGAGAATCCGGCATCGCCCACTGCATGCTTAGACGCTTCCTTCTCAGCGATGAGGTAGTCCACACCGTAGAGAGCCACGCGGCGGTAGTCACCGATGATGCGGCCACGGCCATAAGCATCCGGCAGACCGGTAATGATGTGGGAGGAACGAGCAGCGCGGATGCGCGGGGTGTAGATATCGAAGACGGCATCGTTGTGCGTCTTGCGGTAGCGGGTGAAGATCTTCTCCACCTCAGGGTCGGCTTCCTTACCGGCCTCCTTGATAGCCTGCTTGACCATGCGCCAGCCACCATTCGGCATCATGGCGCGCTTCAGCGGAGTATCCGTCTGCAGGCCGACAATGACGTCATCTTCTTCGCAAATGTAGCCAGCGGGGAAAGCGTCAATATCAGTTGGGGTGTGGGTGTCGACATCGAAGATGCGCTTCTTGCGCTCGATGGACAGGTAGTTTTCTTCCAGGTGCTCCCAGACGCGCTTGGTCTTTTCGGTCGGGCCCTCCAGGAAGGAAGCATCTCCGTCATAGGGGGTGTAGTTGCGCTGGATGAAATCGCGGACGTCGATGCTCTCGGTCCACGGGCCTTCTTCAAAGCCCTTCCATCCCTCAAACTGGACGGATTGCTCAGTTGCGGTGGTCACTATAATGACTCCCTTCGTACTTCATACGACGTGTGGAAAATCTGCCACAGAAGGGTTTTGGTGACTCCAGTTCACGGGCGATTCGGCCATCACGGTTGTCACCGAACCCCTCTCTGTAGCCCATAGTAAGGGCAAAGCTGTAAATGCTCATATCCTGCGTTTTATGGGACAAATCACTAAAAACGCCATTTTGTGGGCACCCCGCTGGTCACCGGATCCATGGGTAACGACCGTACTGTTGACCCGCGGGGGTAGGCTACCCCCGCAAGTGTCATACGTCACATTTTTCCCGTTAATTGGGCCAGCTCAAGCCCCTTCTTGGTGTGTGTCCACGCCGCGCTCTATTGTTATGCGCAGTATCCTCATCTCGCCCTTCAACAAGGAGCTCTTCGCGTGTCTGACACCGCCGCTACTGCTAGCCCCGCCACTGCCCCAACTCACCCCGTGGATGTTGTTCCGCCAGCGCCCAAGCTGGCGGCTCTCGGTCTCCAGCACGTACTCGCGTTCTACGCTGGCGCAGTCATCGTACCGCTGCTCATCGCTGGTTCTTTGGGCCTCGATGAGGCCACCACGATTCACCTCATCAACGCCGACCTATTGACCTGTGGTCTGGCCACGTTGATCCAAGCGGTGGGCGTCGGCAAGCACATTGGCGTCCGTCTTCCCATCATCCAAGGCGTGACCACCACAGCGGTAAGCCCCATCATTGCCATTGGCATGAGTGCAGGTGACCAGCCGCTACCCACGATCTATGGCGCAATTATTGCCGCCGGCATCTTTACGTTCTTCGCCGCTCCGGTCTTTGGGCGCGTGCTCAAATACTTCCCACCAATTGTCACCGGCACTGTACTTCTGGTCATGGGTACATCTCTGCTCGCGGTTTCCGCCAATGACTTCGTGAACTACGCTGACGCCACCCCCGCCTCGCGCGACCTTCTCTATGGTTTCGGCACGCTCACCATCATTATTATCGTGCAGCGCTTCTTCCGCGGCTTCCTAGGCACACTCTCCGTGCTCCTCGGCCTCGTCATCGGCACGGGCGTGGCCTTGGCACTGGGTGATACGTCCTTTGATGGCGTGCGTGAGGCCGATGCTATCGGTATCACCACGCCTTTCTATTTCGGTATGCCGAAGTTCGACATCATGGCAATTCTTTCCCTCATCATCGTCATGATCATCACCATGGTGGAAACCACCGGCGATGTCTTTGCTACCGGTGAGATTGTCAAGAAGCGCATCAAGCGTGATGACGTTGTGCGTGCCATTCGCGCCGATGGCCTCTCCACCACCCTTGGCGGCGTGATGAACTCCTTCCCCTACACCTGCTTCGCGCAGAACGTCGGCCTAGTTCGCTTAACCGGTGTGAAGTCCCGCTGGGTTGCCGTGTCCGCCGCCGGCTTCATGATTATTCTGGGCCTGCTGCCCAAGGCAGCTGCCGTGGTGGCAGCCATTCCCTCCCCGGTCCTCGGCGGCGCCTCCTTGGCGCTCTTTGCCAACGTCGCTTGGGCCGGCCTGCAGACCATTGCCAAGGAAGACATCACCGACGGCCGCAACGCCGCCATTGTCACCACCGCACTGGGACTGGCCATGCTCGTCACCTTCAAGCCGGACGTGGCAGCGGCCTTCCCAGAATGGGCACAGATCTTCGTCTCCTCCGGCATGTCCATCGGTGCGATTACAGCAATTCTGCTCAACCTGCTGTTCTTCCACATCGGTACGCAATCCGGTGACGATATCAGCCGCATCGACGGCGAAGGGGTGTCTCTCACCGAGCTCAACACCATGGAGCGCGACGAGTTTGTCGGCGCACTGCGCCCGCTCTTCAACAACGAGACGTGGCCTCTGGAGGCTGCTTGGGAGTCCCGTCCCTTCGACGACGTCAGCCGCCTGCGTGAGGCCATCCAGGTCGCCGTGCTGACCGCGCCGCGTGAGCAGCGCCGTGCCCTCATCCACGACTACCCGGCCATGGATGAGCTGCTGCTTGCCGACGTCACCGAGGCCGCCACCATCTCCGCCGACCGCGGGTCACTGGCCCTCGATGACTTGGATGATGTCCAAACACAGCAGCTTATCGACGTCTCCCGGGCCTACCGCGAACGATTCGACATGCCCTTCGTGGCTTACCTAGACACCAACGATTCTGCCGACCGCGTCATCGACGGAGGCGTGCGCCGCCTCGCCAACTCCGACGAGCTGGAGCAGCGCGTCATCTTGAGCGAAATCATCGAGATTGCCAACGACCGCTTCGATATCCTGCTGGCCGATGCCAACCCGGTACGCGCCTACTGGGACCGCAAGTTCACCGAGGTGGAGTGACCAAAGGTCACTCCACGGGCAATCGAGTCACTCCACCTAGCAGCGGGGTCACTGGAATTCCATGGTGACCTGGGCCTGTGGGTCGACGCCGCGGATGATGCCCTCATAGAAATTGCGAGCTTGGTCCTGCAAGAGGTCGCGGTTATCGTTGATGTCCTTGCGCTTCTTATCAGCGCTGAGGACATCAGACACCGTGGAGGCAGCATCGAGTGGCTGCGTGGTCCAACTCAGCACGCCGTTGTCTTCTACTGCGGTCTTGAACTCCTCGTCGGTATGACCGATGAAGATAAATTCCGGGATGCTGACGGTATAGGCGTGCTCACCGGTCTCCGTGACGCGAACATCCTTGCCTTCAATTCCCAGCTTCGCCTTGTAGGAGTACTGCACGAACTGTGTGCGATCGGTCCACGGGACGCGCACCCCAAAGACTTCGCCCGCGGAGGACTTCTCTGCCAGTCCCTGGATCCCGAGACTGAGCAGCACCACCTGTTCTTGGCGCTCCACCGCGGTAACCACTTGCGAATTCGTGGATTCTACAGGGGCGCTATACACATCGCGCGGCTGACGCACGATATACATACCCAAACCGGCACAGACGAGGGAAAGAAGCACCACGACGGCAATAAGCGTGGTGCTGAGCTTGCGGTTAGACATGAGCCTAAAGCTGGAACTGCTCGGTAACCTCAACGCGGCGCTTGTGCTCCATCCAGAAGGACAGGAACGGCACCACACCGGCCAAAGCAGTAGTGATGAGCTTGCCCACCGGCCACAGCGCACGCGGACCCAGAATCAGAATCGACACCAAGTACACCATGTAGGCCACTCCATGCGCCTGGGCGATGAGCGTGGCCCAGGACGGCATTTCCATGCCCACGCCATACTGCAGAATCATGCGCACGACCAGAATGAGCAAGAAGATACCCGTAACCGTGGCCGCGATGGAGAAGAACTTCAGTGGTCCGCGAATGCGCTCCTTGCGGTCTGGGTGCACGGCATTGTTCGCTGGGTTGGTCATGAGTTCTCCTCTTCGGTGCCGCGGCGGCGGCGCTGCTTATTCATGGCATTAAAGGTCTCGACGTCCACCTGCGGGCGCGGCGGCAAAAAGTCTTCGTCGATTTTAGTCACCTGTTGTTCCTTGCCCGCATCCTTGGTTTTAGCTTCATACTGAGCCGGCTCCTGCCCCATTTCGAGGGCCTCATTCTCCGCATCGATGCGCTCGTTCTCATAGCGCATCGCGGTGCGGTAGGCATAGACCACGAAGACCGCAAACAGCGGCCACTGGAAGGCATAGCCCAAGTTCTGGAAGGTTCCTGAGCCGGATTTAAAGCGGGTCCACTGCCAATAGGCAAGGAACAAAAAGAGCACGACGAAAAACGCGATGAGGACGATGTGCCACCATCGAACCTTCATCTTCTTTCTCGGGGCTTGGTTGGTGCTCACGCGTATCAGCCTACCCACCATGGTTCGAAAAGTGGATTTCCATCGTAGGCCTGCCGCCCTGTAAGCTATTCAGCGTTGCTCCGAACACAGTATGTTTCGCGGCTACGTCTTTCAGCGCCCGTGGCGGAATTGGCAGACGCGCTAGATTTAGGTTCTAGTGTCTTATGACGTGTGAGTTCAAGTCTCACCGGGCGCACACCATCAAGGTCTGCGTTGAAGCTTCATACTTCAACGCAGACCTTGTTTCTTTCTTGTGGACGATCGTGCACATGCCTGGTTCTCGTGGGTTAAGGGACCAAAGTCACGGGACCATTTGCTCGCATTCTGCGAATTGAACCTGGGGAAACACAGAAGCCGACTCGCAGATGGTCCTTCTAGTTTGGTCCCCCACCTCGCTAGCCCACCTGATGGATGCTGGGGCTAGCGGTCAAGGTTGGGCGGCTGCTTAGACCTGGCGGGCGAGGGCTGCTAGGGGCTCGCGCAACTGCGCTAGGGCGCGGCCACGGTGTGAGACCGCGTTCTTCTCCTCAGGCGTCATCTCGGCAGCAGAGCGCTGCTCGCCTTCGGGTTGGAAGAGGGGGTCGTAGCCGAAGCCGTTCTCTCCCTGCGGTGCGGTGAGCAGCGAACCGGGCCAGCGGCCCTCCACCACGTGTTCCTCACCATCAGGAGTGACCAGTGCACAGACAGAGACGAAGGCCGCCGCGCGGCGCTCAGCAGGAACGTGCGCCATCTGCCCCAGCAAGAGGCGGTTATTCGCCTCATCATCGCCGTGACCACCGGACCAGCGGGCAGAAAGCACTCCCGGCATGCCGTTAAGCTCTTCGACGGCGAGACCGGAGTCATCCGCAATCGTGGCAAGCCCGGTGTGCTGTACCCCGGCGCGGGCCTTGATCAGAGCGTTGTCAGCAAAGGTGCGGCCATCCTCGACGGGCTCCGGATAGGGCTCCACGGCCGACAATGGGAGAAGCTCGATACCTTCAATTCCGGCATCGGCCAGGATCTTCTCCAACTCTTTTAGCTTCTTCGCGTTATTGGAAGCAACGAGAAGCTTTACCATCCCAGGGCCGCCTTCTGCGCCTCAATGAGCTGAGCACAACCAGCCTGGGCCACATCGAGCATGTCGTTAAGCTCCTGACGGCCGAACAGTCCGTGCTCGCCGGTGCCCTGAATCTCGACGAAGTCGCCGCCTTCCTGCATGACCACGTTGAGATCCACCTCTGCGCGAGAATCCTCCTCATAAGGCAGGTCCAAGCACACATGGCCGTCGATGATGCCGACGGAGACCGCCGCGATGGGGTCCAGCAGCGGCTCGCCCGGCACAACGCCTTCCTCCTTGAGGTAGGCAATCGCATCAGCCAAAGCCACATACGCACCAGTGATGGACGCGGTACGAGTACCGCCGTCTGCCTGCAGCACATCGCAGTCCAACTGAATGGTGTTCTCCCCCAGCTCAGACAGATCCACCGCTGCGCGCAATGAGCGGCCCACAAGGCGAGAGATCTCGTGCGTGCGGCCCTTGACTTTGCCCTTCATGGACTCGCGCGGCATGCGCTCATGCGTTGCAGACGGAAGCATGGAGTACTCAGCAGTGAGCCAACCTTCGCCGGAATCCTTCTTAAAGCGCGGGACACCAAACTCCACGGAGGCGGTGCACATGACGCGGGTATTGCCGAACTCCACAAGCACCGAACCGGCAGGATTGGTGGTGAAGTTACGGGTAATGCGGACGCTACGGAGCTGGTCGAGCGCGCGACCATCAGCACGAGTGAAATCAGTCATGCCCCCTACCCTACCGCGCGGGTCTAGAGCTCGAATTCCATCCCCGAGGCGCCCAGAACAATCTCGCCATCAAACTCGCGCGCTGCAGCCGCATACGTCGCGGCGGCGTCACCCCACGGCTGCAGGTGAATGAGCACAAGCTTCTTCACCCCAGCTTCGCGGGCCAAGCGGCCGGCTTCGGCACCGGACATGTGCATGTTAGGAGCTTTACCCTCGGAGGTTTCGCCCCACGCGGCCTCGCACAAGAAGATATCGGCGCCTGATGCAGCGTCGATAAGCGCCGGCGTGTACGCCGAGTCCGCGGAGTAGCACAGCGCGGCACCGCTTTTCGCGTGTTCCATGCGTAGCGCATAGGTTTCCACCGGATGCACGGTGCGGAAAGGAGTGATGTAGACATCGTCGACCAACTGGCGCTCGCGGTCGACCCACGGGCTAAACGCGAACGTATCACTCATGTCATCCACACCATTGGGCTCATCCGAGGACAAGCGGCCTAAATGGGACTCAGTGGATGACGGCCCAAGGCAGAAGTTGCGGGAGGCAGCCGGCGCAGTGGGGTGGAAACGGCGCCACACCATCAGTGACGGGAAGTCCAAGCAGTGGTCCGCATGCAAGTGGGTCAACGCCACGTGGGCATCGCACGGATCTTGGTGTTCTTGCAAACGTGCGAGGGTCCCGGGGCCTAAGTCCATAACGATGGACGGGGCAGAGTCAAAAGACACGAGGTAGCCAGAGGCCGGGTTGCCAATAGTGGGCACCGAGCCTGAACAGCCGAGGATGGTCAACTTCATGCGTTCAATAGTTCCACGAAACAATGAGGATTGCTGGATTTGAATCGATTGTACCTGTTCATCCGCCATTAAATCTGGGGCCCGAGAAAGCGGGCCGCCAGTCGTGAGAAGGACTCATGGTCACCAGTGCACTCAAAACTGCGAGTGGGGGTCTGCCCTTCGGGCGCGAGCATGTCGGTGGTGGTGAGGATGCGCATGACATCCTTCGCAGTCTCTTCAGCCGAGGACACCAGTGCGACATTGTCACCGATAGCAAGCTGAATGACACCGGTGAGCAGCGGGTAATGCGTGCAGCCCAGCACGAGGGTATCCACACCCGCTGACTGCAACGGAGCGAGATAGCCCTCTGCCACGCCGAGGATCTGGCGGCCGGCGGTAATGCCGCGCTCCACAAAGCTCACGAAATCCGGGCAGGCCACAGCGAAGGATTCGACGTTCGGGTTCACCGCGAAAAGATCCTGGTAAGCACCAGAGGTGATGGTACCTTCGGTGCCGATAACGCCAATCTTGCCGTTGCGCGTCGTGGCGATAGCGCGGCGCACTGCCGGACGGATAACTTCGACGACGGGGATGCTGTAGCGCTCACGGGCGTCGTGAAGAAAGGCCGCCGTAGCTGTATTGCAGGCGATGACAAGCATCTTGCAGCCGCGCTCCACTAGCTCATCGGCGATCGCCGTAGACAACTCACGTACTTGTGCGATGGGGCGTGGGCCATACGGCGCGTGGGCGGTATCGCCGATATAGATGATGGACTCATCCGGCAGCTGCTCCATAATGGTGCGCGCAACTGTCAACCCGCCCACACCGGAATCAAAAATGCCGATGGGAGAAGAGGCGTCAGACATCAGCGCATCCCTGCCTGCGGTTGCGGCTTTACCTTCTTAATCGGGTCATCGGACGTAATCACCATGCCCGCCACAATGCCGCCAATAGCACCAAAGAGGTGACCCTGCCAGCTCACTCCTTCATAGATGGGCAGCACGCCCCAGATGAGACCGGAGTAGGCAAAGCCCAAGCCAACGCCCACAAGGAACTGACTAAGCGAGCGGTTAAAAATACCGCGCACGATGAGGTAAGCCAACCAGCCATAGACCATGCCGGAGGCGCCGATATGGGAGGTGCCCGGCCCGCCGAGAAGCCAGGTGCCCACGCCGGCGATGAGCACGACGATGATCGTGACTTCCCACCACGCCTTGCGGCCAGACAAACCGATAAGGAAGCAGAAGATAGCTCCTGGCAGTGAGTTTCCGATGAGGTGCTCAAAGTTGGCATGCAACAGCGGGGCGGTGAAGATTCCCCAGATGCCGTTGAAGTCCAGCGGGTGAATGCCGTACTGCCCCAGGTCATTGCCGAAGAAGAGGAAGTTGATGATGTGGATAATCCACTCAATGGCAAGAAAGCCTACGGTGAGCGACAGGGCCGTTTTAAGGCGCCCGGCGCGTGTGTAGTTCTTCGAATCGCCCGCATTAACGGTGCGCTTCTGACCTACTCCGGCGCTGTCCGGAGTGGGTTGGAAGGGATTGGGCTGATAGGAATTCTGCTGACCAAAAGGTCCACTGCTCGTCATAATGCCCCAACTTTAGCAAGAGAGCAGCGAGGAGTACGCCTCCAAGCCCAAGCCTGGGGCGGCATTGACCACGGCATCCACGATGGCAGCCTCCACGGCATCGGCCGCTGCGGCGCTGAGGGAGGCAAGAACGTCGGCGTCGACTCCGGGTGCGGTTCCCGCCGTGCTTGCCGACGTCTCCCCTACCCTCCCCGTCGCAGCTGCAAAGATCGTGTCGCCATCCAGCGGCGAGTGAGCCGGGCGCACCGCGCGGGCGATGCCATCGTGGCCGGCCAAGGCAAGGCGCTTGGCTTGGGCCTTGGTGATGGGAGCATCTGTCAAGACAGCGCCGATGGTGGTGTTGAGATGGGCCTCCGCAAGGCTCTTCGCAGCGGCGAAGCGCTTGATGTCTACAGCTGGCTTGTCGGGTGCGCCAAAGAGCCGGCCGGTCGCACCATCGATCACTTGGCCCACGGGATTCGCAACGACGACGGCGGCGAGGGTGTAGGGGGAGACGTCGATAAGCGCCATGCCCACCCCTCCCCGAATTTTTCCTGCACAGGCACCCACGCCGGCGCCAACGCTACCGGTGGTGTCATCATGCCCCGCCAATGCGGAGCGCAGTGCCTGCGCGCCATCTGCTGCGGTGGGACGCTGGGGACCTGCAAGCAGGTCAAAGATGACAGCACCGGGCACGATAGGAACGCGCGGGCCTAGTTTATCTTCGCCAAAGACCGGAAACCCGATGCCGGCCTCCTCAAGTCCCCTCATGACGCCATCGGCCGCGGCCAAACCAAAAGCCGAGCCGCCCGCGAGGACAATGGCGTGGACGCGCTCGACGGTGTTGTGTGGCTGAAGCAGATCCGTTTCACGCGTGCCGGGACCGCCGCCACGTACATCAACACTGGCGACGGCTCCCTGCTCACCGCAATAGATAACGGTAACGCCGGTATCATCGCGCGTGGCATGACCAACAGAAAAGCCAAGCTCAGACACAGTTCGCATGGTCTTAGTCCATGATGACGTTGAGCAAGGAGTCCTGGCAGAAGGCTAACCACTCCACGAGGGTGTCACGGTCCGCTCCCTGAGAGCCGTGCTCAACATCGCCCGATGCCACGAACAATCGCAAATCATTGAGACCCGCGAGGAAGGCATGGGCTTCTTCCTCACTGATGGTGACCTCAACCCCGCCGGTTGGGCCGAGCGCTGTGTTGATGACTTGGAGGTTCTCCAGCTTGGCGCGGGCAATATCGTTTTCGTGCAAGGAGCGCAGCAACGCATTATCGCCATCAAACTCCTCATCGCCGGGCTTCTGAAAATCCGGGAAGAGGCGGGCAAGGGACGGGTCCTCCGGCGCTTCCGTGTGACCGGTAGGCATATCCACCATGTCCGCCAACTCATCCTTCGGCGCCGATTGGGCGCGGGCAATGATGGCCTCCGAGACCGTCGCGGTGAGATCCCCTATCACCTCGCGCTCCATGGGCTCAAAAACAGCGGTGTACTTAGCACCGCGTATGAAGGACTTTTTCTTCTTCCAGGCCTGCATACTGTCCTCTCCTTAGCCTGCCTGCTGCATCGTGGCCCACAGACCCGCAACCTGCAGCTTCTTCACATCGGCCTCGACCTTGTCACGCTCACCGCTGGAGACGGCGGCCTTGCCCTCGGTGTGAACCTGCATCATGAGCTCGTTGGCTCGCTTCTTGTCGTAACCCAAGACCGTCTGGAAGACATAGGAGACGTAGCTCATGAGATTGACGGGGTCATCCCAGACGATGCACATCCACGGCAGGTTTTCGCTCGTGGCGACGTCGACCTCAATGGCCTCATCCAATTCCGGGGTGGCCATGGGCGAACTCATCACCACGCTCGCGGACGTTTCTCGGTGCGCATTCATGCCTTCTACCCTAGCCAAAAAATGTGACGCTGTGAGCGGCTATACTGACGGGGACTCAATATGTGATTATCGTTTCCAGGTGGCTGCCGTCGATGAATTCTTTTGCTCTCCCCACCGCCCTGGCGGACATTCTTGCTGGTCGTACTCCATCCCAAGAGGATCTTGCTCGCCTTCTTCAGCTTGTGCTCACCGCCCTCGTGCTGGGCGGCACACTCGTCGCCGCGGTAGTCAGCCTGACGTCCCCTTCACAGGGCGGTAGCTCTAACGACAAGCCAGCCCCCGAACCCGCGCCGGCGTCCTGCGACTACGAGCTCCCCGAGGTCCACGTGCAGCGCCAGCTGGAGACTATCCAACACGAGCTGATCGAAGCCCTCAATACCTGGCGCGAGGAAGACAACCAGGGCCCACTCGTGCCGTGGATCGACCGCCAGACCGCGGCGCGCGAAAAGGCCGAGTGTAATGCGGTGACGAAGACCGAAAATCCGGCGGACGAAAATATTCAAATGGTGCAGCATCACCTGCCCCTGGACAAGGCCAGTGGCTATGAATTCGTGGAAGCCTTCCGCCAGTCCCCGTCCCACGTCGCAGCTCTCCGGGACCGCCGCATGTCCACCGCTGCCGTCGGCGTGGCCTATAACGACGGTCAAGTTTACGTAGTCATCCAGCTGGAAGAATAGATTGGCTGAATTTTTGATGCATGCTGAGTAGCATCTTCGATGTGACTAGTACCTCAGACAACGTCGTGAACGCTGGAAATGTCCCTTCTGACCGTTCCACGGCCCTGCTCACCGATAAATACGAGCTCACCATGCTGCAGGCAGCACTGCGCGATGGTTCCGCTCACCGCCAGGTAACCTGCGAGGTTTTCGCCCGTCGCCTGCCCAACGAGCGCCGCTATGGTGTCGTCGCCGGCACCGAACGCGTGCTGCGAGCAGTGCGGGATTTCCGCTTTACCGCCCGCCAACTGGCGGAGATGGACTTCCTCGATGAGGAAACCAAGGACTACCTCGCGCATTATCGTTTCTCCGGCCAGATTGATGGCTACCGCGAAGGCGAGATTTACTTCCCCTACTCTCCGCTGCTGACCGTACGCGGCACCTTCGGCGAGTGCCTCATCTTGGAGACGGTCATTCTCTCCATCATGAATTCTGACTCTGCAGTGGCCTCGGCCGCCTCGCGTATGGTCGTGGCTGCCGATGGCCGCCCGATTATTGAGATGGGCTCACGCCGCGCCCACGAATACGCTGCGGTGACGTCTGCGCGCGCCGCCTACTTGGCAGGTTTTGAGGCCACCTCTAACCTCGAGGCAGGCTACCGCTACGATATTCCGGTCTCTGGTACGGCAGCGCATTCCTGGACCCTGGCACACGTCAACGACGACGGCACGCCGAATGAGGAAGCAGCATTCCGCGGCCAGATCGAGACGCTTGGCGTGGGCACCACGCTGCTGGTCGACACCTACGACATCACCAAGGGCGTAGAAACCGCCGTGCGCGTCGCCGGCCCCGAGTTGGGCGGCGTGCGTATCGATTCTGGTGATTTGGCCGCGGTGACTCGCCGCGTGCGCAAGCAACTCGATGACTTGGGCAACCACAACACCAAGATCGTGGTCTCCTCCGACCTCGACGAGTTCGCCATCGCTGGTCTGCGCGGAGACCCCGTCGATGTCTATGGTGTAGGCACCTCCGTGGTGACCGGCTCAGGCGCGCCGACGGCCGGCATGGTGTACAAGGTCGTGGAGGTCGACGGTCATCCGGTGGCGAAACGTTCCTCCTCCAAGAAATCCCAGGGCGGAGCCAAACGTGCGCTGCGTACGTACCGCTCTTCCGGGGTGGCCGTCGAAGAGCTCGTGCTGCCTTTCGACGCCGAGGATCCGGACACCGGCACCCTCACCGCCCGCGCTATGACCGTGCCGCTTATGCGCGATGGAGAAATCGTCGACGGACTTCCCTCCCTCCACGAATCCCGCGACTACCTCGCCACCGCCATTACTACTCTGCCGTGGGAAGGCCTGGCGCTTACTCGCGATGAACCGGCGGTGCCGACGCGTTTCATCGGCTTCTCCTCCTAAAGGCATACCCGTTCCGCCCGGCTTAAGCGGGGCACTACACTGGGGCAAATGGACGAGCACTCAGCAACGATTGACCTTCTCGACGCCGCCGTCGCCGCCCTCGGCGGTGCCCGGCGCGAGGGCCAAGTGCGCATGGCCCAAGCGGTCACTTCCGCCCTGGAGAAGGAACGCCACCTCGCGGTGCAGGCAGGCACCGGTACCGGTAAATCTTTGGCCTACCTCGTGCCCGCATTCCGGCATGCCCAGGAAACCGGCAGCACTGTTATCGTGTCCACCGCTACGTTGGCCTTGCAGCGCCAGCTGGTGGAGCGCGATCTTCCACGCTTGGCCGAGGCCCTCGAGCCACTCTTGGAGAAGAAGCCGACCTTCGCCATCATGAAGGGCCGCTCCAACTATGTTTGCCTTAACAAGGTTGCTCGTGCCTCCGAGTTGGAGGATGAGGAAGCTCTGCTCGATGCCACTGACTCCCCTTCCCACTTGGGCCGCCACGTCCAACGCATCTATGAGTGGGCAGAGGAAACGAATACGGGCGACCGTGAAGACCTCGAGCCGGGCGTGCCAGATCTGGCCTGGCGACAGGTCTCGGTGACGTCTGCTGAGTGTGTTGGGGCGACGCGCTGTCCACACGGCGAAGACTGCTTTGCGGAGCTGGCGCGGCGCCGCGCTGCGGACGTCGATGTGGTGGTCACCAACCATGCGCTGCTGGCTATCGACGCCGTCGCAGACGTGAATATCCTGCCGGAACACGATGTGGTCATTATTGATGAGGCCCACGAGCTCGACGGGCGCATCACCTCGGTGTCAACCTCAGAAATTACCGGCCGCGCCCTCAAGATGGCGGCTACCCGTGCCAAGGCGCTGGGCGCCAACGGCAAAGACCAACGCTTAAGCGAGCAGGCAGCCGAGCTTACCCAGCTCCTTGGGGAATTCCTCCCCGGCCGCTGGACCGACCTTCCAGAGGAAGCCAAGCAGCAGCTCATGTCTTTGGCCGACACACTTTCTTCCTGCCGCGAGACCATTGCCCGCACCCCAGAGGGCGAACAGGCTAACGACCCCGAGAAATTTGCCGAGCGCCAAAACCTGTCTAACCACCTCAGCACCCTCGTCGAGGCCATCGCCCGCATCCTCGATGTCTTCGCCACCGGGGATCCAGCCGCGCATGCGGATGTGGTGTGGCTAGAGCGCGATGAACGCACGCTGACCGATACCCTCGCCGTTGCACCGCTCTCCATCGCCGGCATGCTGCACGAAAAGCTCTTTGGCGAGCAGACCGTGGTGCTTACCTCCGCAACTTTGGCCCTGGGTGGTCGCTTCGATGCCATGGCTGCGCAGTGGGGCCTGCCGAAAGGAACATGGGATTCCCTCGACGTGGGCTATCCCTTTAATCCTGCGCGCAGCGGCATACTGTACACCGCGAGCCACTTGCCGCAGCCGGGCCGTGATGGGCTAAGTCCGGACACCATCGCAGAAATCCGCGAGCTCATCATGGCCGCGGGCGGGCGCACCCTGGGGTTATTCTCTTCGCGCCGCGCCGCCCAACAGGCCGCTGAGGAGCTCAAGCCGCAGATTCCCTTCGATTTTTTCCTCCAAGGTGAGGACTCAATTGGGGCGCTGGTGGAGAAGTTCACCAAGAACGAAAATTCCTGCCTCTTTGGCACCCTGAGCTTGTGGCAGGGAGTCGACGTGCCCGGTCCCTCCTGCTCGCTGGTGCTCATTGACCGCATCCCCTTCCCCCGCCCGGATAACCCGCTCATGCAAGCCCGCACCGAAGCCGCGAAAGCAGCCGGCCGAAATGGTTTTATGGAGGTCTCTGCCACGCATGCAGCGCTGCTCATGGCGCAGGGAGCGGGAAGGCTTCTGCGTTCTGTCGATGACCGCGGTGTTGTCGCTGTGCTTGATAACCGCCTCGTGACCAAACGCTACGGCTCATACCTTTATGATTCCATGCCACAGATGTGGCGCACCACCGACCCGGAGGTCGTCCGCAGCGCACTCAAACGGCTCATCGAAGCCCGCTAAGGACGGCGCAGCGCGCACACCGTGGCCGAGTCTGGTGCCACCTCGGTAAAACCTGCATCCCGGACCACCACGGCGTCCTGCCGGGCGCAGGCTTCAGCGAAGCCCTCGTGGTCTACCTCACGCACGCACAAAGCGAAGTCCTGCGCTGCCCACTTTTCCACCTCGTCAAAGCTCATTGCCGCGGCCAGCAGCATGGAGCCATGCCCCACTTGGGCAGCGGCCTTGCCTGCGCTCATCTCGAGGGAGGCATCGATGAGGATGAGGGGGACGTCGCCAAGCGCCGGCCGCGGTGCATCCTTCGGCAGATCCGTGTGACCGATCTGTAGCTTGGCCACGAGCGGATCGACCTCGGAGACCGCAGAGGGCACGAAGGCTCGGGCGCGATCTGCCACCGTCACACCAGGCAAGCCTTGCACATCGCGCCATGCCTTGTTGCGAGCTCGCCGTGCAACCTTACGGATGCGGTGCCCATACCACTGCCCCAATGCTTCGGCGAACGCACCATCCTGGCCGGCGCGCTCATCCAAGCAGAGTTTGACGACGGCCCTCGCCGCCGCCTCCAGCACCTCCGTGCGGCTCGGCGGCTCCTGCTTAGGCAGGTTCAGCGCAATCTGCATGGCCTGGACGGTCTCGGGCTTGTTAGGGTCCTCAGGATCATCGCGCCAGCTGCGCTCGCTACAAGCGTCAACCAGCCGGCGGTGCGCCTCGCGGAGGTTAGTCAACGACGACCTCTTCCATGGGAATACCTAGGATTTGCAGGATTTCATCCATATACGGGTGGTTAACGGAGGTGTCCGCAACCTCACGCAACGCAGGTTTGGCGTTAAAGGCAATGCCGAGGCCTGCTGCAGAAATCATGTCAATGTCATTGGCACCATCGCCTACTGCAACCGTCTGTCGCATGCTCAAACCAGAATCGGCGGCGAACTCACGAAGGAAGTTTTCCTTGGCCTTGCGGTCGACGACGTCCCCGATGACCCGACCGGTAAGCTTGCCATCTTCAATTTCCAAGGTATTGGCGCGAACGTAGTCAAGGTCGAGCTCAGCGGCCAAATCCTCAAGGACCTGGATAAAGCCGCCGGACACAACCGCAACGCGATAGCCCATGCGCTTGAGCGTACGGATGGTGGTGCGTACACCCGGAGTGAGTTCAATATCAGCGGCGGTCTGCGCGATGACGGATTCCGGAAGACCAGCCAAGGCGGCTACGCGCTCACGGAGGGATTCTTCGAAATCCAATTCTCCGCGCATAGCGCGCTCGGTCACCGCGGCCACTTCTGCTTCCTTACCGGCATGGGCGGCGAGCATTTCGATGACCTCGCCCTGAATCAGCGTGGAATCACAATCGAAGCAAATCAGGCGCTTGGAGCGGCGCTGCAGGCCTGAGCGCTCGATAGCAATGTCGACGCCCTGCTCGGTGGCCAGACGGGCCAGGGTGGCGCGGACGGGGTCCGCGGAACCTTCAACGGTGATGTACAGCTCAAGACCATTAAGTGGGTACGTCGACAACCCGCGAATGCGGTCAATGTTGGCGTTGAAGTTGGCCAGTTCCTGCGCAATCGCAGAGACGTGGCTGGCGTTGAGTTGGCGGCCGAGCACCACGACGACGTGCGTGGACCGCGGACGGGATGTGGTTTCATCCTCGCGCAGCTCGACGGTGAGCGACTGGGCATAGATGCTGAGGGTGTTGCGCAGTCCCTTCTCCATCGCCTCGACGCGCGAGCTATCAACGCGCACATAAGCCGACAGAGAGATACGCCCAGAGAAGATGGCCTGCTCGACATCGACGAGCTCAACGTTATAGGAACCAAGGACGCGGAAGAAGGCCGCGGATACGCCTGGCTTATCGGGACCGGACGTTGTCACAACGGCGAAGGCAGTCTGGTTGGGGTAATCGATCTGGTTATCCACGCTGTCATTATCGCATGGCCAGTTTGTTCACCGACAACCTCCCAACCAACGCATACAGAACACACGACAAACGCCGCCTCCCCATCGCTGTGATGGGGAGGCGGCGTTCTCAGGAGTTCGCGTCCTTCTCCGCACCCTTTTGGGCTAGCGCGGCAGCTAGCTCAGTGAGAGCGCGAGACCCGCGGGATTAGTGGCCGTAGTGTGCTTCCTCACGGATACGCTTGACCATGTGCGGGTAGTGGAGCTCGAAGGCCGGACGCTCAGAGCGGATGCGCGGCAGGGAGACGAAGTTGTGGCGCGGCGGCGGGCAGGAGGTAGCCCACTCCAGGGAGTTACCGTAGCCCCACGGGTCATCCACGGTGACGATCTCACCGTAGCGCCAGGACTTGAAAACGTTCCAGATGAGCGGGATAACCGAAGCACCCAGGACGAAGGAGAAGATGGTGGAAATCTGGTTGAAGACCGTGAAGCCATCAGACTCCAGGTAGTCAGCGTAACGACGCGGCATACCCATGTTGCCGACCCAGTGCTGAATCAGGAAGGTGCCGTGGAAGCCGATGAAGGTCAGCCAGAAGTGGATCTTGCCCAGACGCTCATCCAGCATGCGGCCCGTCATCTTCGGGAACCAGAAGTAGAGACCTGCGAAGGCGGAGAACACCACGGTACCGAACAGGGTGTAGTGGAAGTGAGCGATAAGGAAGTAGGACTCAGCCAGGTGGAAGTCCAAGGCCGGGGAAGCCAGCATAATACCGGTCATACCGCCAAAGAGGAAGGTAGCCAGGAAGCCCATGGCGAAGATCATCGGGGTATCCCAGGTGATGTGACCCTTCCACATGGTGCCAACCCAGTTGAAGAACTTCACACCAGTCGGGACCGCAATAAGGAAGGTCATGAAGGAGAAGAACGGCAGCAGGATGGCGCCAGTCACGAACATGTGGTGAGCCCACACCGCCATGGACAGTGCACCGATGGCAAGAACAGCGAAGACCAAGCCGATGTAGCCGAAGACCGGCTTACGGGAGAAGACCGGAACGACCTCAGAAATAACACCGAAGAACGGGATAGCGAGGACGTAGACCTCCGGGTGGCCGAAGAACCAGAACAGGTGCTGCCACAGGATGGCGCCGCCGTTAGCGGAGTCATAGATGTGGCCGCCCAGCTTGCGGTCGTAGAGAACACCGAGAGCTGCTGCGGTGAGCAGCGGGAAGATCATCAGAACGATGATGGAAGCGGTCAGCACACACCAAGTGAAGACCGGCAGACGGAACATGGTCATGCCCGGTGCGCGAAGGGTCAGAACCGTGGTGATCATGTTGACTGCGGAAGCAATGGTGCCGACACCGGTAGCGCCCACACCGACGATCCACATGTCCGCACCAATACCCGGAGTGTGAACGGAGTCAGCCAACGGCATGTACATGGTCCAACCAAAGTCAGCTGCGCCACCTGGGGTGACGAAACCGAGCAGCATGACGATACCGCCGGTCAGGGTGATCCAGAAACCGAAGGCGTTCAGACGCGGGAAGGCCACATCCGGTGCACCAATCTGAAGGGGAAGAACGTAGTTACCGAACGCCCAGACAACCGGTGTTGCGAAGAGCAGCAGCATCACGGTGCCGTGCATGGTGAACAGCTGGTTGAACTGCTCGTTGGACAGGAACTGCAGGCCCGGGGTGAAGAGCTCAGCGCGGAGCAGCAGTGCCATGAAGCCACCGAGGAAGAAGAAGCTGAAGGCCATGATCATGTACATGATGCCCAGCTGCTTGTGGTCGGTGGTGGTCAGTAGCGTCCAAGCCTTGGAGCCAGTCTTAGCGTTACCAGTCGGCTCTGGACGTGTGGGCGCGACGTAATCGTCGAGCCGTGGCGCCACAGCGGTCATAAAATCCTCCTGAAGAACAAGTGCCTCACCACGTGGTGCGCAGCGCACGATCTCGCGCTTCGTTCCACATAATCAAACACCTAGGTTTACTCGCCTTATATTAGGGCACGGCACCGGCAAATATCCAGCGCTCGCTCAACTTCTGCCAACGTTGCTAACCCCGTTTGGAGCAGGAAAGGTCCCCGAACTGCCTGCACGACGACAGCCGCTGCGCCGATGCCCACTCCGAGGTGCACCTCCCCCGTGATTCAGAACACAACGGCGGGGGTGCAGCCGGCCCAAAATACGAAAAACGCACCCCCTGAAAGAATCAACCTTTCGATTGATCCTTTCCGCAGGTGCGTGTCATGCCCAACAGCGGGATAAGCGCTGTTGCGGATGTGATCAGCGCCCTATCGCAGCCGAATGTTGCATGGCTAAGTGTGGGGCTTGTTTAGAAATCCCAGTCGTCGTCGGTCGTCTCCTCCGCCTTACCAATGACATAGGAGGAACCCGAGCCAGAGAAGAAGTCGTGGTTCTCGTCGGCATTCGGGGACAGCGAGGAGAGGATCGCCGGGGAGACGCGAGTCTCATCCGCTGGGAAGAGGCCCTCAAAACCAAGGTTGTTGAGTGCTTTGTTGGCGTTGTATCGCAAGAAGCGCTTAACGTCCTCGGTCCACCCCAGCTCGTCGTAGAGATCCTCGGTGTAGTCAATCTCATTCTCGTAGAGGTCATAGAGAAGATCGAAGGCGTAGCCCTTCATTTCTTCTTGACGCTCCGGGGAGAGCTGCTTGTAGCCCTGCTGGAACTTGTAGCCGATGTAGTAGCCGTGCACGGCCTCATCGCGAATGATGAGGCGAATGATATCGGCCGTGTTCGTCAGCTTGGCGCGGGACGAAAAGTGCATCGGCAGGAAGAAGCCCGAGTAGAAGAGGAAGGACTCCAGCAGTGTGGACGCGACCTTCTTCTTCAACGGGTCATCACCCTGGTAGTAAGACATGACGATCTTCGCCTTGCGCTGAAGATTCTCGTTTTCCTCAGACCAGCGGAACGCATCGTTGATCATCGGGGTCGACGCCAAGGTCATGAAGATGTTGGAGTAAGACTTCGCGTGCACCGACTCCATGAAAGCGATGTTGGTGAGGACGGCCTCTTCGTGCGGCGTGACAGCGTCGGGAAGCAGCGATACCGCACCCACGGTGCCCTGGATGGTATCCAAGAGCGTCAGACCGGTGAAGACACGCATGGTGGTCTCCTGTTCCTTCTCCGTCAGCGTCTTCCAGCTGGGGATGTCATTAGACACCGGAACCTTTTCCGGGAGCCAGAAGTTACCCGTGAGACGGTCCCACACCTCGGAATCTTTCTCATCCGGGACGGTATTCCAGTTGACCGCCTTCACCGGAGCCTCGTGGCTGGCGATGTAGTCGTCATACTCGTGAGACACGCGCGTTACCTCGTCTTTCTAGTCTGAGTGTTCCTGTGACCATCGTACCCACTTGGCCTGCATTCCGGTAAGTGTCGCTACTCCCCATGCATCCAGTAGCGACAACGGGCTAATTTATACTGACGTTTTATGTGTTCCGAGTTCGCGTTACCCACGCAGGGGGAGGTATTGGCATCGTGGCGACTACGCAAGAGCCGCACACTCCCCTGCTGAACACCGTGTTGGACACCATGGGATCAGACATCGTCAGTGGCTCCCTCCCCGCTGGTGAACGATTCACCCTGAACGATATTTGTCAGCGCTTTGATATTTCACGCACCGTGGCCCGCGAAGCGATGCGCGCCCTTGAGCAACTGGGCATGGTGGCGTCCTCGCGGCGCGTCGGCATTACGGTGCTGCCGATTGGCGAGTGGGCGGTATACGATTCCTCCATCATCTCGTGGCGCCTGAACTCGGAAAAGTCACGAGACGGACAGCGCAGTTCCCTCAATGAGCTGCGCTTGGCCATCGAACCTATTGCAGCGTCCCTAGCAGCTCAGCATGGTTCCCCGGCGGACAAGGAGGAGATCCTCGAGCTGGCGCAGCGCCTGCACGCTTTTGAGGACACTCCCGCGCGGCGAGTCGGTGAGCAACTCGCAACGGACCTGCGCTTCCACACCATGGTGCTGCATGCATCGGGCAATGAGATGTTTGCGGCACTGAGCCCGTTTCTTCTATCCATGGTGCGCGGACGCTCGGTGTTTGGCTCGCGCAAGCGCAACCCCACCGCGGGAACGGCGCAGCTCCATTTGGATTTAGCGCACGCTATCCATCGTGGGGACGCTACAGAGGCAGAAAAAATCGCACGCGCCATCCTCACGGAGGCACGTGCGAAAGAGACCTAACTCAAAGGTCTAAAGCATGCAAGATACGCAGCCCTCAACCTCAGTTCCCTCCAACGCCATCTGGCGCAGGCGGATGTAGTAGAGGGTCTTAATGCCCTTGCGCCAGGCATAGATTTGCGCGCGGTTGATATCACGGGTGGTGGCGGTGTCCTTGAAGAACAAGGTCAATGACAAGCCCTGATCCACGTATTTGGTGGCCACAGCGTAGGTGTCGATGATCTTCTCGTAACCGATCTCGTAGGAATCCTTGAAGTACTCAAGGTTGTCATTATCCATGTGCGGCGCCGGGTAGTAGACGCGGCCAATCTTGCCTTCCTTACGGATTTCAATCTTGGAGGCAATCGGATGGATAGACGAAGTCGAGTTGTTGATGTAGGAAATCGAACCAGTCGGCGGCACCGCCTGCAGGTTACGGTTGTAGATGCCGTGCTTGGCGACGTCCTCCTTCAACTGCGCCCACTCCTCCGCCGTCGGCGTGTGGATGGAGGAAGCCGCGAACAGCTCCTTGACGCGCTCGGTGCGGGGCGCGAAATCAGCTGGGTCGTAGCGGTCGAAGAATTCACCGCTTGCGTACTCGGATTCGGGGAACTCCGTGAAGTACTCGCCGCGCTCACGAGCCAGCTTGTTAGATGCACGAAGTGCGGCGTACATGATGGCGGCGAAGTAGGCATTGGTGAAGTCCAAGCCTTCCTCGGAGCCATACTCGATGTGCTCGCGACCTAGGTAGCCGTGCAGGTTCATCTGGCCCAAGCCGATGGCATGGGAATCATCGTTGCCCTTGCGCACCGACGGCACGGAGTTAATGGACGTCTTATCCGCCACTGCAGTCAGGCCACGGATGGCGGTTTCCACAGTCAGCGCGAAGTCAGGGGAATCCATGGTGGCCGCAATGTTGAGCGATCCCAGGTTGCAGGAGATGTCACTGCCCAAGGTCTTGTAGGTCAGGTCTTCATTGAGCTCGGAAGGAGCATTCACCTGCAGAATCTCAGAGCACAGGTTCGACATGTTGATACGGCCGGTCTTGACCGGGTTCGCGCGGTTTACGGTGTCCTCAAACATGATGTACGGGTAGCCGGACTCGAACTGCAGCTCTGCGATGGTCTGGAAGAAGTGACGGGCGTTGATCTTCTTCTTGCGGATCCGCGGATCCTCCACCATCTCTTCGTAGTGCTCAGTGACAGAGATATCTGCGAAAGGCTTGCCGTAGACGCGCTCGACGTCATACGGGCTAAATAGGTACATGTCATCGTTCTTGCGGGCCAGCTCGAAGGTGATGTCCGGAACGACGATTCCCAGCGACAAGGTCTTGATACGGATCTTTTCATCCGCGTTTTCACGCTTGGTATCAAGGAAGTTCATGATGTCTGGGTGGTGTGCGTTGAGGTACACCGCACCAGCGCCCTGGCGTGCGCCCAGCTGGTTGGCATAGGAGAAGGAATCCTCCAGAAGCTTCATCACCGGAATGACGCCGGACGACTGGTTTTCGATGTGCTTGATCGGTGCGCCCGATTCGCGGATGTTGGTCAGCAGCAGTGCTACGCCACCACCGCGCTTGGACAGCTGCAGTGCGGAGTTGATGGAGCGACCGATGGACTCCATGTTGTCTTCGATGCGCAGCAGGAAGCAGGATACGAGCTCGCCACGCTGGGCCTTGCCAGCATTGAGGAAGGTCGGGGTCGCCGGCTGGAAACGGCCGGTCATGATTTCATCCACGAGGTGCTCAGCCACCTCGGTATCGCCGTCTGCAAGGAAAAGTGCCGTCATGGACACGCGATCTTCGAAGCGCTCGAGGTAGCGGCGGCCGTCAAAGGTCTTCAGCGTGTAAGAGGTGTAGTACTTGTAGGCACCCAGGAAGGACTTGAAGCGGAACTTGTAGGAGTATGCACGCTTGAACAGGGACTTGATGAAGTCGAAATCGTACTGCTCGAGCAGCTCCGGCTCGTAGTACTTGTTTTCCACCAGGTAGTGCATCTTTTCTTCCAGGTCATGGAAGTAGACGGTGTTCTGGTTGACGTGCTGGAGGAAGAATTGGTTCGCGGCCTCACGGTCCTTGTCGAACTGAATCTTGCCGTTCTCGTCATACAGATTGAGCAGTGCGTTCAGCGCGTGATAGTCCAGCTGCTCTTCAGGCTTCACAGGTTCGGCGACGGTCTTACCCAGTTGCGTGGTCACGACGTTCACGGGCCTTTCTTTGTTATGGCGAAATTGGAGAGACGAAAATCTACAGGGAATACATAGGAGAAGCCCTAGGCTGCAAGGCCTAAGGCTGCGGCGTTGGCCAGCAGGCCTTCGCGGCAAATTGTGACATCTTCCTCGGTACCAAGAAGTTCGAAACGGTACACATAAGGCACCTTACACTTGGCGGCGATGACATCGCCGGCCTTGCCAAAGTCGGTACCGAAATTGCTGTTTCCTCCGGCCACGACCGCACGGATAAAGCTGCGGTTGTGCTCGTTATTAAGGAAACGTATGACCTGCTTGGGTACAGGCCTCGTGTTCTGCTTGCTTATCGACGCCCCTCCCCCATACGTCGGACACACCAAGACGTAGGGTTCGTTGACGATAAGCGGCTCATCAGTCAGGCGCAGCGGGATGCGGACGCTAGGAAGGCCGAGCTTCTCAACGAAGCGGTGGGTATTTTCCGTGGCGGAAGAGAAATACACGACCAACATAACGAAATTTTATGCAGTTGCCGCCAAGGAGCTCAGGCTCTTGATGCGGTCAGGACGGAAGCCAGACCAGTGCTCGCCGTTGGCCTCGACGACCGGTGCCTGGACGTAGCCCAGAGCCATGACGTAGTCGCGAGCCTCGTCGTCCATGGAGATGTCCACCATGTCGTACTCAAGACCGGCGCGGTCGAGAGCCTTCTTGGTGGCGTTGCACTGAACGCAGGCGGGCTTGGTGTAGAGAGTGATGCTCATGTGACGGTTTCCTTTGACGCTGCACACGTAGTGACTAATGAATTCTGCTGAGTGACTTTTAGCTCTGGCTACGCGGTGTAGGGCCGCCGCCTGAGCAACATCAACGACACTATACTTTGTGCCGAAACCCCGCAACTGACACTACATGTAGTAGTTACAACGATGATATTCCCAGGACGTAAGCCCCCCCAGCCCCCACATGTTGACCTTGCACACCCCACTTCATCACCAACGCCGTAACTACACGGGTGGTATTTCCCGCAAGTTAACCAAACGTTCACCAGTTTTGTGGCAAACACCACAAACGGGCGCGGCCCGCGCCGCGCCCGGTAAGTCTGATTCACGAAGCAGTCAGGAGACCTCAGCCCCTCGTACACGTTGACGGGTCCGGCCCCTGCCCCTCTTCGCGGGTCAAACCGAAAAGCACTTGGCTCATCACCGTGGTGTCTCGAGGCAAATCTGGATGTAGCGGCTCTGCCCCACACAGCTCACCGAGGTCGATATTAACCACGTCAGCGCCGCCCACAGCTTCCAGCACAGAGGTCGAGTTGGGCGTCACGGTGACATCAGCAGGCGAGTAAATCGAGGTATACAACGGGCCCGGCGCTGTATCCGGCAAGGCATTGAGATTCTCCATAAACTCAGACCCCACCACCTGCTGAATACCAGCGCTGCTTGCAAAGAAGCGCGCCAAGTTCGGCATGGCCGCAATCATCTTCGCCAACACCGTCCCCATACCGTCGAGCGTGGTGCCGTGGAAATTGCCGCCTAGTGCCACCGCATGGGAAACATGTTCCGGCGAGCCATACATCTGGGTGTAGGTCTTAATGTGCAACCCGCCCTGCGAGTGCCCCACGAGGTTCACCTTCTCGCTTCCGGTTACTTCCCGTACATAGTCAATCTGTTCTGCGACCTCACGCGCCGACTCGTCGAGGTCGGCGATCCCCTTCGTGCGTGCACTTGCGTTCTGCAGCGTCACATCATAAGCCCCGTAGTCAAACGCCCACACGCACATCCCTCGGTCTTGCAGAACTGGGATGAGTTCGTCCCACGTAGAAGCATTGTCAGATGTTCCATGTATGAGCACAACCGGCTCACGTACCTCACCGCTCGCTACGCAAGAGGGATCATTGATGCCCAGTGACGGGTCAGCCGTACTGACCAAATCAATGTCTACAGCGTGGGCCACCGGTGCCGAGAACCCAACGACGGCAGCACACATCGCCGCCGCGATACGCCTTTTCATACGCTATTTCTTCCTTCTATTGTCCGCTGGGGAATGCTCTAAACCCACCCGATAATTATATTCATCGGAGCTAATTTGGGGAGGCAGGCGGGCATAAAAAAATTCCGCCTCCCCCAAATTAAGTGGAGGAGACGGAATGTGAATCCCTCGATTCTTAGCCCTGGCGAGCCTTGAAGCGCGGATCCTTCTTGTTGATCACGAAGACCTTACCGTGGCGGCGAATAACCTGGGCGCCCGGCTTCTTCTTCAGCGACCGAAGCGACTTGCGAACCTTCATCGGGCGCTCCTTTCGTTATGCGCAAACTTCATGCGAGTGGTTAGTTCAAAGCATAGCCGGGCGAAGGGCCCAGCAATGACACGAGGAAAAATGTTACCGCACAAGCGCGTCATTACCAAAACACTCACGCTTGAGAGTATTTCGACCGCAATTCCTCGGAGACCTCACCCAGCGTCTTGCCCATCGTTTCCGGTACGAGCGCGCGCGTATAGCCCAGCGCTACCACGCCCAACACCGCAAAGACGCCAAACGCTAGTGAACCGCCAAGCCACTCCACCACCGGCAGGAAGAACTGCGCTACCACCCAGTTGCTCACCCACAGGGCCAAGCCCGCAATGCCCATTCCCAAACCGCGTACCTGCGCCGGCACGATCTCAGATATAAGCAGCCACGTTGCCGGTGACACCGCCGCTTGTTGGCACGCGATGAACGCCGCCATGCAGGCCAACGACACCATAGCCAGTGGCGTCGAATCCTGCGCGAAGTGGTACACCACTGCGAGCACCACGAGAGATACTACGTTGCCACCCAGACCCACCATGAGCAGGCGACGCCGCCCCACGCGGTCCACAACGCGCATACCGACCACACAAGCAATAACCGACACCACGCCGATCACCATGGACGTGTACACCGAGTTCGTCGCAGACAAGCCCACCTGATTCATCATGGTCGGCGCGAAGTACACAATCGCATTAACACCTGTGATCTGCTGCGTTAGTCCCATGAGCATCGCTAGCCCGACCGCCCAGCGCATCCAACTATTCGCGGACAGTGCGGCCCATTCGCCTGTGCTTGGCGACGCCCCCTTCTCCTCCCCCGCCCCTACCCGTGCGCGCACAGCGGCGGCGTCGTCGTGACGGCCCTGTGCAGCGAGCCATACCGGCGTATCAGGCAAGAAAAACATTCCAATGGCCAGCGCTGCACCCGGCACCGCCGCGAGTCCCAGCATCCACTGCCAGCTGCCTGTTGAGGCAAGCACGGAGTTCACCCCATAAGCCACCAACTGCCCGACAACAATCATGAGCGTGTTGAGTGACACCATCCGCCCACGCACCGCAGCCGGAGTAATTTCTGAGATGTACATCGGCGACACGATGGACACCGCGCCCACTGCTAGCCCCAACACAGCGCGGGCCGTGGCTAGTTGCGCCGTCGATCCCGCCAGCGCACACCACACCGATCCTGCAAGGAAGATAAGGCCACCGACGATAAGTGTGCGACGTCGGCCCATCCCATCCGCCACACGCCCCGCAGCCAGTGCACCCACGGCAGCCCCGACCAGCAGCATCGAGGTCACCAGTCCCTCCT
This sequence comes from Corynebacterium sp. HMSC078H07, assembly GCF_001812805.1. Taxonomy (GTDB): domain Bacteria; phylum Actinomycetota; class Actinomycetes; order Mycobacteriales; family Mycobacteriaceae; genus Corynebacterium. The sequence continues at coordinate 23,832 of NZ_KV810513.1, read as the reverse complement.
GCTGCGCGGACATGTCGAACTCTGGGCCCACGAAGAGCAGTGCACCTGACATGACGCCGGTGTCATAGCCAAAGAGGAGACCACCCAGCGCTGCCACGCCAGCGACGACTATCACGTAGGAATCTTTTTTCACGAGTGCATATTGTCGCAGGCGGCTACCATGGTCGTCATGTCACACGAATCCACAAACCTCCAGCAGGACATCATAAAAGCCCTGGGTACCAAGCCCTTGATCGATCCAGAGGAAGAGGTTGAGCGCCGCGTCACATTCCTCGCCGACTACCTTCGTACCACCGGCGCGAAAGGCTACGTCCTCGGCATTTCCGGCGGCCAGGATTCCACGCTGGCAGGCCGCTTGGCACAGCTCGCCGTCGAACGCGTCGAGGGCGCGCATTTCTGGGCGCTTCGCCTCCCCCACGGCGTGCAGGCAGATGAGGAGGATGCCCAGGTAGCGCTCGACTTCATCCAGCCCGATTACCGCCTGACCATCAATATCGCTGAAGCCACAGCTGCCCTCGATAGCGCGGTTGCTACTGCTCTCGAGGCTTCCACACTCGGCGATTTCAACCGCGGCAACCTCAAGGCCCGCCTCCGCATGGCTGCCCAGTACGCGGTGGCCGGGGAGGTCGGTGCGTTGGTCATCGGCACCGACCACGCCGCCGAAAACGTCACCGCTTTCTTTACCAAGTGGGGCGATGGCGCTGCCGACGTCCTGCCCCTCGCCGGACTCAACAAGCGCCAAGGGGCTCAACTACTGAAGCATCTCGGCGCACCAGATTCCACGTGGAAGAAGGTACCAACTGCCGACTTGGAAGATGACCGCCCCTTGCTCTCTGATGAAGAAGCGCTCGGCGTCACCTACACCCACATCGATGACTACCTCGAGGGCAAGAACGTGCCTGACGACGCCCGCGAGCGCATCGAAACCCTCTGGCGCCGCGGCGCCCATAAGCGCGCCATGCCGCCAGGACCCACTAGTGCCTAACGCCTCACAAGGAAGACTATCCGCCCAACGCTTCGAGCGTGGCACGTGCGGCCCGCTCGAGCGGTGCATAATACGCGGGACCATGCGTCATCGAATGAACCGCCAACGGGTGTAGTTGATGCACCGGCACCCACTGGTGATACTCCTCCCCCACCCCATAACCACGCAGTATCTCGCCATAGTACGGCGTGCCAAATAGCTCCAGCATGGCCAAATCCGTCCACGGGTGTCCGCCGTGTGCGGCTGGGTCGATCATCACGGCCGACGAGGCAGTAAACAATACGTTTCCTGCCCACAGGTCGCCATGAATTCGCGCCGGTTTCACGTCCCACTCAACGGCTTTTATAGCCTCGCATGCTTGTCGAACTATCCCCTGTAGCTCTTGAGGAAGTCCTCCTATAAAAGGCGACACCCGCTGCTCGGCGTAGAACTCGCCCCAGGATTCGCATGGTTCGCAGCGTTGTTCCACGCGTCCAATGAAGTTCGCGCCCTCCCAGCCCGCCGGCGGCGCGCCGAAAGCGGGCGCTCCTGCTTCATGGACCGTACGGAGCGCAGCACCAAAAGCGCGGGCAGCGAGGGCACTCGGTCGCGACTGCTCAACCCGCCGAGTGCTAATAGATGTGGGAGTGACTTCGGCGACGTCCACGACGACGTCGCCATGCGCCTGCGCCAGCCATCTCAACCCAGCAGCCTCGGCACCAGCTTGATCAGGACGGGACACGGTCTTGGTGAAAACATCCATGTTCCCAGCATAGGAAAAGGCCGGCTCCATAACAGAGACGGCCACTGGTGGAGCTAACGGGATTCCATCGGTTTCTAAATATTACCTCTTGCCTAGCTGGCATTATGCCTATTTAACCTGCATTTATATTAGGTAATTTCTAACATCATTACGTCATTATATGACACAAAACGGCGCTAGAGTTCCCCGAAGGTTCCCCAATATGCAGAACGAAAACGAAAAGAAAAAGGCCCGAAGTATAAGCCCCATCGTTCGTGGGGGCGAATTGAGCAACGTGGAAAAAATAGGTGGCGTGCCAGTTTCAAACACCAAGGCATTTTGCACAGAGCACCGATCACCTTTAAAGAAAAGAAGGACGCCGAAAGTTGGTTGAACCGCAATAAGGCAGACATCGATAAGGCAGAGGCATCGGGGATTAAATGGATCTCCCCCGCTGAAAAAGAGAAGCTAGAGCTGACAAACAGCACAACCGTGGAACAGCTAATAGACCTTTGGCTAAACGAGAGCGACAGCATTACAAAAGAGAGCACTAGGCAATTCCATCGCCGCCGGATGACAGCCTTCTCCTTGAACTCAACGGAATACCTTCTAGGCATAGTTCAATCCTTCCTTAGCTGAGGAACTAAACCCAGGACGCTTCACACACTCGATTAAGCTACCCTTGATCAAATAGGCGTTTCACCAGGTCTTCAAGCGTGGACTTCCGCTTGGATTGAATCGTCAATGAACTCGCGGATGCCGTGCACCTTTCCGCTTCCACTTGTATCCGACGAGTCCATGCACTGGAGGACGCTGGAATTATTCGGGGTTACGTTGCCCTGCTTGATCCCACAAAGGTCGGCAAAGGATTTACCGCCTATGTCAGAGTTTGGCTCACCAGCCAGGACCTTGAGACTGTTGAGCGATTCATTCAAGAGATTCAGCCACTTCCAGAAGCCGTGGAATGCCACCTCATGGCTGGTGAATGCGATGCCATACTGCGAATAGTGGCGGCCGATCTCACCGCTTATCGTCAATTTCAGATCGACCATCTCACCCGCATCGATTGCGTCCACAACGCGAAAACTGAGGTGCACATGGAACAGGTAAAATTAACGTCAGAATTATCTGTCTGAATTTGATACTTGGTGGCTCCACGTTGGGATCATCAACGGTGCTCCAGACTCTGGGTCAGCGATGATCTTAGAATCCACACCAAATACGGTGCGCACGAGCTCTTCAGTAATAACGGTTGCAGGATCGCCGGTGGCTACAACTTCGCCGTCTTTCATGGCGATGATGTGATCGGCGTAGCGCGCTGCCTGGTTCAAGTCATGCAATACGGCGACCAGTGTGTAGTCCCGTTTCCGGTTGAGCATGCGGCAAAGTTCCAGCAGCTCAATCTGGTAGCTGACGTCTAAGAATGTGGTAGGTTCATCGAGAAGCAAGATTGGCGTCTGCTGCGCCAACGCCACCGCCATCCAGACGCGTTGGCGTTGACCGCCCGAGAGTTCATCGACAAGCCTGCCTGAAAGCTCCCTAATTCCGGTTGCCTCCATGGCCTCTTTCACCGCCTGCTCATCCTCGGGCGACCAAGGCTTGAACAAACTCTGGTGCGGGTAGCGTCCTCGTGAGACCAGATCGATGACGCGAATGCCGTCCGGGGCAACCGGGCCTTGCGGCAGAAGACCCACTTCACGCGCTACTTCTTTGGTGGGCTTTTTGTGCAAAGACTGCCCGTCTAAAAGAATCTTCCCCTCTTGCGGCGCAATCAAACGGGTCAAACTCTTGAGCAAAGTGGACTTGCCGCAGGCATTGGGGCCAACGATGACCGTGAACTGGCCATCTGGAATCTGAAGATCCACGCCTGGGCAGATAACTTTGTCGCCGTATCCAAGCCGGGCGTTTTCTACTAGAAGTCGTGTCATTTGCGTCGGCCTTCTCTCATGAGCAACCACAGGAAGTACACGCCACCGATGGATACGGTGACAATACCTACTGGGAGCGGGGATTCAGGGTCAATTCTTTGGGCAACCGTATCGGCGAGTATTAACAGGAAAGACCCCACGGCTGCGGTGGGGGCCAGCGCCAGGCCATCAACGTGTACCAGGCGACGGGCAATCTGGGGCGCGGCCAGCGCGATGAAGGAAATCGGCCCGGCGGTGGCAGTTGCCAGCGCCGTTAATCCGATGCCGGCAACAACTGCCAATAGTTGCACCCTGCGGACGTTTTGCCCCAGCGCAACCGCGAAAGGAATACCAATCTGCATCAAACGCATCGGGCGCGCCAGCAGTGCTGCCATCAGGATGAACACGGCAGAACCACAAAATGCCAGCAGCAGCGAATTCCAGGAGGTACCGGAGAGATTTCCCGCGCCCCACAAACTCGCCATGATGGCATCTTCCACCGTGGCAGTGAGCAAAATCCACACGTTGACCGAGGCCAGCATGGCGCTGACAGCAATGCCAACGATGATAAGACGCACGCCACCAGCGAATCCGCGCTCGGAGGCAAGGAAGAACACCACCATCGCGGTAGCGATACCTCCAGTGAGAGCCCCCAACAACGTAGCGGTGGTGCCACCGCCGAGAATCAACATGACGATGAGCGCGCCAGTGTAGGAACCGGTCTGAAAACCAATCACATCCGGTGAGCCCAATGGATTCGCGGTGAGGTTTTGAAAGATAGCTCCACTCATGGCCAGTGTTGCGCCCAGCAGGATTGCCAGAAGCGTGCGCGGTGCGCGCCATTCCACCACAATCATGTTGGTGTAGGAATCACCGTTGCCGGTCAACGCCTGGAACGCTTCACCAACGGTGATGGATGCAGAACCATCAACCAAGGAGTACACCGCAATCAGCGCAGTCGCCAATAAGAGTCCACCTGTGACGACAGCTGTGCGCACCCCGATAAGCATCACCGGGCGTTCTTTGGGACCGATGCGGAAAATCTTTCGCCCGAATTCAAGCTCTTGCTTCGTATCCGGATTCGTTGTGTGAACCATCGCGCTTAAACCTCCGGAATGCGGTACTTACGCACCATGTAAATCAACAGCGGTGCGCCAACGAATGCAGTTACTACTCCCACGGGCACTTCCCCAGCAGTAATCACGCGACCTATAACATCACTCACGCCCAAAACCGCTGGGGCCAAGACGATTGAATAGGCCATAATCCACCCTTGATGTGGGCCCACGATCATGCGGGATAGATGTGGTGCCAACAGCCCAATAAATCCGATGGGCCCCGCCGCCGCAGTAGCGCCACCGGCTAGCAGTGCAATTGCTACCAATACCACCAGCCTGGTTCTTTGCGGGTGCGCGCCCATAGCAACCGATGCCGCTTCACCCAGTGAAAGCACATCCAATGCGCGAGTGCTGGCCAGCGCAATAAGCAAGCCTACCAAGATAAATGGGGTGATGGACAAGGTGGCATCGAGAGGCTGCGATGCTGTGGTGCCCGCTGACCAGCCACGCATGCGTTCCAAAACTTCTGAATTGGTCAGCAACACCGCGGATGCAAAACCGCCCAGCACCGCCCCCAATGCCACACCGGACAAGGTCATGCGCACCGGACTGCCACGCAATGGACCACTGTTGCCAATGGCGAAGACCACCGCCGAGGTCACAATCGCACCAGCAAAAGACCACCACATGTACTGGGAGATATCTGTAACCCCAAAAAATGCCAGGCCAACAACCACCATGAGAGAAGCACCCGCATTAACGCCCAAAATCCCCGGGTCCGTCATTGGGTTTCTGGTCACAGCCTGCATCAAACCACCCGCGACCCCCAACGCACTACCGGCAACCAACACCAGGAAAGTACGTGGAACGCGAGACTGCCAGACCACCTGCGATACCGGATCCGCCGGATCCGGGTTAATCAGATAATGAAAAATATCCGACGGTGGAATGCTGCGTGAGCCCACCATCATGCTCAACACCAGCGCACCGGCACATAAGACCGCAATGATAATGAAACCAATGAGCCGGTTGGCCTGAGCAACTGGCCTTTCCACAGCCTTCGGGGCTGTGGAGGTGGTGGAACTTGCTGGCATAAAAGACTAGCTCACCTTGTCGTAGGTCTCTACCTTGTCTGCAAGATCCTGCAGCCAATCGGCATAGTTACGGCTGGTCAACGCACCCTTGGAAGACCACGTGGATACCTGGTCTGCCTGGACAGCTGGAAGGTTGTCCCACAGCTCCGCAGTAAATGGCGCCTCTGGGTCATAGTTTTCTACCAAGATGACATCAGCAGGGTAGGTCGAAGCATCTTCCCACGCCACTCGACCCCACGGGTTTCCTTCCGCTGGTGCGTCTGGGCCTGCGATGTTTGCGCCAAGTTCTTCCAGCATGTCCGCCTGCGCGAAGCCCACGCCGGTATAGAGCATTTCCTTGGTTGGGCTGGTCAGCAGGAAGTTGTAATCCTTGCCGTCTACTGCTGCGGTGAACGCTTCCTTGGCCGCTGCGAAGTCTCCATCTGCCGCCACGATGTTGTCAGCTTCTACGTCTGCGCCGAAGAACTCTGCAATCTCGCGGGTATCCGCAATCCTTTGATCAATAGAGCCTTCCGATGGCAGCGGCACGAAAGGCGCAACGCGCTGCAACTGAGCGTTGACGTCTTCATCGAACCAAGACCAACCCTTCGCGTTACCGTTGCCGATGATGGCATCCGGGCGCAGTTCAGCCAGCTTTTCCAGATCGATCTCAGCATCTTGGCCGATGGTCTCAATACCTTCGATGTCAGCATCACCCATCAACGCTGGGTTGTCACACTCAAAACCAAACAACGCATCCGGCTCGATGCCGTACTCGTGCAGAGAGCTATAGGCGTAGCAGTCCATAACGATGGTTTCTGGCTGGTTTTCGAAGTCGATGTTTAGCCCCTCAATACTGGGGTGGGACAGAGTCAGCTGCTCACCGTCGCCAGCCGCTGCATCTTCCCCCGAGGCTTCTTCCCCCGAGGTGGAGCACGCCGCAAGAACGAGGGCTGCAGCAGCACTTAAAGCCATCAATGTCGTCTTTTTCACTTGTTATTTCCTTTGCTGGGAATAGGAATCAATTAACCATGGCAAATATACACCACTTGAGTAGGGTTGCCTAACTTTAAATAGGTAGGACTATTCATTTTAAGGATTGGTATACCAAAGGTATAGACTCGACACTAGACGGTCAACCATTTACACCTGGCAGCGCTTAGCGCAGTTCAATCCCCTTTAACATTTGGAAGAGATTTCGAAAATGGCTGGGACAGAAAGCGGGCGTGCAACCCACGTGTTCCGCGCAGTGCCTGGTGGTTCCCTTTCACAGGTCTTGCTTGTCCTGAAAGACGGCAAGGAATTGTCTAAGCACGAGAACCCTGGCGAGGCACTTTTGCACGTATTGAGCGGAAAAGTTCGGCTTACCGCAGACGACGATTCACTAGAGTTGAGCACCGATGAGCATGCTGTGGTGCCTCAGTAGCGTCATGGACTGCTCTCCTTGGAAGACTCAGCAATCCTGCTGACCGTAGTGCGCAATCGCGCCTAGATAGCGTTCCAGCTTCCTAACGCTCTGGCTTCGTTGCCACGATTGCCACGGCGTTGAGGTGCTCGCTGTGCGTGTTGAAGGTTTTTCGCATCTGCAGCACCCGCTTGCGGGCATCGGAGTTATTCCGAAGGTTCTTCACAAAGCACAGCGTGCCTAAGAATCCTTCATCGGAAAGAATTCGACGCGGCTGCAGCAAAGCCATCGGCGCGGTCTCAACCTTGGCGGCTTTAAAAAGCCATTAGCCTCAAACACTGCCGTCCATTCGCCCAAGGTCAGCGGACACGCGTTCACCCTAATTGCGCGCGCAAGGCTTTGGCGGATTTCATCCTTCACCCCATCTGCTAGTTCTTCAGGAACTAGCCCCAGTTCGTGAATGGCGTACCGCCCACCCGGACGTAGGATGCGCGCAGCCTCTGCAACGATTGCATTCTTAGCCTTCTCACCCTGCATGGTGAGCATCGCTTCCCCAATCACAAGGTCAGCCGACTCATCGGCCAGTCCAGTTTCAGCGGCGTCGGCCTCAATTAGCTTTGCACGCAGGCCAAAGACGCGGCGCACTGCAGCCACAGCATCCGGATCACTATCCGCACCTGTATAACTCGAAGGCGTGAGCTCAAGAATCCTACCCGGCGTGCGCCCAAGACTAGGCGCTGGTTCAACTACATCAACGTTCGGAATTCCGGATAGTTCGAGCAATTCATCTGTTAGTCTGCGCCCGCCGAGGAAAAGGACTCACTTTCCCAATTTGGCCAAAAGCCAGTGGCCTTGCATGGATTCATCCGCACGTGATGTGCCGATCATTTGTTCACTCATGAGGACCTGATTGCCCTCCCCAATGAATCAGTCCGGTTTTACCAGTTCGTCGACCACGTCCCCGGCACTCAACCTTGGATTTCACCTGGCTTTAAACACAGTCATAACCAGACGTCAACAAAGAATTCCCCAGACAAAAATAAAACCCTCTGACCAGTGGAAAGAGGGTATAAAGTGGAGCTAACGGGATTCGAACCCGTGACCCCCACACTGCCAGTGTGGTGCGCTACCAACTGCGCCATAGCCCCAAGGCGGTATTGAATTTTAAAGTGGAGCTAACGGGATTCGAACCCGTGACCCCCACACTGCCAGTGTGGTGCGCTACCAACTGCGCCATAGCCCCTCATACGAGGTACAACCGTCACGGTTGCAACTCGTAACAATATATCGCGCCCCAATTCGCGAACCAAATCGCGAGATGGGGCGCGTTATTTACTCAATCGCTACTTATCCAGGACGAGGTCAACCCATTCCATGATGGACGTGTTCTCATCCTCCGGGATGTCTTTGCCATCCTTGATGATGCGCGGCGAGGATACGCTGCCTGTTTCGGATTCCAGCTTCTCGTAGTTGGCGGCAACGAGCTCGTTGCCTTCGCCCACCTTGGCTTCCTTGATGGCCATGACGGTGTCCTTGTCAGCGCCCAAGGACTTCGCAGCGTCAGCGAAATCAGCCAAATCCCACTTGTTGTAGACCTTGGACTGGTTCTCCATCAGGTACTTACGCAAGTTCCAGTACAGCTTGGCATCACCAGACTTGGCCACCTGTTCCATTGCAGCAGCAGCCTTGGAGGAGTGACCCTTGTTGGTCTTGATGCTCTCAAGGCCGTTCTGGCTTCCGTCCAAGAAGTTCAGGGAGCGAACGTGGACGATGAGCTTGCCCTCGTCGATGGCGTCCTTCATCTGCCCGTCAGTTTCCTTGGCCAAGTCACCACAGTGGGGGCAAGAGTAGTCTTCGTAGAGCTCAACCTCGACAGCGTCCTTCCCAGCCTCAGCGGACTTGAGGGTCACTGCGTTGTCTGCCAGAGACATTTCCATGGTGACGTCTTCTGCAGCGTAGTCCCCCAACGCATCGGTTTGGGCGCTGCGACCTTGGTAGACGATGTAGCCGATAACCACGGCCACGATGACCAGAAGAACAGCGAGGCCCCAGAGGAATCCACTATTGCCCTTGGAGTTGGGGTCTTTAACTGTGCTCATTGAACAACCTTGCCTTCATGACATTTCTTCGAACAGATGGAAGCCTACACACCGTAGTTAAGGGTGCAGTGCAAACTTGGTAAACGGACGCTTGATAGTCCACACCATTAAGACAGAATAGAAGACATCACGCAGTAGTGTCATCATGTAGTTCATCACTTGGGCATCCTTGTCCGGGTTGGCCTCGAAGCAGCCACAATCAATTCCGAGTCCACGCAGCCATGCTTGCGCAATGCCGATCATGAACAGAATCAGCACTACCTGCCCTACCCACGCCGATTGACGCAAGAAAAGACCCAGGAGGAGCAGCAATCCGCCGCACACCTCCAATGGACCGATGAGGTAGGACAAGTAGTGCGACCACTCGGGCGTGAAAATCTCATAAGCTTTAATACTCTGCGATACCGCGAGCTGGTCAGAGAACTTCGACAGCCCAGCTTTGATCCAGATGTAGGCCATGTAGAACCGCGCGAATGCACTGATGATGTCGAGCACCAAGGCGGTGCTCACCTTTTTTTTTGCCACGCATCAACCTTAGCAAACCCACTACCAGTACCTTTAATACTTTTCCAGAGGCAAAGGAGTGGCTAGGAACCGAGAACCTCAGCGACCAGCGCTTGAGCTTCCGACTGCACCTGTTTGAGGTGCTCCTCGCCGCGGAAGCTCTCCGCGTAAATCTTGTACTTGTCCTCGGTGCCGGACGGACGCGCGGCAAACCAGGCGTTCTCCGTGGTGACCTTGAGGCCGCCAATGGCCGCACCGTTGCCAGGGGCTTCGGTGACCTTGGCGACGATCTCTTCACCAGCCAGCTCCGTTGCCGTTACCTGCTCCGGCGACAGCTTCTTAAGGATCGCCTTCTGCTCACGGTTGGCCGGGGCATCGGTACGCGCATAAGCCGGCGCACCGTATTCTTCCGCCAACTCCGCATAGCGCTGGGACGGGGTCTTGCCGGTCACTGCCAGGATCTCCGCCGCCAGCAGGTCAAGGATGATGCCGTCCTTATCCGTCGACCACACCGTTCCGTCGAAGCGCAAGAAGGAGGCACCGGCGGATTCCTCGCCACCGAAGCCCAGTGAGCCGTCGACAAGCCCCGGCACAAACCACTTGAAGCCCACCGGAACCTCCACGAGTTCACGGCCCAGGCTGGCTACCACGCGGTCAATCATGGAGGAAGACACCAAGGTCTTGCCCACCCCGGCGTTGCCCCACTGTGGGCGGTGGCTAAACAGGTACTCGATGGCCACGGCCAAGTAGTGGTTCGGGTTCATCAGGCCCGCATCCGGGGTAACAATGCCGTGGCGGTCAGCGTCGGCATCATTACCGGTAGCCAGGTCATACTTCGCGCGGTTCTCAACCAACGAAGCCATAGCGTCCGGCGAGGAGCAGTCCATACGGATTTTGCCATCAGTGTCCAACGTCATGAAACGGAAGGTGCCATCCACCTCCGGGTTCACCACGGTCATGTTCAGTCCGTAGTGCTCAGCGATGGCCGCCCAGTAGTCCACTGAGGCACCACCCATGGGGTCCGCACCGATGCGTACGCCGGCATCCTTAATCGCCTGCATATCCACCACGTTGGCCAGGTCCGCGACATAGGTGTCCACATAATTGTGTTTCACACAGCGCTCATCTAGAACACCGTCGACCGGCACGCGCTTCACACCTTCAAGCCCGGCGCGCAGGTAGTCATTAGCTTTCGCCGCAATCCAGTCGGTGGCATCCGTATCCGCTGGGCCGCCGGTAGGTGGGTTGTACTTGAAACCACCATCGCGCGGCGGGTTGTGAGACGGGGTAATAACAATGCCATCGGTGCCTGGGTTGGTCAGGATGGCGTGGGAGACAGCTGGCGTTGGGGTGTAGCGACCCCGATCATCCACGCGAACCTCCAGCTCATTCGCAAGGAGGACCTCGAGGGCAGAGACCATGGCGGGCTCGGACAAAGCGTGAGTATCGCGGCCGATAAAGATGGCACCGCTCGTGCCCTGCGATGCGCGATAGTCCACGATGGCCTGGGTGATAGCCAGGATGTGGGCCTCGTTAAACGCGGTATCCAAAGCGGAACCGCGGTGACCGGAGGTGCCGAAGGCAACCTGCTGGTCAGGATTGTCAGCATCGGGGGTTCGGGTGTAGTAGGCGGTGACCAGTTCCGCGATGTCGATGAGATCGGAAGGCTGGGCTGGGTGGCCGGCGCGCTCGTGTGCCATGAGGTCCTCCTTGAGACGTGGATGTACCTTTAGCTTGCCTGCTTCGCGGAGGTTTCGCATCCCAATTAGGATGGTCGCCATGCCACAGACCATTCTTGTGGGCTGCGGGGCGGCGCTCGGGGCGCTGACTCGTTTCGTCCTCTCCACTCTCCTCGGCGGCGGCGCGCTGCCGCTGTTGCTCATCAACATCGTGGGCAGCGCCATTATGGGATATGCCAAGCCGCCAGCCTTCTGGGGTACGGGCTTTCTCGGCGGCTTCACCAGTTTCGCCACGTTTGCTTATTTCACCTCTGGCTTCGGCCCAGCACAGGCAGGCGCCTACGTCCTGGCCACCGTGGTGGGGTGTACAGGGGCGTACCTGCTTGGCGACGTCTCCCGGAGGCCCGCATGATCATCATCTCCGCCCTCGCCGTGCTTGTTGGCGGGTTTGTGGGAGGCTGCGCACGTTTCACATTTACCCGCATTTTGCCTTCCCCCACCTGCACATTCGCGGCAAATATCACCGGCGCGGCGCTCGCCGGCGTGGCCTATGGTTACGCCACACATACACAAGCCCCTGAGTATTTCCTCCCGCTCCTGGCCGCAGGATTAGCGGGCGGCTTATCAACCTGGTCCACGATGGCCAAAGAACTCGGAGAAATGATAAAGGCCAAGCGCTGGTGGCGCTTGGCGCGTTATCTGTTCTGGACTATAGGCATCGGCATCGCGGTGGCCTGGCGCGGAGCCTGGGTCGGCTCCCTGCTTGCCTGAGTTTTCCTAGGCCAGCAGGCTAGTCGGCGATGGCGTCGAGCGGCGGAGTCTTCGCCGCGCGCTGTGCCGGCCAGATGGCGGCAAGTACGCCCACGATGCCGGAGCCAACCAGCATGATGATGAGCATCAGCCAGGGCACGGTAAGGGAATCGAGGCCGTCATCAGCAAGCACGGAGATGAATGCCCAGCCCAATCCGAGGCCGAGGATCATGCCCATGATGGCGCCGAACAAGGCAATCTGGACCGATTCCACCGTGATCATCGTGCGGATCTGGCGGCGCTGAGTACCCACGGCGCGCAACATGCCGATCTCCTGGCGGCGCTCAATGACGCCCAACGTCAATGTGTTCACGATACCCAGGATGGCGATAATGACCGCCAGCGCCAACAGCGCGTAGAGGATGGTGAGCATCTGGTCGATCATGCCGGCTGCCTCGCCGGCGAATTCGGCGCCGGTGCGCACCTGCACCACGACGAGGTCCTTGACGGATTCCTCCAGGTTGGTTCGCAGCTCCTCCGTGTCGAAGCCCTCGGCCGCGTTGACGGCGACCATCATGATGTCAAGGCTCGACGGGTCTACAACTTCGGTTGCCGCGGACTCGGACAGCGCCAGACGCGGCAGCATCTGGGAGGGCTCATAGGTACCGATGAGCGTCACCTCACTGGTGCGGGTGGGGTCAGGGCCTGTGAGCTCGTAGGTTTGGCCGACCTGCCAGTCCTGCTCCTCCGCCAACGCCGTATCCGCAATGAAGCCCTTCTCGTCGCCCAGCTTGAGGGAACCTTCCACGACGGTGAGGTTGAGGATGTCGTCGGCGTTGCTACCGATAACCTGGCTGAAAGCCACCTGCGGGCCATAGTTCATTGAGGCTTGGCCATCCACCATGATAGGTGCGGAACTCAGTGCCACGACCTGGCCCGCGCCCTCGGCATCGCGGGCGCGATCGACGGTTTCATTAGGCGTGGGGAAATTGCCCGTCGTCGGGCCGGTCAACAGGAAGTCGGCGCGCACATCCTCGTCGATGACATCAGATACGGAAGCCTTCATCGTCGCGCCCAGCATGCCGATCGCGGTCACTAGGGCAACACCCAACATCAAGGCAAAGGCCGTAGCTGCGGTGCGACGCGGGTTGCGCGCGGAGTTCGTGGCGGCCAACTTGCCCACCGCGCCGAAGGGTGCGCCCACGACGCGCCCAATCGAGGGCACGATCGGCAGCGAGATCGCGGGGCCAGCGAGGAAGAAACCAACAATGAGGTTTAACGCTCCGAGACCGACGAGAGAGGCGCGGATGCCTGTGGAGACGTCGAGAAGCACGCCCAAGACCGCAAAGATAATGCCGGTGATGAGCAGCAACGCGCCCAGAACCGTACGCACGAGCAAGGAGGAACCCGCAGCGGACTCAGTGGTGCGCATGGCTTCAACAGGTTCAACGGCACCTGCGCGACGCGCCGGCGCCCATGCCGAAATTACGGTGACGATCGTACCCAGGATGAGCGGCACGACAACGGCGCTCACGCTCAGACCCAGACCGCCACCCATTGGCATGTCCTGCGCGGAGAAGACTGCCTTGATGGCCGCGACGAGACCCACGCCGGCCACCACGCCCACTGCGGAGCCCACGAGGCCCACGATGATGGCTTCGGTGACAACAGAACGCGTGATCTGGCCGCGGGAAGCACCCAGCGCTCGCAGCAACGCGAATTCCTTGGTCCGCTGAGCGACGATCATGGAGAACGTATTCGCGATGATGAACGTACCCACGAGCAGCGCAATGAGGCCGAAGGCGATGAGGAAGTAGTTGACAAACTTCAGCGCAGAGGAAATCTGGTCGGAAATTTCCTTGGCCAGTTCTTCGCCGGCCTCAGCATCGACGTCGAAAGTCTCGTTGAGGTGATCCACGAGCTCCTCAGCGCTGACCCCGTCAGCTGCGGCGACCTTGAGCTGGGATGAGTCGCCGTAGCGTTCGGTGAATCCCGCGTGGTCCATCAGCAGGGTCAGGCTCGCGCCTTGGTCCACGGCAGGCTTGACGACGCCCACCACTTTCACCTCATCACGCTGGTCCGGGTGGACCACGACGAGAGTATCGCCCACGTGAATGCCGAACTTCTCGGCGGCGGAGTCATTGATGAGAACTTCAGCGGTGCCGTGGGGTTCGGAGCCGTCGACAAGCTCAGCGGGCTCGCCGACCGACTGATCAGCCGGATAGTAGGGCTCAACGCTGGCGGTGCCGCCGCCGGTCTGGAAGGCCTCGGACTTCTCGTTAGCCGCTACGACGGTCTGGCTGCTTTGAATGTTGACCGCGCGCACGTCGGGATCATTGGCGATGTCCTCCCGCATCTTCTGATCGAGTGCGGGGCCGTCTTCCTTCTGGCTTACCGCTGCGTCCACGCCAGTGAAGGCAGTGTCAACGGCAGAGTCGAAGGTATTCGACAGCGCGTTGGTGAACATGAAGGAGCCGGAAATAAACGCGGTACCCAGCACCACGGCTAGGAGCGTGAGGGCAAGGCGCAGTTTGTGCGCGAGAATATTGCGCACGGATACCCTGCGCATGGTGTTCTTCGTGGCCATGCTTTAGCCCTCGATTTCTGCCATCACAGCGTGGATGGACTCCATGGTCGGGTTGTGCAGCTCGTTGACGAGGCGACCATCGGCAAGGAAGACCACGCGGTCAGCGTAGGACGCCGCTTTAGCGTCGTGGGTAACGATGACGACGGTCTGCTCATCCTGGTCCACAGCGGTGCGCAAAATATCGAGCACCTCGGCAGAAGAATTGGAGTCCAGGTTACCGGTGGGCTCATCACCGAAAATGATCTCTGGGCGCGAGACCAGCGCGCGGGCGCAGGCCACGCGCTGCTGCTGACCACCGGAGAGCTCTGCTGGGCGGTGGCTCAAACGCTGGGCCAGGCCCAGGCGCGTGGTGATTTCATCAAACCACGCCTGATCCACCTTCTTGTCCGCGATGTCAGTGGGCAGGGTGATGTTCTCCGCCGCGGTGAGCGTCGGGACGAGGTTGAAGGACTGGAAGATGAAACCCAGACGGTCACGGCGCAAGGCAGTAATGTCCTTGTCGCTGAGCTGGGACATGTCGGTATCACCGATAAAGGCAGAGCCGGAAGTAGCGGAGTCTAGGCCCGCCATGGTGTGCATGAGCGTGGACTTGCCAGAACCAGAAGGGCCCATGATGGCAGTGAAGGCGTTGCGCGCAAACTCAACGTTGACGTGGTCCAACGCGGTCACTGCGGTGTCTCCCTGACCGTATTGCTTAAACAGGTCGACGGCGCGGGCCGCAGCAGTCATCGTTGGGGTGGTCATGGACGTGTTCTCCTTATAGATAGGGAAAGTAACGTCACTACCCTATCTTGCCTTGGGTTAAATGTGTGACGCGTGTGGTCTAAAATATGGCGTATGCGCGGATCTCTTTTGGCTTTGGAACGCTACGACCGCAGCGCCGAAGCTGCCGCGGCGCAGGTGATGCGGCATTATTCCACCAGCTTTTCCCTCGCCACCCGGCTGCTTAACCCACAGGTGAGAGTAGATATTCGCAATCTTTATGCCATGGTGCGCACTGCGGATGAGATCGTCGATGCTGGGTTGGATCCCCAGGTTGCTGCCCCGCTTCTCGACGCCTACGAGGCCACCGTCCGCGCCGCACCTTCCCAGCGTTTTCACACCGATCCTATAGTCCACGCCTATGCGCTCTCGGCACGCCGCTGCGGCTTTAGGGATGAACACGTGGCACAGTTCTTTTCCTCGATGCGCTCCGACCTGACACGCACTGTCCACACCGCAGAGTCTTTTAAGACTTACGTTCGAGGCTCTGCCGAAGTCATTGGGCTGCTGTGTCTGGATGCTTTTTATGCCGGTGCACCTCGGCCCGACGGCGTCGAAGAAGGTGCCATGCGCCTGGGTGCGGCATTTCAGAAGATCAATTTCTTGAGGGACTTGCACGAAGACTCCAGCGAGCTGGGCCGTGCTTACTTTCCCACGCTGCGGGAACCGGACAAGCTCGATGAGGAGACGAAGGCCGCAATCGTTGCGGACATCCGCGAGGACCTAGCTCATGCGCGCACCGCCACGGGACTGCTTCCCCTGAGCTCGCGAGTAGGGGTAGCCGCAGCGACGGCCCTCTTTACGGAGCTCACGGATCTCCTCGAGTCCACTCCTGCGCACGACATCATGTCTACGCGCGTCAGCATTCCAGCAGCGCGGAAAGCTGTCCTTGTTAGCCGCGCCGCAGCACTCGCGGTAAGGAATAAAGGTTAAAAACATGACCAAACATGTCGTTGTGATCGGCGCTGGTATTGCAGGTCTAGCCACCGCGGCTTTGCTGTTGCGGGAAGGGATGCGGGTGACGGTCGTCGACAAGCAACGCAGCGTTGGCGGACGCGCGGGCAGCCTGTCCGTCGATGGCTTCCGCTTCGATACCGGCCCTTCGTGGTACCTCATGCCGGAGGCCTTCGATGAGTTTTTCCGCGCCTGCGGCACCAGTACGGAGCGCGAACTGGACCTGGTTGACCTCTCCCCGGCGTACCGCGTCTACAACGAGGACGGCGAGTTTCTTGACGTGGAAACAGGCGTAGACGAGGTAGCCCGTCTCTTTGACTCCCTTGAGCCGGGCGCTGGCGCCAAGGTGCGCGCTTATCTCGCGCGAGCTTCCGAAGTGTATGCTGTTGCCTTGCGCAACTTTCTCTACACCACGTTCTCCCGCCCCACGCAGCTTCTCAGCAAAGATGTGCTCACGCGCCTGGGCACGCTCGCGATGCTGTTGACGCGTTCGCTCGATGGTCTGGTGGCAGCGCGATTTCAGGATTACCGGCTGCGACAAATTCTGACCTACCCGGCGGTGTTCCTCTCCACTGAGCCGAAGGCTGCACCAGCGCTGTATTCCCTCATGAGCCATACCGACTTGGTGGAGGGCGTGCGCTATCCGCAGGGTGGGTTCGCTGCCGTTGTCGACGCCATCGCGCGGCAGGCAGCCGACGCCACCTTCGAGCTAGGCACAGCGGTGGTAGCGATCAACCATGCGCACGGGCGCGCGACAGGCGTCACGCTGGACGACGGCCGCACAATCCCCGCCGACGCCGTTGTCTCCGCCGCGGACCTACGCCACACGGAAACTGCTCTGCTTCCACGGGAAATGCAGACGTATCCGGAACGCTACTTTGCCCGCCGTGACCCTGGTCTGGGCACCATCTTGGTACTCCTTGGGGTGAAAGGCGCTCTTCCGCAGCTTGCGCACCATACGCTCCTGTTCAGCACTGACTGGGCCCCGGATTTCAAGGCGGTCTACCACGGCCCAGAGGCGAGCCGGCCGCTGGGAGCCTCAGAGTCGATCTATGTGTCGAAGACCTCCGCCACCGATTCCACTGTGGCGCCGGAAGGGTGCGAGAACCTCTTTATCCTCGTTCCCGTCCCGGCGGACGAATCCTATGGTCATGGCGATGCCTATGGTGCTAAGGAATCTTCCCGCGTAAATGCCATTGCTAACGCTGCCGTGGCGCAACTGGGGTCCTGGTTGGGGATTAAGGATCTGGAGGGGAGAGTCGTCGTCAAGCGTACGCTCGGCCCCGGCGACTTTGCCGAGCAGTACAATTCCTGGTCCGGTGGCGCCGTGGGACCTGCCCATACGCTGCGACAGTCCGCGTTTTTCCGCGGCCGGAACCAGTCGCGCACGCTGAGCAATCTCTATTACGCCGGCGGCACCACTGTCCCGGGCGTGGGTGTGCCGATGTGCCTCATTTCGGCACACAATGTTCTCACTCGCATGAAGGAACAAGCCTTTTATTAGCCACCGCCCTAGAGGTGAGCTCTCGCGTAGTCTTAAATGGCTGGAGACCATTGATAAAGCAAGAAGGGCAGGGATGGAGCCATGGCGGAGACTACTGAGCAGGCTAGCGATATCGTCGAGGCATGGCTTAAGCAAGAGGATGCCATCGATCCTCAGAAGGCCCCACAACTGCAGGAACTCCTAGCCAAGGTTCCGCGCAAGGAGCTCATTTCCATAGTGGAGCGCCAGAATGCGCTGCGCGCGGCACTGGCTCTTCGCTTACTTCCGCGCGAAAAATCCATCGCTGTCTTCGATGCACTGGATGCCAAACACCAGGCGGACATCATTGATGAGCTGGGCAACGCCGATGTCTACGAGTTCTTCGATGAACTTGAACCGGAAGACCGCGTGGCACTCTTGGATGAGCTCCCGGCAGAGATTGCCGACCGTCTCCTGCGTTCGCTGACCCAAACCCAACGCGATGTCACTGGGGTGATTCTGGGTTATCCCAAGCGGTCAGTAGGCCGCCGCATGTCCCCTGAGGTTCCCGATATTCACCCCGATATGAGCGTCGACGAGGCATTGGACACGCTACGAGCGCAATCGGATGAACTAGAGACCATTTACACGGTGCCGGTAACTCGCCCCGACCGCCGGTTGGTGGGAGTAGTGAGCCTGCGGGAAATTTTCACGGCGGAATCCGGGGTGCAGATCGCTTCCATCATGCAGGAACCTCTCTTTGCTTATGCCAGCGCCGATGCCGAGGAAACCGTCCGATGGTTCCTACCGTTGGATATGCTGGCGCTTCCCATTGTGGATGATTCGCACCGTCTGGTGGGTCTGCTGACCTTCGATGACGCCACTGACATCGTCGAGGAAGCCGACAGCGAGGACTCAGCACGTGCTGGTGGTACGGAAGCGCTGCAGCAGCCCTACTTGTCCACTCCCCTTCTCAAGCTCGTGCGTTCCCGCATTGTCTGGCTGCTTGTTTTGGCAGTGTCCGCACTGCTCACGGTCCAAGTACTCGATTCCTTTGAGGACACGCTCTCTAAGGCAGTTGTCCTGTCCTTGTTTATCCCGCTGCTGACCGGAACCGGTGGAAACACTGGCAATCAAGCAGCGACCACGGTCACCCGTGCCTTAGCCCTCGGTGATGTCCGCACGCGGGACATTCTTTCTGTGCTGTGGAGTGAGCTACGCGTCGGAATGCTCTTGGGTGCGGTGCTTGGGCTGGCGGGGCTCGGTCTTGCCACGGTGGTGTACGGCGCTGATATCGGCATTGTTATCGGATCAACGCTGTTTTTAATTTGCTCCATCTCTGCGACTGTTGGTGGACTCATGCCCATCGTGGCCAAGACTATTGGGGCCGATCCGGCGGTATTTTCCAATCCGTTTATTTCGACCTTCTGCGACGCCACGGGCCTGATTATCTATTTCCTCATCGCTAAGACCGTATTGGGAATCTAAGCCTGCCTTATGCTTGGTCGTGATGTCTACTGCGCCATGCCGACTTAGCCGAATGTCGCCCTGCTAATAGAACCATCAAAGTAGACGAGATCCTGCTCAGGGTAGTTCCACACTGCTTGGAACGTGCGCGGCAAACGAATGCCGTGGGCATCGGGTAGGTAGTCGGCACACCTCGCTGTCCAATCCACTTGGGTCATCGTGCCGTCTTCACCAGCGACTGCCCTATCGTGCGTCCTAAACTCCACCATTTCATAGGCTTCATTGAAGGTGAACACGCCACTTACCGTGATGCCCTCGTAAGTAAAGGTCGCTTCGACTTCCCGTTCAGAAAGCTCGGTGAACTCGATGTCGTTTCGCAACAGGCTCTGCGGAATAAACAGCGACTCCGCGAGATACGTCACGAGTGCTGCTTTATCCATCTCAGGACCGCGTTCATCAAACAGCGTAACTGCCTTGCCGATGACGCCTTTCATCCCGCCCTTACCGTCAGCGAAATAGTCATATCCCTGAAAAGGTACCCCCGCCACTGCACTTTCTACCAAGGCCAGCCTGCGCGGCTCGGCAGCGAAGTTGTACTGGTCATAATCGATTATCAGCTTCCGCCCATCCTTGCCTTGGCGGAAGTCAACGTCCGCAAACTCTAGATGAACCCACGAATACTTTGGCGTACCGATATAACCATTGCGCTGAATGTAGTTTTGGATCGCGGCTGGGAAAGCGGCGAAATCTTCCTCAACAAACACATCAGCAGAATCTGTATAAGCTGCTGCTTGGGCCCGTTCCACGTCCCGCGAAAACTCAGACCTCAGCGGTGAATACGGGACAGCGAACCACACTGCTACTGCCCCGACAAATACGGCGATTATAACCACTACAGTCAAGGCAACAGTTTGAGAACGACGTATCCGCATCGCACGCTCCTGGTTAGACGAAAGGGCCTTCCATAACTAAGACTAAAGCGGCGGGAAAGGAAACAACGTGGGATCGACGAAAGTGAGATGGGCATAACCTGATTCCTGCCTCATGGGGGTGGCATTCTTTCTATGTGTCCAGACGTGGAAGTCCAGACCTGCTGGTGGTGGTGTGCTGGGGCTGTTGGGTGGGTGTAACACGCCCTGGGTGTGACGCCTTTTAGGTCTGGGCTTATACGGGTTAAGGGACATTTCGTGTGGATAAATCGATACGGATTCCCGGAGCAGCCTGGGATAATGCCGTGATCTTGATTTTGAATCGGTTCCAACAGCCCGATCGATGAAATCAACACCGGATAGTCCTAGGTCTGTGGTAGGAGGACTGTTGTTGGTGCGGTAAGGCCAATTCGGGCCTGACCCCCGGAAAGTAGACACGTCGGGGGTTAGGTCTTCGTTCACACCGTCATAGACGTCCATTTCCCATGTCGTCACCGTCGACCGCAGACCAGGTGTAGAAAGCGGCGACCCTGCTGCCATCTGCCGGGGCGGTTTGAACCACGGAGCGGGCGAGGGTAGGCCGACGGGTTGTTATTGGTGCTGTTCCGAGGCCACGGCGGTCCGGGTATCACTCTTTTTCGCCTCGAGTTTCGGGCTGTCGGCGAGTTTGAGCCAGATGACACCACCGATGATGACAGTCAGCCAGAATCCCTTCACGAGGGTGAGGGTCTCATCAAAGAATACGGGGCCCAGCAGGGCGGCGCCGACGGCGCCGATTCCGGCCCAAACGGCGTAGCCGATACCCACGTCGATCTTCTTCAGAGCCACGCTGAGGAAGAACAGAGTACAGAGGAAGAAAACGATCGCTATGAGGGACCACGTGAGGTTGGTGAAGCCTTCGCTGCCGTTGACGCTTAGAGCGTATCCAACTTCAAATCCTCCGGCGAGTAGTAGAGCCAGCCAGGGGTTGGCGTTTTTCTCGGTGGTTTCTGGGGCGGCAGTGCCGCGGGTCGCATTGGTGGACATGACTGCAGTCCTTTCTGAAGATGGGGCGAGGGGGAGTTGTTAGACAGTGCCGGCGAGGTTGAGCCCGACGACGCCAGTGATGACGATGCCGATACCCAGCAGCTTCTTCCACGTCAGCTTCTGAGAGAGGAATAGCGCGCCGAGGATGACAATTCCGACGCCGGACAGAGAGGTCCACAGCGCATAGCCGACACCGACGTCGAAGGTCAGCAGGGCCAGGCTGAGGAAGAAGGTGCCGATTCCGCCGCTGACGAGGGTGGCAACGCTCCACCAAAAGTTGGTGAAGCCTTGTGCTTTTCCGGCGGAGATGCCTACTGCGACTTCGAAGATGACAGCGATTCCGAGGTAGAGCCAACTCATGGTAAGTGTCCTTTCAAGGGTGTGCAGGAGCGCTGATCAGCGTCCACGTTTGTTTTGTGTCTGGAGGTATCGGGAGAACGGCTCATTGCCGCGCTCGACGGGCAGATCATGGAAGACGGCAGACCGGAGTTCATCGGTGATGCCCAGCGAGGGATAACTGGTGCGATAGTCGAATCCCCATTTGGCGACGGCATCACGGTCGACGGCCACGTAGACGGCTTCGATGCCGTGGTCGAGAGCAAAGCGATAACACAGCCCGCAAGGTTCGCCGGTGGCGAGCAATATGGTTCCGGATAGATCCTCCCGGTCGTTGAGGACTTCACGCATGGCGACGATCTCCGCGTGAGCACTTGGATCGCGAGTCTCCCGGACTCGGTTGACTCCGAAATTCGAGATGATGCCCGAGTCGTCGACGACTACACCGACGAAGGGCAACCCCCCGGCCTCAACGTGCTCCACACACCTTTCCACGGCCTGGTCCATGACCTCGACGAGGGCCTCCGGGGCAGTCGTGTTCATGGGCGAGCCTCGCGGGGGGCAGTGTTGATGGTCAGGTCGTCGACGGTCTTCTTTAGCCGTGTAGCGCTGGGGACTCCGGACAGAAGATAACCGTCGACCATGAAGCCCGGCACAGAGGTGATGCCGACGGTGTTGACTGCATAGTCCTGGCCGGCTTGCTGCCTGGCTCGTCGGTCCTCGCTATGCAGAGCGGCTTCAACCTCGCCCGCGTCAAGACCTACGGAAGTGGCGACGTTAACGATCACGTCGTCATCGCCGATGTTCCTGTCATCCTGGAAGAACGCTTTGAACATTGCCTCGGAGTACGCGTCGGCTTTACCGCGCTCTTGGGCCAGCTGGAGTACCATGAACGCCTTCTCGGTGCGTGGCTGCGGAGAGATCGTCGGGAGGCTGATTGACACGTTCAGGCGCTCGGCCATCGGGTAAACCGCGTCCTTCCAGATCCGCGGTAGATAGTCATCTTCTGGCCGCAGAGTAGGAACAGGGTGAGGGCGTAGCTCGAAGGGGCGAATGGTTACCTCGACGTCACGGTCTCGCTTAAGCTCGTCGATTGCTCCCTCCACGAGGAAGCAGAACGGGCAGACGTAGTCGATAAAAACATCAATTTTCGTGGTCATGGATCAGGCCTTTCGATTCAGAGCGTGTATGTACATACATATATAGGTGTGTGGGTCGACCCCGGAAACGCTGGGCCCCTTAGGAGATGAGCTTGCTGATTGTCCGGAATGACTGGTCGAGATCAACCAGGTTCAGCTGCGGGTAATTTTTGGCCGCATCACTGAGAAGCTCGCAGATCTTCGTTTCGTATGGCTCGTGGATTTCTGTCACGACCTTGAGACCGGCGTCGGTAATAACTGCAAAGACCCCTCGCCCATCATCTGGGCAGGTGTCCCGGAATGCCAGCCCCTTGGCCTCCATTCGTTCGACCAGTCGGGTTACCGAGCTCTGAGTAAGGCCGACCCGGTTCGCAAGCTCGGTGATCCGCAGCTCCCGATCGGATGTCCGGCTCAGATGGAGCACGGCTCGGTACTCAGTAAGGCCGATATTGTAGTTGTCAAGCAGCCACTTACCTAGTGTGGTGTCGACCGCAGCGACAATCGCTGCGACCTGCGCCCACGACGCACTGAGAGTGCGGGCGGGAATGGCCTCAGTCGTTGCTGCCTGGGACATGATTGCTCCTTCGTGTTCGACTTAGAAGGGGACTCTCTTGGGTGTCAGGTGTCGGCTTGGATATTTCAATTGATGCACATACATCAATTGAAATAGAGTGTATGTGCATACATGGATATGCGCAAGGAAATTTTCTAGACAGTGCTTTATATCACTATATTTCCCGTTCCTTAGCTGTACATCTAACGAGCGGTAGTGCCGGGCCAAGTTAGCTGACGCTGGTAGGTAGATATGGCCCATCGACCCTGGGAAGGTGTTGTGCTGGGATATTACGTTTTGCCTCGCCCGTGCTACGGACACACCTTCGCGTTACACATGGTGATTGATCTGTACTCGCGTGCCATCGTCGGGTTCGTCGTCGCAGAACGAGAAAACAGCCAACGGACCTGACCCCTGTTTGGTAGACACCTGATAT